>NZ_DATCHP010000067.1:0-3233 GCF_036508315.1 Acetobacterium sp. | reverse complement strand
GAAACTGTGAGGAAATATATTAACAAGAAAACCTCCCCAGAACCACAAAAACGTCCGCCAAGACCGAGTAAACTTGATCCATACAAACCCTACATAGAAGTAAAAATTAAAGAAGGTCCCTATACCGCCGCTCGCCTATTTGGCCTAGTACCAGCGAAGCTGTCACCAGGTGCAAAGTAGATGGTACCAAAATTTGAATCGACTCTGTACCCCTTGTTTTCAACCGCAAAAAATCAGGATTTTGGGTATTCTTGCCCAACGCCCGAAAAAGTAAAATAAGCAATGAATTTTATAAAAATGTCGTTATTGTATCCGATGATCATTGATTTCGTCATCTTTTAGCTGAAATCGAACCTTTTCTAACAAAGAACTCACAATCTCTGAAACATTGAATGAGCGATCTCTGCTATGAAACTCATACTTTCCGTAAAGATTGATATGCCTCCATGCTACCGGAGATAGTTTCTTAATAATGCTCGCCTTTTCATGGCTTTCTATTGCTTCCATATGTTCGAGCAATTTGGAAAGGATAAAAGCGTTATAAAAAATGATGCTATTGGCAATCAGCCTTGTACACTCGCTCCATATCTGTTGCTCTAGCTCGGTCTTGACCCGGAATTTGCCAAAGTTAGCGTAAAATATTGCTTTTTTGAGTTTGTGGTGTGACTCTCCTCGGTTTATTGCCTTTTGAACATTTTGCCTCAAGTATGGGGAGTCTACATAATTGAGAATATAGAGAGTCTTAATGATATTATCGAACTCCCATAGAGCTTTTTTTGTTCTGTTTTTTCTTTCATAAGAACTTAATTTTCCAATAATGGTGCTTTGCGTTGTTGATTTTAAAGCAAGCGAAACTATGATCTTTTGAATATTCTCCCATTCTTCTTTAATAAGCCTGGTATTTATTTTTCGAATTGGCTTCAAAAGGCAGTTTTGGTATTCACTTTGGCTGCTGAAGCTATAAATCGACTTGGCCCTGCTAGATAGATTCTTGTATCGCGGTGCGAACATGTATCCAAATATATGCAAAATCGCGAAATTCACTTCATTCGTTCCGTATGAATCTGTTGAATGGATTTTGGATTTGATATCAGAGGTATTGTTAAAGAGTAAGTCAAAAACGTAGTGACTCTCATGCTCATTGGCACCGATAATCTTTGCATTGATCGGGACATGGTTAGCCACAAGCGTACATGCAGAGATACCTTTATTTAAGCCAAAGTATTTCGGAGAATACCTCGAATTAATCGTATCGAATTGTGTCTCATATTTCTGACCATCACTGCTTGAATGGATAATTTCTTCAGCAATATTGTAATACTTGAAAATAGGAAGTTTGGCCATAACATTACTGATTTTATCATTGGCATCCTTGAGGGTTTCGAGCCGTATAAAGTTGTTTGTAGTGCCAACCAGTTCCTGATAGCTTATATCTGAACTCTCAGCCATTTTGAAAAGACCGATATTCGTCCCGCATGCAACAATACAGGCAACTATTCTCTGGTTATCTGCCTCGCTTTTTGAGTACTTATCAAGAAGATGGGTAAACGACGGAATAAATCCACATTGTTCATCAACAAAATTAATTAACTCCACAATCCCTATTGGGAGAAATTGTTCATAGATCGGATTGTTTGCCGACTCTTCAATTTTTTTATAAGGAATGCTCCATTTGATCTTATCCCCTTTTCCGGTGATCTTAACATCCTGATTCTTTTTCTCTTTAATCCTATTGTTAACGGTATTCAGTGAATTTTCAACAGCTTCCTCGAAGGCAATGAGAATGTCGTCGATCGATTTGTGTAAATAGGGGAGATCAAGATTTTTTATGATGTTATCCTTATCATTCCATTTTTCATTATCAATAAGATCTTCTTCAAAGCTCCTAAACCGTACACTTTCTTTTACAAATACATCGCCTGATTCGAGTTTGAACTTCAAGAGACGATATATCAAAAACTCATATTTAGTGACATTCAGTTCCTTTATCATCATAGACTTTTTTCCAACTTTCGTCTGATGGGTATCATAAAGATAGCGTTTGAGCTTTGTTGGAATAAATTCGTGCGGAAAAGCATTAGTCTTAAACTGAGTTAGACTTTTACCCTCTCGAAATGCTTTCTTGAGGAAAATAACAGCTTTTAGGAGAGGATCATTGGGTTTTTGGCTCTTAAAATCGATATTCAAAAAGAGGTACCTTAAGTTGATTTTGAATTTCCTTGCTAGGTTTATGTAATGGTCCCACTCATATTCGGTATCATCAACGCTTGCGTTTGAAATGAAACTGGACAGAAAAGAAAACTTTTCTTTTTCTAGAATAGCAAACGCGATTTCCTTTACTTTCTGAAACTCAATATCTTCAGGTATAGTTTCGTCAACAAACAATCCTAAAATTTTCCCGACATCTTTCAGATGCTTATTTCCTTCAATCTTGTATTCATAAACTTTCTCTCGAGCTTTACGTTCTGCTTCATCAGTGTATTTATTAACGTAGTAAATGAAAGTATTCACCAGATTGTCGTTAATTTTCTGAAATCGATTGAATATAAAACAGATTAGATATACATATGTGGTTTCACGTCTCATTCTTTTGAGCTTATAGACCGTATAGTAATCAACAAGAGAAGCGTAGTATTTTATGTTCTCGTTTGAAATTCCAAGCATTGGAATAAGTTTCCGTGCAAACTCGTAGACATCTGTTAGGGATTCCCGTCTGCTGACTTCCTGAACAATTTCCTTATGACTGAAATCCTTAGGCTCCTTTTTTAAAAGTGTAAGCGCATGCAGGTACTCGTCAGCACATAGAAGATTGTTCATATTTTGTTGGTCTTTCATTGAGATATTTTTTATAACTGCCGATTCAAGACGTTCCCTTTCAGCAGTAATGGCTTGCCCGACAATGTCCTGCATAAAGCTATAAACGGGAACAACAATTCTGTGTTTTTCCAAATAATGCAGTAGTTCTTTAAAGACATAAACCGGTTTAGTATGGATACTTACAAGATTAAGGGCTTTCTCTTCAAGGATTTTTCTTATTTCAACGGTACAATCACGGTAATCAAGTAAGTGGAGTATTTGTGCCTGTTGGGTCAACCTAGTTGGATTGGAAATCTTCAAGTTTTGGAAATCATCAGCTTGAGGAAAAAAGGTCTGAAGGATGTACTTGATGTCTTCTTCTGCCTCTTTATGATTGATAGTAAAAAACATCTTCTTTGCTTTAAAATAACCCAGAT
>NZ_DATCHP010000066.1:0-36392 GCF_036508315.1 Acetobacterium sp. | reverse complement strand
GATTTTGAACTCCCAAAGAAACGTTTCAGAATAGCTTCATAGCCTTTGAATTTTTTTTCATAACCCAGTTCTTTTATAACCCGTTCGGGAGCACCCATGGTAAAAATAAAGCCTGTTTTAATTTTTTTTGGAACAAGCACGGATCGTTCTTTGTCATAGACAAGATATTGAAAAATCAGGCGTTCAAGAAAACTTCGCATCTCTCCGGTTACCTCGCCTAAATAAATCGGCGAACCTAGAATAAGAGCATCCGCACTTTCGATTTTCTTAAATACCTCAAATAAATCATCGTTGACTGCACATTTTCCGTAGCTCTTCCCGCCTAATTTTTTACAGGCAAAACAGCTGATACACCCTTTATAATTCAAATCGTACAAATGGATCATTTCTATTTCCGCTTTTTTGGAAATGGCACCCACAAGTGCTTTTCCCAGTAAAATGGCAGTATTTCCATCTTTTCTCGGACTTCCGTTAATTGCAATAACTTTCATAACATTCTCCTTCTGATATTTATTTGGGAATTATTTAAATCAATGGTTCTTCTTTAATGAAGGTGCCGTTTTTCAAATCGGTAAAGGCTTGTATTAATTCTTCCTCGGTATTCATAACAATGGGTCCGCCCCAGGCCACGGGTTCTTTAACCGGCAGCGCAGAAAAAAGAATCAGATGCACGGATTTCTCAGTTGCCTTAAGCTCAGCAAAATCGCCATCACTAAAAAGAAGGGCTGACTTTTCCTGATAAATCGTCTCATCGACTTGGCCTTCCCCTTCCATTAAAAATACAAACACTGTTTCTCCTCTGGGTGTGGGAATCTTAACTTTTTTACCGGCTTCGACCATGACATCTAATATCATTGCCTGAATGTGATGGGGTTTCACACCGGTGGTCCCTTCATAGGCCCCGGATAAAACACCGACAGTAAAACCACTGCCTTTGAAAATAGGAATATTTTCTTTTCGAATTTCAAAATATTTAGGCTCTGTCATTTTTTCCGACTTCGGCAGATTAAGCCATAATTGAAAACCCAGCATTCTTTTTGAAGCCTGGGGCATTTCCTGATGCAAAATCCCGCTGCCTCCTGTCATCCACTGAGAACATCCTGATTCGATGGATCCTTTGTTTCCCAAACTGTCCTGATGTTCGATGCGGCCTTCTATCAGGTAGGTTACGGTTTCAATCCCACGGTGGGGGTGCATGGGAAAGCCTTTGATGTAGTCTTCCGGATTTTCAGAATCAAAGGAATCCAACATTAAAAACGGATCGAAATCTTCAACCGTCGGGTGAGATAAAACGCGTCTTAAATGGACACCAGCACCATCAACTGCATTAATCCCCTGTACAACCTGGATCACTTTTCGTGCTTTCATTAAGTACCTTCTTTCATAGTCATATTTTATTTCAAAATCACCGTCGCCTATAATGGCATGGCTCACCGATGCATCAACTATTATCCACATCGATCAATATTTCATTTCGTCTGAAAGGAGGCGGAACATAGGGTGGATTATATCGTGCTAATCGAAAGCTGCTAAGCGTTCTGATATTCTTAGCTTGCAACCATTTTTTCAACTTCATTTGATATTCTTGAATTTTACTATCATTAACCAAACCTGTAAAAGCAACGGATGCACAGGTCTTTTTTTTAATTCTCTTTATTTTGATCTCGGGATTGTCTGGTTCCGGGGGTGGGTCTTTGGTGTATTTACTGGGCATAACAAACTCAGTTGTGACGCCTCCAGGCTTTAGCTCATTAATCACTGGCGTTGTCATGGATATCTTTTTTTATTGGAATTGTTTCCACTGATATAATCAAAAATCTTATTAAATCCACTTGCCTCTTTTATATTAGACTCGTTAGTTGCAGCAGTATAATAACTTTCATAGGACCGTATTTCAAACTTACCATCTTTTTCAAGTGCTTTGTATGCAGCGGTTTCATATTTCGACATTGAAAATCCTCCTTCACCGATTATATGATATTAATACCCATAAATACAATAATATAGTTAAATCTATATAACTATTTTTATTTCAGGCAGATCTAAGATTGGTGTAACCTTTCTTGATTCTTCAAACTAAAAACTCAAAGTAATTTGACAAACATTTCCTGAAGCGATACTCAGACACAATACTCTTTTTTTAAAAAAGATGTTTGATTGTTTTTAAAAAGGGTAAAAATTAAAATACAATTAGCATGCATAAAACATGAAGTGCTAATAAAAATATTTTAGAGGAGGCGTTTTTTATGGCTAACTTAACACCCAATAAGAAGCACAAAGCACTGCCGAGAAGAGACAATATGGTAGATTTGAACAGTATGGTTGACGATTATCTTGATGAGGCTCAGTCACCCGTTCCAAGTCCCACAACCGAAAATTTTAAACTTGATGTAAAGGAAAAAGATGATGAATATATTGTTGATGCCGAATTTCCCGGTTACAATAAAGAAGATATTCAAATCAATTTCAACTATAATATATTGGCCATATCGGCATTAAAAGAAGATGAAGAATATGATGAAGATGAGCGGTATATTCATAGAGAACGGTCATTCAGTTCCGTGGAAAGACAAATATATTTTCCGAATGTGGCTGAAGGTGACATCACAGCGAGTTTTGAAAATGGGATTTTGCAGGTGCATATTCCTAAAGCTAAAGAGCTGGAAATGGAATATTTCATACTAATTGAATAACACTGAAAACCTCGAAAGAGTTTGTTTCAGACTGTCGATAAAGTCACCGGAATTCGAACAAAATGCCATTAGAACATGCTTTCTAATGGCATTTTGTCAACGGTCTGAGCACTTCATTTCAATGAAGTGCTTTTTTGTGTCAGATGCCATTCATGTTGATAGCGCTATGGATATGATTTCAGGAGAAGAGAATCATGAAGTGATTGCGCTAATCGCAGCAATGACTCATTTAAATGAGGAAAATTCAAAGAAGCTTTATGTGGATATTTGGCTTTTAACCCATGGAATCGCCTCATTGGTGGCAACGAATCATTGTCATTTAAGTAACGAGGAAGCAGAAAGTATCCTAATGGATGCTTTTAAAGGTTTTTTAAATCAATTTTCTAAGAAAGAAGAGGAAAAATCATGAATCTATTTTTTTCGACCAGGCACCCATTGAGAAGTGCCATTCTCCTGGGGCTCATCCCCATTTTCTTTGCAGTGTTATCAGGGTTCCTATCAGCCGTATATTCTCTGAGTGTTTCACAGATCCTCATTACCCAAACCCTATCTTTTGGCATCTCAATTCTCATTGGGTTTCTCTTAATGAAAAAGTCGAAATTAGGATACCAGGCTTTTGGTTTTAAGAGTTTCGATTTCAAAAAAAATCCGAACGTCCTGTATTTTCTGCCGCTTATTGTTGTTGAAATACTGCCGTTTATGAATGGATTTGATCAAAGCGTGTCGCTTATACAGATCGGGCTTTTATTTTTATTTGCAGCCGTTGTCGGCATCAATGAGGAATTGTTTTTCAGAGGATTAATGCTTAAAGTACTCCGTATAAAAGGTGTGAAATATGCAATAATCATATCTTCCCTGTTATTTGGAATCGGCCATGCCTTTACCGCACTCGGCGGAAGTGAACCATTATACGTGGTGATCCTCATTATTTTTGCGGGATTGTTTGGCCTGGTCTGTGCAGAAATTGTGGTGATGACTAAAAGTATTATTCCGGTGATTATATGGCATGGCCTTCACGATTTTATTGCAAATATTACATTGGAGACCATCAATACACTGAGTATCACAATTCTCATAACCCAGATACTGATTCTTTGTCTATATGCACTGTATTTATGGAGAAAACTTGAATTCAAAAAAATAGAATCAGTGGCTTAATCAGAAGATCTGCAATAAAAACGAAATAGTTTAAATAATAATGGTATCACTCCTTAACATTGACGTTGACGTTAAGGAGTGATACCATTATTTTTAGAGGCAACTATATCGAATTAGAAAAAACGGACGAGGAACCGGAGGAATGATTGATTTGAAAAATGACAATTATAAATGGATTGCATTATCATGCACAACCATCGGTGCTTTGGTTTCCATTATGAGTGGCGGTACGCTGATTGTTGCTTTACCGGATATTATGAAGGATCTGAACACCGATATGGGAACCGTTACCTGGATACTTATGGGATATATGCTTATTCTTACAATCCTTGTGCCTTCAATCGGAAGAAGTGCCGATATGTTTGGAAGGAAGAAACTTTACGTTGGAGGATTTGCTTTATTCACTATCGCATCGCTGTTATGCGCCTGGTCAAATACCGGCATGCAACTGCTGATCTTCAGGATGATCCAGGCGATCGGCGGCGCGTTAATGATCGCAAACAGTACCGCCATTGTTGCCGATGCGTTTCCCAAAAACGAGCTTGGCAAGGCTCTAAGCGTCAACATTATGTTTATCAGCATTGGCAGCGTAATCGGCACTATTTTAGGAGGATTTCTTGTAACTGTTGGATGGCGAAGCATTTTCTACATCAATATTCCCATTGGCATTATCGGTACCTTGTGGGCCGCATTTCAGCTGAAAGAAATCAATTCTTACAGTGAAAAGCAAAAATTTGATTGGCTCGGAATATTAACATTTACAGCAGGAATGCTTTCTTTGCTGATGGCATTAACCCTGGGGAGTTTTTCCGGATGGGCTCACATTGAAATCATCGGCTTGTTTGGCAGTGCAATGGTTTTAATGACAGCATTTGTTGTTATTGAAAATAAAGTTGCCCAACCCATGCTGGATATGCGACTTTTTAAAACACGGATTCTTGCTTTTGCATTCGCAAGCAATTTGTTTAACGGCATCGCCAGAGGCGCTGTCACCTTTCTGATGATCTTTTATTTTCAGGGCATTAAAGGTAACGACCCCATCACCGCCGGAATATTGTTAACACCCCTGGCAATATCAATGTTTCTCATTTCTCCCATCAGCGGTATTTTGTCAGATAAATATGACTCCAGGATTTTAAGTTCCCTGGGACTGCTGATTTCGGCAGTTGGATTATTTGGAATGATATGGATCACCGAAAGCACATCAACCATTGAACTGATTATTTGGATGTCCCTTATCGGCACGGGATCAGGATTATTCTTTTCACCTAATTCGACATCAATTTTCAAAGCTGTTCCGGCAAACAAACGAGGGATTGCTTCAGGTGTCAGAACCATGCTCAATAATGCCGGAAACGTCTTAAGCATTGCTATTTCAATGGCAATTATTGCTACAAGTGTATCCCCGGAAGCCATGCAGGGTCTTTTTCTGGGCACCCAGGTTGGTTCTCAGGGAATTGCAGTAGGAAGTTTTATTGGGGGTCTGCGACTGGCATTTTGCATTTCATTCGGATTCAGCATTTTAGCCGCCATCTTATCTTATATGAGGGGTCCCGCCCCGAAATGGCAGAAAACTTCCTGTGAAAAGCCAGCCTGATCAATTCATTAAGATACTCTTCTGAATTGATCATAAAAGATTATGGATTAATAAGTAGTAATTTCTTATTTAAACCGATATAATACAAATACTACTTAAAATCGATGACAGTGAAATGAATAACTAATAAAAAGAGAGGATTAATGGATGATGAAGAACTTTTATGATTCAAACAGTCAAAGTGAAATATTGGAACGGATCTTTGACCTAAATCTTGATCTTCTATGCATCATCGATATCAATGGCCAGTTTTTCAAAGTAAATATTGCATGGGAAAATGTACTCGGCTATTCACCGGACGAACTGATAAAAAAAGATCTGATTGATTTTGTCCACCCTCATGATTTGGATGCTACATCTTTCGCTCTGAAAGAACTCATTCCCCACAATGATAATCTGACATTTTCAAATCGTTTTCGGTCAAAGAATGGCGATTACCGGTACATCGAGTGGAATTTCCACCGTTATGGCGATTTTATCTATGTCGCCGCAAAAGATATCACCCAAAAGAAAAGAAATGAAACAGCACGCAAGGAGGCCAGGACTCTATTGGGCAGCAAAAATCAGCAAAGCGACATTGGCAGTGATTCCCCGGTCAGACAAAAGGTCTTGATTGTAGATGATTCACTCCTCAATACAAAACTTCTGGAACAGGCGTTAATGGAAAATTTTGATATCCTCATTGCAAACAGCGGAAAAGAGGCTTTAGCCATTGCGAATTCCAACGATCCTCCGGATATTATTCTACTGGATATTATGATGCCGGAAATGGATGGTTACGAAGTCTGCGAATATCTGCAGCTGGATCCGCATACAAAAGATATTCCTGTTATTTTTGTCACAGCCCTGAGTGAAGCTGAAAGTGAAGAACACGGTTTGAAAATAGGTGCCATTGATTACATTACAAAACCCTTTAGTATTCCAATTGTAAAAGCGAAAATTAAAAATCATTTGGCATTAAAATACTATCAGGATATTCTGAAAATAAATACAGACGTGGATCAATTGACAAACATAGCCAACCGCAGGCGTTTCGATGAGATGTTTTCCATCGAAATAAAAAAAGCAAAACGCATGGGCAGTTTTCTTTCTGTTTTAATGTTGGATATCGATCATTTCAAGTTTTACAATGATACCTATGGGCATTTAGAAGGTGATGAATGTCTGCGTAAAGTCGCTTTTGCCATTAAAAACACATTAAAAAGACCCGGTGATTTCGCTGCACGCTGGGGCGGCGAAGAATTCACTTGTCTGCTTCCGGATACAGACCGCCTTGGCGCAGCTAAGGTATGTGAAAAATTAAGAATATCTATTATGGATTTAGGAATTGCCCATAAATCATCACCGGTATATAAAGACATCACCGTATCCATTGGGGTTATCACGTCAGACCCATCGGAAGATGGCTGTTACGAATCCCTTTTAAAACATGCAGATGCTGCATTGTACCAGGCAAAAGACTCTGGACGAAACCGTGTTAACATCTGGAATCAGTGATATGAAAAATATAAACGCAGAGTTTATTTTATTGACAAATGCATTATATACTGCATTTGTTCAAGCATTCGCCAATGAATTTGCTTTAATATATGCAATTATACTGTAGCTGCTTTTTTAGGATTCCAGCCTTTATCAAAAAATGAACTCAATAACCGGAGTTCTTTTTTTGATCCAAATATTATCACTACAAATGATATTGATGCTCAAAAAAACAATCATATCGTTAATTTTCGATTTTCTTCTCTTGAAAAATCTAATATTAATTGCAGTTTTTTTTCACCATAAGTTTATTCACTATTAAAGTCAATAGTGCCAGCATAAATAATCCAATAGCTGAAATCATAAACTTAAATATGAGGTTGCCTCCGGCAAAGGTATCAACTAGAACATTCATAATAATGGGCGAAAGAAATATGCCTAAATTGACAGCTGCTGTGATGATGGCAATAGCTGTTGCACGCATCAATGGGCTTACTGCGTTTGAGGCGATAAATGTGCCGGCTGGCATAACCGTGGATAATCCGATGCCCAGGCAAATAGCAGCAATAAAGAGTGCCGGCAGGGTGCCAATGGTGAAAACTAAAACCATTCCCATCCCCTGGATAAAAAGTGCCACGGGAATCATTAAAGACTTAAGTGTGCGCAGCAAACCTCCAAACAAAATGCCGGTGACCATTCCAGCAGCGGATATGGTTGTATTAATGAAGCCACTGGTGGTTGCATCGCCAAACCCTTTGCTGACGACTAAAAGTGCAATATTTGTCTGGAAAACAAAGGAAAAGACTCCAAATAAAAACATCACCAGGGCTGTAAAATAAACCGTACCGTTTAACTTTCCGATTTTTTCAATATGCTGTTCCTCTCCATCTAAGGTGGGCTGATCCTTTGGCAAGTATTTCATGGTAATAAAAATAACCGGTATAAAGGCAAGATAAACAAGGTAGGAATAATTCCATTGAACACCTGCCAATATCCCTGAAATAAAAAGAAGAACCATGCTCCCGCCATTGGCAAAGGCGGATTGCAGCCCCATCATGGCGCCGCATTCCGCTCCGGTATAATAGTGAGCGATTAAAGCCATGGACATGGTGGTGATAATCCCTTGAGCAATCCCGATTAGGACACTTGAAAATAACAAAACCCAAATACTGGCTGTTCCCCAAAAAAGGGCAACCATCCCACCGGTCAATCCGGATGTCAGAGCAAAAATGACAATGGTTTTTTTCGGTATTTTCATTGAAATCGGTCCGGATGCAAATGCAAAAATTAGCCCAAATAGCGAGGGTATGGTTAATACCATTTGAATCAGGGATTGATCTACTCCTGGAAAATGTGCCTGGACATCTGCCAATATGGCTGATGCCGTGAGCCATATTAAGATAATGGATGAAATTGACAAAATGGCGAATTTAATTCTCTTTTTTTTCAATGGTTTCTCCCGATTGACATTAATGCATTCTCCATGGCCCTGGAATGGTACAAGGAAAATTTTCAGAAACCACGTTAAAACTTGTTGTGATTAGCTTTACTTTGCTTTTTTCGTTATATTTTGTTGAAAAACATTTAAAGGCTACTGTTTGATGGCCTGACCTTCACACCATTGGGTGATGGTTTTTTCATTTGAATACTGATACAGATTTACAGTATCAATAGCTGAATCCGTTTTTGCCTGGGTAATCACCACAAAGGTCATGGTTGGATAACCCGGGTTTCGATCGATCCAGGTGCCGGAGTTGGCATAGATGGTCTTTTCACCTGCAGGATTGGTTCGTGGCAGAACACGACCCACATGGGTATGTCCGAAGACGACGATTCGTTTGGAGGCATCAAGATCAAAAAATTGGTTTTGGGCCTGGTCATCTGTAAAATCAAAGGTTGCGGCTCTGACTAAGGCATCAATATACGGTATTTTTACCTTTATACTATTGATATCCTGGCGTTCATCCCAGGTATCCTGCATGTTTTTATATAATTTTACATCGATGACACCCTCTCTATTTTCATAGGGAAAGAGATCGTTAATGGCGTAAGCCTCGGTAAAACCGTCAATGTTGGTTTTAATGAGCTTGTCTGCCGAGCTTTCATGAACCGGCAGCAATTCCATAACCCCCTGCCACATCCTTGATAACACATAGTAACCAAATTGGCTGACATCGTTTTTATCAGGAGCTGTCACCACCGGGAAGGTATTTGTTGTGTTTTGGGGTTGACCTTCCCTCAGGGAGTTTGCTGCGATTCGTGTAAAGAAATATCCGGGTGGTAGGATTGAGGTGTTATTTTTGGTGATCTCCCGGTTTGAGATGGGATCCGGTGTACAAAAAATATTCCAGCGGTGACCATGTTCAATGGCGATTTCTGAATTTTTCCCGGTTACATAGGTGCCCAGCCCCTGGTTGTCATCCCTTGCCTGATTGATCCCCGGTAAAATCCGGGCAACATCGGCTTCGGTCAGCAAGATATCGTGGTTTCCGGGAACATAGGTTACTTTGATATCCCCTGCCTGGATAATATTATTGAAGGCATCCACAATGGTTTGATTGTTTGCTGCAACCCCATCAAAAAAGTCGGCTTGGGAATCCGGAAGGACATATTCCATAGGTAAAAACCAGCCGTCAAATAAATCCCCGGTGATCACAAGTTCGCTGATATGAGGGGAGGTATTCACCTGGGTTAACAAACTGGCCAGTGCCTGTTTGTTGGCGACGGTTTCAGCAAAGGCATCGTCGATGCCCAAATGTAAATCGCTGATGATCACAATTTGTGACCGTTCATTATTCAAATCCGGAATATCGGTGAAATTAAAGACATTGTTAGTGGCAAAATAACCTACATAATCAGAAGCCAAACTCGCTCCGTTTACTGACTTCAGGTTACTGCTGATGTGGATTTTATAGGCTTCTCCCCCAGTAAAGGGTCTGACCATTTCATTGTTGATCATGAGGGTATTCTTATCATCAGGATCAGTTTGAAAACTGATAGTTTCTTCAACCAAGGCACCATCTCTTTTGATTGTGTAAAGCGTCACCGCATCGGAAACCGTTTTAGCATCCAGTTTTTCACTGAATGTCAGGGTGATTGTCTTGATGCTGTTATTCAGCGATGGGTGTTTCTCAGAACAGGACATGAAAACATTTGATGCAAAGGTCATGACACCAACTTTTGGCTCCGAATCATTGTTGTTTTTCATTTTTAATCTCCTTGTTGATTTGCTTTTCTTAATATGCAGCTGACTAATTCTGAATGATCTCAATTTTGTAACCATCGGGATCAGTAATGAAATAGAAACGTGGTTTTCCATCACCACTGAGGCCTTTGGGCTCTGTGGGTTTAAAGCCCTGTGCTTTGTGATGGGCATGAGAGGCCTGAAGGTTCTCTACGGTAACCGCCAAGTGTCCATAGCCTGTACCTAAATCATAGGGAACGGCTTGGCCATAATTGTAGGTGAGTTCAAGCTGATGACAATTAGGATCGCCATCCCCTAAAAAGACTAAGGTAAATTCATATTCGAACTCATCTTTTCTTTTCACTTCCTCAAATCCCAATGCCTGCTGATAAAAAGCAAGGGATCGATCCAAATCCAAAACCCGAATCATAGTATGTGCCATTTTGTATTTTCCCATTTTGTCTCCGTTTCTGTTTTTTATTATAGGCAATTGTGAAATTCATAAACACAAGTGTAAATTGCTTTGATGTCAGTTTTCACAAACAATTTTATAACGTATAGGCGAACAGTTCAACGAACTGTACGACGTATAGTGGAAAAATTGTTTCATGTAAACAGACAGCGAAGCTCACAGTACATTCGCAATTACCTATATTTTTTATTTTAAACTAAGGGATTAAGCATACTTTTATAAAAAGCATAAGCCTTGGATGTTTTTCCAATGCAATACCCGATATAATGATCCAAAATATCGTTGATTTTCATCATGTCTTCAGTGTTATATTCATGATCTTTGATTTCCTTCATGGGCAGTTTTAAAAAGTCAATCAATATTTTGCGCATGGATTCTGTTATTTTGTAGGCGTATCCGGTGGTAGTGTAACAGTTTTTGCACACCAGACCATAGTTTTCGATACTAAAATAGTTTAGATCTGTTTGGCATTCACAGCTTGTACAATTTTCAAGCCTTGGACGATACCCCATAACGCTAATGAGTTTCATCTGAAAGGCAGCAACCAGGGCAAGATCGCTTTTGGCTTTTCCATTGGCCATGTAATATAAAACATAAAGCAGAAGTTTGAGAATAACGGGATCTTTTTGATAGAAATCAAAGCTGTTATTAATCAAATCTAAAAGATAGGAAGCCAATGCCATTTTTGTAAGATCATTTCTTAAGGGGTAAAAGGAATCAATTAAATTTGCCTGATTAATACTCCCAAAGGTTTTTCCCGGGTAATAGACAAACTCGCTGTAGGCAAAAATCTGTGTGCTTGCTAATAAACCGCTTTTTTGCCTTCGCACCCCTCGGGCAATACATTGAATCTTTCCTTCATCCTGGGTGAAAATGGTTAATATTTTATCCTGCTCTTTAAAAGCCTGTTCTTTAATCACCAGGCCTTTGGTTTTAATCAGTGCCATTCGTCTTTGGCACGGGACTGTTATTCAAAATAACCGAGATCCTTAAGATCGAAGTTTTTCTCACGCCAATCCGCACGAACCTTTACCCAGAGCTGAAGGTTTACATGGGTTTTCAGGAAAAATTCAATGTCTTTTCGGGCCTGACTTCCGATTTTTGTCAGCATTGTTCCATTTTTACCGATTAAGATCCCTTTATGGGTTTTGCGTTCGCAAAAGATGGTGGCTTCAATATCGATAATGTCTTTATTTTTTCGGGGTTTCATGGAAGTGACCTCTACGGCAATGCCATGTGGGACTTCATCATTTAAAAGGTTTAGCAGTTTTTCTCGGATGATTTCCTGGACAATCCAGCGCTCGGATTGATCAATAATCATGTCTGACGGGAAAAACATGGGACCGGGCTGTAGGATTTCATTAATAATGGTCAATAATTCTTTGACCCCGTCCCCTTTTGCTGCGGAAACCGGAATAATACTATGAAGAAAATCATATTTTTGATAGGCGGCAATAGTTATCAGCAGCTCTTCCTTGGGAAGTAAGTCGATTTTATTGATGATCAGAATAACCGGTGTATTACTGACTCTCAGTTTTTCAAGAATGTACTGATCTCCCGGACCGATTTTTTTTTCCGGCTCAACCAGATATAAAACAACATCCACGTCTTTAATGGTGTTTTCAGCCGCTTTCTGCATGTAATCTCCCAGTTTATTCTTTGGGCGATGCATGCCGGGGGTATCAATAAAAACCATTTGAGAGTTTTCATCCGTATATATACAGCGGATGGCATTTCGTGTGGTTTGGGGTTTTGCCGAAGTGATCACCAGCTTTTCTCCCATAATACTATTTAATAAGGTGGACTTTCCAACATTCGGTCGTCCAACAATACTGATAAAGCCTGATTTAAAAGGTTCTTTCATCGTTCACATTCTTTCTTTGGTTACACAAACCAATTGATTATTTTTGGTAAAAAGATAATAAGTCCTACACAAACAGACATCCCTGCGGCGACCATAACAGCTCCTGCAGCAGTGTCTTTGGCGACTTTGGCCAAATGGTGATATTCAATGGTATAAAGATCCACCAGGGTTTCAATGGCTGTATTGATGAGTTCCAAAATAAAGACAAAGGAGATCACAATCACCAGTGCCAGCCAATCACTGGACGAAATTCGAAAAACAATTCCAGCCATGATGGCGATAAAAGCCAAGCCTAAATGGACTCGCATATTAGGTTGGGTTTTAAGGGTGTATTTTACACCGGCAATGGCAAAAGAAAAACTTTTTGTTAATTTTCTTCTGATTTTTCCCACCTCCTGATTTGATGGTGTCAGTCTGTATGGGCGTGCAGTACACGCCTGCAAAATGTTGGTCATTTTATCAAACGTTAACAGGCGATTGATAATCGCCCCTACGATTTTGAAACAAACATTAATTTTATACCGTAGGGGCGGGTAGTACCCGCCAGCAAAACGTTGGCGTTTAATAGAACATTAACGGGCGATTAATAATCGCCCCTACGCACTTTTAATCGTCGCCCATCAGGTCTTTTTCAATGATCCGCATATCTGACTTTTCTTCGTCTTCCATGTGGTCATAACCTAAAAGGTGAAGAACGCTATGAACTGAGAGGTAACAGAGTTCACGACATAGGGAGTTCCCATATTCGTCTGCCTGACATTTTGCCTGTTGGGTATTGATGACAACATCCCCGATGAGTAACGGCAAACATTGATTTTCCTCAAGCACTGATTCAAGATTATCAATTAAATGATCGTACATGGGAAAAGATAACACATCGGTGGCCTCATTAATCCCCCGGTATTCGGCATTCAATGACTGCATTTCTGCAGGCTCTACAAATGAGAAGCTGATTTCACATTCTACTCCGATTTCCTGGTGGAGCAGGGTACGAACCATGGCATCTTCAATTTCTTCCAGCATGGCGTCTTCTATTTCAAACTCACTGCGATTGTCATAAGCTACTACGAGCATATTATTTCCTCTCTGGTTTTCGTCAATTTCATGTCTTTCGTCTCTTTGCCGCCTTGGCCTGGGCTTCTGTTCTCGCTTCTGCTCTCATCTCGGATTTAATGGCATCCGTTAATGGTGATTTATCCGGGATCAGCTCATCATAGGGTGGGGTTGTCATCCCGGAGAGCATGCCGAAACCATTGTTGTAGTCAACAACGGTGACGCTTCCCAGTTTTATGTCAAAATGCCATTTGCTGTCAATGGGCAGCTCCAGCAGGTTGGTGATCATGCCGTGAATGGTTCCCCCATGGGCCACCATGAGCACCGTATCATCGGATTCAAGTTCTGCTATAAATTCAGCGCAGAGGGTATGATAATCCCGTTGGCTCTGTCCCTGAGGCACCATATAATCAAGGTAATCAGACATCCACAGTTCCCATGGCCCCGGGCTGATTTCAATGCATTCTTCCCGGGTTTTTCCTTCGAAAATACCAAAGTTAAATTCCCGGAGTCGGCGGTCGGCCTGCACTTCTTTGCCAATGCCTGCTCCCACATCCCTGGCAATTTTAAAGGCCCGTGAGGTGGGACTGGCAAAGATTTTACTAAAGTTGAATTTTTCATTTAAATCAATGAGTTCTTTAACCAGGATTTCCTTCATGGCTTCGCCCCGGTTGGTATATTCTGATTCGGTGTGACCATTCAGGCGATGCTCTACATTCCCAAAGGTCTCAACGTGTCTGACTAATACAAGTTTCATTTTTTTCCATTCCTAACTTTTTATTATACACTATTATAACCTATTTACCCTTGGGACACCAAAATATTTTTGACGAATCCTTAATCTTTTGTATATAATAACAGTATTCATTTTAAGAAAGGGATTCACCATGGAAAAAACGAAAAAACAATGTTTTTATGCGGATCTTGGGCTGGTAGCCGTTGCCTTTGTTTGGGGCAGCGGTTTTGTCGCTTCAAAAAATGCCCTTGATTCGATGACACCGATGATGCTCATGGCCATGCGTTTTACCATTGCCGCGCTCCTCTCCGGGATTATCTTCAGAAAACATTTAAGAAAAATTTCAAAAGAAACCCTTAAAGCCGGATGTGTAATTGGCTTTTTTCTCTTTACTGCATTTGCCGCGCAAATGATCGGTTTGCAATATATGTTAGCTGGAAAACAGGCCTTTCTGACGGGAACAAACGTCATTATGGTTCCCTTTATCTACTGGGCGGTTAAAAAGCACCAGCCGGACCGATACAATTTCATTGCCGCATTTATTATGCTGTTAGGGATTTCCCTGCTCACCATTGATTTCTCAACCAATTTTTCCTTTCAAATCGGGGATTCACTGACGATTCTGTGTGCCTTTCTGTTTGCCTGTCATATCGTTTCGGTTGGCATTTTTACCAGGGATTATGATCCCATTGCCCTGACGGTGATTCAGCTCTCTTTTGCTGCTGTTTTATCCCTGGTTTATGTGATTTTCGCTGGAGAATTCACTTTGAATATTCCTGGTACCGGCCTTGCCAATGCCATTTATCTTGGCGTATTTTGTACGTTTTTGGCTTTTCTCGGACAAACTGTCGCTCAAAAATATACCAGCTCAACCCATGCCGCTATTATCCTGAGCCTGGAGTCAGTTTTTGGAAGCATCCTCGCCATTATTATCCTGGGAGACAATTTTACTTCCATTATGTTTATCGGCTGTTTTGTTATTTTCATGGGAATTTTAACCGCCGAAACCAAGTGGTCATTTCTTAAGAATAAACAAAAAAAACCTGAAAAAATATCCGAGCGTTAGCTTTTTCTTTACTTTTCAATGTTTTTTATGCTATGATTTCTTCAATCGAAAGATAAAAAGAAAAGGAGGTTTATTTTTGAAAAATCAATTTAAAATTGGAGATATGGAATTTTCAAAGCCCATTGTACAAGGTGGTATGGGCATTGGTATTTCCCTTTCAAACCTTGCTGGGAATGTATCTAAAAATGGGGGTCTTGGCGTCCTTTCAAGTGTCGAAATGGGCAGTGATTTCCCGAATTACAAGGAAAATCCCAAGCTTGCCAACAAACAGGCGCTGGAGTATCACTTTAAACGTGCCAAAGAAATATCAGGCAACCGTCCTATTGGACTAAATATCATGGTCGCCTTGACTGAATATGAACAACTCGTTAAGGATGCCATCCAAGTGGGGGTGGATATTATTTTTGCAGGTGCCGGACTGCCTCTGACCCTGCCAGAATTAACGCGAAACTCCGCGATTAAAATAGCCCCGATTATTTCTTCAAAACGGGTGGCCAAGCTGATTCTAAAACACTGGTGGCGACATTATAAAAGAGTCCCGGATGCCCTTGTACTGGAAGGACCTTTGGCTGGCGGACATCTTGGATTTAAACTCGAAGATCTGACGCCGGAAAGATTAGCCGAACAACCGCTGCCTGGTCTTATTCCCGGCGTGCTTGAAGAAATAAAACCCTATGAAGATTTAGCGGGACGAAAAATTCCTTTGATTGCAGGAGGCGGTATTACCACCGCTGCCGAAGTCCGGGAAACCCTTGAAGCAGGTGCCGATGCCGTTCAGATAGGCTCTCTTTTTGTTACGACCGAGGAATGCGATGCTTCACCGGCTTTTAAAGAAGCTATCATTAATGCGAAAAAATCGGATATTGAAATCATTGTCAGCCCCGCAGGATTGCCCGGTCGGGCCATTCATACGCCGTTTTTAGAAGAAGTTTCGGCGGGTTTGCGAAAACCCCGGAGTTGTCCAAGTAACTGTATCAAATCCTGTAATTTTAAAACAACGCCTTATTGCATTGCCTCTGCCCTCATTGCCGGAAAATGGGGAGATTTTGAAAATGGCTATGTCTTTTCAGGAGCCAATGCCTATAAAATTAATGAAATCACCACGGTTGAGGCTTTGATGAATAAGCTGCTGGATTATTAATATTAATTAAAAAACCCTTAAATGGCACTGACATTTATTGCGATTTCTTGACAATATTTTTTTTAACATTATAATTAGTTAGACAATCTAATTAAATGGAGGTGTGTCTGTGGATCCTTTTTCTTCCCAACTCAATGAAATTCTCATCGATACTTATAATAATATTTTAAATGTTGAAGAAGATCTGTTGAAACATTCAACAAATATTGATTTATCGATTAACGAAATGCATCTTATTGAGTCTGTGGGAAAAAATAAAAATGATGGGAAAACCATTAGCGATCTTGCCAGAAGTTTAAACATCACCCTTCCTTCAGTTACTATTGCAATTAATAAATTAGTAAAGAAAAATTATGTAAAGAAGGAAAAAAGCAATACTGACGGGCGAATGGTTATTGTCAGGCTTACTGACAAAGGACAACGCATTGATAGAATTCATCAATACTTTCATAATAAAATGGTGAAAGAAATTTCAAAAGAAATGACAAACCATGAAAAAGAAGTGTTGATTCATGGCATGGAAAAACTTAATGGCTTTTTCAAAAAAAAATTATCAGGGATATCAAGTACAAAAAAATAACTTTATTATCCTGATCCTTGGAGGAACAAATGTCCTTTTCACTTATTGGAACAGGGTCTGCCTTGCCAAAAACAATCCAGACCAATTCAGACCTAACTGCATTTCTCGATACATCCCATGATTGGATTCTATCAAGAACAGGTATCGAATCCCGACATATTTGTATTGAGGAATCTATTTTGGACATTGCCCTTACCGCTTCGATTAATGCCCTTGAAAATGCAGGCATCGAACCAAAGGACTTGGACTTAATTATCTGTCCTACCCTTGGCGGAGACACCGTTACACCTTCCCTGGCCTGCCTTGTTCAAGAAAAACTCGAGGCAACCTGTCCCAGTTTTGACATTAGTGCAGCATGTACCGGGTTTATTTACGGTTTGGACTTAGCTGACGCTTATCTTAGCCGTGACAGGAATATGAAAATTTTGATCATTGCTGTGGATGCTATGTCAAAATTCATTGATTGGAAGGATCGATCCACTGCCGTACTTTTCGGTGATGGTGCAGGTGCTGCAGTGGTAACCGCTGGAACAGATCTACAGTCTATTCATCTCACCGCGGTTGGTAATCAGCATGCCCTGTGCATTCCCTGGCCAAAGGGAAACCATCCGGGACTCATTGAAAAAGATTTACCCCTTCCCTATTTGAACATGGATGGTGCTGAAGTGTATCGTTTTGCTGTTGCTGCCATTTGCAATGACCTCAGACGAGTTACCCGGGATGCTGGTATTGCACTGGAAGATTTAGACTTCATTATCCCCCACCAGGCCAATCTCAGAATCATTGAAAGTGCGGCAAAACGTCTTAAGCTTCCCATGAACAAGTTTGTGCTGCGGGTAAAAAATCAGGGGAATACCTCTGCAGCAAGTGTTCCACTGGTGCTGGACGATCTTAATCGTCAGGGACAGTTAAAACCAGGCATGCTGATTGCCTTAACCGCCTTTGGCGGTGGTTTGACAACCGGGGCCTGTGTGCTAAAATGGTCAAAGCAAGCTTAGCGTTTTAATATCAATCATTAAAACCAGATGTGTTCATTGGTTTAATTTTGTTTCGGTTCGTAGGGGCGAATAGTATTCGCCTGTAAACGTCGAGTCATAAAACAAACGTCTGCAGGCGTGTAATACACGCCCCTACGGTCATTGATTAAACCAGACATGCTCTTTGACTAACACTAGATCAGGAACAACGGTTGTGCACACATGCAACCATAAAATAAATAAATCAAAAATAATTTATAATCTTAGGAGGATTAAACACATGGTATTTGAAAAAGTTGTTGAAATTTTACGTAATTACAAGGATGAACCTGAACTGGAAGTAACCATGGAATCAAGCTTTGAAGGTCTTGAATTAGATTCACTTGATACCGTTGAATTGGTCATGGAAATTGAAGAAGCTTTTGATACGAGCATTGAAATGGATGGGTCATTAAAAACCATCGGCGATGTTGTAGGACTTATCGAAAAAGCAATCGCATAGGTGTATCGTAATGATAAAGACACCACTTTGCGATCTGTTAGACATTGAATTTCCCATTCTTCAAGGAGGAATGGCATGGATATCCGATGCCCAGCTTGCTGCTGCCGTATCCAATGCGGGTGGTTTAGGGATTATCTCTTCAATGAACGCCGATGAAAACTGGCTGCGTTTAGAAATACAGAAATGCAAAAGTCTGACTTCTAAACCCTTTGGCGTAAATGTCATGCTCATGAATCCCCATGTGGATAAAATAGCCCAGGTTCTCATCGATGAAAAGGTGCCGGTGGTTACTACCGGCGCCGGAAATCCCGGGAAATTCATGAAACTCTGGATTGATGCAGGCATCAAGGTCATTCCGGTGGTTCCCTCTTCAGGACTGGCACGATATTCCGAGCGTGCCGGAGCAACAGCGGTGATTGCCGAAGGCGGTGAATCCGGTGGACATGTTGGCGAATTAGCCACCATGCCTCTGGTTCCCCAGGTTTGTGATGTCGTGTCCATTCCGGTGATTGCCGCCGGTGGTATTGGTGATGGCCGCGGTATTGCAGCAGCTTTTATGCTAGGCGCTGTCGGTGTCCAATTGGGAACCCGATTCCTGGTGGCCCATGAAACCAATGTCCATGAAAATTATAAAGATAAAATCATTAAAGCCAAAGATATTGATACCACTCTCACCGGAAGATCCCTGGGTCATCCGGTACGTTGCCTTAAAACGACCTTTGCCAAAGATTTTATCAAAGCAGAAAATGATCCTTCAACCCTTAATGAAACCCTTGAAGAGTTTGGCCGAGGTGCACTTCGCATTGCCGCCCAGGAAGGTGACTCCCAAAAAGGTTGTTTTATGTCCGGACAAATTGCCGGACTGATTCATGAAAAAGCAAGTGTCAATGAAATTATTATAAAATTAGTTAAAGAAACAGAAATAGCCTTAACCGGAGGAACTCAATGGATAAAATAGCTTTTCTTTTTCCCGGTCAGGGGGCCCATTCTGTTGGTATGGGGAAATTAATTTACGATACCAGTTCCTCTGGACGGGCACTTTTTGAAAATATAGAGGCTCTTCGTCCGGGAACAAAAGCCCAATGCTTTGATGGCCCGGCTGAAATTCTCAACCAGACCGTCAACACTCAGCCCTGTATTTTTACTGTGGAATGTGCTGCTCTGGTAACTTTAAAAGAAATGGGTTTAACCCCAAAAGGGGTGGCAGGTTTTTCACTGGGTGAAATCACAGGCCTTGTAGCCGCAGAGATTTCAACCGTTGAAGATGGTCTTGCTCTTGTTACCGCCCGGGGTCAGGCCATGGAAATGGCGACACAAACCGCAGATGCCACCATGGTGGCAGTATTAAAACTTGAAAACGAAGTTGTTGAAGAATTATGTCAGGAATTTACGCAGTGCTATCCTGTGAATTATAATTGCCCGGGGCAACTGGTGGTTGCTCTTTTAAACAAGGATCTCAAGGATTTTGTTGCCCGGGTTAAGGCTTCTGGTGGTCGTGGTTTGCCTTTGGGCTTATCCGGCGGATTCCACTCCCCTTATATGGAGGAAGCATCCAAACAATTAGAACCCGCATTGAATTGTTTATCTTTTTCAAAGGGATTAATTCCTCTGTATGGAAATGCGACTGCACTTCCCTATTCGGAATCACCCGATGAGATTAAATCAGCTATTCTTCACCAGATCAACCATCCGGTGTTATGGGAAAAAACCATTCATCAGATGATGGATGATGGCTTTACCACATTTATTGAGGTGGGCCCGGGAAAAACACTGGGTGGATTTTTAAAAAAAATGAACAGCAAAACCAAAAGTTTTCATAGTGATAATCTCATTCTTGATTACTATGAAAAACAAAAGGCTGGAAAGGAATGGTCTTTAGAATGTTAACAGGAAAAACAGCATTAATCACCGGCAGCGCTAAAGGTATTGGACGTGCCATTGCACTTAAAATGGCTGAAGCTCATGCCAACATCGCCATTGTTTACCGTGGCAGCGAACAAAGTGCCCTAGATACCCAAAAGGAAATCAGTGCCATGGGTGTTGACTGTAAGATTTATCAATGTGATGTATCAGATTTTGCAGCAACCAAAGCCCTGGTGACCCAAGTGGTCAATGATTTTGGGAGCTTTCAGATTCTTGTGAATAATGCCGGAATCACAGCGGATAAACTTTTAATCGCTATGAAAGAAGAAGATTTTGATACCGTTATTGCGACGAATTTAAAAGGCGCCTTTAACATGACCAAACATGCCGGCACCCTCTTTTTGAAAAAACGGCAAGGGCGTATCATTAACATTTCCTCAGTATCCGGCCTGATGGGCAATATTGGACAATGCAATTATGCAGCGGCAAAGGCCGGTCTCATTGGTCTGACAAAATCCACTGCCAAAGAAATGGCACTTCGCCAGGTAACTTGTAATGCCATAGCCCCGGGTTTTATTGATACGGATATGACAAAAAAATTAAAACCGGAAATTAAAGAAGAAATACTAAAGTTAATTCCTTTAAAGCGTTTTGGGCAAGCAGAGGATATTGCAAATCTCTGTGTTTATTTAAGCAGTGAACTGGCAGGATATATTACTGGAGAAGTCATTAAAGTTGATGGCGGTCTTTATATTTAGGAGAAGCATATGAATCGAAGAGTAGTTATAACAGGATGTGGTGTTGTTTCCCCCGTGGGAAGTAACGTCGACACCTTTTGGGAAAGTTTAGTCAATGGAAAATGCGGCATCGATTTAATTAAAAAATTCGATACCGCTGATTTGAAAGTAAAAGTTGCAGGAGAGGTTCTTGATTTTGACCCTCTGGATTATATCAAGAAAAATGAAGTCAGAAAAACTGATATATTTACCCAGTACGCCCTGGGAGCAGCTATTCAGGCAATGGCAGACAGCGGTATTCAGGATCATATTGACCCTACCCGACTTGGCGTTTATATGGGTTCCGGAATTGGCGGTATTCATACCTTGGAAACTGAATGCGCAAAAATGGCCACAAAAGGTCCTAGTCGCATCTCTCCACATTTTATACCAATGATGATTTCAAACATTGCCGCTGGGACCGTAGCCATACGATTTAATGCCCAGGGACCTTGTGTATCAGTGACTACCGCCTGTGCCACGGGTACCAATTCCATTGGCGAGGCTTACCGCGTTATTAAACATGGTTACGCCGACGCAATTATTGCGGGCGGTACTGAAGGCAGTATCACCCCCTTAGCTGTTGCGGGATTCACCAATTGCATGGCCCTAACCACCACCACGGATCCAAGCCAGGCATGTATTCCCTTTGATAAACGCCGAAACGGTTTTGTTATGGGTGAAGGCGCCGGAGCACTGATTCTTGAAGATTTGGAAACGGCCCTTAAACGCGGAGCGAAAATCTACGCTGAAGTTGTTGGTTATGGTAATACCTGTGATGCCTATCATATTACAGCACCTCATCCTGAAGCCATTGGCGGCGCTCGTGCCATTTCCCAGGCCCTGGCTGAAGCCCAGGAACTGGGTGTAATCCTGGAAGATTCTCAAATTTATATTAATGCCCATGGTACCAGTACCCCACTGAATGATAAGTCAGAAACCCTGGCCATTAAAAAAGCTTTGGGAGATAATATTACCAGAACCCTGGTCAGCTCTACAAAATCCATGACCGGACATATGCTTGGAGCAGCCGGTGCAGTGGAAGCCATTGCCTCGGTTCTGGCCTTAAGGGACGGGGTTGTTCCTCCTACCATCGGATACAGTGAACCTGACCCGGACTGTGATCTTGACTATGTTCCTAATGTCAAAAGAGAGATTCAAAGTGATTTGGCTCTTTCGGTTTCATTGGGATTCGGTGGGCATAATGGTTGTCTGGCTTTTAGAAAATATACAGGGGTTTAGCCATGGAATTAACCACAAAAACCCTCAATGATTTAGCAAAAATAATGTCAGCGGAAAAATTAACAAGCCTTGATATTGAGCAGGGGAACCTGAAAATTAAAATTAAACGAGAAGTTCAGTCCAGTGAAGCACATTTTCCTGAAAGACCTTCTTTTCATGAAACCCCTATCCAGCAGTTGATCCATTCCGTACCGGCTGAAGAAATAAAGGCTTTGGAAACAGTATTGGATTCAAGCTTAACCGAAATCAAATCGCCGATGGTTGGTGTTTATTATCAAAGCAACAACCCTGAAGGCGAGGCTTATATTTCGGTTGGCCAAAGCTTTTCAGAAGGAGATACGCTTTGTATTATTGAAGCCATGAAACTCATGAATGAAATTTCCGCTGAAAGTTCCGGAATAATTATGGAAGTATGTGTGGAAAATGGTCAGGTTGTAGAATATGGCCAGGTTCTTTATCGCATAAAAGAAGGTAAACAACAATGAAACGTGACGAACTAAAAAAAATACTGCCCCATCGGGAGCCAATGCTCCTCATTGATGAGGCTGAAAAAATTGATGAATCCACCGCTCATGGACGTTATACCGTTAAAGGTGACGAATTTTTTCTTCAGGGACACTTCCCTGGAAACCCTGTGGTTCCAGGGGTGATTCTCTGTGAAATTATGGCCCAAACCTGTTGTGTTCTGTTAATTGCAGCGGATGGCAACCATAAAACCCCGTATTTTACCGGTTTAAATAAGGTGAAATTTAGAGAAAAGGTGTTTCCGGGAGACACCATTGAAATTACCTGCAGCATTACTAAGTCGAAACCACCCTTTTATTTTGCAAAAGGTTCAGGCTCAGTGAATGGCAAAGTTGCCGTTGTTGGGGAATTTTCATTTGCACTGATGGACTAAGGAGGAATCATTTTGTTTTCAAAAATACTAATTGCCAATCGTGGTGAAATTGCCCTACGGATTATCCGGGCATGTAAAGAAATGGGTATCGCTACTGTGGCCGTTTTCTCTGAAGCAGACGCTGAGAGTCTTCATGTGAGTTTAGCCGATGAGAGTATTTGTATTGGTCCGGCCCCGGCAACCGACAGTTATTTAAATATTTCCGCTATTTTATCAGCAGCGGTTCTCACCGGAGCCGAAGCCATTCACCCGGGATATGGTCTTCTTTCCGAAAGTCCTAAGTTTGCTAAATTATGCACCCAATGTGAAATTGCATTTATTGGACCTTCCTGGGAAATCATTGAAAAAATGGGTGATAAAGACCAGGCTCGCTCCTCCATGGAAGCCGCAGGCGTTCCCATTGTTCCCGGTACCGATATTATCGACGATCCCAGGGAAGCCCAAAAAAGAGCGGATGCCATTGGCTATCCCTTACTTGTAAAGGCCCGTTCCGGCGGTGGCGGTAAAGGCATCCGTCGGGTGAATAAATCCGAAGATTTCATTAATGAATTTCAGTTAGCCAGTCAGGAAGCCCAAAATGCTTTTAATGATGGAGCGGTATACCTGGAAAAATTTTTAACCCGGGTAAAACATATTGAAATACAGCTTCTCTGCGACCACCATGATAATGTTGTTGCCCTTGGGGAAAGAGAATGTTCTATTCAACGCAAAAATCAAAAGCTTTTGGAAGAAAGCCCCGCCACTTCAATTACCGATGAAATAAGGCAATCAATGATGGCCGTTTCCATTAAGGCAGCAAAATTCATCGGTTATGAAAATGCCGGAACCATTGAGTTTCTACTGGATACCGAAGGCAATTATTATTTTATGGAAATGAATACCCGTTTACAGGTTGAACACCCTATTACCGAAATGGTGACCGGTTATGACATTGTCAAGTGGCAAATTCGAATTGCCGACGGCCTGCCGTTAACCTTTAGCCAAGAGGATATTCAAATAAGAGGACATGCCATTGAATGTCGTATTAACGCTGAAGATCCTCTTCACAATTTCAGACCGAACTGTGGAACGATTAACTTTCTTCACGTTCCCGGCGGACCATGGGTTCGATTTGATACCCTGTTATATCAGGGCTATACCATTCCCCCCTACTATGATTCATTGGTTGGAAAACTCATTGTTCATTCTAAAACACGGGAACTGTCTATAAGGAAAATGAAAGCAGCTCTGTGTGAACTGGTGATCGAGGGGATTGAACATACCAGCCAGGTCCAATTGGACATTTTAAGCAATGAACTCTTTGTTAAAGGGGACTATTACACTGATTTTATGGAAGTCGCATTTGACGAAACCTTATCGGAGTAGAAAGGCAGTTTTAAATGATGAATAAAGTTCTTTTTAAAAAACCTAAAAACGAATTAGAAACCAGCAGTCGTTTTAAAAGAAAACCAAATCCTGCCATTCCCCAGGAATTATGTCAGAGTTGTCCTTCCTGTAAGAATATGATTTTTACAACGGATTTGGAAAAAAATTACCATATCTGTTCAAAATGCGGTTTTCATTTCCGTATTAATGCCAGACAACGACTTAATATGATTTGTGATCCCGGCACCTTTGTTGAGCATGACCAGAATAGCACCTCAGTGAATCGCCTGGATTTTCCGGGATATGCTGAAAAACTTGAGCAGGCCACCCTTTTCAGTCATGAAAAGGAAGGGGTCATCACCGGAGTATGCCAAACTAGTGAATATAACGTTTGTATTTTTGTCATGGAATCATCCTTTATGATGGGTAGCATGGGTCAGGTGGTTGGTGAAAAGATAACACGGCTTTTTGAGTATGCCACAAAAAACAGCCTTCCCGTTCTTGGATTTACCGTATCCGGAGGTGCCCGCATGCAGGAAGGGATCCTTGCTCTGATGCAAATGGCTAAAACCAGTGGCGGGGTTAAACGCCACAGCGATGCCGGCAATCTTTACATTGCTGTTCTCACCGACCCGACCACCGGCGGCGTGACTGCCAGTTTTGCAATGGAGGCGGATATTATTTTAGCCGAGCCGGAAGCACTGATTGCTTTTGCAGGGCCACGAGTTATTGAACAGACCATTCGTCAGAGACTTCCCAGGGGTTTCCAAAAATCAGAGTTTTTGCTTGAAAAAGGGTTCGTTGATAGGATAGTCCCCCGAAACCTTCACAAAGAAATGCTTAATAACTTACTAGCCCTCCACTTGGCACCAAAGGTTGGTGTAACACATGGAAGCTTATAAACGGGTTGCCCTGGCTCGAAAAAAAACACGTGCCACCGGGCTTGACTATATTGAGAATCTGTTCACCAATTTCATCGAATTTCACGGAGATCGCTGCTTTGGGGATGACCCTGCAATGATTACCGGCCTGGGGTTTCTCCTGGATATGCCGGTGACCATTATTGCCCTGGAGCGCGGGAAAACTACAAAATCCCGGGTTAAACGCAATTTCGGTTCTTCCCATCCGGAAGGTTATCGAAAAGCGCTCAGGCAAATGAAGCTGGCAGAGAAATTCAATCGTCCCATTGTTTGTCTCATTGATACTTCCGGCGCTTTCTGTGGGATTGGTGCCGAAGAACGTGGTCAGGGGCATGCCATTGCTCAAAATCTCATGGAAATGATGGCACTTAAGGTTCCGATTGTTTCCATTATCATTGGTGAAGGCGGCAGTGGCGGCGCCTTAGCACTTGGGGTCGCAGATGAAGTATGGATGCTTGAAAATGCGATTTACTCGGTTATTTCACCGGAAGGCTGTGCCAGCATTCTATGGAAAGATCCTTCTAAAACAAAAGAAGCTGCAAATTGTCTTAAATTAACAGCCCAGGATTTACTGGAATTGGAAGTCATCGATAAAATTATTTCCGAAACCCATCGGGACTTTAAATTGGTTTATCACGAATTAAAAATCAACTTATATAAAGCCTTTAAAAAAAGAAAGAAAATGCCAAAAGATAAACTCCCTGAATTGCGTTATGAACGCTTTCGAAAGTTTGGAGCCTTTGAGGAAAAAGAAATATCAGAATAAAAAAAAGAACTGTCTTTTTAGGACAGTTCTTTTTTGTTCTTATTAATACATAGAACCTATGGAAGCTAAAATGATAGAAACTAAAATACTTGAAAAAATAATACCTACAACAAGTCCTATGGCCATATATATTAAATAGGCCCAGGCAAAATGCTTTTTATTTTCATTGGTGTTTGAATCCACACTCCAAATAATAAGCATTACAATGTTTACTATTGGGATAAATAAAAGCAGCAGGGTAATCATCCAATCACCTAATGAAAGGACCTTAGCAGTGTTTTCAGCTCTAATGGGAGCTTTTTCGTTGACAGGCTGTTTTTGGGGTGTCACATTACCAGAACGTGTGCTGGTAACCGGTACTTCTTCATCAACGATTCCATTAGCGATGATTTCATCTGCAACGATTTCTCTGGCGTAGGCTTCATCAGAACCGGCTTCATCAGCAGGGATTCCTTTGGAAGCAAATTCTTTAGAAGTGTTTTCTTCTTTGAAGTCTCCCCCGGTATAGATTTCATCAGTTGCCGATTTTCTGGAATATTTTTCTTCATCAACGATTCCATCGGCTATGATTTCATCAGCAACGATTTCTTTTGATGAGCTTTCATCAGAAACACTTTCATCAGAAATGTATCCTTTGGAAACAAAGTCTTTAGATACATTTTCTTCTTTAAAGGCTCCCCCAGAAAAGACCTGATCCGCATTCGTCTTTTTCTCTAATACATACCCGCAAGTACCGCAAACTTTGTCATCGTCACCAACCTCAATATTACATTCAGGACAATATTTTGCCATTTCGCTCACATCCTTTTTATTTTATTCTAACATAAGATAAGACTTATTTCAAAAGAAAATTTTTAAAGCACTGTTATTTTTTTAATGACTTGATCCGTTTTTGGCTTATCTGATGAATCTCGATCAACTGCAACAATGGCATCTGCGGTTTCTAAGCCTTCGGTGACTTTTCCAAAGCCTGCATATTGGCCATCCAGGAAGGATGCGTCCGCTACCATAATAAAAAATTGAGATCCTGCTGAATCCGGTTGTCCCGAACGGGCCATGGAAATCACGCCACGTTCATGTTTTAAATCATTGGCAATTTTATTTCCAGAGAATTCTCCTTTAATATTATGTCCTGGTCCACCGGTGCCGGTGCCTAAAGGACATCCTCCCTGGATCATAAAACCGGGAATCACGCGATGGAATTTTAATCCATCATAAAAGCCTTCACCGACAAGCTTTAAAAAGTTTGCCACGGTAATCGGGGCAATTTCAGGGTAAAGTTCAATTTGAATAGTTTGACCATTTTCCATTTCAATTTTTACAATTGGTTTTTTTTCTAACATAAGTTCCTCCAAAATTTTCATTTATTTATTTCACCATACGCACTACTATACACTAAATTGTATTAAATGAAAAGAAGAAAACAGCGGTTTTAAGATTAGTTCGGCAATTAAAAATGTCCGGATGGCCGGTTATCTTTGCTGTGCCTGAGTTTGCCGGCTCAATGCGCATCAATTAATAACAGTCATCCGGACACATAAAGTTGATTTTACATGGGGCGGGTAGTACCCGCCCGAAACGCAATGGGAAAACCAACGTTTATATTTAGCATGAGCGTTTGTTTTCAAACTGACGTTTCAGACGATTGATAATGACTAAGGGGTCAGACCCTCGCCCCTACGAACATAAACATACAAAGTGCTTTGAAAAGGGCTTGTTTTTTATAAGGTGTAGCAATATTCTCCGCTATCCTGATCAATCCCATAAAAATCTGCATAACTTAAATCAAAAATGGGTTTGTCAATATCGGAGACATCGATTTTATTTTTGATCAGGTATTGCCAAAACCCGGTATTTCCAATGTCACCCTGGAAAATAACCCCGAGGATCAACCCATCATTACTCACGATTTTCTGGTAATTGTTTTTATCTTCTCTTTTAATAATTTCGCAGTTCACTTCATCTGCCGGGTTAACATTTCCCAGCGATAACGTGTTGAGGCCATAAAAACTGGCAGTGTTTTTAAGGGCATAGCGATCTTTGTATACCGCGCTTCCTCCAAGCATATTGGTGGCTGCAATTTTCCCCTGGTTCATGGCGTTTGGCCAGATACCGGATATGCCGAGAACATCCCCTGCTGCATACACATCATCAATATTGGTTCGCATATCATCACCTACCGTGATTCCACGGTTGGCAGCAATGCCTGAGCCTTCAAGGAAATCATAGCTCGGTCGAACTCCGGCAGCAACAATGATAAAGTCACAGGGAACGATTTTTCCACTGGCCAGGTGAACCGATGTCGCGTTTTGATGATTGTCCAATTCAACAGAGTCCACTTTTTCAGATAAAAGGAATTTTGCCCCGGCACCTTCAAAAATCTTCTGGTACTCCCCGGCTGCTTTGGGATCAAGCTGCAGACCCAAAACTGTGTCCGCCATTTCGATAACGGTTACATTCAAGCCCAGTTCAAGAAGAGCAAAGGCGGCGTCCATGCCAACCAATCCGGCACCGACAACAATGGCGTTTTTTGAATTTTTACTGGCGTTGTCGATTAGTTTCGCATCACTGAGATCTCTGAAGCCAAATGCATTATGAGCTTCCCGCATTCCGGGAACCGGTGGAATAAAGTAAGCGGCACCGGTGGTAATCAGAAGCTTATCATAGGTAATTTCCTGATGATGCCGGGTTTTAAGGATTTTCTTCTGAGGGTCAACACCGATAACCCTGGTATTTTTCATCCAGGTGATATTGTTTGCTTCACAAAAGTCCTGGGGCACAAAGCTGATCCCCTGGGCATCCCGTTCATGGCCCAGATATTTATGGAGCATACACCGGGAATGAATCGTGTCGTCTTTTGAAATAATGACCACTTCTGTGTTAGGATCCATGACTTTTAGGGTTTTTGCTGCGGAAATACCGGCAGCACTGGCTCCGATAATAACAATTTTCATAATGATACCTCCCTTACCATAATAGCTTCCTTAGGACAGGCGGCCACACAGCTTGGTCCATCGGCTTTATCTTCACAGAAGTCACATCTGATAATCTTTGTTCGGGTTTTATTATCTGGCTTTAATACGCCATAAGGGCAGTTCATCACGCACATGAAGCAGCCGGCACATTGCTCTTCATCATACTTCACATGTCCGGTAATGGGATCTTTTTCCAAAGCACCACTCATACAGGACATCACACATTCCGGGCTATCACAATGTCGGCAGAAAACAGGCGTGTAGCCTGTTTTCGCATCAAATTTTATGAAATTACGGGTTTCGCTTTCCGGGGCCTGGAGATTAACAGTATAAAAATTACTGCCTTCCTGATGGGCACTCATACAAGCAACATTACAGTTTAAACACCCATCGCATTTTTCACGATCAATCATGATTCGTTTCATAATACACCTCCTCAGATGTTTAAGCCTTTACGTTTTTCTTCAATAATTCCATTTAATGTTTCAGCTGCAGATTTTGCATTGTCATCAATAATTAATTGCCCACCGGTAAGATCCAGCATATCTTTTGTAAATACCTGAATGGCAACCGGGCTTCCGGTAACAAAGGGTGGGAGTCCTAAATGAAGCGGCAAACCAAGAGCTAAACCAAAGGCGCCATCCGCTAATGCCTGTTCTTCCAGCCATTGGGGTGCGGACAGTACCAGCGGTAATTGGGGAATATCGATGCCAATGGCTTCTGCAAGCTCAGTAGCCACTAATTCCAAACGACCGATGGCCAGGCAAGGTCCGAAGTTAAGAACCGGTGGAATTCCTAATGATTCACAAACAGCGCGAAGCTTAGGTCCGGCAAGGGACGCTGCTGAAGGTGACATTAACCCAACATTTTCAAGTCCTCCAGATGAGCAACCGGCAGATAATACTAAAATATCTTTGGCAATCAGTTCTTTAACAAGATCGACGGTCAGCATATCATGGCCGCCGGCAGTAAGACTGGAACATCCAACAACCCCGGCAATGCCTTTAATATCTCCGCTAACGATTAAATCAATGAGCGGTTTCCATGTTCCACCTAAAAAATCTTTTAATGAGCCTTCGCTTACTCCGGTAAGGGTATCGGAATTTCCATGATCCGGTTGCAAATTTAAAGGAATAATCCCTCGTCGTTCTTTATAAGAATCGAGAATCAAATCAATAATTTCTTCGCTTTGGGCTTCTCTTTCTTCAAAGATAAACGGTTTGAGCTCAGCATTGGCTTTTTTGGCCACATCATCCAGACAGATCTGTTTGATTTTTAATTCGTCGCAAATGGGCTCAATGCCTGGTAAGGTGCAGTTGAATTCTGAAAGAACCGCATCAATGGCTCCGGTGGCTAAAACGGCTTCGCTGGTAAAGTTGTTTCCGGCATGGCCATCAAAGATTTCGGTATAATGGGCACCACGTAACTGGAGATCCTGACCAACACAGGTACAACCCACCAGTTTAAAGCCTTTTGCTCCCAGGGCATTTGCTTTGGCGATTACGTCCGCCTCAATGAGTCGGTCCTGTAAATAGGCAAATATGGAATGTTGGTGTCCGGTGATCATAATGTTAATATAATCCGGATTGATCACTCTTAGCCCTACCGGTGCTAATCGAATTGCCGGTTCTCCCAACAAAACATCATTAAGAAGGTTTGTCAGTGTTAGTCCGTAAAGACCGGTGGATATACCAAGTTTCAGGCAATGCAGATACATATCAACAGGATCTGAGCTAAGATTGGTCGAGCTTTTTACGGTACCGGCAAAAACTTCTGATTTTGCACCACCCGGGAGAATGTTTAATTCCTTCCATCGGTCAAAACGCGGTTTATAGGCCATTTTTTCTACCAATTCCATTTTTACATAATCCGGTTTATACAAATCCGCCAAAACGGCGTCTGCGATTTTTGCGGCACAGATATGTTCGTCAGTTTCATCGATTCCAAATATTTTTGCAAGCTTGGCCAGTGCACGCTTGCCTTTGAGAAGACCTTTGCTTTCAGCCGTTTTCTTTAACATAAGGGCTGTATTTTCAACAACATGAATATAACAACCAGAACCTGCCGCAACCGCTCTAAGAAAATTCCGGGCGACAATCGTATCAGCCGTTGCGCCGCAGATCCCTTTTGGACCGTTCGGAGTAATACGGCAGGGACCGTTTGAACACAGGCGACAACAAAGTCCCTGGAGGCCAAAACCGCATTTAACACGTTGGCCTTCGACACGATGATGGGATGTTTCCACGTCCAGGTTTGAGATAAAGGTTTCCAGTTTTGTATCAGCACTTGCACAGGTTTTACAGCTAAAATTTGAATTCATATGATAACCTCCATTGAATTGAATTATAAATTTAGAATAAGTGTGATTTTTTGCATGAAAATAAAGCCCAGAGAATAGCAATTTTCCTGGAAGAATGAGAATACTATAAAATGATTTATTTAAATCTTAGGCATACAGGGATACATCCATACGATTAATCGAAAGGCCTTCTGGAAGATTCCCTTCAAAATAATCTTTTAGAATCACTTCAAGATTCGAATCAAAGTAATCAAGGATGTCATCATTTGTTTTATTATAGACATGAACATGAAAATCGGTATTTCCATCAAATCGCATGACTTCCTGATTATCCTTAAGTTTTAGAATCAAACCTTTTTGAGAGAATGTTTCCAGGATATTATAGATGGTTCCAACAGACATAACATGTCCCTGGGTTTCTAATTCTTCCATGAGCATTTCTGCACTCGGGTGGGACTTCAGTTCAGAAAGAACTTTTAATACACTGATTCGTTGCGGTGTTGCTTTAAGCCCAGCATGACGGATCATTTCTGTGCATAATGTAATTTTTTCATTTTTCATAATTTAGAATCACTCCTATAACAAATTTACTATAATCATTATAATCTTGGAATCATTATTTGTCAATAGCCATCCGTAAAAAAACTCAGACAGCAAAAATTAAATTTTTGCTGTCTGAGTTTGGAATAACCACAGTTATGAATGGTCATTTAAATAAGGGCTTTGTTAGCTTTCGGATAGACTTGAATTTATACAAACAAGGTTGTTCCGGCATTTTCATTGCTGGAAATATAAGAACCCACCCCTGCGTATTCGATTCCGTCAATGAGTTCTTCTTCCTTTATCCCCATAAGATCCATACTCATGGTGCATGCAATGAATCGAACCCCTACCTTTTGAGTTTTGGCAATCATCGTGTCAATATCATCGACATTTTTCTTTTTCATGATTCCCTTAATCATAGCAGATCCCATGCCTAACATATTCATGGATGAAAGGGGCATTTTATTTGCACCCTTAGGCATCATGGCACCAAATATTTTTTCGATAAACGTTTTATCCCGGCCTTTTCCGTCTTTTTTACGTAAGGCGTTAAGTCCCCAGAAGGTAAAGAAAAGGGTGACGTTCTTACCATGGGCAGCAGCACCCTGGGCAATGATCATGGATGCCAGAACCTTGTCAAGCTCTCCGCTGAAAACCACTAAGGTAGCATTTTGTTGGGTTGACACTGCTGGAACTAAATTACAGCCTGTTCCAATATCACCTTTGCGAATCACTGAAATATATTTTTTTCCTTCAGTGTCCTGGGATAGTAAGGTATGACCATTGGTTTCGCACCAGTTTTTAATGTCACTGACAAATCCAAAGTCTGTTGCAATAATTTGAACCAGATCCCCAGCTTTAACTGATTTAATGGCTTCATAGGTTGCCATTAACGGGCCGGGACATTGGAGTCCTGTTACATCAACTTTTTTTTTAATAACAATGGCGTTGCCGCCTTTATCAACATCATCATCTTCAATGACACTCTTTTCAGCAACACACACCCCAACTTGAAAATCGGGCTTGGCAATTTTATAATGGGCAGTTTTATAGGTGCTATATCCACCGGACAAATTATAGACATTGGTAAAGCCATTGCCCTTCAGAATACGAATGCCTAAATAGGCTCTCTGGCCTACCTGACAGGTCACATAAATCGGGGTATCTTTAGAAAAAGGGATGTCATTAATGCGATCCCGAAGGGTATCCAGTTCAATATTAACCGCCCCTTTAATGGCACCGGCACTGTTTTCCATGGGAGTACGTACATCCAGTAAGAATCCGCCTTTTTCAACTATTTCATCTATTTCAAACCACTCAACAGTTTTGTATACTTCTTCTTCAATGTTAGAGGCGATATAGCCTAAAATATTGACTGGGTCCTTGGCAGAGGAAAAAGGCGGCGCGTAACAGAGTTCAAAATCCTGTAAATCTAAAACCGTGGCATCCATTTTCATAGCCGAGGCAATAACATCAATACGTTTTTCTGTTCCATCCTGGCCAACTGCCTGGGCTCCTAAAATCCGAAGGGTTTTTGGATCATACAAGAGTTTTAAAGCGATGTTACTTGAGTTAGGATAATAACCAGCGTGATTGGCACGATGAGCGAGAACAATCTGATAGTCCAATCCTTTCTTTTCAAGCTGAGCAGCATTATTGCCGGTTGTAGCTACGACTTTATTAAAGACCTTTGCAACGGCTGTGCCTTGTATGCCTTTATTTTTAGTGGTTACTCCATTAATAACATCGGCAACAACCCGCCCCTGACGATTAGCAGGCCAAGCCAAAGGAATGGCTGTTTGGGTTTTATCAACAAAATCCATGACTTCAATGGCATCTCCAATTGCAAAGATGTCCGAATAAATTTTTCCGGTTTTGCCGTCCATTACTTCATAATCAGGGCTTGTCACAATATGCCCTCGTGGTCCGCATTTAAGATCTGCTTTTTTAGCAAGTCCATTTTCAGGAATAACCCCTATGGCTAGAATGGTTAAATCAGATTCAAGGATCATCCCGCTTTCAAGGACAACTTCCTTGCCCTGATTTTGGAAATGATCCACCCCATCACTAAGGATTAAATTAACGCAATTGGCATTGATTTCCTGATGAATGAGCTGGGCCATTTCAAAATCCAATGGTTTTAATACCTGATCCATTTTTTCAACAACGGTTACATTGAGTCCTAACTCCTGGAAATTTTCAGCCATTTCAATGCCGATAAAGCCGCCGCCGATGACAACCGCACGTTGTGGTTTTTTATTGGCCACAATGGCTTTAATTTTATCCGTATCCGGAATATTTCTCAGGGTTAATACATTTTCAGCTTCAGCCAGTCCTGGAATCGGAGGGGCAATTGGTTTTGCTCCGGGAGATAAAATCAGTTTATCAAAAGTTTCGGTATAGGTCTCCCCTGTTTTGTGGTTTTTAACCTCAACTGATTTCTTTTTCGGATCAATGGCAATTACTTCGCTGAAATTCCGAATATCCAAATTAAAGCGCTTAGACATGCCTTCAACTGTTTGAACCAATAATTTCTGGCGATCTTTTATGACGTCACCTATATAATAAGGTAAACCGCAATTTGCAAAGGATATATACTCATCCCGTTCAAATAATATGATTTCATCTTCTTCACTGAGCCTTCTTAAACGAGCAGCCGCAGTAGCACCGCCGGCAACGCCTCCAACAATTAATATCTTTTTCATTTTTCTTCCTCCTTGAATAGTGTATTGATTATTTTTTTTGCACTTTCTGATGTCACTTCGTAGTAGACTTCATTTCCAGCGCGAAAGCCTTTTACAATCCCGGCATTTTTCAACTTTGACAAGTGCTGGGAAATCCCCGATTGGGAAACGTTTAAACATTCTTCCATATAAGATACATTACACCGTCCCTTTGACAGTAGTCCCCTGACAATACAAAGTCTTACCGGGTGTCCAAGAGCTTTTAGTATCTCAGCAGGTTCTTCATAATCTTCTTTTATCATTTCCATATGATCTTCTCCAATCAACTTCACTTAGTTAATTATAATATCATTATATTATAATACTCTAATATGTCAAGACAATTTTTAACAAAATTAAAAAAAGATCATAATCAAAATTTTAGATTGATTATGATCTTCTGTTTACTTTTACTTTTACTATTTATTTAAATTGACCTAAAACGGCATCAAAAACGCTGGATTCAGTGTAATCAGGATGCTCTTTAATAACAACCATAACTGCCTTTCCGATATAATATAAAAGATCATCCGTAGAAATATCAAATCCATCAGCTCTCGCCAGCTCAGATAATCGGCTGAAAAGTTTTTGACGTTTTATTTCATCACGGGTCAGAACAACCTCTTTTGGGGTTTGATTGTTAAGCCTTACGTCATCATATTTTTTAATCATTCGATCCTTTAAAGTTTGTTGCTCTTCCGGTGTCGTATAAAATTTTTCTAATTTCCTGGCGGACTTTTCATCCAATTCAATAATCCGTTGGAGAAGGTCTTCCTGAAGCTTTTCCGGAAGCATTGGGGATGCATAATAACCGGTTGAAATTACAGTAGGTTCAGTATAAAGGCCCCACCGAGTTTCATCCGTTAACTCTACATTATAAGAATCATGCAGTTTCCGATTTTTTTCAATATGTTTTATAAATCGTTTTACTTCACTAAGTGCCATGGCTTTTCTCCTTCATTTTTTAATACACTCTCCATAAAATATTGGCTGCATGGAGAGAAATGTCAGCCAAAGGATCGCTCCTGCTCATTACTCTTTTATACCAAAAAATTGATTATATTATCCGAACGCATCCTCCTCAAGTATCAAATTAAGATTTTCTTCATTCCTCTTTGAAAGATTTTAAAATAATTTCTAATATCTGAGTTTCATTATACTCGGGATGTTCTTTAATTACAACTAATACCGCTTTTCCAATATAAAATAATAGGTCATCAGTGGAAATATCAAACCCATCATCCCTTGCCAGCTGAGACAATCGATTAAAAAGTTTTTGACGCTTCATTTCATCCCGGGTGAGCCTATGCTCATTAGGGGTTTCGTCATACACTAATTCATCGAATTTTGTAACCAGTCGATCCTTTAAACTAATTTTCTCTCCCTGGGCCTCACTGATTTTTTCTAATTTTTTTGCAGACTTTTCATCTAATTCAATAATTCGCTGGAGAAGATCATCTTCAATATTTTCCGGAAGCATGGGTGATGCGTAATAACCAGTGGAGATGACTGTCGGTTCT
>NZ_DATCHP010000065.1:0-8914 GCF_036508315.1 Acetobacterium sp. | reverse complement strand
CATTAAGTCGAAGTCCCTTGATTCCTGTCCGGCCATATGAGTTGTCATAATATTAACGATATTAATTTCCGGGGCTATTTCAACCATCACGCCTTCTATGGTAACGACCCCACGAGTGAGCATGCTAACGCCACCAGGCATTGCAAGCTGGTTCTCGCCTGCAATGCCTAACATTTCTTCCATAACTTTGCCAATATGAATATTGCTTAAATCTTCGGTGCCGTATTCTTGAAGCATCCTGTCAATGGATTCATATAACTGAGAATAATTAATCTTAGTACCTTTATGCACGCTAATTAACAGGATTGTTGTTCCAAGTCCCTCGACATCACTAGTAGCCACGGCCTTGACAATCCGTCTAAAGAGATCTTTATCGCGTTTTGTTAAGGTTCCCATCATTCCCAAATCAATCCATACAATTTTTCCATCATCAATAAAAATGTTTCCTGGATGGGGGTCGGCATGGAAAAAACCATCATCAATGATTTGTTTTACATAGTTTTCTGCAAGTTTTGTCCCAATTTCTTCCAGGTTATAGCCTGCCTCCAGTAAAGCATCCTTTTGATTAATCGCAATCCCATCAATTTCTTCCATCACTAAAACTTTTGATGTGGTGAGCTCATCGTAAATAAGTGGACAGGAGACATAATTAATATCCTGATTCAATTCGTATAGGTGATGTGCATTTTCAGCTTCGTTGAGAAAATCCATTTCTTCCTGAGCAGTTTTCCATATTTCATCCAAAATCATCTTAAAGTCCAGGATATTTCCCATACCGCTGGCAATATTCAAAATACTTGCTGCTTTATTCAACAGTGCAATATCCTGGGCCATTATATTGTAAATTCCCGGACGCTGAACCTTGACGACGACCTTTGATCCGTCTTTTAAAACAGCGGAATGAACCTGAGCAATGGAAGCAGACCCTAAAGATTCCTTATTAAATTTCTGGAATACTTCCAAAACAGGTTTTCCGTATTCCTCTTTCATGATATTCATTACCACTTCATAGGGCATGGGTTTCACCTGGGACCTGAGCATTTCAAGTTCCTTGCAATAGTCAATCGGCAGGATATCCGGCCGCATGGACATAACCTGACCAATCTTAACAAAGGTCGGCCCCATATCTTCGATGATTAATCGCAGTTTTTCCGGGGTCAGGCCTTTGTTGATTTCATGTTTAACCAGAATTGAAATTATTTTTTTAAGTCTTCTTCCGTTGCCATATAACGCTGCTTCGGGTTTTACTTCTATCTCAGTGTCAGAGACGTTTTTTTTCATTGGTCCTCATCGTTGGAAGTATGCACTGGTTCCGAATAAGCAGCTTGCTTTTGAGCTTTTTCTTTTTCCAGAATTTCTATTTTTTCTTTTAATGCCTGGAAATCGTCATCGGTCAATTTGTCTATATTCGCAGCCATTTCATCAACCGTAGTCGGCGGTTCTGGTTTTGCTGGAGTCACATTATCTTTAATGGTTTTTTTAATATTATGTATTAATTCTTCATTTAAAACCTTGCCCTGTTCAACTGTCAACTCACCTTTAGCCACCAACTCATCGATTAAAACCTTTGATTTTTCTGCAGTAAGTGCCATGGCTCCAATACCGAATAAAAAGATTTTCTTTAAATCCTCACTAATACTTGTTAACATTTTTTACCTCTCAAATTATAAATTTTTAAATCATTTAATCTTTATTATACCCCTTCATGCAAAGGAAAATCAATATTTACCAATTAATTTAATAACTAATACAGAACTTTCATTTAAAGATTCTCTGTTTTACTCTGGTTTCGCACGATAAGCAGGGTACCATTTTGTAAACCAACCGGTGAATATCAACCCGGGAATAAGTAAAACTTGTGGAATAACCGCTGCAAAATTCACCATTGAAGTAGTTCCCAACCATTGAGCCATCAATCCCTGAACAAGGAAAAGCAGCGCCCAAACTAACGTTAATATTCGGTTCGTCTTAAGAAACAATACATTTCTCAATGCGTTTCTGCCATTAAAAAAATGGGTGTAATCAGCGGTTAACGTTACTGTTTTAAACACCGATACGAACCAGATTACAAAAATGCCCATAAATCCTGAAAAGGCAATGGTCATACCATCATAGCCGATACTCCAGGGAACCGTCACAAGGGCCAGCAAAGAAAAAAACAATAAGGTGGCTTTGTCAAAATAAACAAGTTCCGAACCTTTTTTTATGGCACAAAGGCCCCCACTGACGAGCAATGGAACAATGACTGCATGAAATGGATTAGAATTCGAGAGAAAAAAACAGATCATCCATGGGATCATGGTCAGGATAAACCAATAAGGTGTATTCTTAAAGACAACCGGTAAAATCTTTTTCTTTTTTTCGATGTGAAGGACCATGCTTCCGAACAATCCGTCCACCAAAGCGTTCATCAGGGAAAAATCTCCCTCAACGGTATATTTTTTTTCCATTAACGCCTCAGTAGGATCAAGTTTCCCCTCTAAGATCCGTTCCCAAGTGGTAAAATGCGTATAAATTCGAGTCGTTGCCGCGGTAAAGTCATTCCTTAAAAGTGTACATTCATCGTCCTTTATTACTAACTGATAGCTTTCTTTAAGGTCTGTAAAATCCATTTGTAAAACCGTATTAAGACCCGGCCGAACTTTGGTATTAAAGGCAGCTCTCATTTGCTTCATAAAATTCCAGGCGATGAGTCCGCCGTCTGATTCATCCTTTCGCAGATCGTTAATACCCCAGCTTAAATTGGACAACTCCAAAAATGCTTTTATTTCTACAAAAGGCTTTTTAAGTCCGTCTTTAATCGTTTCTGGAATACTCATGTGACTTATGTATTCCCGGCCAGCAACCTTCACCAGTTCAAGGTAAGGCCCGGTGAAATTGTCTAACTGGGATATCCCCAGCAATTCGCCTTCAACGCAAAGAATTTTTCCCCACTTTCCCTGTCCAAACAGATTATCGAACTGTTTTTCAACCCCTTCGTAATTTTTTTCCACTGAGGGAAGCCCACAGGTACTGATCAGCACATGTTTCTTATTTTCCATTTTTTCAGGATTTCGATAAGGATGTCCATAAATACCCCCACCTTCAGGATCAATAAATGGCAAAAACACGGGAAGTGTTCGTTCCAGAAATATTTTCATCACGCCGGTGATCCCATAATGGTAAAGCGGCGTTGCCCAGATAATAATGTCCGCCTCAACATACTTGACGAGAAGGTCATTCATTTCATCTTCTTTAACACATACTCCGGGGCTGATAGTCCAACACTCAAAACCTCCGGTACACGGTTTAATATTTTTCTCATAAAGGTTAATAGTTTCTATTTTAACATCAAGAGAAATATCAGATACCCCTGCTAAAAAGCTTTCTACCAGCTTCATGGTCAGGCTTTCATTATTTTTAGGGCTACCATTTAACACTAATATTTTATGCATTTTTTCTCCTTTTTGTTTTTATTGCTGCCACACATTTTTTACTATTTGATTATATCAAAGATTACACTGGTAGAATACCCCTTAATTCGATTATAATAGATTTAACACCAATTTAATATAACAAGAATACAATGACACAATAGCAATCATGGAGGAAATTATGAATGTCGATCAATTAACAAAATTATTAGAAGATGTGAAAAACCATCAATGCGACGTGAATGCAGCCTTAGAGCAACTTAAAAACCTTCCTTACGAGGATCTTTCCTATGCAATGGTTGATCACCATCGGGAACTTAGAAATGGACATCCCGAAGTGATTTATAGCCCCGGGAAAACCCTGGATCAAATTAAGGGCATTGTCCAAAACATGCTTGACCGCTCTACCGGAAACATCCTGGCTTCAAGGGCTGATCGGAATGTTTTTGAAGCTATAAAATCCATTACCCCGGATGCCGTTTATTACGAAGAAGCCCGATCTGTAGTGGTGAAGCGGGTGGAATATAAAACCACAGAAGACTATATTCTGGTCATAACCGCAGGTACCGCTGACATTCCTGTGGCCGAAGAAGCCGCCATTACCGCTATGGTAATGGGTAATCAGGTGAAACGCCTTTATGATGTGGGTGTTGCCGGAATTCATCGCCTTCTTGGAAACGTTCCTGTTATTAACCATGCCAAAGTCATTATTGTGGTTGCCGGTATGGAAGGAGCATTGGCCTCGGTGGTTGGAGGACTCACTGATAAACCCATTGTAGCGGTTCCCACCAGCATCGGTTATGGTGCCAGTTTTGGGGGCATTTCTGCACTACTGGGAATGCTTACCTCCTGTGCCGGAGGTATAGGCGTTGTGAACATCGACAATGGTTTTGGCGCAGCCTGCCTGGCATCAAAAATTAATAAACTCTAGTTCATTTAATGATTAATGTGATGATTCAAAAGGGCGACATCAATCGCCCATTAAAGGAGGCTCGTCCAATGAAGGTTCTATATTTTGATTGTTTTTCCGGTATCAGTGGTGATATGGTGTTAGGGGCCTTTATTGATCTCGGCATTGACCCGATCTTTCTTGAATCAGAGCTTAAAAAGCTGAATCTTGACGGCTTTCATATTGAGGCAGAAAAAATTCTAAAAAGTGGTATCAGTGGTACACAATGTCATGTTATTCTGGAAGAAGAAGCTCCCCACCACCGCCATTTTGGAGATATAAAAAATATCATTGAAGACTCTTCCCTTTCGGATGCGGTTAAGAAAACAGCCATGGCCATTTTTATGCGGGTCGCTGTTGCCGAAGGCAAGGTTCATAACGTCCCTGTGGAGCATGTGCATTTTCATGAGGTTGGGGCTCTGGATTCCATTGTTGATATTGTCGGCGCTGCCATTTGTTACCACACCCTTAATCCTGATATTGTTTACGGATCTAAAATAAATGTTGGCAGCGGCTGGGTGCACTGTGCCCATGGACTGCTTCCGGTACCAGCCCCGGCCACAGCAGAAATTCTTTGTGGATCAGACTTTGAAATTTATTCCAAAGCCATTGATGGGGAATCGGCAACCCCTACAGGGGTTGCCATCCTGGCCGAATTAGGAACCTATTCTCCGAATATCCCCAGCTTTATTCCCGAAAAAACAGGTTACGGCTTCGGAAGCAAAGACTTTGGAGTTCTCAACGCCCTGCGCATTATCCAGGGGCGAAAATCCCGGTCACATGAAACCATGGTCGTTGAAACCAATGTGGATGATATGACCGGGGAAATGGCTGGCTATGTTCTGGAGACCCTTATGCAAAAAGGAGCCCTGGATGTTTTCTATACCCCGGTTTATATGAAAAAAAACCGACCAGGCATTCATCTGACGGTTTTATGTAAGGCCGTCGATCTGCCAACCATGGAAGATATTATCCTTCGGGAAACATCCACACTTGGGCTTCGGAAATATCCGGTAACCCGTGTTTGCATGAATCGCCATTTTAAAAAAATGAATACCCCTTTGGGTGATGTGACCATTAAGATTTCAGAATATGGAAGCATTCACCGTGAAAGCCCTGAGTATGAAGATGTCAGGCGTATCGCCAGGGAAACCGGCAAATCCCTTGGGGAAATATTTGAAATGGTAGAAAAACTTAAATAATCATCGAATTTAAACCGAAACGGGGGTTCATGACCCCTGTTTTTCTTTTAACACTGAACTTTAATCGATTTAAACCTTTAAGTTGATACAGTCATATATTTGTTCCTCTATCCTGGGCTTTACCATGTCTTACAAGTAATAACTCTATCATTCTCATTTCTTTACTTAATTATATAGATGCTCTTTGGCATATTTTTTTTATAAATAGTTTAAAACTCATTTGACTGGGTACATTATTTAATAATATTAATATTTTTAGGAGGTTTATTATGCGAAACATTATGGGGATTCAAGTGGGCAATCGTGAGAGTGAGGCTTTGAAGGTTCAAGAATTGTTAACAAAATATGGCTGCAATATTAAGACGCGTCTTGGATTGCATGAATCATCGGATACACAATGCAGTACAAGTGGGCTGATTATATTAGAATTCTTACCAGACAAGGATGCTGAGGTCTTGGAATTACAAAAAGCTCTGGCTTCGCTTGATACCGTTGTAGTTAAACAAATGGTGTTTTAATTTTTAGAAAAAAAAGCTACTCCGACGAGTAGCTTTTTTTTCTAAAATTATTGGATTTTAATACCTAAGTATTAAGTTGAAATTGAATAAAAGGCAATCTATAGATTTATTCATTAGTGTTTCGTAAGTGTTGGAGGTTAACTTTTTGATTATGATTTCAGTTAGGATCATGTTATAATTATTCTGGAATATTATTAACAGCTAAGCACCTGAATTATAATTTCACCAATATATCTAATGATGAATTGAAATAGACAACGTGTTGCTGATGTTTATACAACCATAGGAGGCTTGAATGATTCGAATTTCAAATATTAAACTGGGAATCAATAAAGTGGTGGATCGTGATGCCGAAAGACAGGCATTACAAAATGCAATCCTTTCTAAAATAATGACCAGTCCCAAAGAACTGATCGATTTTAAAATATTCAAGAAATCCATTGATGCGAGAAAAAAAGATGCGATTGTTTACATCTATACCATCGATGCGACCGTACAACATGAAAATAATATGCTAAAAAGACATGGCAAGACCGGCGTCACATTGAGTCCGGAATTATCCTATCATGACCTGCGCCCCGGAACTGAACATTTGGTCGAAAGACCGGTGATCATTGGCATGGGCCCTGCCGGTCTTTTTGCGGGTTTAATACTGGCTAAAAATGGTTATGCCCCGATTATTCTTGAACGAGGGGATGATGTGGATACCCGAGTTGCTAAAATAGATACATTCTGGAAGACTGGAACACTCGATACGAAAAGTAATATGCAGTTTGGCGAAGGTGGTGCCGGCACCTTTTCTGATGGTAAACTGACCACCCTAATCAATGACAATCGATGCCGCACCATCTTAGAAGCGTTTATTGAAGCAGGTGCACCGGAAGAAATACTGTATTTGAGCAAACCACATATCGGAACCGACTTGCTGCGTGAAACAGTAAAAAATATCAGAAAAGAGATTATCTCCTATGGTGGTGAAGTAAGATTCCGAGCGGAAGTCACTGATTTTATAATCAAGAATCAAACTCTGGAGGCCCTTGTTATCAATGATCAGGAAGAAATCCCCTGCAAGGTTGCTTTGCTGGGAATCGGCCACAGTGCCAGGAATACTTACGAAACCTTGCACCTTCGAGGAATTGGGTTGACCCAGAAACCTTTTTCTATTGGTGTGCGCATTGAGCATCCACAGAAAATCATTGATCAGGCACAATACGGTGTTTCTGCGGGGCATCCCGGACTGGGGGCGGGAGATTACAAACTTGCCTATCATTCCTCAAACGTACGGTCTGCCTATACATTTTGTATGTGCCCCGGTGGCTATGTGGTTGCTGCAGCCTCAGAGGAAAAAGGGGTTGTGACCAATGGTATGAGTCAACATAAACGAAATGGGGAAAATGCCAATGCAGCGCTTCTTGTGGGTGTCCAGCCTTCTGATTTTGGCAGTGAACATCCTCTAGCCGGTGTGGAATTTCAAAGAAAGTGGGAGCGGCTCGCATATCAGTTAGGGGGAGAAAATTACAATGCCCCGGTGCAACTGGTCGGCGATTTTCTTGCTGATCAACCAAGTACCACATGGGGCAGTATAAAGCCCACCTATCAACCTGGCCTTACCTTTGCTGAGCTTAAGGAATGTTTACCGGATTATGTCATTCAAACAATGAAAGAGGCCATTGTGTATTTTGATACCAAAATCAAGGGCTTTGCCATGAAAGATAGTGTTATGACCGGAGTGGAAACCCGAAGTTCTTCCCCAGTCAGAATCAACAGAGACGAAAATAATGTATCCAATATTAGAGGCCTCTATCCTATGGGAGAAGGAGCCGGCTATGCAGGCGGTATCATGTCATCGGCTGTGGATGGCCTGAAAACAGCAGAAAAAGTTATCAAAAAGTACGCTTCTGTTAAATAGTAACCATGCACCTGAAGGATATAACTTATCTTTCAGGTGCATTTCTTTTCCAAAGATAAAACTGCAACACATTTTTACTCTTGACGTTGATATTAAATCCTATTATGATTAACCTAAAACTGAAATAGAGGTGTTCAAATGAGCTCAGAAGTCATAACGAAAACCAAAGAAATGATTGATCAATTGAAGAATCTATCCCACGAGGAGTTTTATAAAGGATTGGAGTTGTATAAATCTTCAACTCTCAGTGATTCACGCCAATCCGATGATCCTGTTCTTTTTGAGTCCAATGGCAGAATAAATACGGTTAAATATGAGGCACTTCTTGAATATGCTGATCAGTCAAAAATCATTGCTGGCACCCTAAAACTTCTTGATGTCTTTGAAGATCTGGACTGGATATACAATACTCAGATCAAGGCAATAATTAAAATTTTTGCCAAGGAGTTTGATAATGACCTGATCGAGTCGGATTTAAAAGATCCCGGATCTAACCCGCCCAACTGGGACAACAGTCTGGTGCATTAAACCATGCAAAAAGCGTAAGTCCGATTGATGGACTTGCGCTTTTTGATTATCTCATTATGATTTTCAATTATGATTCTTAATTGGATAAAATCAAAGGATCTATTATGTAATATCCATTGTTTACTTTATTTACATGAATTTAACTTAATCATTATATGTTATTAACATTTTTGGTTCAAAATATAAATTGACGCAAATAAAATAAAACGAGGAGGAAAAACATGAGATTTTCTAAAAAATCTTTCGGTATCATCATTTCAACCATTCTCATTTCATGCCAAATCATTGGCTCAGGCGCAGGTGTATTAGCAGCAAGTACTGCAATACCCGTTGCAGATTCAGCTGCTGCATTAGGCACAGTTACCAAAGTAATGGTAACATTTAATGATGATACA
>NZ_DATCHP010000064.1:0-28451 GCF_036508315.1 Acetobacterium sp. | reverse complement strand
GCGGTGACCTTAATTCCTTTGCCTTCATAGTCGGTAACCTGCACGTCAGATATTACTGGGGGTGTTGTATCAGATGCGGTATTAACGTAATCGCCGATGTAGATATAACCCTGGAAACCGCCCACAGAGGTTGCATCCTCAGCACCAATGGTATAGGTATAATTTTGGAAGAAGATGCCGCTATAGGTCGATTCGGAAAGGGTGACGGTATTGCCGTTAATCGCTTCAACAATTGCCACATGACCGTCTGAACTGCCACCCCAACAGATAACTGCGCCCAGTTTTGGCGTGGATCCTGAGGGATAATGGCCGGTGCTTTGATTATAGGCCCACCAGGAATTAGCATTACCCATGCATAAATTTGGTGTGGTTCCCAAAATTTCATAAGCTCGGCCAAAGGCATAAGCAGTGCAGTTTGGTAAGCCATATCCACCCTGTGAATAGGGGTTTTTAGCAAAGAAATAGGGATTATCCGAACCTGGCGCAGCGGTTCGTGCCGAAAATAAATTTGGCATGGGAACTGCTGACTTGGCTTGTGCCGTCTCAACCGCTTGGGCGATTTGTTTTAAATCAACATCTGCTTCTGCTGCCATAGCAGCGCCCGGTATCGTACTCAGGCATAAAAAAAAGGCAAGACTCACACATGCGTTTTTAATTAAGTTTTTCTTCATTTGACCTCCGTTGTCAATACGTGATGGTGTCACGGTGTTGACTGTGACTTAAATGCATCATAGATTGTTACAATTTGTTTACAAATTGGCAATGCATATAATATAACATGTTCGGTGAATTTGCAAGTTTGGTATTAAATCACTTAAGAAATATATAAAAGAAGTTAAGTTTGAGTGTCATTGAAGAGTGAAGAAACCGCATAAGTAAAAGGAAAAGAACAATTAGAACAATGGCTGACTGTAAAATTAAGGTGGAATTGATCAGTCATAATCATTAACTGGTTATGATTGCGTTTTCTTGTTTTAATCAAAACAATGCATTTACAAAGCAATGTTTTTTAAAAAAGCATTTAATTTCCAAATATTTCTTTAAATAAGTTATAATGAATAACAACACTTACTTAAATCATAAAAGGAAGTTAAATCATAAAAGGAAGTTTTTGAATTGAATATTCTTTCGCTGTTCTCATTCACGGTCTTTATCTTGTTTTGTTTGCTTGGCATTTATTTGTTGAACTTGGATAAAAATAAAAATCTCAATCGGTTTGCTTTTCTTGAATGTCTGGCTCTTGGCATCTGGGCATTTGCCTGTGCTTTTTTTTATGTGGCCCCAACTCTGGAGGATGCCATTTTTTGGCACAGGATCGCTACAATCGGAGTATGTCTTTTCCCGGTCTTTGCCGTGCACTTTTTTTTAATTCTGACCAATCGTAATAAACTGTTTAAATCAAACTTTTATTACCTTGGGTTTTATGCTTTGCCAATCCTATTGCTGATTAAAAACATTTTTGGTGAAACCACATCCTTTGCCATCGGTTTTGTCCAAAGCACCTCCGGTCTGGGATGGACCATTGTCAATGAACCATCAAACATGTGGACCTGGGTCTATTTACTTTACCTCGGCAGCTATTTTGGAGCGGGTTTCTATCTGTTAAATCAGTGGCGAAAAGAATCAAATTACGCAACAGAAAAAAAACAGGCACTCATTATCATTATAATCGATACGGTTATACTCGCAGTCGGATCAGTTACTGATTTCGTCCTACCCTTATTCAGTCATTTTTTGCCGCCGATGACCAATATTTTTACGATTCTCTTTGCAGCTGGCTTTTTTATCCTTGCCAGCAAATATCAAATACTTTCTTTTTCCAGCATCGCTTCATCTGATAGTATATTGGATACAATTATGGATCCCGTTCTTCTCCTCGATGAGCATGATAAAATTATCAGGTGCAATAAAGCCACCTATGAAATGCTTGGCTATGAAAAAAATGAATTGATCAACAAGGAAATTAAGAGCTTGTTTACTGCACACAAAGATACTGAAGCCAGCCTTAAAAAACGTCTTTTGGAAAATAAAAACATCAAAAATCATGAACTTGATTTAATCAATTCAAAGGGCAAAACCATCAATGCCATCCTTTCAGCATCGGTTGCTGAGGATAGTATAAAAGGCTTCATGGGTATTGTGGTAACTTTTCATGATATAACCCTGCAGAAGAAAACAGAAAAAGCCCTGTTGAAGAGCAGGGAACAATACAAAAAAACAGCTGATGAACTCTATGTTTTAGCCAATCATGATATGCTGACCCATTTGCCCAATCGGAGACTGTTTTTTAAGATACTTGAGGAATACAGCCAGAGATATCATGCTGAAAGCGAAGATTTCTCGATCATCTTCATGGACCTCAATGGATTTAAAGAGATCAACGATACACATGGTCACGATGCAGGGGATCTGCTTCTCTTAGAGGCTGCAAAAAGACTGAAATCATCCATTAAGGATAATGAACTTTTGGCAAGAATCGGAGGCGATGAATTTACAATAATCCTACCTCATGAAAAAAATAAAGATGCTATCAAAGACAGAATTACGAAAATCAAAGAACTCTTTTTTGATCCCTTTCGTATTCGAGAATTTAATTGCCATGTATCAATTTCCGCCGGGTATTCCATATTCAGTTCTTCAGATGGAAACATAGACATTCTTTTGCGAAATGCGGATCTGATGATGTATCAGGATAAACGAAATAATAACCAATTTTAAGGCATAAAAAAAAGCACTTCAGGCTGAAAGTGTTTTTTTTTATTACGCTGCTGCGTGTGTGAATCGATCACAGAAATTTCACTGGCCAGTTTTTTGGAGAAGCTGGTCTTATTGTGGTAGAAGTGCCAGTAACCATCGCCAATATGACAGTCAAAACATTCGAATATCATATGTGGCCTGTATTGATATCCCGTGGGTGGAACAATAGGATGAGAAAAGAACTTTTTCAGTTTAATTGAATATATAACTATAATTCCCATTAAACGTGGTATACATTAAGTTATATTTAAAGAAGAGGTGAATGCAATGAATCGACTAACAAAATCCTGAATCACCGGGATCACTAACGATGGTGTTTGATAACGTCATTCTAACACGAAGGTTTATTTTTGGGCTGCTTTTTTATCCAACTTTTCTGTTGTACTTCATTTTACAATCTATCAATTAAAAATATGATAAGGAGACAAGCTATGAAAAATACATGTACTTTTACCACTATTAAAATATTTATATATACGATAATATTTGGAATTGTTGCAAGCTTTTCGCATTTTGCATATAACCTTAGTGGCGAAAACTTAATTGTAGGACTGTTTAACCCGGTAAACGAAAGTGTATGGGAACATCTGAAATTCATGTTTTTCCCATTTCTATTATGGTGGATAGCCATTTATCTTATAAAAAATAAAAAATGTGAAATACCATTAAATACTTGGAGTGTATCCGCTGCAGTTTCTTTAGTCCTGGCACCTTTATCGGTTGTAGTATTATTTTACAGTTATACAGGCGCTTTAGGAATTGAATCTGTGTTTATTGATATTCTTTTGGTATTTATATGTTATTTTATTGCACTGTGTGTTGCATCTCATTTTCTTAAATATTCAGAGCCTAATAAGTGGGTAGTAAATATATCGGTTATTGTAATTACAGTTATATTTTTTGCGTTTATTGTATTTACATTTAACCCACCCCAATTGCCAATCTTCTATGATACCGTCACTAACACATATGGGATTAAAATTTTTAGCCAATAAACATCTTGGTCTTGCTCTATTTTTTTATTTCAGCAGTCTAAAGGAGACCTGTGTCTGACATTAAATTATAAACTTAGACGGTACCAGGAAATGCGGCCGAGCCAGATCGTATCATATAGTGGGCGCGAAGCTCTGAAGCCCTCAATTTATCGATTCGCAAAATTAGTTTTTGTGAATGGTTAGATCAAGGGCTTTTATCATAAAAATTAACAATGATTCATTTAATCGATGCCGTTTAAAACGCGATCAAGCTCTTCTGCAATCACCTGGTAGCCGATGCTGCTGGGGTGAAACTGATCGGCCGCCAGATAGGTGTCCAGATGATACTTAACTTGGTCATCGATGGGGATATAGGCTGTTTTTAAATCGGCATCGGCTATCAGCTGCGTTTTATAATTCCATTCAAAAAGTTTTTGCGATTTTTGAGGATCTTGTTCGGGATAAGGATTATATAAACCGATCAGGGCGATTTGTGCCTCGGGATTAAGATTTCGAATGCGGTTAAGTGTCGCTTCAAGATTTTCTTGATAGGTGTTAAAGGTTTCCTGAAAGGCCGCATCCAAAGATAGGGCATCCTCATATTGGAGAGAATTCAAATCATTTGCGCCAATGGAGATAATAATTAAGTCGGCGGCAGAAATAAAGGGTGCATTTTCGGGGTCTTCGACAAGAGCTGCCAGTTCAGAGCTGATTGCCCCAGAGACCGACAGATTTGAGACCGCGATGGTTTTTTCCGGATCGATTAGCACCGCATAGCGTTTGCCGATGCCCATATCCGGTTCATCACCCACACCGAATCCGATGGAATCCCCAAGAACCAATATATTTTTATCGGCGCTGGCAGGTTCATTTTGAATGTTCTCAGTGGGTTTGGGAATTTCGGACTGATTTTTTTCGCCGCCATTCGTGATGATGATCGATGTGATCAATCCCGTCACAAAAAAAATCGTTAGGGCGATGGATAATAGTAGAATGAGGGGCCATATTTTTTTTATCATTGTTGTCTCCTTTTAAACCAGAACATCTTTTCGATTAAAAATCTGAAACCCGATAATGAGAGCTAGTAAACCCCATATGAAAAGGGTGATGATTGAAAAATTCAAACTCATCCCCTCGATCGGCTGATAGGAGCCGGTTAAATAACGGGTGAGATCCAGATTGGTGACAAAGAAGAACTTGACGATGGGCCAATCCGATAGAAAAAACTGTAGAAATTGTCCACCAATGAGTGCAGCCATTAATACCCCAATGGCAGTGGCCGTATTATCAACGATAATGGAAACAAATAAGGTCAGAGATGCAATCACAATCGAAACGTACCAGTTCAGCGAATAAATTAATAAGGTGTACTCAAAGCGCGTGACCAGAATCACGGAATCTGAGTTTAATTGCCCATCCACTAAGCGAAAGCCGAAAAGCCATGTAAATTTATACAATAAACTACATAATAGATATGCAAATTGAAATATAAAGATATTTTTTGGTCATTGTCACACTGTAAGCTATTAAAAAAGAGAAAATGGGTATAAAAATAGTAAAAACATCGGCAAGTGAAAGTTGGGACGAATGAGTAGTCATAAATTTCACTCCTGTTTTTTGTAAAATGTTTGTTTAGTCACTTATATTATACCATTTACAGAAGAAAAAATTATATATATATTAGCGTAAAAACCCAGTAATAGCAAAGGGTTGAGGTATTTCAAAAATACCTGATAAAAATTACAGAAAGGAGCGTATGAGTACACAAGCTTTTGCTATGTGTAACTCAGACAAGGTATTATGAACATATTTTCCCTTATATTGGCGATGCTTTCTGTTGTTTATTTATTTCTGGGATTGAGTGTTATTCGATTGGATCAAAAATCGACTTTAAACAGACTTTTTTTTGCCCTCAATTTGAGCCTCGTCATCTGGTCATTTACTGCCGCTTTATATCTTTCTGCAGATGATGAGGCAACTTGCATTTTCTGGTTTAAACTAAGTTCAATTGGTGCTTTGCTGTTTGTGGGTATTGTACTTCATTTCTTTTTAAAATATACTCATAAAGAAAAACTCTTAAAACAATGGTGGGTGTATATTGTCCTGTATCTTCCAAGCATTATTTTTTCGTATATGCAAATGACATCGGATTTTTTCGTCAAGGCTTATTTCCACGGAAGCAATGGCTGGATAATATCCGCGCGGACGGATTCACTGTGGTTCTGGGCGTCCATTGCTTATACCATCGTTTATGTTGGTGTTTGCGTATTAATCAGTTATAGGTATCAAAAAACAGCGATATCTCAAAGAGAACGAAAACAGGCGCGGATACTTATTGTTTCATCTGCCGCATCGCTGTTAACCGGTATGATCATCGATGTATTTACCTTTATCCTGAGATCTGATATCCCGGATATATCCACAATAGCAGGAGCAGTCTGGTCTGTTGGCATCTATTATGCCATTGTCAAGTACAAGCTGATGGCCATGACGCCTGCTCTTATCGCCGAGAATTTGTTTCAGACAATCATCGATTCGGTAATTCTTACAGATCCTAAAGGGATTATATTAAGTGTTAATCCGGAAACACAAAAGCTGCTGGGATACAACCAAAAGGAATTGGTTGGCGAACCGCTGGAGAGGATCTTTTTCTCGGATAGCCAATCAAACAATGCAAATATTTCCGAATTACTGAACACATGTCCGGTACGGGGTGTGGAAGCGTCCATCATATCAAAAAACGGTGTGAAAATTCCAATCATTCTATCCATTTCTGAATGCGAAGATAATTATGATACTCGGATAGGATTTGTCCTCGCATCCAAAGATGTGACCGAATATAAAAACGCTGAAAAAAAGATTCAGTATCTCGCCACCCACGATAGCCTGACGGGACTGCCAAATCGCTTGTTGTTTACCCAACTTCTTCACCATGCGATCCAGTCTGCGAAACGTCACAAACAGCAACTGGCAGTTTTTTTCATTGATCTCGACCGTTTCAAGATCATCAATGACACTAAGGGTCACGCTGCCGGAGATCAACTGTTGCAGGAGATTGCCACACGCTATAAGCACTCACTGCGCGCATCAGATGTTGTCAGCCGTCAGGGTGGCGATGAATTCGTTATTCTGATTGAAGACGTTCATAAGTTGGGTGACCTGGAACTTGTCGCTGCAAACATTCTTGCAAGCACTTTGAAACCAGTCGTTCTGCTGGATGATGAATGCCGTGTAACTGCCAGCATCGGTATAAGTCTATACCCTAAGGATGGCGATGACGAACAATCACTGATGAAAAATGCTGATATTGCTATGTATTATGCCAAAGAAGAAGGCAAAAACAACTTTCAGTTTTACTCCAAAGATATTCAATCACAATCAACGGGACGTTTGGCGATTGAGACAAATCTGCGTTATGCACTTGAGCGAAATGAGCTTTATTTACATTATCAGGCAAAAACCGACGTTAAAACAGGCATCATAACCGGTGTGGAAGCGCTCCTCCGCTGGCAAAGTCCGATCCTTGGAGCCGTAACTCCCACACAATTAATTCCTGTGGCTGAAGCAACAGGCATGATAATACCGATTGGTAAGTGGGTGCTGAAGACAGCATGCGCTCAAAACGTTGCCTGGCAAAAGGAGGGGCTTCCTGCAGTCTGTATGGCGGTAAATTTGTCATTACGGCAAATTGCAGATGACAATCTGATCGATGATATAAAAGCCGCTCTCAATGATTCCGGGTTGGCAGCAAATCTATTGGAATTGGAAATTACTGAAAGTACGATCATGAGTAATCCCACACGAATGCTTGCTGTGTTAGTCAAAATTAAAAGCTTGGGGGTGCGGCTGTCCATTGATGATTTCGGTACCGGCTATTCATCTCTTTCCAAGCTCAAGCATTTCCCCATCGATACACTCAAGATTGACCGATCATTTGTCCGCAACATCCCGGAAAACGCTGAAGACAAGGCGATTACCCATGCTATCATTGCCATGGGTAGAAATTTAGGTTTAACCGTTATTGCCGAAGGTGTAGAAACGGTGGAGCAATTGAACTTTTTAAAAGAACAGTCCTGTGATGAGATGCAAGGTTACTTTTTTAGCAAACCCATTGAACCGGAACGGTTTGCTGATTTGTTGCGGGACATGTCAACACTTCGGCAATGATCGGAGGAACAGTTTTGTTGTGCAGATTGTATTCGTTAGAACACGAAAGAACTGCCTTTTAAGTCTTGGTGCGTTATTCAGACAAATTCAGGAACTGCGGAAGAAAGTGCAGCCGCCAGCGAAGAACTGTGAAAATAAATATATAACACGTTAAAAAAGCCTTCCAGTGGCGTTCGTTGACGTCATCTGGAAGGTTTTCTGCTTTTAGGGGAAGGTGCTTAATGCTCGAGAGCAACCTTGCCGATGCCGCTTAAGTCATCAGAAACCAGTGCGGTGACTTTAATTCCTTTGCCTTCATAGTCGGTAATCAGCACGTCAGATAATGCTGGGGGCGTTGTATCAGATGCGGTATCAACGTAATCGCCGATGTAGATATAACCCTGACAACCGCCCACAAAGGTTGCATCCTCAGCACCAATGGTAAATGATTGCTTATTTTGATTATAATTGTTAAAATAAGCAATCATGTGTACATTTGTGCGCGTAAAGAAACATTTGATTGCAAAATAAAAACAGGGGGACTGAGAATTTTCCAGCCAGTTCATTTTTCTTCCCAAAATACCTTCCGAGCTGACAGTCACGCCAGATATCACCTACAAAATTTACAGCTTAAATAAATCCGTACTGAGATATTTTTCTCCACGGTCAGGGAAGATCACCACAATGACACCGGAATCAATTTTTTTAGCCACCTCGGCAGCGGCATACATGGCAGCCCCACTGCTCATGCCCACAAAGATCCCTTCTTTTTTTACAATTTGACGGGCAAAATCAAAGGCGATTTCAGATTCAACCATGATATGTTCATCAATGGCATCGGGTTGATACAGTGCCGGAACAATGGCTTCGTTCATGTTTTTAAGTCCCTGGATGTAATGACCAAGCACCGGCTGGGCTTCCACAATTTTCACTTCCGGATTGTGATGGCGAAGTCCCATACCAACGCCCATAATGGTGCCGGAGGTACCTAAAGAGGAAACAAAGTGAGTGATTTTCCCTTGGGTCTGTTCCCAGATTTCCTCGGCAGTGGTGGAATAGTGGGCGAGTTTATTATATTTATTGCTGAATTGATCAGGATTAAAATAACGTTCCGGATATTCGGCAATTAACTCCCGAACCTTTCGAATCGCGCCATCGGTTCCTTCGGCAGGAGCGGTCAGCGTAACGGTAGCACCAAAGGCTTGAATCATTTTACGGCGTTCGATGGAGACGGCTTCGCTCATGACGATTTCCAGCTGATAGCCCTTTACGGCAGCGATCATTGCCAAACCAATCCCGGTATTTCCGCTGGTCGGTTCGATAATGATCTTGTCTTTGGTTAAAAAACCTTCAGTCTCTGCCTGTTCCAACATTTTAAGGGCAATACGATCCTTAATGCTACCCGTTGGGTTAAAGCCTTCGAACTTCGCAAGGATTTCCACATTGGGGTTAGGATTTAAATGATTAATCCGAACCATCGGGGTATGGCCGATGGTTTCTAAAATATTATTATAGATGAATGTTTTCAATTGAGTAATCCTTTCTGTTAAAAGTATCAGTGAATACCTTTATTATAGTACAAAAATAAAGTGAAGAACAATCATTAATTAAAAATGGCACATAAAGATGGCGCGATTCTGTTTCACCGTAATACCGGGAAGGATCGTACCGGCGTCGCAGCCGTTTTACTCCGCTCCGCTCTGGGTGTCGACCGGGACACGGTTATGAAAGATTTTGACTTAACCAATGATTTTGATTGCGCCCTGAATATGATCATCGAACTGATTGAAGCTATTATTGTGATTAATCGTTTTGCTATGCTGAGCTGCTTGTTTGTAAAAAATAAAATTAAGGATTACTGAAGCTGAAAAAGGGTAAAAAGAATTGTATAAAATGGTAGCGAAAGGAGTAGAATTATGAAATGCGACAAATGCGGATATGAAAATATTGATTCAAACAAATTTTGCGAGAAATGTGGAAATCCTTTAAATAATCAAGAAGAAATGGGCTTGGAAAAAAAAGCACCGCTTAATGTCGAGGAATCAAAAAAGAAGAACACCAAAAAAATAATCTTAATAGTAAGCGCATGCATTCTTGGAGTCATTCTTATAGCGGTCGGGATCACTGGATTTTTATATTTTCAGAAAGTCAGCGCCATTAATTCCGGTATCAAAAACGGAGAAGCATTTCTTAATGAAAAAAATTTCAATGAGGCACTGGGTGCTTTTGATGGCGTGTTGAAAATTGATTCGAATAATGCAGAAGCGATTTTCGGAAAAGCAAAGGCGTATTCCGGATTAACAGATTATAAAACTGCAAAAACCTATTTTGAGGAAGCACTTAAAAATGAAAAAGATCTGGAAAAATTAAAACTGATTTTTAATGCGTATATTGATTCGGAAGTAAAAAACAAGGCAACGGAAGAGACGCTGTTTGCCCTTCTTGAACGTGCGACACGGGAAACAGGAGATGAGGAGTATATAAAACGAAAAGCTGACTATATGGTAAAAACCTCATCGTTTAATCTAAATCCGGGAACTTATCAGGGAACACAATCGCTGGAAATCATTAAAGGCGACTCAGCAGATAAGGTGTATTATACCATTGACGGATCAGAACCATCAATCGGGTCAGCAGAATACACCGCAGCCATTCAGCTGGTTTTAGGAGAACACATTATTAAGGCAATTGAAGTTGGGCCAAATGGTTACCCGAGTAAAATTATCGAAGGGAAATATATCATCGCAGAGATACCCACCACTTCAGGAGGATCCCAAGGTTCTACGGATAACACCTCGAATTATCAAAAAAATTATAACTTCAGTATATATGCCTCATCAACATTGCCGGATATGGCCGGAATCAGTTATTATGTGGGTAATATCATGGATCAGAATGATATTACCGCCTGGGTTGAGGGTGTATCAGGAGATGGCATTGGGGAGTATATCAAATGTACTTATACCGGGTCGCAGCCAATGACATTACATGGATTTTCCACAAAAACCGGTTATGTAAAAAATCCAAAATCCTTTGCTGAAAACGGCAGCGTCAGCGGCATACAGGTATACGTTAATACCAGTCCGATTTATTATATGAGCATCGCCCGGATAAGAGATGAACAGACTTTTTCAATTAGTCCGGTGACGATTAATCCCGGGGACTCAGTTGTTTTTGTTATTGATAGTGTTGTGGTGGGTCCTGAAGATGGTGATCATGACACCGCCATATCAGAGATTTCTCTATTTTAAGATGGATTATAAACGAGTCAGGGGGTCATTGCATGGTACATACGTGCCTGGCAGTGTGGCCAAAATCGGACGGTTCTTCTTCTGTTTGCAATCATCACATGATCCGAATAGTTTATTTTAGTAGCTTTATTGTAGAGCGTAATTTATTTCCTATTTGGCGGCGCAGTAAAGGGGAAATGAAACAGGCCCTGCGTCAAGCGAGAAATAAAAAACACAATAAATGATCATAAAATCTAAGGAGGAAAAAAGATGAACCGAATGAAGCCAACTGAATCCTATAACAAACAGGATGCCATTTTACTTGCGGGTTTCTGTTATCAGACCTATTCGTTTTTTGATCAAAATAAATTAGATCTGCCAATGGGGTTTGAGCTTTGTCACTCATTTAGCGGTATGGCAGGGGTGACTGAAAAAATAGAAGAAAAGTTTGGCTTCTTCGCGGAGTCTGAGAATCGGATTGTTCTGGCTTTTCGTGGATCGGATTCGACTCTGAATCTGGATTCTGATCTCGATCTTTTTCAGATTCCGTTTCCCTATGTGGAAAATGCCGGAAACAGCCATAGAGGAATTACCCGAGTTTATCAGTCGATGCGCGAAGAGTTGATCGAAATTGTACGGAAACTTCCGGAAGATAAAAGACTCTATCTAACCGGCCATAGCCTGGGAGGGGATCTTGCCATCATGGCAGCTCTGGACTTTGCTGTCAACATACCGAATAAAGACCTTGTTGTTTACACCTACGCTGCGGGCCGATCTGGAGATCCGGATTTCGCGGGCGCTTACAACACCTATGTTAAAAACAGTTGCCGGATTTTTAATGTCCATGATTTTATCCCAACCCTGCCGGCATCTGAATATCCGCCGCCATTTACAGAAAAAGGGTTATTTTATGAACACGTTGATTTTTCGGTGCCGATTAGTTTTCAGATGAATAATCTGTTCTTAAATCACCGGATAAACTGTTATTTCCAGAAGTTGGGTGAGTTGGATATCGATTATACGAACGCCCTGCGTAAAAAGAATCCGGAATTTTGTCCTGAGACCATTAATTTGCAGGAATTGGCAGTTTCAATGGCAAATAATTAGGAAACGACGACTCCCTTTATCTTTCATTTTAATTTAAGTTTACTTGATTTGCGAATTTATCCGAGATCCCAAAATTCACAACAATAAATTCATCGGTTTCAAAAATAGAGCCTTTTTTCGGCCACTGAGGTTTATCTTTTGTCAGCAAATATGCTTCTTTTCGCATCGTATAATTATCGGCCTTGAAGTCGTACCCCAGATCTTTAAAAAACTTGTGAGCTTCGGAAACATTGTTCTCAAAATTCCAGCCAACTGACCAATCTAAAAAACTATCCCCATTGGTTTGAACAAATTTGTAAGCATATTTGCCTTCCGGATCAATGCCGGTCAGGTTTTTATAAAGTATTCCCGTCAGACTGGATTTTTCGGCAGAGGTATACTGGTTTATATTATCCGACAACTTATAATCTCCCAAAAAAACAACCGGTTTTTCCAAATCGTAATTTGAACGTATTTCCATGGCAACCTGGTTGACCACGTTGACCTCTTCCTCGTAGCGCATATAATCAACATAGAACCACTTGTTGATATCATTTAACTGACAAATAAGAAAGATGCAAAGAACAACAACAAACGCTCTTTTTATTTCTATTCGGAATTTGCCTTCTTCAACAAACTGCAACAAAAGCATAAAAACAAAGGCTGTAAAAACGCTAAAAACCGTACATGCCCGGTATGGCGTTTCAATTCCCTGGATGATGGTCAAAGAAAACACACTCACAATGCTGCCTAAATATAAAACAGCAATTGTTAGCGACCGGTGCTTGAAACCGTGCCAGAACATCAAAATAAATGTTGCTCCCACTGTGATCACCAAAAAGGTAATTGGCAGATAGACGAGCGCATTGTAAAAATAACTTAAGGTCATACCTTTAATCAGCTTTGGCAGGTTTTGCATGATTCCAATATCCCAATGAATTTCCTTAGACGCATTCGTGCTTGTGCCAAGATGAAGTAGAATCTTTAGGGTCATATCGATAAGAAAACGAAAAACGATGCCGAAGATTAACGGGATCACATAATATAGGCCCCGTAAAAATACATCTTTAAATTTCCGGCTATCATCACTGTATAAAAACCTCAATATCAATATGGCAAAAATTCCAAACAAATAGACAGCTGCGAACGATTCATACAGCGATAACGTTAAGGCTATTAAAAAGGAAGCAACGATATAAGTACCCGGCTTGTTCAGATTTTTGGTGTCGCTTGACAAAATAAATAATATGAACGGTATCATCGCAAGTCCAAGGCAGGTTTCGAAATTTGAACCCATATAAATAAATATTTCGGTAATCAACGGATATGAAACAAAAAAACATGCAAAAAACAGATACACAATTAATTTTAATTTATTTCCGGAAATCTTCTTAAATAATGAACACCACAATATCGCTGCTGCAACCAGGCACAGTATGGCAAGATAGTCCAGCACGAACGGCCTGAAGTTGTAAATTCCCAATATTTTATCGATAAATACCTGAAAAAACCGCCCCTGTCTCAGCAGCTCGTTCTGCCTGTAATAATAATCCATCGCAGTGTCATCGACACTTATACTTGGATGTGTTAATGTGAATCCGAAACTCATGATTGTTACAATCAGTAATGCAATCATAAACCATCTGCTATTCAGGAAATATTTTACGTTTTCTTTTATTTCTTTTAAGTTAACCATCGTTGTCTCCATTGAATTTCTTTTTGAATATTATTATCTCAACTTTCCCAGTCGTAAAATCCAGCTGAGCCATTAACACAACACAATCTGCGGCTCCCTAAAAATAAAAGTTGACAGAAAAATGCACCCAACATCTGATACAATGAAAATAGCAACTGACAAAAATCAGATAAGAAAGGTGCATGCCACTATGATATACCAAAACAGCCCATCTGAAAAGACCAAAATTGCATTTTTACAAGCTTTTAAGACACTTAAACAAGCAGAATTGCTTCGTCGATCCGGAATCTGAAAAACACAGAGGATTTCGGTCAGCAAAGTATTCAAGTTCCTTTTACTCCTTGTATTTCAGGGGGAAAACTTATATCATTTCCTGGATTCAAAACGTCAGAAATAACACTGAACAGAGTACGGTCAACCCCTTATCATTGTTGGTATAGACCAGGCCTTCCTTCAAATAATGGTTGTCTGTTTGAAGGAAGTATACTGTAAGAACACACAGACATGGTTCATGGTTTTAAATAACGGAGAACTATGCTTTTTTGATTTCAAAACTTTTCTATGTATCACTAAATGATATAAAAATTCTATTGTGTCATATGTTGACGATTTTATTTGCCGGTTTAAATTTTTCAATTCACTCTTCTGCATTTGATGCTTTTTTCATAATATAGCGGTCTTTTTTCTTTCAGGATTTACCTCATTTTATCAAAAAAGTTAGTGGTAAATAATATATTTTGTGATATTATCGGTTCCGTATCTTGTTTATAGTTAAACTATATTGAAAGAATATTGGTTTGAAATCGCAATATTGCCCAAAAACTAGGATTACCCTTATTATTCTCATAGATAAATATCAATTTTGATACTTCTTGATTTAAAATGAAAATTATAAAATCTGATTATCCACCGTTATCCGTGCCTGCCCCTTAGTGATTTCAGTGGCAGAAGCATCCAATTCCATTTTTGTTGCCGGTCTGATTTTCATAGGTATTGGAATCCTGGTATCAATTTGTTTTCTTCAATTCAGAAAAAAAAGACATCGCTAAAAGTATTGGTTTTGGATTGTGTATTTTTTTTTTCATTGATATAACCTGTTCTATTATACCTATGTTCTGTCGTTCTATCCCAGATTGTAAATTTACGATCCTGGTCGTGCTTTTTTTGGATTTTTTTAATCTTTTGTTTTTTTAAAATTCATAACTGTAAACTTCAGTTTGCACATACATGTTTATCACACTAGTATGTTTCAAACATACTATGTCAGAAAATAATTCGTGTTTTATAAATAAATGAGAAATTGGAGAAACTCAAACATGGAAACGCGTTTCCCCTTAAAAGAATCGGAGAACAACAGATTGACAAGCTATTGGAATTTCGATAAAATACAATCAACCTTATTGTTGACTGTTGACTGTGTGATCTTCATTGAGTAGTTTTTGGGATTGCAAATATGGGTTGTCAACACTAAAAAAATTTAAGGAGGAAATGCTATGTTTTGTGAAAATTGTGGTAAAAAAATTCCGGATGATGCGGTTTTCTGCACACACTGCGGAGCGAAGCAATCAGAATCAACGGTCAAGGCGCAATCAACGGACAGGGTACAGAATCCTCAGCCAGCCAGACGAGTGGATCTGCCACCGGTTGAGAAGGTAGAACGGCCCAAAAATCCATCGCAGTCGGTAAAGGTTGACGGGGATGTGGATCTGATCAGTATGGGTCAGTATATTATTATGTTTTTGATTACGGCTATTCCTATTGCTGGGATTGTCATGCTCTTTGTCTGGGGATTCAGCAGTGAAACCGGACCCAACAAAAAGAATTTTTCCCGGGCTTATCTGATTATGATGGCCATAGCGTTTGGAGCGGGAATCATTTTAAGCATTGTAATGGGGGCGATTATGGCATCCATGATGAGCAGTTTGTATTACTAGTAATGAACCCGGACTTTTGATGAATGATTCGACTGAATGTAAACGATTAGAAGTTTATGAGGAGACGGGTCTGGGTGTTCAAGAGGTATGCTTTTTTCGGCTTGGAGGAACGGTTTTGTGGTGCGCCTACATTTGAAACAGTGGGCCTTTGATTTCGATTTCGGCAGTTTCTGCAAGCCTTAGAATACCTTCTACTGCAATGCTGACGGTGCTTTCCACATGGATAAAATCCGTTGCGCTGTCATCATATAGAATATTGGCCTGGGCAGAAAATTCATCATCCCCATCCCAGAAAAGAAATTTCATGGGCATGCAGTCAAAGGCATTGAGAAGACAGCCGGCATCTGAGTGGGTGAGGTTGACGCCGCCGAGCGCTTCGCAGGCCTTAGACAGTTTTTCGGGCTGGCCGGAAAAGGTCTGGGCAAAGGGGTCAAGCACATGCTTTTCAAAAGCCTTTGTAAAAGAGGAGGCTCCGCTCAGCTCTCTGAAGGGAACCCATTTGTCCTTGAAATAAGCCAGCGGTGAGGCAAACCCGAAAAGGGTATAAATATTTAATTGACTGATGATATCAGCAGGCTGAAGATCTTCAAAAGTGACGATTTTTCCGGTTTGGGTATAAATCCCAAATTTTCGGCCAAAAAGTTTCAGGGTCAGGTTGTCCGCTTCGGTTTTGATTTCAGGTAATTTTTCCATAAGTTGCTGCTTGTCCATGTCCAGAAATTTCAGACGCCAGGTCTCACAGGCTTTCATATAATTATTGGTTGTATCGTTCAACATATGATTGCTCCTTAAAAACATAAGTTAGGTAACACTGGGCTGATTTGTTTTGAAGTGATACCCGTTTCAGTTTAACAGTATTACGGAATTAACTCAACAAGAAAGAAAATCATTTTGATTCAGAAAGCTATTTTAAACGTTTTAAAATTCACGTAACCATCTTAGTTTTATCCTCCGGAAGTTGGCCTAAAACAATAATAACGTTTGACTCACCTAGAGTAGTAAAAATACTGGAATTGTTAAATTTTCGACGAGTATCATCAATTCCTCCAGCTTTTAAGATTTTGAAAGGCACAACGAATTCTGGTGTAAAGAAGAATATTCTTATGATATAATCCAACTAATTTTTTGGTGAATTGCCCATTGACTTTATACCCATTGCAGAAATGATAGTGAAGCGGCCACTGAAGCCACCACGCATCTGACAGAACTTTTAATACCATTAAAACCCGATCCGTCCAAGGGATCGGCGTGGATTATCTCAAGGAGGATGCAGTTTATGGTTTAGATAGCGACAATTGGGGTAGGAGCAATGGCTGGAAGCAAAAGGTTTTCAATATCTGCCTTTAAAATGGTCACAGCCATTGCAATCTCACCTCTTCCCATATAGTCAACTAAAGCCAGGTGCAAATCCATGGTGGTGCAATACATTTTCTGTACGAAAAAGATAGTCTGGATATTCAGAGCATCTTCCAAGAGCTTATAGGCATAACGGTTGCCATAAAAAGAGAACAATTTCAGATGAAAATGGCAGTTATGGTGCCAGTGGGCCATGAAATCATCGGCCGGACAGTTGATGTAGTCCATGCAGATGGTTCTCAGTTCTTTGATCCAGGATTCATCGATATAGGTACAATAACTTTCTAAAAAGGAACACTCCAGAGCAGAACGGAATTTAGTGATCTCCAATAACTGTTGTCTATCTGGCTGTAGAATTTTATATCCCTGTCTCGGGATGCTGGACAGAATATGGATCCCAGTCAGTTGGACAAGTGCTTCCCGTATTGGTGCACGACTGACACTATATTTTTCCATCAAAGTTTTTTCAGTCAGGATGGTATCGGCAGGATATACTCCATTGATAATATCAAAAAACAAGGCATCATAAACTTGATTTTTTAATGTATTAAAGTTTGTTTTAACCATAAATATTCTCCTCGTATAATATGTTTAGATCTACTTATTAGTGGTCTAAACATTTTTTATATTCAATTTTTATTGATCTATCATAAAAGAGCACTTGCATCTCACAAATTAGTTTGTCTGATTTTTGGTTTGCTGATTAAAAATCAAATTTACTCCTACTTGCTCTTTTTTAAATCTTAGGTTTGTTTTATTAAGAATACTTTTCCTGATATATTACCAGATTTCTTATATTGTTGTCAAATTGTTATATGATTGAAAAAGATGGGAAGTCAGTATGAAAAGAACAGGAATTTATTAATAATAGATAAAATCAGCATATCTGGTCATATCACGAAAAAGTATAATAATGTTATATTTTAGTCTAAAATATAACATTATTATACTTTTTTTAATGGAAATAAAGGAATGTCACAAATTTTGTATATGTTATTGATTGTTATAGTTCTACGTGATATGATTACGACACATACTCGAGTATGGAGTTAGATAGTGGGAGAACTGAGCCGGTATTAAAAAATGCTGAACATTCATCAATAATTTTAAGGAGAAAAAGAATATGATTGATAACAAAATTAGTATCAAAGGTGACCCAGTAGTAGACATTCAGAGAGGTGCAATCGGACATCGTGCAACCTGGACCGGTTTAACATATACCAAGGCCAGAGAAGCGGAAAAGGCAGAAGAAGCAGAAAAAATCATCCGTGCAGCAATTGTGGAAACCGGTAAGGTCCATGGCTCTGAAATCAAATTCAAATGCCAGGACCCAGAAAACATTGCATGCTTTATAGAGACTTTTCTAACTCCGAATAACTTAAAGACTTATGAAGTTGAATTCAAGATTAAAACCAAAGACAGAGTGGATCTGGAATTTCATCACTGCCCACTGCTGAAAGCATGGCAGGATTTAGGCTTTGATGATTCAACCTGTGAGAAATTATGCGACATGGCTATGGACGGTGACAGAAACATTGCCAAGACTATGGGATTTGAATTCCACTTGGGAGATACCATTGCTAACGGATGTAAGACCTGTCAGATATCCTATTTCAAAAATGTAAATAATTAGGCAGTACCTAGAGGAGAACTTTTCAATGAATAAGTTTCAATATGATAATTATGTTAAAATATTAAAAATAGAACTGATTCCGGTTATGGGATGCACGGAACCGATTGCCATTGCGTTTACAGCCGCAAAGGCAAGAGAGATCCTTGGGCAGATGCCGAAACGGATAGTTATCCGTTGCAGCGGCAATATTATTAAAAATGCGAAGGGCGTTGTCGTACCTAATTCTGGTGGCCAAAAAGGCGTGGAAGTAGCAGCAATCTCAGGTGTTGTCGCAGGGAAGGCAGAATTGGAGCTTCAGGTCATCAGCCAAATGAAACAGGAGGACATCGATAAGACCAGAATGTTATACAGCCAGGGAATCTGTAGCTGTGAACTGGAAGAAGGAGAAGAAAATCTTTTTATCCGCGCAGAATTGACAGCCGGACAGGAAACGGCTGCTGTGGAAATCAGAACCAGGCACAACCACATTGCCAGAATTGAAAAAAATGGTCAGGTGATATTTGAGCAGCCTGATATTAAAACTCAGGAGTCTGGAGATAGGTCAAAGCTTAATATCAAAGACATACTCAAGTTTGCTAACGAAGTAAACTTGGATGATGTAAGAGAAATTATCAGCAGACAGATTAAGTGCAATTCTGCTATATCAGAAGAAGGCCTGACCCATAAATGGAGTGCCCAGGTGGGACAGACTCTCCTGAAATATGGCAGTAATGATGTGCGAATCAGGGCAAGAGCGGCAGCGGCAGCAGGCTCCGATGCAAGAATGAATGGCTGTGCCCTTCCGGTAGTCATCAACTCAGGAAGTGGCAACCAGGGGATCACCTGTACCATGCCGGTTGTCGTTTATTCTGAAGAAATGGAATCAGATAAGGATACCCTTTACAGGGCTCTTGTCCTGACCAACCTTCTGTCCCTGCATCAGAAGCATTTTATTGGAGATTTATCAGCTTACTGTGGCGCCGTATCAGCCGGAGCATCTGCAGCTTGCGGCATTGCCTATCTGAATGGTGCTGATTATGATGTCATTGGAAAGACCATTATCAATACTCTGGGCAATGTGGGCGGCATTGTGTGCGATGGAGCCAAGGCTTCCTGTGCAGCAAAGATTTCCAGTGCAGTAGACGCGGGCATCATGGGCTATGAAATGGCAAAACATAATCTGGTCTTTCCATTTGGAGAAGGACTTGTGGAAAAGGATTACGAAAAGACGATCCAGAACATTGGCCGCATGGGCCGGCAAGGCATGAAATCCACTGATGTGGAAATTCTTAATATTATGATAGGAAAGTAATTATCAAATCATAACTACCGGTTTGATGGTAGTTTACTCTGCGGTACTGGGCATTTTAAATCTGGCAATGTTGGGGTACCCATAAAAAAATGGTGTAGGAAACCTTTCAGTAACTAATTTTAAATAATAGGAGCGGTAAAGATGAAAAAAGAATCAGTTAGTTTAAAAAAAGTTGTACTTCTTGCAGGAGCATTGTGCGCGTATTGGATTGGATCAGGATTCGCAACAGGACAGGAGGTTTTGCAATTTTTCACAGCAAATGGGACAAAGGGGATTATTGCCGCATTGATTTTTCTAGTTTTAATGAGTACCTTTACGTTCATTTTATATGGAATAGGCCAAAAAAAGAAATTCGATAATCCATATGATGTTTTTGAGTATTATTGTGGCAAAGTTCTAGGTCAAGTCTATATATGGTTTAGTGTTGTATTAGTGTATTGTATATTTGTAGTTATGCTCGCAGGCGGAGGTGCAACAATTTATCAATATTATGGAATACCAACATATATAGGTACTGGAGCTATAGCGCTTCTTGCATTGGGTACAGCATTGCTGGGAGTAGAAAAACTGATCGACATAATAGGTGTTATAGGGCCTATTAAAATTGTATTTGTAGCGATAATAGGCATTTACGGGATCATTACTCTTTTGGGGCAGCCGACTTTATTGTCAGAAGCCAGCAGGCTTATGCCAACGTTAGGGTTTAAATCCGCTTCTTCTAATTGGGCATGGTCAGGAGCGCTATATGCCTTTCTTGCTCTTATGGTTAGTATACCATTTCAGGTTGATTGTGGAGCGTCTGCAGGAAGTTTGAAAGAAGCAAGAACTGCAGGTTTTGTTGGAACTGTTGCTTTTACTATTGCAATTATTTCACTTATAATAGGTGAACTTGTTTATTATGAATTGATTGTAGGCCAACAGGTTCCGACATTAGCAATTGCCAATTACATATCTCCTGTCTTAGGATTGATTTTTTCAGTGTTAATAGTGATAAGTATCTATTCAGCAGTGGCTTCATTTCTTTTAATGGTTGTTAGAAAGTTTGCTGCTGACAAAACTAAAAAGTTTAATATCATTGCAACAGCACTAACTGCTATCGGCATGTTCTTTGGAGGGGTACTTCCTTTTGATAAATTGGTCAATATTCTATTTCCCCTGGCAGGATATTCAGCTATTGCTTTCGCTGGTTTTATGATTTATAAAGAATTAAGGGGCCTGACTGAAAAGGCTTATATTGAAAAAGAAGCCAGCAAAGTGAAACCCAGTATTTTATATGAAGACAGTGATAATTAAGGCTTATTGATCAAATTAAAATAGAGGATTAATAGATTAAACCCAGACTGCGCAAGGAAAGTCAAGCAATTTGCTATTAGATCGGCTAGAATAAAGGCAAGGAGGTGAGAAAATGGATGAGGCACAAATTTTCCAGGCGGTACAGCGGATGCAGGACTACATCGAAAGCAATCTGAACCGGAAGATCACATTAAAGGAACTGGCCGTTGCAGCCGGGTATTCGCCATGGCATGCGGCAAGGCTGTTCAGAGAGGTGGTTGGAAAACCCCCCTTCAATTACATCCGTTCCTTAAGGCTCACCGAGGCGGCTCTGATGCTGAGGGATGGAGATGAAAAGGTCGTGGATGTGGCAATGGATTTTGTATTCGATTCCCATGAAGGCTTTACCCGGGCGTTTTCCAGAGAGTTTGGCATGCCCCCCAGTAAATACGGACGGCTGACACCGCCAATCCCGTTGTTTATGCCGCAGAAAGTTTTCGATACCTACCAGTTCATGCGTAAAGGAGAGAATAAAATGAGTGAGAAACCAAATGCAGGAACGGTGTTTGTCCAAGTGATCGAACGGCCGGCACGGAAAGTTCTTTTAAAGCGAGGAAAAAAAGCAGTGGAGTATTTTGCCTATTGCGAGGAGGTTGGATGTGATATCTGGTCGGTGCTCAGCAGCGTGAAGGAAGCCATGTATGAGCCCATCGGGATGTGGCTGCCGAAGCACCTGATCCGGGAGGGAACATCTCAGTATGTTCAGGGTGTGGAGGTTCCCCTGGACTATGCCAATGTTGTTCCAGAGGGTTATGAATTGATTAAGTTGCCGCCATGTTCCATGATGGTTTTTCAGGGGGAACCCTACGACGACACGGATTTTATGGAAGCAATTGATGCGATCTGGCAGCACATCAAGCGGTTCGACCCGACGGTTTATGGCTATCAATGGGCACCGGAATCAGCGCCAAGATTCCAGCTGGTGCCCATGGGTTACCGGGGTTATATTGAAGCCTATCCGGTAAAAGTCCTGAAATGAAGAGACGGTTGAACAAGCGCCAGCTATAAAGACGGTTCGATGACACAGAGTCCATCTGTGATCTGACAAACCGTCTTTTTTGTTGCACAAAATTTGACGAAATATGAAATATGATCTACAATATTAATAATCAGTTTTAAATTCATAAAACAGAAGATCGTTTAAACGAGAAGAAAAAATGCAGATAAAAACGATCACTATTTCTCGTGGAAATGACATCGCATGCTGTTATAGGTATATGAAAGTTCAGGAATGAAAAAAAGTATTTAGGATGATGATTCCCTGGGATATTGTGTCCATGCTTATAATGCAGTTTTTTTGGACGACCATTGGATCAGGCTTGATGCAGGAGGGAATAAGCCAGGTGTGTATGCACAATTTTCATTGGAAAAACCTGTTCTTGCTTTTTTGAATCGACCGGAATATGATGAATACCACTGGCCGGGTATGTATACCAATCCTCACCGGGATACCATGCTGTTGCTTAAAAAGGCTGGCAGTTTGCAGGATATTCTTGATCATATACCCGATACCCTCAATGAAAAACCGGATGTTTCAGTTTACAATACGAAAAATAATGGATGGAGGAACTTTTTTGAGCGAGAATAATATAGCGTTGTTGATAGATGTAGACAATGTCAGTGCAAAATATGTAAAGAGCATATTTGATGAGCTAAATGCTTTCGGAACAGTGTCAATTAGAAGAATTTATGGTAACTGGAAAAGAACTTATGGGTGGGATGAAGATTTGTTATTGGAATACTCAATACAGCCAATTCAACAATTTGATTATACAAAAGGAAAAAATGCGACTGATATGGCAATGGTAATTGATGCAATGGACATTCTGTATACTAATAACATCGATGTATTTTGCATCGTAACCAGCGACAGTGATTTTACGAAACTTGCGATGAGATTAAGAGAATCTCAAGCGTATGTGATTGGAATGGGAGAATCAAAGACACCGATCGCGCTTACCAAAGCCTGCAATAAATTTTTGCATCTTGATTTGATAGCATCTGATGAGCCAAAGATCGTAGAAATTGTAGAGAATGTGCAGAATGAAAAAAATGCAGAAATACCAGAGACAATGGAATCAAATGTCACACCGATCAGTCAAATTCAGGAATCAATACTAAATATGATTGCTGAATCAGATTGTCTAACACTTGGGGAAGTTGGTTCTTCGTTAGGTAAACTATTTACTGATTTTGATGTTAGAAATTATGGTTATACTAAACTCAATGTTTTTATTCGTGAAGAATTTCCGAAAATTCACATCGAAGAAAAGGATGGGTCTTTCTTTGTAAAGATGAAAAATGATGTTGATATCATTACTGTTAAAAAGGAAATAATAGAGATTATAAAAAGTAACCGCGGTGTTATTGGAAACCTGTCTATCATACATAAAGCTTTGAAAACAAAACGTAATCATTTCAATTTAAAAGATTATGGATATAGTCGATTTTCAAGCCTTTTGAGAAGCATTGACGAAATATCTGTGGATGGCAACAAAGTCAAATTGAAAGGGAAAAACAAACAGAAAATCTAAGGGTTGGCCGGGAATATCACTTAACTGATTACAGTGACAGGTTAAACTTAACTTATTTATAAAGCTTTAAAAACATAAGAGAGGAGGCCACCTGTGAAAAACCATCATAACTCAAATCAAGCCGATTTAAATCAAATCCTTATTGAAAACATCGGTTGTAGCAAAATGAGAAAATTCTATAAGTAAATATGAAAGGAAACGCCATGAATAACGAATATAAAACAAAAATAGGAACATTGGTTGACAGTATTTCAGAGAGTTATAAAAAAGAGTGCTATATTGCTCCCCATGATTTAGGCTTTTTACCAAATCGAAATGTGATTATTGATACAACCAATGCATTGCGACAACTGATTTTCCCCAGCTATTTTGGGAAAACTAATTTTCGCAGAGAAATTCAGGACTATCACATTGGAGAGTTATTGATTTGTATCATCGAAAGCTTGACGAAACAGATCACTTTGGCGTTGAAACATCAGGCAGGCAAATCGGAAAATTTTGGTGAGGAACATTATCACAAGGAAGCGGAAAGAATCTGTTATGAATTTATGAGTAAGATCCCTCAAATCAGAGAGTACCTGGCAACCGATGTTATTGCAGCTTTTGATGGGGATCCGGCAGCAAAGAGCAGGGATGAAATTGTTTTCTGTTATCCCGGTGTTTTTGCCATCAGCATTCACCGGTTGGCACATGAACTGTATGACCTTTCAGTTCCGCTGATTCCAAGGATCATGAGCGAATATGCCCATAACATTACAGGAATCGATATTCACCCCGGAGCCACCGTCGGAAAACACTTCTTCATCGATCATGGTACAGGCGTGGTTATTGGGGAAACCGCCAGCATTGGCGAACATGTAAAAATATATCAAGGGGTAACATTAGGTGCTTTATCCACAAGAGGTGGTCAGAAGCTAAGAGGCGTGAGACGACATCCCTGCCTGGAAGATGAGGTAACCGTTTATTCCGGGGCTTCAATTTTGGGTGGCGATACAATTGTTGGAAAAGGTGCTGTCATTGGCAGTAACGTGTTTATTACAAAATCAGTTCCTGAAGGAACCAAGGTGAGTATCAAAACACCAGAGCTCCATTTTTCAGGTCATGAGACAAAGGAAATTACAATGGAATCCTTTGACTGGGTGATTTAGATCGAATCAGTTCGGGAGAAATCAGAGTGCCTCTGTATTCGAAAGGTGAAGCATTATGAAATTCGGATTTCGCAAACCAAGCCTGAAGAAAATGATATCGGCAAGAACAAGCATCAAGCGACAGGTTGTCCATCGGGGAGGTGTTAAAATGCCCAGAGGTTTCGGTGTTTTCAGAAATCCCAGGAAAGCTGTTTATAACAAGGTCTACAATAAAACATCCTTTGATATTTTTAAGCTTCTTAAAAAACTGTTGAAACTATGAAAAACATTTTGGAAGTTTCGGAGGCTGTAAATCAAGTTAAATAATGAAGATTCGACCCTAGGGCACTGAAAATATTAGAAGATACTTAACAATTCCAGGAATAATTTTCAAGCATCATATTAAGCAACAAAGGAAGGAGAAAAATGAAAATTTGCAGTAAATGTAACAGTGAACTCGTCGATGATTTGGAAGTTACAGCTCAAGGCGTATACCAAGTGAGTATATCTTATAAAAAGAGAATTTCAAGTAATCACAGAGGGAATGTAAAAGCAGCACTATGTCCTAATTGTGGTGACGTTTCATTTTATTTGGATCAAGAAGGAATCGACACTATAATGAAAGATGTCCAAAAATAATCCCGGAAGGATCTTCTGTAGGATTTGTTTTTACGATGCCAGAAATGACCCTAGAAAGAACGGGTCAGAAAGGCAGTCATTGCAAATCCTACAATGGCATTTATGGGAGACACAGTTATAAGACTCTTTTAATTTATTTCCACCTTAAGTCCGCTTTCCCGAATGCCTGCCAAGTGTTCTCTTCTGGCAATTAAGGTCACATCTTTTTCCGCTTTTGCCATATAAGCCCAATGCATCCACCGGTACCGATTGCTCAAAGCCGGTGGTGAAGCAAGTTGGTTGACCGATTCCCCAGCTGAGGAAAGCTACAACTATTGGCATGATTAATATCCGTAAATTGTTGCGTTGAAAGGAGAAAGTGATATGGCCAAAGAGCTTTTTAAATTCTTTGCGGGAGTAACCGCATGGGAAGCAGTTGTTCATGCAGCACTGGGACTAAGCGGAGTTTTACCGATTAGTCTCTTTGGCATTACGATAACACCATTTTTAAATACAATCCAAATTATCGTCCCGGCTTTGACCTCCTGCCTTTTGATATATTTGGGATGGCTGCGCAAACCTGTCCGAAAAGAGAAATAACACAGGATAAAATGGTCACCAACTTTATTATCGTCAGCAGTCTGAGTATCTTTCTGGTTGCCGGACTTGATTTTCGCTGGGGACGTTTTCAGCCTAATGTAAGCAGCGATTAAAATCTCATTAATGGAGGCAATATCATGGATAAAAAGAATGAAATGAACACAGTGTTTTTTCGGTAAAAAACATTGAAAAAAGTTATGGCACCGGGAGTGCAAGAGTAAAGGTACTTGACGGTGTTTCAACGGAACTTTATGAAGGCGAGATTTGCGTTATTTTAGGACCTTCCGGGAGTGGAAAATCGACCTTTTTAAATGTTGTCGGAGGACTTGAAAGCATCGATGGCGGCAGTATCACCATTGATGGACAGAATATTTCAAAACTGGACACGAAAAGTCTGGGTCGCTATCGACGAAATAAACTGGGCTTTGTGTTTCAGTTTTACAATCTCATCCCCAATCTCACGGTTAAAGAAAATATTGAAGTCTGCGAATATCTCAGTAAAAATCCCCTTGAAATTGACGAACTCCTGCATACATTGGGACTCTGGGAGCATAAAGATAAGTTCCCCAATCAGCTGTCCGGAGGACAACAGCAACGCTGTGCCATTGGTCGGGCCCTGGTAAAGAATCCCGCGCTATTGTTGTGTGATGAACTCACCGGGGCCCTTGACTATAAAACATCCAAAGACATTTTAGCATTAATCGAAAAAATTAATCAAACCTATCATAATACCATTATCATCGTCACCCATAACGAGCCGATTAAGAACATGGCCCATCGGGTGCTGACCTCCGGGTGGTGATTCAAAATAAGGGAAGCTATATCACTCTTTTTGTCGGCGTTTTTCTGGCCAGTTTTATTCTGATGTTCGGACTTGTGATGACCCCCATGATCAGTCATTATGTGGATTCCATTAAACAATCAGCGGTTTCGGACTATCAGTATATTCTAAAAGCCCCGGTGGAACCGGAAAACCCGGGGAATGCTGAAAAACTGACCGTCGCGTCCCTGGAAACTTATTACAAACCTGCTGAAAAAAATATTGAAGTTTCCGTTTTCGGACTCAGGGAAGATTCGCATTATTTTGAAGAATTGCCGATATCCGACAATGAAAGCGGGGTCTACTTATCAGACGGCCTGGCTATAAAGATGGGTGCGGAATCTGGGGATACTCTGGATTTTGTCAATCCCTACACAGATATGGAATATACAGTGAAGGTTATTGGCATCACCGATTATCCCGGAGCGTTGACTGTATTTATGAATCAGAAACAACTGAACGATCTTCTCGAGCGGGACACGAGTTATTTCAACGGCTATTTTTCTGATGAGGAACTGACGTTTACGGATAAAAACAGTCTGGCTACGGTGATCACCCCGGAAGAGTTGTCAAAGTTTGGGGATCAGATGCTTTCATCTTTTAAACAGTTGGCGCCTCTGTGTCTTTTTGCTGCAATTGTTATTTATCTGGTTTTGATGTATGTGCTCACCAAACTGGTGATTGACAAGAACGCTCTGTACATTTCATTTTTAAAGGTATTCGGGTATGAGACGCCGGAAATCAGAAAGTTGTATTTGAAAGCAACGACGATTGTAGTCCTAGGTTCGCTGATTCTTTGCCTGCCCCTGGTTAATTTTGGAATTCAGGGGAGTTTTTTTCTGGTCCAGATGAAACTAAGCGGTTATCTGCCAGTCTATATTCCTATGTATCTCTATCCGGAGATTGTGGCAATCGGCATGGCATCCTACTTTATTATCAATTTCATTCATGTGAGACGAATCAATAAAATCGAATTATCAGCGGCACTTAAGAACAGAGAATAGGAGATCAGAGGGACGGTTTGGGACCGGTGAAAAAATGAAAATGTCAGACAACGCATTTGCGTGCATGGAACAGAAGGCTATGTAGAAACCTATGAATACCAACGCAGCTAGGTTCAACATCATTATGGCTTGGTATTTATAAAGAAAAGAATGGAGGACTAAAGATGAAGGTTGGAATAATAAGATGCATGCAGACCGAGGATTATTGTCCTGGAACGACAGATTTCAAGATGATAAAAAATAGGCAAGGTGCTTTTGAAGAAGTAAGCGAAGAAATTGAAATTATTGGTATGATTTCGTGTGGTGGCTGTCC
>NZ_DATCHP010000063.1:0-4614 GCF_036508315.1 Acetobacterium sp. | reverse complement strand
TTAATTCTTTTACTTTATCAAGATGCTCAACTCCTTTTGTTTGTGCATCTAAAAAAAGGTCCAAAAATTTACTATCCCCTGAAATGACATAACCCCGTGTGCCTGATTCAGCATTAATGGTAGAAGTTAGTATTTGTTCGAACTCAGATACTATCTGATTGGTAAAATCTACCAAGGCATTTGCTTCGGTGTATTTTTTACTGTTATTAAATGAGAAAATTGCAACCCCGAAAAGTATAATGGCACAAGCAATAAATCCCGTTAATATTTTTCTTTCAAGTTTCATTTTCATCTTATTTTTGTTTGTCTAAGGTTATTAATAATTCCGTGATGCCTTCCAACGATAATACATAATCTGGTTCAATGGCGGCAATTGCTGATTTAGGCATAAAAGCAGATTCTGCTGTTTCGGGATTCTGAATTATGGTTAAACCACCACATTCTTTTACCCGTTTTATCCCGTTAGTTCCGTCATTATTAGAGCCTGTAAGTATTACTCCAATCAATTTGCCGGCATAAACTTCAGCAGCCGATTCAAATAATACATCAATTGATGGTCTTGAATAATTTACCTGTTTATCAACTGTAAGAGAAAAAGTTCTGTCCTTTTCGATTAGCAAATGATAATTAGGCGGAGCAATGTAAACTTTCCCATTTTCAATTTTTTCTTTTTCATCCGCTTCTTTTATAGGAAGATTGCTTTTATCATTTAAAAGTCTTACCCAAAGGTTATCAGAATGAGCACCTATATGCTGCACAATAATAACGGGAGTGTTAAAATCCTTAGGTAAAAGAGAAAACATGACTTTCATCGCATTCATGCCTCCGGAAGAAACCCCTATTACAATTGCTTCGTAGCGCATATTTTAATATCTCTTTTTAAAAATCCGTTGTTTTTTATCCAACTCAGAGTATTCTTCGGCCAAATCGGTAAACCGGATCCCTTCTTTTGAGCCTAAGCATAAAATACCACCATTAATCAGGCTATCATGAAAAAGTCTCTGCACTTTATTTTGCAGATTTTTATCAAAATAAATAAGCACATTTCTGCATAATATTACGTGCACTTCTGCAAAAACACTGTCGGTAACTAAATTATGATTAGCCCAAACAATATTTCTTTTTAAAGATTTATTCATGATTACGCTATCATAATTTGATGTATAATAATCCGAAAATGATTCTTTCCCTCCCGATAATTGGTAGTTTGCAGTGTATTCTTTCATCATTTTGTTGGAAAAAATTCCTTCTTTTGCTTGTGACAATGCCTGCTGATTAAAATCAGTAGCATAAATGGTTGTTCGGTCGTACAGTCCTTCTTCCTGCAATAGAATTGCAACTGAATAGGCTTCCTCACCCGTAGCGCAACCGGCATGCCATATTTTTACAAAGGGATAAGTTTTTAAAATTGGGATGACATTTTCGCGAAATGACCGATAGAAGTCCGGATCACGAAACATCTCGGTTACTTTTATTGATAAATCCTGCAGAAATTCTGATGCAAAAACCTCATCCGTCAAAAGTCTGGATTGCATTTGTTCAATATTCTCAAAACCTGACATGCTCATCCTGTTCATGATTCTGCGCCTGATGTGCGCTTCGGAATACTGCCTGAAGTCATAACTGTATTTCTGAAAAAATGCTTCCAACAGCGATGTAATTTCCAAATCGGATTTGTCTTTATTTGTTCTTGCAGTGTGGACAAAGGTAAACACAATAAGTTATATAGTTTTAGAAATAAGTTACATGATTCACACATTTTCAACTTCGGTTCGGGAAGTTGTCTTTATTTTGGTTTCATCGCACAGCTAATCTTTTCCTGACTAACGCCCATACTCGGGGGTCCCAGGATTATGCCCTGGTGGGCCCACCCACAGAATCAAACACTTCCGGAGATAATCTGTAAGTGTTTTTTGTTTTATGCAAGATTTTGATTTAATTTGGTGCTTCTCTTTTGACCAGGTTAAACAGAATGGAGTCATTTTAATAAGAATTCGCCATTTATAGCTTACATTTGCGATGATAGATTGATATTAATGAAGTTAAAACCTTTGTGATATGAGTTTACTTAAAGATCTCCCCCGAGCTTGTAAGTGCCAATATCATCACCAATGACACGGCCCGGCTAATTACCGATTAATACCAAAAAAAACACGTAACCTCGCCGAACAGGCAATTGCTGATTTTCGGTATACAGGGGACCATCCTGATAGGAACCGGTATGATGTTTATTGTGGCCAACCAATGGGATCAATTCTCCCAATTTACTAAAACGACATGTGCATTCTTACTGCTGATCATTCCGCAACTATTTAGTGTTTATTTACTTATGAAAAAAAATAAGAAAGTGGTCTGGAGAGAAATTGCCGCTCTTTTGCTCTTCTTTGCCGTCTGCGCTAACATCTCACTCGTGAGCCAGATTTACCATATCAACAGCGATGCAAATACCTTTCTGATGACATGGTTGATACTGACAGCACCTTTGATTTATTTACTCGATCCTTCAGCACTTTCATTGGCTTACCTTTTTATGAGCATGATATACGGTTTAAAAGCCAGAATTAACGTTGTTTTCCCAAATGAAGATTACCTCTTCTGGATCCTTTTTATGCTTCCTCTGCCCCGCTATTTCTATTGTTGCGAAAAACTCCGGCAAGCACTTTGCTTATTCTGCATCACTGGATGATCCCTTTCGTACTAACGCAGACACTCGTAATCCTGGCCCACCGGGAGAAAATGCTGATTCACCCAGCTTGCATCTCTCTGTTCGCCCTGTTTTATTTCATCGGACAACGTCCGTTATTCAAAAGCCGCCCGCTTTTTCATAACGGATATCTCATTTTTGGCTTTGCAGGTACCATTATTTCTCTTCTTGTGATGTCATTTAAGCAACCTGGAAAAGTATGGAAACGGATGTTTATCAGTTTCCAAATCTTATTGTTACCCCAGAATTTATAGGATGCCTTATTTTGTTTGCGCTGTCCACCATTTTGCTTTACAGGCAAAACCGCCTTAAAAAACTGGCAGAATGGAGGTTAATGGATGTTACATATATCTTGTTTCTGATTCTTTTTATATTAGGGGCAAAGGCAATCACACTCTCAGTCATTTTTATAAATCTGCTAGTCTTTATTTTTGGACTAATGTTACTTAAGGAAGGTGCAAAACAGACCCATCTTGGAGTAATCAACCTTGGTATGTTAATTATTGCATTACTGGCGATTTGCCGCTCATTTGATTCGGATTTAACCTTCGTCATAAAAGGCATCTTGTTTGTTTAAGTCGGCATCGGTTTTTTTGCAGCGAATTGGTTGATGATCAAAAAAAGAAAAGAAAATGAAGCCTAAAACATTGTTCTTGATTGCGTTTATCGTGGTGGCCCTGGCACAGCTTTTTGTTCCTTACCAGATGATCAGCAAACAGGCCGGATACGCAGAAACAGGTAGTGAATTTAAATTCAAAACAGGCAACAGGGTTAATCCTGATTTTAATGGAATTGGCTCAGATCTTAGTGGTAAGTTTATATGGTTGAAATTCAAAGAAGACCATATTAAAATAGCGGATAAAAAAGACTGGGAGAATATCCGGAACGCCTATGTTGAATTTACTACGGATAGTGCAGGTTTTGCAAAGATTTTGTCGGTCGCAATCACAAAGCCCATTAGCCACGACTAGGTCCGGGAAAGCGTTAATGTTGACTGGAAAGATTCTACCAGACTAAACATATCCTATCCATTTAATCACTATTATATCCAGTATAGTCAAAACAAAAAGGTTGAATCGGCGATTAAAAACGGGCTATGCGATACTTTGAAAACCAACTTTCTGCGGATTAAAATAAAGGAAAATCAATTTGTGGCTGTTGACCTGATAATTGATGGTGTCCCTTTTAAAGAAATGAGCTTAGATACAGGGAAATCTAATTAAGCCAATTTCTGTCACGAAACGGATATTGGCGGAACGGAAGGCCCCTTCGGCCTTCCAACATAATCAAATACTTATCCTTTCAATATCGTTGGTCCATCTTGTGTTCAGCCAGATTTTGAAGATTTTTTGGAACTCTTATAAATAAAACTTCCCGAGATTAAACGATATGCCCAAATATTGGTCTAAAAGGAAATTTATTTTTTCCGGTTATTGAAACTTTTGCTAATAGAACCAATTATGAAGATTTCACTTGTACGATTTGTTATCCCGTCTTTATCCCTTTTATTTTTCACTCTGATTCAATTCGCTGAGATAAAGGCTCAAAATAATGCTACAGAAACCAGTAACTGGCCTGAATGGCGTGGAAAATATAATTCCGGCGCTATAGTGGGTGGTAACACTCCTGTTGAATTTAGCGAAACAAAAAATTTGAAGTGGAAAATTGAAATTCCGGGGAAAGGCCATGCCACACCGATAGTCTGGGAGAACCATGTAATTATCCAGACAGCTGTTGCAACAGACAAAAAACCGGAGAAAGCAGTTGTTTCTGCAGCAAGTCCGATGGCCGCCAGTTCGACCGAATTTATTCATCAGTTTATCGTGATTTCGGTTGATAAAAACACCGGAAAAATTATTTGGCAAACCATTGTAAAGGAAGAGCTTCCAGCTGAAAGAACACATGATCTC
>NZ_DATCHP010000062.1:0-72269 GCF_036508315.1 Acetobacterium sp. | reverse complement strand
GGGGGGCAATTCGAATGTTTTTTGGAGAGTATGAACATAACATCGATGATAAAGGAAGATTGATCATTCCTTCAAAATTCAGAGAATGTCTGGGAGGACAGTTCGTTTTAACGAAAGGACTGGACTGTTGCCTTTTTGTTTTTTCCATGGAAGAGTGGGCGAACTTCGAGGGTAAATTAAAGTCTCTGCCGGTATCTGATAAAGATGCCAGAGCTTTTACTCGATTTTTCTTTGCCGGTGCCGCTGATTGCGAATTAGACCGACAAGGCCGGGCAAGTGTTCCGGCATCCCTTAGAAAATATGCAAAAATAACAAAAGAAGTCACCATTATCGGGGTATCAAACCGACTTGAAATTTGGGATAGTCAGTTATGGGCCGACTACAATAATGATGAGGACTTGAACTACGAGGACATTGCCAATAATATGGCCATGCTGGGTATTTAATGAAGCCTGAAACTTTTTCTCATACCACTGTTTTATTACAGGAATCCATTGAAGGTCTTAAAATTAATCCTCAGGGCGTTTATGTTGACTGCACCCTTGGCGGTGGCGGACACTCCCAATGGATTTGTGAAGCCCTTGAAGATACCGGCGTTTTAGTGGGTATTGATCAGGATGATTTTGCCTTGGATTTTGCAAAGAAACGGTTAGAGCATTATACCTGTAAGCGTTATTTTGTAAAAAGTAATTTTGCCAGTTTAGCTAAGGTTTTAGAGGGACTCCATCTCTCTGAAATCGATGGTATTCTATATGACCTCGGGGTTTCGTCATTTCAACTGGACGACGATACCCGAGGCTTTTCCTATCACCATGATGGTCCTCTGGATATGCGAATGAATCAATCCGCAGATTTAACAGCAGAAACCGTTGTGAATGATTATCCTCCGGGTGAATTGAAAAAAATATTATTTATCTATGGAGAGGAAAAATTCTCAAGCCAAATTGTTAAATCCATTGTGCGAGCAAGGGAAAAAAAACGAATTTTAACGACTCTGGAATTAAGCGAAATCATAAAAAATGCTTATCCTCCAAGGGAACGATATAAAGAGAAACATCCTTCACGAAAAACTTTTCAGGCGATTCGTCTGGAGGTCAACGGCGAACTGAGAATTCTGGAGAATTCTCTTTCTCAGGGACTTGAAGCACTTAAACCAGGAGGGAGAATGTGTGTTATTACATTCCATTCCCTGGAAGATCGTGTCGCAAAACACCTTTTTAAAGAACGGGCAAATCCTTGCACATGTCCACCGGACTTCCCCCAATGCGTTTGCGGAAAAGAACCAGAAGTTAAGCTTATTTCCAGAAAACCGATATTGCCGGGGAAGAATGAACAAGAGGAAAATCGTCGATCTCGAAGTGCTAAGCTTCGGATTGTCGAAAAGCTGGGTGCAGGACTTAAAGCTCAATAAAGGAGAGTCCCCATGGCGAGTACAATAAACAGAAAGAGAAAACGAAGACAGGGACCGAATAAAAAACGATTGACCTTAGCCTCGTATGTAGTGATAGCTTGTCTCATTACCTTTGTTGTAATGGCAATGCTTTTGTTTCAGAAATCGGCCATTAACGAAGTAAACAGCCAGATACTCAGTCTTCAGAAGACTTTAGATGTTGCAGTACAGATTAACGACAGCAAAGAAGGACAACTTGTAATAAATTATAATTTACAAGCCATTGAAGCCCAGGCAAGGGGCTATGGTATGACAGAACCTCTTCCCGGGCAATATCGCCGGGAAACCACAACTGAAAAAAAACCGGTTTTACCAATCCCAGAGAGTCCTGCAGTAAAAGGGTGGCTGGAAAATTTATTTTAAAATGATGCGGGCAAAGCTTTGCCAGGCATGAATGTCAATTTTGGAGAAAAAATGTGAATAGAGAAAAAAGAGCACAACGCGAGATAGGACCGGTAAGCAAGCAGAAAAAAATTCTTTCTGCAATGGTTCTGCTTTCGGTGTGCTTAATTATTATTATCGGAAACTTGTTTTATATACAGATTGTAAATTCTACCGGGAAATATGCAAGGCAAGTTGATCAGCTGGTAGAGGAAGTACCCATTAAAGCTTCCCGTGGGGATATTTATGACAAGAATAATAATATTCTGGCTAAGGATTCCTCAGCATCTGCTGTTAATGTGATTCCTTTTGAAGTTGAAGATCCTGAAAAACTGGCTGTTACCCTCAGTACCAAACTGAGTATGGACCGTGCCGAAGTCATGAAGCAAATTTCGGTTTTAGAAAATGATATAGTGGAAGTAAAAACAGGGATCAGCGGCAGTCAGGCGGCAACGGTTCTCAGCCACAATTTCCCCGGCGTAACGGTTGAAGACAGCAACCTTTACTTTAAGCCTTTATCCATTACCGATCCGGCAGGGGTCGCACAAGCAATGTCTTCGGATTTACAGGGTTCCTATGACGATTATTATGCAAAGGCAATTCAAAAGGAAAGCCAACCCGTACTGATTAAAGGAAAAGTTGATAATGCACTGGCTCAGGAGATCAAGGAATCAGATGCTATTCTTGACAAAGATGGTAATGTTCAAAGCAACAACGGCATTGAAATATTAGGGGATTATCGTCGTTATTATACCAACGGCAATTTCGCTTCTTATATTCTGGGTTTTACAGGGATTGATCATACCGGGCTTTATGGGGTTGAAGCAACCTATAACGATGTGCTAAAAGGTGATGATGGCGTTGTTTACTTTCAGAAAGATGCCAATGGTAATCAGATTCCCTCGCAAACAAAAGTTCTGAAAGAACCAACCCAGGGCAAGGATATTGTTTTAACCATTGATAGTAATATCCAGCTAATTACAGAAAAGGCTGTATCTCAGGCAGCTGCACAATGGAAAACTAAAAGCGTTACTGCGATTATAATGGAAGCTAAAACCGGTGATATTGTAGCCATGGCATCTAAGCCGGATTACAATCTCAATGATCCTTTTACAGTTGACCCCGCTTATGCCCAAACCCATGCAGCAGATCTTGCAGGGAAGACCACGGGAGAGCAGCTATCAGCAATGTATAAAAATCCGGCAGTAGGCTTTATTTACGAGCCGGGTTCGACCTTTAAAGCCCTTACAGGAGCAGCAGCTCTTGAGGAAGGTGTCGTGACTCCGGATACCGTTGTTTATGACTCGGGATCAATTCAAGTAGGGGATGCAGTCATTCAATGCGCAACCGGCCCTCATGGTGCGGAAACGGTTTCCGATGCCATTGCCCACTCCTGTAATCCCGGGTTGGTTCAGATTATTGAGCGCTTGAACCCGGATGTTTTTTATCAATACGTCTATAATTTCGGACTGGGTGCAAAAACCGGTATTGAATTAGATGGCGAAGAAACCGGGATTATCAACCGTCTTCCCGCGGCAAGTGGCGCAATTAACGAAGTGGATTATGCAACCTTTTCCTTTGGACAGGGTTTGGCAACCACGCCAATTCAGATGATCACTGCGTTAAACTCTGTTGTCAATAACGGCTTTTATGTTAACCCCACCATTATATCCAGTGTCACCAAGGGAGACGAGAATAAATCCCTGAAACAGGTTATCTCAAAAGAAACATCGCTGGCAATGCGAGAAATTATGCGTAAGGTTGTCGGATACGATGCCGAAATGAGTAATCTTTCACAGGGCTACAGTATTGGCGGAAAAACAGGAACGGCTGAAAAATTTATTGACGGTGCCTATTCAAACACTAAATATGTAACATCCTTCTACTGTTTTGCACCCATAGAAGATCCTAAATATTCCATTCTTATTGTTCTTGATGAACCCACAGCCGGTGCCTTCGGAAGTACCAGTGCGGCGCCAACGGCTATTAGCCTGATGAAACAGGTATTGAATTACAACTCAGCGGATGAAAATCTCAGCCAGGATAATTCCCAGGAACTCCAGAAAGGTGTTGTCACCATTCCCGATCTCGTTGGTCAGGAAAAGGATTTTGCAGCAAGTATTCTTGATGAAAAAGGGATTCGCTATAGCTTTGATCTGGGTCAGGGCGGCAATACTGTTGTCAGCCAGAGTTTACCCGTGAATTCAGTTTATGATGTGACTACCGAGGTCGTTCTTGGTTTGGGGGCACCATCCAGTGAAGCATCCACCACAGTGGTTGTTCCGGATATTAAAGGTCTTTCAATTCAAAGCGCCAATGAAATTTTAACAGGTCTGGGATTGAATCTTAAAATCACCGGAAATGGTTTTGCCACCAGTCAAAACCCTGCACCAACCACCGTTGTGGATAAAGGCAGTGATGTTAACGTAACGTTTACCCCATAGGTTATAAAGAAGAAAAGCAAGCGCGAAAAATCCTTGCTTTTCTTTATTTCTAAAGTTTGATATAATATCACGGTCTTTTTAATTTAAAAGAAATACAGTTAAATTTCAGGAGAAAGATCAGGTAAGATTAATCTATGGAAAGTATAATGATCAATAAAATACTCGACATCACCAGTGGCGAGCTACTTCAGGGAGAAATGAATCAGGAAATTAACGGGGTTGTCATTGATAGTCGGACAGTCAAACCGGGCGATTTATATATTCCCATTGTCGGGGAAAATAATAATGGACACATTTTTATAAAAGATGTTTTTAAAAATGGCGGAACGATTACGCTAACCCAGGAGAAGGGAATGGATTTCCCCGGGAAAATGACGGTAATTTTTGTACCTTCCACATTGGAGGCAATGAAGGCATTAGCCAGCTATCATCGGCATCGATATACCCTGCCTGTGATTGCGATTACCGGCAGCAGCGGAAAAACAACCACTAAAGATTTAGTAGGGGCGGTCCTTTCGCAAAAACATTGCATCCTTAAAACCCAGGGGAATTTCAATAATGAATACGGCATTCCCCAGACACTGTTTCAATTAGAACCAAAGCATGAAATGGCAGTTATTGAAATGGGCATGGATCATTTAGGGGACATTACAAAATCAATTAATGAAGTTGATCCGGATATTTCAGTGATTACAAACATTGGGTTAACCCATATTGAGATCTTAAAAACCCAGGAAAATATTTTTCTGGCTAAAAAAGAAATCCTGCAAACATTGGGAAATGGAAAGATTGCGCTGGTTAATGGGGATGATCCTTTTTTAAGAAAATTAAGCTTTGAAGAGCATGCTTTTAAAGTCAAAAGTTTTGGGTTTCAGGGTGAGAATGATCTTAAACTTCTGGATTACACATCCCACAGCCGAGGTCTGAATATGAAAATGGACTGGGAAGGTCAAATGGAAAGCTATACCTTTACATTTCCCGGAAAACATAATATTTACAACTGCATGGTTGCAATATGGCTCGGACATTATTTTAAAATGACGCAACCGGAAATTCAAAAAGGTCTGGATGCTTTTGTCCCCAGTCAAAACCGGATGGATATTTTTTCAGTCCATGAAATGATGGTTATCAATGATTCCTACAATGCAAATCCAGACGCAATGAAAGGGGCATTGGATGTTTTAAACACCATGAAAACAGATTATAAGCGTTCCATTGCAATTTTGGGAGATATGCTGGAAATGGGAGATTATGGCCCGGCCGCACATTTTAAAACAGGTGAATACGCTCGGATGAAAGCAGATATTCTGATTGGGGTCGGGCCTCTTGGTGAAGATATCTGCAGAGGGTATGGCTCTGACAATGGACAGGTTTATCATGTTTCTGATGCTAAAGCCGCAGGAGAATGTGTTGCTGCGATTATGACGGCCGGAGATATTATTCTGATTAAGGCATCAAGGGGAATGGGTCTTGAAAAAACCCTTGACTATATTAAAGGGGAGAAAAAGTAATGGAGATAACCACTTTAAAAGCAGGACTCATCAGTTTGTTAATTTCATTTGCCCTTGTTTATTATATTACCCCTCATTTTATACCCCTTTTAAAACGGCTGAAGTTCGGACAGTCCATTCGGGAGGAAGGTCCTCAAAGTCATCTTCAGAAATCAGGAACCCCTACCATGGGTGGTTTAGTCATCCAACTGGGAATTATTTTAGCGGTGATATTGGTTTCCTTATTTACCGGGTTCTGGGATTTTTTTCCAGTGATCGTCATGGTGTTTTTCGGAGCCATCGGTTTTATCGATGATTATATTAAGGTCGCAAAAAAACATAATCTCGGCTTGCGGGCATGGCAAAAGCTGGTTCTTCAGTTTATTGGAGCCGGAGCCATTGCTCTTTATGCTTATTATACGGTCGGGTCAGAACTGATTGTTCCTTTTATGAGTCAGCCCCTTGATTTTGGATTTTGGTATGTACCCTTCACATTTTTTGCTATTATCGCCATTGTCAATGCCGTCAATCTCACCGATGGTTTGGATGGGTTAGCCTCTGGGGTTACCCTCATTGTGTCAATCTTCTTTTTTGTGGGATCATTGATTCTACCCCAAGCCAGTACTTCCATTTTCATTGGCGGGGTTATTGGCGGGTGTTTAGGATTTTTAAGATACAATTCAAAACCGGCAGCTATTTTCATGGGCGATACCGGTTCCATGGCTTTAGGCGGAGCCGTTGTGGTCATGAGTATACTGACACAATTGCAATTTTTTTTACTCATTGCCGGTGGTCTCTTTGTCATCGAGGCTTTATCGGTTGTGATTCAGGTAGGCTATTTTAAAGCGACCAAAGGAAAACGCTTTTTTCGAATGGCCCCCATCCACCACCATTTTGAATTAGCCGGCTGGAGTGAAACAAGGGTTGTGACTGTTTTTTGGGTAGTCACAGCAATTTTTGTTACCATTGCATTTATTTGCTTAGTTTAGGAGAGTGCCTTTATGAAAAAAACAACATTGGTTATTGGAGCAGCCCGAAGCGGAGTTGCTGCAAGTGAATTATTACTGAATCGAGGGGAATCTGTTATTTTAACCGATACCCGTGCAGCCCGGATTGTTTTAGAAGAATCACCTCAGATCTGTGATTATGAAAAAAACCCTTTATTCCAAGCGGTTTTTGAAATTCAGGTCAGTCCGGAGATGATAACCAAAATTGATGAGATTATTATTAGTCCAGGGGTGCCATTAACAATTCCCATTGTAAAAGCAGCCTTTGAACAGGGGGTTCCTGTTATTGGAGAGGTTGAAATTGCCTATCGACTGACAAAAACCCCTTTTATTGCTATTACCGGAACCAATGGAAAAACCACTACCACCACTTTATTGGGAGAAATCTTTAAGGCCTCAGGCCGAGGAACCTATGTGGTTGGAAATATTGGCGATCCCATTACAAAGTATGTGGCAAATGCCAAAGAAGACGAAATTTTCATCACCGAAATCAGCAGCTTCCAATTAGAAACCATTGATACATTTAGCCCAAAGACAGCAGTTATTTTAAATTTAACCCCGGATCATCTGGATCGTCACCTGACCATGGAAAATTATTTAAAAGCCAAGGCACGTATTTTTGAAAATCAAAAACCTGAGGATTTATTAATCTTAAATGCCGATGACCCTCTGGTATGTGCGATCGGAGAAAAGGCAATTTCCCGAAAAGCCACTTTCAGTTATAAAAGAGTTCTGGATTTTGGCGCCTGGTGCCTAAACGGTGAACTGTTTATTAATGACGGAAAACAAACTGTTTTTGTATGCAAAGAGGCGTTACTGGGTATTGTGGGACCCCACAATACCATGAATGCCCTGGCCGCATTAACTGCCGCCTATTTTTCAGGCGTATCACTTGCTGTGATTGTCTCAGTATTAAAATCCTTTAAAGGGGTTGAACATCGTCTGGAAATGGTTGGTTGTTTTTCAGGAGTGACCTATATTAATGATTCAAAAGGAACAAATACCAGCGCCACCATTACCGCACTCAATGCAGTAACCCAGCCTGTTATTTTATTGGCTGGCGGTTATGATAAAAAAGAAGATTATTCCGATTTAATGGCTTTAGTGGCAAAACGAGTCAAGCGACTCATTGTATTAGGGGTGACTGCTGACGACTTGACTAAGGCAGCGCATCAAAACGGATTTACAAATATTAAACGGGTTGAAGATTATGAAGAGGCGGTTGCTGTTGCAAAAGCCGAAGCAGAATCAGGGGATACGGTTTTGCTGTCACCGGCCTGTGCCAGCTGGGATATGTTTGATAATTATGAAATCAGAGGCAGGGTTTTTAAGGAATTGGTGACCAGGGATCAATAAGAAATTTAGGAGTAAACCATGAAAACAGGAAAAGTAGATCGTCCTTTCCTTATCGCTTTGTTAATACTCGCAGGAATTGGGGTCTTAATGGTTTTTAGTGCCAGTATGTATGCTTCTACCATTAATGGCGAAAAAGGGTATGCGCTTTTTTTAAAACAACTACTCTACGTTGTCATAGGAGTTATCCTCATGGCGTATATGAGCAGGGTTGATTACAAAAAATATAAAAAATATTATATCATTGGTATAGCAATATCTATTTTTCTTTTGATCATTGTGCTGATTCCCGGGATTGGGCTTAAGGTCAATGATGCCAGGCGGTGGCTGGATTTTAGGATAACAAACTTCCAGCCATCAGAGCTGGCAAAAGTAGCGGGGATTCTTTATTTTAGCACAATCCTTTCAAAAACCCCGGGAATTATTCGAGAACCCAAGCGTCTTTTTATGTATTGTATACTGCCAATGGGGGTTATCTGCGGTTTGACAGCCATCGAGCCATCATTAAGTGCGGCAATGGCCATTGCCATGGGAATGTGCGGGGTTTTATATTTTGCAGGAATAAAATTCAAAGCTTTTTTACCTTATATCGGCATTGGGGTAATGGCCGTAGCAGGCCTTATGATGGTTGAACCCTGGCGATTGGATCGCTTTAATGTTTTTTTAGGAAAAGGAGGTTATGATTATCAGATAACCCAATCCCTTTTGGCTTTTGGCACCGGTGGTTTTTTTGGCCGGGGTTTAGGAAATGGCAAACAAAAATTCCTGTTCCTGCCGGAATTGCAAAATGATTTTATCTTTGCGAATATTGGTGAAGAGTTTGGTTTTATCGGGTGCGTATTGGTATTGGGATTATTCGCATTTATTATTTGGCGTGGTTTTAAGATTGCCCAAAAAGCCCCGGATACATTCAGCTATCTGTATACCAGCAGTGTTATGCTTTTACTGGCATTTCAGGTATTGGTCAATATTGGGGTTGCATCGGCATTGATTCCGGTAACCGGAATGGCCCTACCTTTTATTAGTGCCGGCGGAACATCCATGGTCGTCCTATTTGCCATGATGGGTCCGATTTTAAATATTTCCCGGAAGGTTGATCTAAGTAAAAGGGCAGAAGTGCGAGGAAGAAAATGAAAATATTGATTGCCGCAGGAGGAACCGGTGGGCATATTTACCCTGGGCTTGCCATTGCTGACAAAATAAAAAAAGAAAACCCTGATGCTGAAATTATTTTCATTGGATCAATGGTTGGTATGGAGAAAAATATTATCCCGGAGACTGGCTATGCCATTGAATATATACGGGTGCGGGGCTTTGAGCGACAGCTGTCCATGGAAACTCTGGCAGCCGTTAAAGGAATCTTCATTGGATTAACGGACTCAAAAAAAGTATTAAACCGACATCACCCGGATCTGGTCATTGGAACCGGCGGATTCACCTCGGGTCCGCTGTTATTAATGGCCAGCCGGCGAAATATACCGACGATGATTCATGAACAAAACGCTTTTCCCGGAAAAACGAATCGCATCCTCGGAAAAAAGGTGAGCCGCATTGCCATTAGTTTTAAAGAGGCTGAATCTTATTTTCCTGATGGAAAAACATTTCTGGCAGGGAATCCGGTGCGATCAGAATATCATGACCTGAACAGACAAACGTGTCGGGAAAATCTGGGCCTTTTAGATTCCCGGAAAATGGTTTTAATTATGGGTGGAAGTCAGGGTGCCGGCTCGATTAATGCCGGTGCATTAGCTCTGATGAAGGCTTTGGGGAATCGAAATGATCGGGTGATTTATCACCTTACCGGGAAAGAACAATACCATGGGGTATTAAAATCCCTGAAAGCCCAAGGAATAGAATCCTTTAAAAACAATCACATTGAGGCTTACAGCAGTGAGGTGTTTCGACTTTTAGGTGCTGCAGATCTTGTGATCAGCCGGGCAGGAGCAATGTCAGTGGCAGAAATTGCCGCTGTTGGGACACCATCCATTTTAGTGCCTTATCCGATGGCAGCCGGGAACCATCAGGAGTTTAATGCCCGGGTCATTACGGATTCTGGTGGTGGGCTTTTAATTGAGGATAAGACATTGACCGGAGAACTCTTATTGGAAACCGTCGAGGCATTATTAACAGATGACATTCGATTACAGAAAATGTCATCCATTACAAAAAAACTGGGAATTTTTGATGCGGTTGATCGTATTTACGATGAAATAGATAAACTCATGGAGCGTCGATGAAAAGATCACGAAGGGGAAACCAGAACGAAAGACGAAAGCAATCCGATATGGCAAGACTGGCGCTGCGGGAACAGCGACGGGCGCAACGAAGAAGGAATAAACAAAAGAGAATGCTTAAGGCTCTAATCATGATTCTGATTGTCCTTGGGATTATTGGCGGTTTAAGCTTTGGAGCTCTGAAGGCCAGTGAGATTGGCCTGTTTAACGTTGCCAAAATTGAAGTGGTCGGAAATGAAATTATCGATGCCCAATCAGTCATTGATGCATCAGGGATTAAGCTGGGTGAAAGTATTTTTCTGGTGGATATGAATAGAGCTAATTATCAAATCAATGGTCTCCTTAGTTTAGATAAACTTGAAATCACAAAGATCATGCCAAATAAAATTTTGATCCGGATGAAAGAATCAACCCCAATTTGTGCCATTGATTTTAATGATAAAATTACCTATATCAGCCGAGATGGAAAACTGATCGATAATGGAGATTATCTGAGAAAAACAGATATTCCAATTGTTTTCGGATGTGAGAGCGTAACCGTTTCTGATATTGGTAAAAAGGTAACCGTAGAACCCTATTGGCGTTTTGATACGGTTATGAACATTTTAAAAAATTTAGAAGATCATGGTTATCTGAATAAAATATCAGAGGTGCGCATGACAGACAATAATACCTATGAGATTGTCACAAAGAATGGAACCATACTCATTGTCTGGGATTATAATAACTTTGTTGAGAATGTAAATTATATTCAGAATACACTGGATCAGAATATGAGTAACATGATTATAAATTTAACAGCAGGAACAAAAGCAGTTATTAAACCAAGGTAAGTGGTTTAACAACTGCATTAACTGAGGTTTCTTTATTATTGCGACATTAATAAGGATAAAGAGGGATTTTTTACTTAATTTATCATGAAAGTTTGATTCAACAGTTGAAAAATTTGCAAATAAAGGTTAATATAAAGAAGTGAAGAATTCTTTCTTTTGATATTTAAGAGGAGAGGTTCTATTCAATTCGAAAAAACAATCAAAAATACTCGAATTCATAGTGGTATTTTAGTAAAAAGAAATACAGATTAATCGAAGATTACAACAATAAAGAGAGAGCTGTTTAGCAAGAGGAGGAAAAAAGTGTTTGAATTAGATGGGAATTACGATAATTTTGCAAAAATCCGTGTTATTGGTATTGGTGGAGGTGGAAATAATGCGATAAACCGCATGATTGAAGCTGGAATGAAGGGTGTTGATTTTATTGCAGTCAATACAGATAAACAGGCCCTTGCTTTAGCTTTAGCAGAAAAAAAGCTGCAAATTGGAGAAAAAATTACCCAGGGGCTTGGCTCAGGGGGAAATCCTGAAATTGGACAAAAAGCTGCCGAAGAAAGCAGAGATGCGGTTGCTGATATTATTAAAGATACCGATCTTTTGTTTCTGACTGCCGGTATGGGTGGCGGAACAGGTTCCGGTGCTGCTCCGATTATTGCTAAAATTGCTAAAGATATGGGAATTTTAACCATTGGCGTTGTGACTAAACCTTTCTCTTTTGAAGGCCGTGTCCGTATGCGTAATGCTCAAATTGCCAGCGAATTTTTACAGGAAAATGTCGATTCACTGGTTACCATTCCAAATGATCGTTTATTAAGAATGGCTGATAAATCAACCTCGTTAAAGGACGCCTTTAAGCTTGCTGATGATGTGCTTCTTCAAGGGGTTAAGAGTATTTCAGATTTAATTTCTATGCCTGGTCTTATCAGTCTTGACTTTGCGGATGTTAAAACCATTATGAAGGATACAGGGCTTGCACATATGGGCGTTGGTATCGGAAGCGGAGAAAATCGTGCCGAAGATGCTGCCAAACAAGCGATTCTCAGTCCTTTACTGGAAACAGAAATCAATGGTGCTACTGGTGTTCTTCTTAATATTACTGCCGGGGAAGATTTATCCCTCTTTGAAGTTGATCGTGCAGCCAGTATTGCCAGAGAAGCCTCTGATCCGGATGCCAATGTTATTTTCGGTGCTACCATCGATGAATCAATGGGTGATGAAATTAAAATTACAATTATTGCAACAGGTTTCCTTTCAGGTGTTGAGAAAGAAAAGAAAGCAGTTATTAAAAAAGTTGTCAAAAGCGCAAGCAGTAACGTTGGTGAATTTTCAATTCCCGACTTTTTAACCCGAGAAGATTAAAAAAGTATGAAATGTCCATTTTGTGCATTTGATGAAAGTCGGGTTGTGGATTCCCGTCCTACCGAGGAAGGTAACATGATCCGCAGACGGCGGGAGTGCTCTCAATGTAATAAACGCTTCACGACCTATGAACGGGTTGAGAATATCCCGCTCATTGTTGTAAAAAAAGGTGGGCAGCGGACATCCTTTGATAAGAACAAAATATTTAATGGAATGATTAAGGCCTGTGAAAAACGGCCTGTTCCAATTGATAATATTAAAAATCTTGTGGATGCTCTTGAAAGAAGTCTGTATCAAAGTGAAATGAAAGAGGTTCCCTCATCCTATATTGGAGAACAGGTAATGGCTGCATTAAAAACATTGGATGAGGTTGCCTATGTTCGGTTTGCTTCGGTTTATCGGCAGTTTAAGGATGTGGCATCTTTTATGGATGAACTGGAACAGCTGATTTCAGAAAAAAAAACTGAGGAGGACATATGAAATTATTCGAAAAAACCATCGGAACAACAGAAATTTTCAATGGACATATTCTAAATCTCCGTGTGGATGATGTTGAATTGCCGGATGGCAGTTTTTCCAAAAGGGAAATTGTCTCCCATAAGGGAGCAGTGGCAGTTTTAGCGATTAAGGACAATCAGGTACTTTTTGTAAATCAATATCGGATTGCCATGCAAAAGGTTTTAACTGAGATTCCGGCCGGATTAATTGATCCCGGTGAGAACCCGGAAGAAACAGCCATAAGGGAATGTCGCGAGGAAATTGGATACAGGCCACTGAATATGTTTAAACTCGGAGTATTTCTTCCAACTCCAGGATATTGCTCAGAAATAATCACTCTATTTTGTGCCACCGAGTTTGCCAATGATCCCAAAAAAAACCCGGATGAATTTTTAAGAACAATGAAAATTCCGTTGCGGACGGTTAAAGCTCTTTATCTTAACGGTCTTTTTACTGATGGGAAAACAGCAGCAGCCTTGGGCTATTACTTTTCGCTTACTTCTATGGGTCTATTATAGAAATATGAATAAATGTTCAATAAAAATAGATGATTTATTTCAATGCTGAGCATTAAAATAAATCATCTATTTTGTATTATTCGTTAAGTCGCGTTAAGGGCATTTAGAATAATAATGAAGTCGAATGATTAATAAAGGAGACAAAAATGAGAAAAAACACTATTTTTTCAGGACATGACACAGTAATTTTAATAAAAAAGATCGGATTACAGGGTGATATAGTTAATGTTTAATTTTACTCCAGAATATTTCTTCAGTCTTTTATTAAGTCTTCCCGGGATTCTGATTGCCATTACCTTTCACGAAATGGCCCATGGATATGCGGCTGAAGCAATGGGCGATCCCACGGCAAAAAATGCCGGGCGGTTAACCCTTAATCCGTTAAAGCATATTGATCCACTGGGCTTTCTTTCCATGGTGCTTTTTCGTATTGGATGGGCAAAGCCGGTGCCGATTAATCCGATGTATTTTAAAGACCGGAAAAAGGGGATCATTATTGTTTCTCTGGCAGGGGTCGTTACAAATTTAATATTGGCATTTATCGGTATGGCAGCTTATTTAGCAGTCGTCCCAATACAAAATCAGATACTGAGCACCATTTTGCAATATCTTTATTTTTACAATATTATATTTGCAGTCTTTAATATTATTCCCATACCACCACTGGATGGTTCACAGGTCCTGATGGCCTTTCTTCCGGAAAAGGCACAACCGTTTTATTACAAATATGAGCGTTTTGGGATGGCTGCTATTTTTATTTTAGCATTCACAGGCATCTTATGGACGATCGTCAGTCCGGCAATAAATGGCATTGAATGGCTGTTCTTAACCTTATTAACACCAGTTTTCAGTCTGTTCTGGTCATAGGCCATGGGGTATGCAGTCAACCTTGAAAGGTTTGAAGGCCCCCTGGATCTTCTCATTCATCTGATTCAGAAGAATAAGATTGACATCTATGATATTCCTATTGCAGAAATTACAAAACAGTATTTATTGCAAATTAAGGATTGGAAAAAGCTGGACATGGATGTAGCCAGTGACTTTATTGTGATGGCGGCCAGGCTTTTAGAGATAAAATCGAGAATGCTATTACCCATAAGTGAAGAGGAAACAGAAGATGAGGAAAGTCTTCAGGCAAGACTTGTAAAGCAGCTGGTTGAGTATAAAATATTTAAGGAGATCAGTACTTATTTTGGTACAAGAGAACAACGTGAGCTTTGTGCTATTTACAGAGATCCGGAATATATTTTTCAAAATGAGGATAACGACCCGATTGTTCTTGATCCAATGGCATTAATGCAAAGCTTCCGAGGTTTATTATTGCTAAAAGAAGAGGAAGCAGAAGCACTGATACCGCCCCATCGGATCGTCAGAGATCTTTTTAATGTTGAAGAGAAAATTCTTGAGATTACCAGAGCGCTCATAGATTGCGGAGAAGCAGGTTTGAGCTTTTCTGAATTGCTTCACCCTGAAATTTCCAGGGAAGAGGTGGTGGTTACTCTTCTCGCCTTGCTTGAAATGGTTAAAACCAGTGGGCTCCGACTTGAACAAAATCGGGTTTTCATTGATTTTCAAATTAAAAGGGAGGGTGACATCCATGAAGTGCAATGATCTTACAGGTATTCTGGAAGGAATTCTCTTTGGTGCCGGTGAAGCGGTTGGGTTAAACGACCTATGCCGATGTCTGGATAAAACCCCATTAGAGATTCGTGCTGCTATGACAATCCTATCACAGGATTACCAGTCCGAAAAAAGGGGGATTCGGTTGACTCAAATCAAAGAGTCCTACCAACTTTCAACAAAACCCGAGTATTACGATTATATTAAGGAAATTACAAAGCATAAACAAAAAACTGGTTTATCCCGGGCAGGATTAGAAACCCTTGCCATTGTCGCTTATCAGCAGCCGGTAACCCGGATTGCCATTGATGAAATTCGTGGCGTCAGCTCAAGCAGTTCGATCCAACGTTTGCTGGATCGTGGGCTTATCTGTGATGGCGGTCGCCTTGAAGCTCCGGGACGACCGATACTGTATAAAACGACTCAGGAATTTTTAAAGTCTGTGGGTTTTACAAATCTTAAGGAAATGCCTGAATATGAGGCTTTTTCCCAGGGAATACAGGAAATGTTTGATTTGAAAACCGATCAGGAAAGCAAAGAAAAACAAGAGGTCTCACCGGTCGTGATGTTTTCAGGCATACTGGAGCAGGCAATTGGTGAAGAAAAGAAACAGGAAGAGGAGAGTCATTGAGAATACAAAAATATATGGCACAATGCGGTGTTGCTTCCCGGAGAAAATCCGAGGAATTGGTTATTGCCGGATTAGTAATGGTTAACGGCGTGGTAGTGACCACCCCGGGCTTTGCCATTGATCCGGAAAAAGATACCATTTCGGTTAATGGGAGGATACTCTCAGAACCGCCAGCTAAGATATACATTATGATCAACAAACCCAAAGGCGTTTTATCTACCTCTCAGGATACCCATGGGCGAGAGCTTGTCATTAATTTGATCCCTGTAAATGAGCGCCTTTACACGGTTGGCCGATTGGATATGGAAACCGAAGGTCTGTTACTTCTGACAAATGATGGCGAGCTTACTTTTCGGTTAACTCACCCGAAACATGAATTTAATAAAACATATGTTGGATTGGTCAGGGGATGTCCTACTGAATCCAGTCTGGAATATTTCCGTCAGGGTATGGATGTTGAAGATTATCACACGGCGACCGCGGCAGTGAAAATACTCGAGAATTATGATGAGGCGACCTTGCTTGAAATGATTATCCATGAAGGTAAAAAACGTCAAATAAGAAAAATGTGTGGTGTGCTGGGACATCCGATACAGGAATTGACCCGGGTAGCCGTAGGTAAATTAACATTGGGAGATTTAGAGCCCGGTGACTGGCGTTATTTGAGAGAAGATGAAATCGAATATTTAAAAGGAGATGAAAAGTCATGGTAAAAATAGGATTCCCAAAAGATTTCGGAAAAATTAAAAATCTTTTTCCGGAAAAGGAAAAAGAACAGGATTTATATATTGCCGCCGAAAACACTGAAACATCAGAGCTTTTTGGAGCGGTTCGTTTTTCATATAAAAAAGAACAAGTCGATATTTTTGAAATGATCATGGTTTATCAGGGTGAGGATTCCATGGCGATTTTTGATGGCATTATCAGAACCCTGCTTTTTAAAATGGCTGATGAAGAATGCACAACCCTGGTTGTTCGTAATGCACAAGGTGAGTGCAAAAAATATTTTGAAGATCACGGGTTTAAAATAGAATCAGGCAACCTGGTCCATCATAGTTTCCCTGGTGAATTTTTCAAGCCATGTTCAGGATGCAGTGGTAAGTAATCCCATAAGGGTTACTTCACTGGCCGGGGAATTCATAAAATCAGTGATAAAACCTGGAGATATTGTGGTCGATGCCACCGCCGGAACCGGTCAGGACACCTTGCTTCTGGCGGAATGTACGGGAGCCAGCGGGTGCGTTTATGCCTTTGACATTCAGGAAGAAGCCCTTAAAATTATACAGGACAAGCTTGTAATTAAAGGGGTAGAGTCCTTTGTAACATTAATCCACCAGGGTCATGAAACCATGAAAGAAGTTTTGGAATCTAAAGGTGTTATGAACAACACCGTTAAGGCCATTGTTTTCAATCTGGGGTATTTACCCGGTGGAGATCACCGTGTTGCAACATCCGGTACTACGACACTGATGGCTTTGGATGGCGCTTTAAAACTATTGGCCCCCCAGGGAATCATAACGGTTTGTCTTTATCCCGGTCATTCAGAAGGGCTACGGGAATCTGAGAAAGTTCTGAACTGGTGTGAGAGCTTAGAAAAACCCTTTGTGGCGCATCATTTTCAGACTTTAAATCGAAAATTACCGCCAACATTAGTCATTATCCAGAGAATGAGGTAAATATGGAAGAAAAAGCCAATGGGAAAAATGAAAATAGGGATATCTTTTCAGCCATAAAACAGCACTATCCTAAATTAAGTAAAAGTCATAAACTGATTGCGAATTATGTACTTAGTCATTATGAACGGGTTTCTGAAATGTCAGCCATTAAGGTGGCGAAAAGCGTTAAAGTAAGTGAAGCAACGGTGGTTCGTTTTTCTGTGACGTTAGGCTATGAAGGGTACCCTGAATTTCGTCGGGCTCTGAAGAATGAAATGAACAGCAAGCTTACCACCATCGAACGCATTAATATGACCCTCAGAAATGAGGAAAAAGAAAAAGCACTTCAGGAAACGGTTCACAATGTATTAAAAAGCGATGCAGCAAATATTAATGCAACCTTTGAAAATTTTGATTATGAGATTTTCAAATCTTCCATTGATTTAATTTTAGAGGCCAGAAAAGTTGTCATTATCGGGTTTCGGACAACCACCCTGTTAACCGAACATTTAGGTTATTATTTAAACCTAATTTTAGATAATGTTCGGGTGGTAAACTATGGGGTTTCAGATATTTATGAGCATTTGATTAAGGTTAATGAAAAAGACGTGGTCATTGCCATCAGCTTTCCACGCTATGCCCAAAAAACATATGAAGCTGTGGAATTCCTGAAAAACAAAGGGGTTAAAATTATTACCATTACCGATAATGAAAATGCCCCGATTAATGCATTTACCGAGTATCGCCTGATTGCTAAAAGTAATGTCTATTCTTTTGTGGATTCTCTGGTAGCACCACTTTCCCTGATTAATGCATTGGTAATTTCTGTGGGGCTTCGCAATATCGGGCAAACCAAGGAAACCTTTAACGAACTTGAAGAAATCTGGCGGGAACATTTTATTTACACAGGCGACGATTTGGAAAATGAATTCATGAAAGAACATAGGGAAAAAAATGAGTAAAATAGCAATAATTGGCGGCGGCCCATCAGGAATGATGGCGGCTGTGGCAGCAGGAAACAATGGACACACCATTGATTTATACGAAAGCAACGAAAAGCTTGGCAAAAAGCTTTATATTACCGGCAAAGGCCGGTGTAATCTAACCAATGCCTGCGATATCGGAGACTATTTTGAGAACATTGTTCACAATCACAGTTTTTTATACAGCGCATTATATTCATTCACCAATGAAAGCCTCATGGCGTTAATGGAAGAAAATGGTGTTCCCCTTAAGGTAGAACGGGGAGAGCGGGTTTTTCCTGTTACGGACAAATCAAACGATGTTATTAAGGGATTTAAAAGTGCTATCAACCAAAAAAAATGTCATTTTCTTTTAAATGAAAAGATCGTCGATCTGGTTGTTGAGGAGAATAGTTTAAAAGGAATTGTTTTAGAAAATGGCGAGTCACGGCTTTACGATGCAGTGATTTTAGCAACCGGAGGAAAAAGCTATCCCTCAACAGGATCAGACGGGAACTTTTTTGAGGTGCTGGAAGGCGTCGGACATCGCATAACTTATCCGACACCAGCCCTGGTGCCCATGAACACCAAAGAAGATTGGCCGCGACAGCTTCAGGGATTGGCACTGAAAAATGTGACATTAACCCTGGTTAAAAAGAATCCAAAAGGTGGTGTAAAGGTGAAATCCCTGATGGGGGAAATGTTATTTACCCATTTTGGTGTTTCAGGACCTTTGGCTTTATCCCTTAGTTCATATATTTCAGCGAGCCCTAAAACCTATTCTCTAATCCTTGATCTGAAACCCGGACTTACCATGGAACAAATGGAAAACAGAATTCAACGGGATTTTGAAAAATACAATAATAAAGACTTTATTAATGCCCTGGGAGATTTACTGCCTTCAAAAATGATTCCCATTATGGTTGAACTATCCGGGATTGATCCAATTCTTAAGGTTAATCAGATCACAAAAATCCAGAGGAAAAAACTGATTGAGTGTTTTAAACACCTTGAAATTAATATTGCCGGTCTCCGTGATTTTACCGAAGCCATTATTACTTCAGGCGGCGTGGATGTCAAGGAAGTGGACCCGGGAACCATGGAATCCAAAAAAATAAATAATCTTTATTTTGCCGGAGAAATGCTGGATGTGGATGCCCTCACCGGAGGCTTCAACATCCAAATTGCAGCCTCCACTGGCTGGCTGGCCGGCAACGCCATAGAATAAGGAGAAAAAGATGCAAATAGCCATTGATGGGCCTGCAGGTGCAGGAAAAAGTACCATTGCAAAAAAAATCGCCGAAGCCTTTGGAATTATCTATCTGGATACCGGGGCAATGTATCGGTGTATTGCCCATAGTATTTTAATGCAGGGGGATAATTTTAATGACATTGAGAAAATTATTAAGCTGACAGAAGAGGCTGTCATAAAGTTTCAGGGAGACCATGTTTTCTGTAATGGAGCAGACGTAACAGAAGCCATTCGTATGCCTCTAGTATCCCTTCATACTTCGGATGTGGCCTGTATTAAAGAGGTCCGGAAGCTGTTGGTTGAACAACAGCAAAAAATTGCACTTGACCAGTCGGTGATCATGGATGGCCGGGATATTGGCTCAGTGGTGTTGCCCCGGGCCGACTATAAATTTTTTCTGGATGCTGATATCACCGAACGTGCTCTACGAAGAAAGAAAGAACTGGATGCCAGAGGCATTGAAAAAAGTTTGGAAAGCATTAAACAGGAAATTGAAAAACGGGATGACAATGATCGAAATCGATGTGAGGGACCTTTAGTTCAGGTGGAGGATGCCATTTTAGTTGATACCACCGGAAAAAGCATTGAAGAAGTTTGTGATGTGATAAAAAATCATATTAGCGGGGTTTAGGTATGATCTATAAAATTTGTCGTGTAATTGTATTTATAATTAACTGTATTATGTTTAAATTTACAATTATAGGGGGAGAAAATATACCAAAGAAGGGAAGTGCACTTATTTGTCCAAACCATGTGAGTAATTATGATCCCTTGGCGGTTGCTTCCATGATCCCGAGGGAAGTTCATTTTATGGCAAAAGCCGAGCTTTTCAATAATCCTTTATTGGGTTGGTTTCTGAAAAAAGTCCATGCTTTTCCAGTGAACCGGAACGAGGTTAGCATTGATACCATTAAGACATCGCTTAAGATACTTAAGAATCAGGAACTTCTGGGTATCTTTCCGGAAGGAAAACGGGTGAAATCTGATGAACGGATCCAACCGGCCAGCGGTTTTGTTGTTTTTGCCATAAAAACAAAATCACCGATTATCCCAATAAGGATTCAAGGGGAATATAAATTCAGATCAAAGATAGAGATTATTATCGGAGAACCTATTTATCTCACTGAACACTACGGAAAAAAAATATCCGAAAAAGAATCAGAAGCCCTGAGCAAGCAAATAATGGACACGATCTATGATTTGAAACAAACGGCTGTGGTTTAAATGGAAGTTATCATAGCAGAAAAAGCGGGTTATTGCTTTGGTATTGAAAATGCCATGAAATTGGTGGCAGACACCCTAAAGGCAAGTCATGAAAAGATATTTACCCTAGGACCCATTAGCCACAATACCCAGGTAACCGAATCTCTTGAGGCCCAGGGTCTCACAATCCTGGCAGATGAGGATGTGGCAGAACTTGAAGGTGGATGCATTATTTTACGCTCCCATGGGGTCGGTAAAAAAATCATCGAGACCATTCAGAAAAAAGGGATTCCAATTATTAATGCGACTTGCCCCTTTGTCCGGGCGGTACAGAAAAAAGTGGAAAGTCATTATGAAGCCGGTTATCAGATTGTAATTATTGGAAATAAAGATCATCCTGAAGTGATTGGAGCCAATGGCTGGTGCAATGATACAGCATTAATAATAAATGATATAAATCAGTTGGAAAATATTGAAATTTATGATAGAATATGTATCGTGGCTCAAACCACTATCATTGAATCTAAATTCAATGAAATTTGTGATGCAATTAAGTCACAAGTTAATGAAGTCGTTATATTTAATACTATTTGCAGTGCTACAACTGAAAGACAAGCAGCAGCAGCAAAAACTGCAAAAGTGGTAGAATATATGATCGTAATTGGTGGATATCACAGTTCTAATACTCAGAAACTGGCTGATATCTGTAAGTCCTATTGCGAAAACACTTGTCACATAGAAACCATCCGGGATTTAGATCTCACTGAAGTAATGAAATATCGAAAGATTGGCATTACCGCAGGGGCATCAACACCGGACTGGATCGTCAAGGAGGTATTGGAAGGTATGGAAGAGCAAAACAAAATTGCTGAGGAAAACGTGGTCGAAGAAGTGGCGACTGATGTACAACCGACTGTTGAAGTAGAAGCAGCCGTTGAAGGTGCACCAACTGTTAAGGTAGAAGAAGTGGTTGCGCCGGTAGAAAAAGCCGTTGCAGTCGAAGAAATAGACGAAGATGATGATGCGAATTTCGATTTTGCAAAATCAATGGAAGAATCTCTTAAGACAATTCGTCGCGGAACCGAAATTGAGGGTGAAGTCATTCACATCGATGAGGATGAAGTTATCCTGAATATCGGATATAAAGCAGACGGTATTATCAAGAAAAATGATTTTACATGGAAAAGCGATGAGGTGTTATCCGAACTTGTTCAGTTAGGTGATAAGATTTGGTGTATTGTTACTGATTTAAATGAAGGTTCAGGAAATGTTAAACTTTCAAAAATCAAATATGATAACCGATTGGTTCAAAAACAGTTAAGTGACGCCTATGATAATAAAACAATCTTAGAAGGTACCATCAAAGATATCTCTGGAAATGGTTTAATCGTCGATATTGGGTTCACTGATATTTACATGCCGGCTTCACAATATCATGTACGTTATGTTAAAGACTTAAATACGCTTCTTGGAGAAAAAGTTAAGGGCATCATCATTGATTATAATCCAAAGAGACGCCGTGCTATTCTTTCTCAAAAAATCCTTCTTGAAAAAGATATGAAGGAAAGAAGAGAACACGTTAAAGAAATGAAGGAAAAACGATTTGAAGAATTAAACATTGATGATGTGGTTAAAGGGGTTGTTAAGACGATCACTAATTTTGGTATTTTCGTAGATCTGGAAGGCATTGATGGTTTTGTCCATCGTTCCGACTTAACCTGGGAAAAAATCAATGAACCAAAAGACATCGTTGAAAAAGGTCAGGAAATTGAAGCAAAAGTTATTGCTAAAAACGAAGAAGACAAGAAAATAAAATTAAGCGTTAAAGCTTTGTTGGATCGTCCATGGGATGATTTTGTTGCAAAAAATAAAGTGGATGATCTTGTTGAAGTTACCATTACCAATATCTTGGATTTTGGTGCTTTTGCACAGGTAATTCCTGGCGTTGAAGGTTTGATTCATGTTTCTGAAATCAGCTATAGCCGAGTAGAATCCGTTGCGGCAGTATTAAAAACCGGGGATGTTTTAACCGTTAAAATCATTGGTATCAACAGTGAAAAGGAAAAAATAAGCCTCAGTAAAAAAGCAACCGAAGAAGCTCCTGCACGACCAGCTCCTACTCAAAGAAGCAGCAGTTCAAGCAACAGTTCAAACAGCAGTTCAAGCAGCAGCTCAAACACTGGAAGCAGAGATCGATCAAGCAGCTATGGCGGTGGCGGTGGAAACCGACGACCACAAGCCAGTAACAGCAACAATAATCGAAATAAAACCGTTTATGAAGAAACAGCCAATGTTACACTTGGTGATTCTTTCGGAGATTTATTCAGCGGTCTTTCCTTCGACGAAGAAGACGAAAAATAAAACCTTTTGTAAAAAGGTTAAAGGACCCACACCTGGAATTAAATTTCCAAGTGTGGTTTTTTTTTATTAATTTTTTAAAATACTATTGATAAATAATAATAAAGTGCTATAATTACATTAAATCCAAGTGGAATACTCGGAAATAATTCGGGGGAGGTTTAATACTTGAGACTTTCCACAAAAGGGCGATACGGTGTCCTTGCTATGGTTGAGTTAGCTCTTCATTATGGACAGGGACCGGTTTCAATTAAAGAAATTTCAGAAAAACAAAAATTTTCGGATTCGTACATGGAACAACTTTTTTCAACATTAAAGAATTCAGGACTGGTAAGGAGCTTAAGAGGTGCCCATGGGGGGTATGTATTAGCTAGAGATCCATCTGACATTACAGTCGGAGATATTATCAGAGCCCTGGAAGGACCCATTGAATTAGCCGAATGTATTAACGAAAACGACAACTATGATTGTGTAAAGTCCCTGGAGTGTCTTACGAAAGGGCTTTGGGAAGATATGAGAGATAGCATTAATGATGTCATTGATCATCGGTCTTTACAGGATTTATTAGATAAGTAAGTCAAAAGAAAGGGATAAATATGAAAAGAATATATTTAGATCACGCAGCAACAACACCCATCGATCCAGTTGTTTTGGAAGCGATGCTTCCCAGCTTAACAGGAAATTATGGAAATCCATCTTCAATCTACGCTGAAGGGCGAGCAGCAAAAAAAAGCATTGAAGCAGCACGCTTACAGATTGCCAAGGCTATCAATGCGGATTTGCGGGAAATTTATTTTACAGCCAGTGGATCAGAAGCCGATAACTGGGCAATTAAAGGCATTGCTATGAAAAACCAGGCCAAAGGCAAACACATTATCAGCACAACCATTGAACATCACGCAGTGTTGCATACCTGTCAATATTTAGAAAAACAGGGTTTTGAAGTTACCTATTTACCAGTGGATGAGTATGGGCTCATTTCACTTGACGATCTTAAAAAAGCGATTCGCAAGGATACCATTCTGGTATCGATTATGTTTGCAAACAATGAAATTGGAACCATTGAACCCATTAAAGCCATAGGAGAAATCGTAAAAGAAAAAGGGATTATTTTCCATACGGATGCCGTTCAGGCTCTGGGGAATATACCGGTTGATGTGAAGGATTTAAACGTTGATCTGCTGTCTCTTTCAGCACATAAAATTTATGGACCAAAGGGGATAGGGGTTCTTTATATAAGAAAAGGCGTTCCCATTGACAACCTTATTCATGGTGGCGCACAGGAACGTAAAAAACGTGCAGGAACAGAAAATACAGCTGAAATTGTTGCATTTGGAAAAGCAGCTGAGTTTGCTACCCAGCATCTTGAAGAAAATGCAGTCCACATGAAGACATTAAGGGAAGTCTTAATTAAAGGGATCATGGAAAAAATTCCTCAGGTTCGACTGAATGGACATCCGGAAATTCGACTTCCGGGAAATGCGAACTTCTGTTTTGATTATATCGAAGGTGAATCCATTTTATTAAGCCTTGATATTATTGGCGTTGCCGGTTCAAGCGGATCAGCTTGTACTTCAGGCTCACTGGAACCATCACATGTACTTCTCGCCATTGGATTACCCGCAGGCGTCGCACATGGTTCACTTCGATTATCCATTGGTAAAAGTACAACCCTGGAAGAGATTAATTATGTTGTAGACAATCTTGCTGAGATTATTGAACGATTAAGAAAAATGTCACCCATCACTGCTGAATGCCCTATTGATGACGCGGTTTTCGATAAACCAGAGCATCATCATCATTAAAAATTAAAGGAGAAACTAAAAAAATGGAATATACAGATATTGTAATGGAAAACTTTACTTGCCCTAAACATGTGGGTGAAATGGAAGATGCTAATGGCGTTGGTCAGGTAGGAAACCCTTCTTGTGGGGACATCATGAAAATTTTCTTAAAAATTGATGAGAACGATATTATTACAGATGCTTCTTTTAAAACCTTTGGTTGCGGTGCCGCCATCGCCAGCAGCAGCGTGGCAACTGATATGATTATTGGAAAAAGCATTGAAGAAGCAAATAATCTGAAAAACGAGGAAGTGGTGGATGCTTTGGGTGGTCTTCCCACTCAGAAGATTCATTGTTCGGTTTTAGCAGCTGAAGCCATTCAGGCAGCTATTCTGGATTACAAAAAAAACAAAAAAAAATAAGACGGATATAAAACGGTGCTTCTATGAAAGTAGAAACAACGTTTTATTTTTTTTACCAGTTTTTTACACGGTAAGGAAAGGCCATTGCCATTCGGGTTCTTTTAGTGTAATATGAAATACAGAATAGAAAAGAAATAAAAAAGGAGTAGTGAATGAAAGCTAACTATTTGCTGAACGTTGAGGTGATCTCAAAAGAAAGCGGGAGACGTTACGGACTTGTCAAAAGCCTGGTGGTAGTGGATCATGTATTGAAATACCTGGTAATCAACCCGGGTAGTTTATTTGCAAAGGCCCAATTCTTTGCGCCGGAGAGTATTGTTGACGTTGATTATAAACAGCTAATCATAATGGACAGCAGTAAAATAATTAAAATCAAGGCAAAAGAGGTTAAAAAATACCTCACAGAAGCGTTTTCATTAATGGATTATCCGGTTGTGGATATTAATGGAAATAAATTCGGACGGATTGTTAATGCAACCATCGATGATAAAACTTATGAAATCTCAGATTATGAAATATCAAGGAGCTTTTTTGATGACCTTGACTATGGATTTGGAGTTGCGGAATCTTCGGAACTTATTTATAAGGATCGGATTCTATCTTATCAAAAAGAAATGTTTGATCCGGATTTTAAATCCCAGGGCGCAGGTATTGCAGGAAAACTATTAGGGGTGAAATAAATGCAAGTATTGCCGGATAAAAAAAGGCATTTAATTATTAATGCTATTGTGATATTGATTATCGGAATTTTGTTTTTAACTATTTGGCCGACACTCATTGGAATGTTTATGCCATTCCTTATGGCCATTATTCTTGCTTATCTGCTTAATCCTCTGGTAGGTTTTTTTGAACGTCGGGGATTTAACCGCGGAATATCCGTACTCATTGTCTTTGTGATTGTGCTGGCGGTAGTGGTCAGTGTTTTTATGAGCTTTGTACCTAGTCTCATTAGCAGTATTTCAGGGATGATCAGCAGTATCCCGAATTTTGTCAGTCAGATGCAACAATACAGCACAGATATAACTAATTATGTGACGCAAATCAGTAATTCTCAGATTTCTAAGTATTTTAATATCGAACAGGCATTAGGCAGTGTTGTTCAGGGATTTGGAGTAGCCCTCCAGGGAATCAGCAATGCCATTATTCAAAATAGTGGCCAATTGATGAACATCATTATTATTCCATTGGTTACCATTTTTTTATTAGTAGACAAGGAATTTTTCATCAGCGGCATCATGTATCTGGTACCCTTGAGATTTAGAAATGATACCTTGAAAATGTGCTGCGATATTGATCTTGTTATTGGCGGTTTCATTAAGGGACAGGGCCTCACTTCTCTGATAGCAGGTATTGCAACTGGCATCGGGGCTTTTGCCCTGGGAATTCCCTACGGCAGTATTATTGGTGTGGTCGCCGGGATCACAACAATGATCCCGTATTTTGGCCCAGTAGTGGGGATGATTGTGATTATCTCTATCGTTTTGTTTACCATTCCTGGCATGATTATTCCAATGATTATTGTCATTACAGTGGTTCAGACGATCTGTGGTAATTTTATCGCTCCAAAACTCATGTCTGGAAATGTTGGGCTGCATCCGGTGTTTATTATCTTCTCAATTTTCTTTTTCGGCGCCTTATTTGGTGGATTAGGGATGATTATGGCGGTTCCTTTATTAGGTACCATTAAGGTTATTGGTGGAAATATTATTTCCGGGTTTGCTTCAAATGAAGTGACTGAATTAAAAAAAGATTGACAGTTTAATCAGAAATCAATATAATCAACCTTGTAGTTAAATATTAAAAAGCTTTGAGAACGATGGCTCTAAAAAAAATTATTCCAGAGAGAAAGACATTGATGGAAGTCTTTTATAATAAATTTAGGGTTGCTCCGTTTGAGCTGCTGTTAAGAAAACCTGGAATCTATTTTCAGAAAGTAATAACAGCCGGGAAACCGTTATTATTAAAGTGAGTAATGGGATTGCCATTGCTAATTTGGGTGGTACCGCGGATTATAACCGTCCCTTGCATTGATTGCAGGGGACTTTTTTTTATTAAAATCATATTTCGATCAATATGATTCTAAAGGATAATGAATGGTGCCGGCAACAGGATAAAATAGTTATCCTCAAAACCATGGTCGCTGCAGTATCTATGCAACCGCCAATTACCAGAGAATCTGGAAAACAATAGAAAGAGGAAAAAAATGAAATCATTAGGATTAAATGAAATAAGAGAAAAATATTTGGAATTTTTTGAATCAAAAGGCCATATGCGTTTAAACAGCTTTCCGCTGGTACCTATTAACGATAAAAGCTTGTTGCTTATCAATTCAGGAATGGCACCCTTAAAACCCTATTTTACCGGGGATGAAATTCCACCTCAAAAACGGGTCACTACCTGTCAAAAATGCATTCGAACCCCGGATATTGAGAATGTTGGAAAAACGGCACGTCATGGTACCTTTTTTGAAATGCTTGGAAATTTTTCGTTCGGGGATTATTTCAAAAAGCAAGCCATTCCCTGGGCATGGGAATTTTGTACTGAAGTCATGGAAATACCGGAAGATAAGATCTGGATCTCCATCTATTTAGATGATGATGAAGCCTTTGATATCTGGCATCAGGATGTTGGAATTCCAATTGAGCGGATTGTGCGTTTAGGGAAGGAGGATAATTTCTGGGAGCATGGCCTGGGACCCTGTGGTCCTTGTTCAGAATTGTATTTTGACCGTGGTGAAGAATATGCCTGTGACAGCCCAACCTGTAGTGTGGGATGTGATTGTGATCGCTATGTGGAATTTTGGAACCTGGTATTCACCCAGTTTAATAAAGATGAAGCAGGGAATTATAATCTGCTGCCAAAGCCCAACATTGATACCGGAATGGGCTTAGAACGTTTGGCTGTTGTCATGCAGGGTGTAGATACTATTTTTGAAATTGATACCGTAGCCCATGTCCTGAATTATATCTGCAAAAAAGCCGGGGTAACCTATGGGAAAGACCCTGAAAATGATGTCTCCATTCGTGTTATAACCGACCATATAAGAAGTGTGACTTTTATGATGGCTGACGGTGTTATGCCTGGGAATGAAGGTCGTGGCTATGTTTTAAGACGACTCCTTCGCCGGGCAGTACGTCATGGTAAATTATTGGGAATCAAAGACCTGTTTTTATTTGACGTCGCCAAGGAAGCCATTCGTGTTTCGGAAAGTGCTTATCCTGAGCTTAAAGAAAAACAGGACTTCATCCAAAAACTCATCCGTATAGAAGAAGAAAATTTCAAAGAAACCATTGATCTGGGCATGGTTATTTTAAATAAAGAAATTGAAAAAATATTGGCAATGAAAGAAAAAATTTTTCCCGGCAGTGTCGCATTTAAACTCTATGACACCTATGGATTCCCATTTGATCTCACCAAAGAGATTATTGAAGAACGGGGACTAACCATTGAAATAGCCGAGTTCGAAAAAGAAATGCAGGCTCAACGAAACCGTGCCCGTCAGGATCGTCGGGACAGTGATTTGGCAGTCTGGGTGGATGATCCTTTTAACCCATTGGGAGCAGACGCAGTCAATAACTTTGTCGGTTATGATAATTTAGCAGTAGAAGGGACCATTCTTGGGCTTTATGTTAATGATGAATTAATGGAAGTAGCAATGCCGGGGGATGAAGTTTTAGTACTTTTGGATCAAACCTCTTTTTATGCTGAAAGCGGTGGTCAAACCGGAGACCATGGTACTATCCTAAAAGAGAATGGCCGCATTGAAATTAATGATTGTAAAAAAGGAAGTCTCGGACGTCACATTCATTCCGGCATGGTAAAATCAGGAACTTTTACAGTCGGAGAAACGGTTGTTACAGAAGTGGATAAGAAGCGAAGAGAAGCAGTACAACGAAACCACACCTCAACGCATTTGCTTCACCGGGCTTTAAAACAGGTTTTAGGAGATCATGTTGAGCAGGCAGGTTCTTTTGTATCGCCAGATCGTTTGCGGTTTGATTTTAACCACTTTCAGGGAATGACCCGAACTGAAAAACGCCAGGTGGAAGAGATTGTCAATGCTGCTGTTTTGGAAGCTTATGACGTTTCAATTTTCGAAACTAACATTGATAATGCCAAAGCCCTGGGGGCAACCGCTCTTTTTGGGGAAAAATATGGTGAAATTGTTCGGATTGTAAAGGTTGGAGATTTCAGCACCGAGCTTTGCGGAGGTTGTCATATTACAAACTCTGCGAATGTGGGGTTATTTAAGATCCTCAGCGAAGGTGGTGTAGCTGCCGGGGTAAGGCGTATTGAAGCCGCTACGGGATTTAATGCTTTAAAGGTGGTTGAAAAAATGGATGACACCCTTATTGATGTATCCAACCTGATGAAGACAAACCCGGAACAGCTCCTGGAGAAGGTCAATGAATTGGCGGAAATCGGGAAACAAAAAGAACGGATCATCGCTGAATTAAAACAGAAATCCGCAGGAAATATGGTAGCGGATATTCAAAGTAAGATGATCATCGTCAATGAAGTGCAAGTGACCATTTCTGAGGTTGAAAACATGCAAATGGATGAACTAAGGAACATCAGTGACCTGCTCAAAGACCAAATGGGTTCAGGGGTGGTTCTATTGGGAAGTGTGCATGATGAGAAAGTTAATTTTATCGCAACTGCAACAAAGGATATTGTGAAACGTGGTTTCCATGCAGGGAAACTTGTTAAGGAAGTGGCGACAGTTGCTGGCGGTGGTGGTGGTGGACGGCCGGATATGGCGCAAGCTGGAGGAAAACACCCGGAAAAATTGGGAGAATCTCTTAAAAGGGGTGAAGCTTGTATTCGGGAACAGTTGCATTAAAAGTTTAAGAAAATTAAAAAATATTTCATTTGACTTGTCTTTTCGTTGGCTTTAGGTTAAAATGATAACAGTTGATTGTGAAGGAGGTCAGATGACAATGGGAGAAAATACGGTGATTGATCCAGGAACTATTATGTTTGAGGTCGACAATGAAAAGTCTCAAAAAATCGATGATGTAATGCGCAATGTTAATAAGGCTTTAGTTGAAAAGGGGTATAACTCTATCAATCAGATTGTAGGTTATGTCATGTCAGGAGATCCGACCTATATCACAAGTCACAGAGAAGCGCGTAATGCCATCCAGAAGATCGAACGAGATGAGCTTTTAGAAGAGCTTGTACGACGTTATTTGAACAGTATTTAGTAGACGTACATAGGACTGTCTCAAAAGAGGCAGTCCTATTTTAATTATAGAGATTAGGTGAAGACATGAGAATGAATGCTTTGGGGAATACCGGAATTGTGGTTTCTCGGATGTGTTTTGGGAGCTTGACCATCGGACCTCTCCAGAAAAATAAGACGCTGACAGAAAGTCGCGAAATCATAGCGGCAGCCCTTGACCAAGGTGTTGATTTTTTTGATACCGCAGATTTATACAATAACTATGATCATCTAAGAAATGCCATTGACATTAAAAGAGATGTGATTATCAGTACCAAGTCCTACGACTACACTGCCGATGGTGTTAAAAAAAGACTTCATCGGGCCTTAAAAGAACTGGGACGTGATTATGTTGATATCTATTTACTCCATGAACAGGAAAGCCGAAAAACCATTGAAGGCCATTGGGAAGCCATTGAAGCCCTCATCGGTCTCAAGGATGCCGGTAAGGTAAGAGCCATTGGCATTTCAACTCACCGGGTCGAAGGGGTTCGCGATGCGGCAACTTTTTCGGAGCTGGATGTCATACATCCTCTGATTAATCTAACGGGTATTGGCATCCAGGACGGCAGTGCAGAAGAAATGGAAGTCGCTATTCACGAAGCAAAGCTGGCGGGAAAAGGCCTTTATGGAATGAAACCCTTAGGCGGCGGAAACCTTTTATCTCAAAAGCAGGACTGCTTTGACTACATTCTGGGTCTTAATGATTTGGATGCCATTGCCATTGGGGTCCAATCTGTGGATGAAGTTTTATACAATGTGAAAAAATTTAACGGAGAAACGATTCCAGAAGCCTTGGAATCAGCGGTTTCAGGTGCTTCAAAGTCGCTGCAGATCAGCGATTGGTGTGTCGGCTGCGGAGAATGTGTCAGGCATTGCAAACAAAAAGCCCTGTCCCTCAGGGAAGGTAAAGCGGTATTAAATAAGAAAAAATGTGTGCTTTGCTGTTATTGCGGAGCCTATTGTAAAGAATTCTGTATTAAGGTAATATAAAAGATTTTAAGGTAATATAAAAAATATTAAGATAGATAGGAAATAAATGGAAAGAATATTAGGAATCGATGTCGGGGACAAGCGCATCGGGATTGCAGTAACGGATCCTCTGCAAATCACGGCCCAGGGGGTCATGACTTACAGACGAAAGACTCGAGATGATGATTTGGAAGCCTTCCGTGAAATCATTGAAAAATATGAACTGAAAAAAATTGTGGCCGGTTTGCCTTTGAACATGGATGGCACCGAGTCGGCACAAACCCGAAAAACCCAAAATTTTTGTCAATTCATAAAGAAACGATTAAATGTGGAAATTATTTATATTGATGAACGATTAACGTCCTCATGGTCTGAAAAGATTCTTATTGAGGGAAATGTTTCACGTAAGAAAAGAAAAGAATATATTGATACACTGGCGGCACAAATGATCCTTCAATCCTATATGGATCGGGCTGATAAGTAGAAAGTTTCCAATAGTAGTGGATTTTTTAAGTATCACAGGGTATAATATAAAAATTATGAGCGAAAATATTTAACGAGAAGAGGAATCAAAATGGATGATAAGATTAATGTAATTGATGACAATGACGTTGAACAGGAATTTGAAGTCGAAGAAAACTTTGTCATTGGAGAAAAGATTATGATCGTTGCTGATGATGGCGTTGAAAAAGAATTTGAGGTTGTTGACTGCTTTCTCATTCAGGAAAAAACCTATGTACTATTATCAGAAAATGAAGAAAGTGATGATGTTTTCCCATTTGTTGTAACAGAAGATGAAGAAGGAGAATATAAAGTCCTTATGGCTGTTGAAGATGAAGCAGAGTTTGCGTTAATCGAAGCCGCCTATGATGAAGAATACGATGAAGAAGATGAAGAAGGTGAAACTGAGTAGATTCCCTTTAGTCAGTGGAGTTTTTCTCAGTCGACCGAACCGTTTTATTGCAAGAGTTATGATTGACCAGGAAGAGACAATCGCTCATGTGCCCAATACCGGACGCATGAGCGAACTTCTCATTCCCGGAGTTCGGGCAATACTTTCGTGGAATCCCAGCCCTCAGCGAAAAACAGACGATACCCTTATTCTTGTTGAAAAGGATGGACGATGGGTATGTGTACACGCAGTTTTGGCAAATCAAGTTGGCACCGAATATTTATTCGCACAATCGGATGTTTCAGAGCTTAAACAAGAGGTTACCGATGGCAACAGTCGCTTTGACCTTGCCTGTTATCGTGGCGGGAAATTCTTTTTTTACGAAGTAAAATGGGTTAACCTTTTGGTGGGAAACATTGCCCTGTTTCCAGACGCACCAACAGAGCGTGGGAGCAAGCATCTTGCTGAACTTATAAAAGCTCAAACAGAGGGTTATGGAGCAGGTGTTATTTTTGTGGTGCAACGTAATGATGCCACATCGTTTAAAGCGAACGCCGCCATGGACCCTGAATTTGCAGGTTTATTGGATCAATGTCATAGTCTGGGAATAGAGATCCGTGCTCTTTCCTGTGATATTGATGGAGTAAACATAGAAATTATCGGAGAATTGCCAGTGAACGTATTATCAGAAGAAATTTTGGGGAAGGTGCAGAAACCATGAACAACGAAACTCAAATTGTGGAAGCACTAAGGAAAAGAGGGAATAAAGTGACACCTCAACGCCTTGTTACCATAGAAGTTCTTTTGACCATGGGACAGCAGCATTTTAGTGTTGAAGATTTGTTCCAGGGCGTTAAACTACGCAACCCCGAAGTAGGAATGTCGACCATTTATCGAACGGTACAAATATTGGAAGAAATGAGACTCATTACCAAACGTAATTTTGATGATGGTTTTGCCAGGTACGAATTGTGCGAGTTGGATGAAAAACACTGGCATCATCATTTGATTTGTTTAAAATGCGGAAAGGTCATCGAAATGCAAGACGAATACCTCGAAGCGTTAGAAAAAGAAATAGAAGAAAAAAAAGGATTTATTATAATAAATCATGAACTTAAAGTATACGGATACTGTTCGGATTGTTATAAAATTATGGAAGGAGAAAAATTTGACTGAAAATAACAATTTAATAATTGGAACGCCTGGACGACTTGAAAGTCGTCAGAGAACCAAAAAAAAGCCGCAACCACAAAGAAACAAAGATAAGCTGAGGTTGATTCCATTGGGGGGCTTAGGAGAAATCGGAAAGAATATAAACGTTTTTGAATATAAAGACGACATTATTATTCTTGACTGTGGCCTGAAATTCCCGGATGACGAGATGTTTGGCATTGACATTGTATTACCGGATTTTAACTATATCTTAGAAAATAAAGATAAAGTAAAAGGGATTGTCATCACCCATGGTCACGAGGATCATATCGGAGGACTTGTTTATCTCTTGAAAAAGTTAAACGTTCCAGTTTACGCAACCAAATTCACCATGGGGCTTATTGATAGAAAGCTCAAGGAACATGGACTGTTAACTAAAACAGAAAGAATCATTGTAAAACCAAAAGAACGTGTTGACATTGGCGAATTTAATGTGGAGTTTATCCGTGTTAACCATAGTATCGCCGATGCAGTAGGTTTTTGTATTAAATGTGCGGCAGCAACCGTTGTCCACACAGGCGATTTTAAAATTGACTACAATCCTATTGGTGGTGAAATAATCGACTTGCAGCGATTCGCCAAAATAGGAACCCAGGGAGTAGACCTGCTCATGTCTGACAGTACAAACGTCGAGGGTCCAGGATTTACAGCATCAGAAAGCACTGTGGGACCATCTCTTTTTAATCTCTTCAGAGGGGCTAAAGGAAGAATCATTGTCACCACCTTTGCATCTAATGTTCACAGACTTCAGCAAGTGATTGATGCAGCAGTGGAATATAACCGTAAGGTTATTATTTGTGGCCGTAGTATGGAAAATGTCAGTGAAGTGGCAATGGATCTTGGATATATGAATGTTCCGGCCAATTTATTAGTAAAATTAAAAGATATTAAAAATTACAGAGATAAAGAATTAGTGATTATTACCACAGGCAGCCAGGGAGAACCCATGGCAGCCCTGGGACGAATGGCATTAGGCGAGCATCGTCATCTGACCATTAAAAAAGAAGACCTTGTCATTATTTCAGCATCAGCCGTTCCGGGAAATGAAAAAACGGTATCTGAAGTCATTAATAAGTTAGTGGCTCTTGGATCCGAAGTGGTTTATGGGCGCTATGCAGAAATTCATGTCTCAGGCCATGCCCGACAAGAGGAATTAAAACTGATGATTACCCTGGTCAGGCCTAAAAACTTCATGCCGATTCATGGTGAAAGCCGGATGCTCATGCAGCATGTGGAGCTCGCTCAATCCATAGGAATGGCCAAGGATAAAACCTTCATTGTTGAAAACGGCACGATCCTGGAAATTGATAAAAGAGGCATACAGATTACCGGAAAAACCCAGGCTGAACCTGTTTTAGTCGATGGACTGGGAGTCGGTGATATTGGCAATATTGTACTCAATGACCGTAAGCGGTTGTCAGAGGATGGTCTCTTTATCGTGGTTTGTACCATGCATAAGGGAAAAGCCATTTCAGGCCCGGATATTATTTCACGTGGATTTGTCTATGTAAGAGAATCCGAAGCCCTGATCAGTAACGCCAGAGATGTTGTGAAAAAAGCATTAATATCCTGTGAAGAAAAGGGCATTGTTGACTGGAACTCCATTAAAAACGTGATCAGAGAAAGTCTCTTTAAATATCTTTATGAACAAACGAAACGGAAGCCCATGATACTTCCAATTCTTATGGAAGTATAAATATAAATTTATAGGTAGTTGCTAAATTATCGTGAGCATCGCTGCCTGTTTACATGAAACAATTTTTCCACTATACGTCGGACAGTTCGTTGAACTGTTCGCCTATACGTTACAAAATTGTTTATGAAAACTGACATCAATGCAATTTACGGTTGTGTTTATGAATTACCTAATAAATATAAATTTAGAATAGGAGAATTACAATGAATGTATATGATGAAGCAAACAGTTTAGCAAAAGCACTTAAGGAATCCAATGAGTATAAGAACTTTTTAGCAGCCAAAGAAAAGCTGGAAAAGGATCCCGCTAAATTTGACATGGCCAAAGATTATATGAAAAAACAAATGGAAGCTCAATCCATGCAAATGATGGGTCAGGAACTCACTGAAGAACAAATTAATACCTATAATACTCTGGCAAATACCATCATGGGAATACCGGAAATTGCCGAATTTTTCCAGACCCAAATGTATTTCTCAGTCATATTCCAGGATATTACTGACATTATTGCAAAAGCAGTCGATCTTGATATGGGTCTTTTCGATCCAAAAGAAGAAGCCTGTGAAGATGATGAATGTTTAGAGTGTGGAGAATAAGCAGCCATCGTAAATAGAAGAATGTTAAAAAGAATATAGATGGCCACTTTCAACAGCGGTCCTATATTCTTTTTTTAAAATTCTCTAAAAATATAAAAAAGGAAGGCTGAACATGAGAAAGCCAAAGCAACCACGGCAAAAGAAAAAGAGTAAGTTAGTAAAAATTATTGCAATAATCGTTCTTTTAATTATTATTCTTGGAGCCACAGCCGTTTTCAGCTTTAAATATTTTATAAGTGATCGGTTATTACCTGTTGGCGAGGGAGATTCTATTGTTATTGAAATAGCAGATGGTTCGGTGATCAATGATATCGCAAATCAGTTGGTAAAAGAAAACTTGATCCAGGATGCTTTAGCCTTTGAATTTCTGGCAAAAAAACAAGGTAATGCAGAACTGATCCAAACCGGATATTATGAATTCAACCCCGGAGAATCAGCCCAGGAAATCTTAGACCGTCTGATAAAAGGTGACATTTATGATACTTCAGTTACTATTCCCGAGGGCCGAAGCATCAAAGAATTCGCAAAAATTTTAGAAGAGCATAAGGTTTGCAGCGCAGAAGATTTTATTGCGGAAACAAAAAAAGTTGCCGGTTATCAGAAAAGATATCCGATATTAAGCAGCATTCCTTTGGAAGCAAAAGACGGTGTTTCCCGAACCCTGGAAGGTTATCTGTTTCCTGATACCTATAAGTTTCAACCGCATACCGAACCATCTGTTGTGGTTACCGCTATGTTGGATCGCTTTGTTTCGGTATATAACCAGGAATACCTTAATCGGACAACTGAGATGGGAAAAACCGTGGATCAGATTGTGATTCTCGGATCTGTTATTGAATTGGAAACAAAATTTGACGAAGATAAGGCCAATACAGCCAGTGTATTCTATAATCGTCTGGCAGCAGATCAGCCGCTTCAATCTGATATTACAGTAGACTATGCCCGGGGCGAAAAGAAAGCTATTCTTACCACCGAGGAAACCCAGTTTCCCTCACCTTATAACACCTATATTAATAAGGGGCTGCCCTTTGGCCCTATTTGTTCCTTTGGTGAACCAGCCTTAAAAGCCGCCCTTTATCCGGCAGATACAAAATACCTGTATTTTGTGGCAGACATAAAGACCGGGAAAATTTATTTCAATGAAACCTATGAAGGACATTTAGCAGATGTGGAAAAATATCTCGGACCATCAAATTAAAAAATAAATTAAAAAAGAAATGCAGGTCCTGACGTGAACGAAATTGTACAAGATTATATTGAAGACTATATACGGGGTCTTATTCCGGACGGGGATCTCTCATTAGCAGCATTTAGAAAACGGGCAATTGCCGATGAGATTCCCATTATCCATGCTGAGGTTCAAAACTATATTGAAATTCTCATTAAATCCCGAAATATTCAGTCCATTTTGGAAGTCGGAACAGCAGTGGGTTATTCAGCCTCAGTCTTTGTTATGGCCATGGGTTCCCGGGGTCAGATCGATACCATTGAACGAAGCTTGAAAATGGTATCCCAGGCTGATGAAAATATTGGAGAATTGGGAATTAGCCACCAGGTTAACCTTATTTTGGGAGATGCTCTGGAAAAGGTGGAAACCTTAGATAAAACCTATGATATGATTTTTCTTGATGGCGGGAAAGCCCATTACATCCACCTTTTAGAGGCTTGCCTCCGGTGCTTGAAGCCCGGTGGGGTATTGGTTTCGGATAATGTGCTTTTTAAAGGAATGGTTGCTTCAAACGAATTGGTGATCAGACGTAAAATCACTATTGTGAAACGGATGCGAAAATATCTTGAGGTCATTTCGAATCATCCCCAGTTATTAACAACGGTTTTGCCCCTGGGGGATGGCCTGGCAGTAAGCTGGATGAAGGATTGATTACAGTAAAAGGGCTTGAGAAAAAGCCCTTTTAATATGCATAAAAATAGAACGGAGAATCACCATGAAAAAACCCGAACTCCTGGCACCAGCAGGAAATCTGGAAAAACTGAAATATGCCCTTCATTACGGCGCTGACGCGGTATATTGCGCAGGAAAAAAATTCGGCCTGCGGGCAAAGGCTGATAATTTTGATCGCCCAGCCCTTAAAGAAGCGGTTGAGTATGTTCATGCCCATGGAAAAAAAATCTATGTTGCTCTGAATATTTTCGCTCATAATAAGGATCTCGAGGGCTTATCAGAGTATGTACTGGAACTTGCAGCCTTGTCAGTTGACGGTGTTATTGTGGCTGACCCGGGCATATTTTCAGTGGTCCGGGAGGTTGCACCTGAAATGAAGATTTCAATCAGTACCCAGGCTAATAACACCAATTGGCGAAGTGTGGCTTTCTGGCATGCCCAGGGTGCAAAACGAATTGTTTTAGCCAGAGAATTAGGGCTGGAGGATATCAGAGAAATTCGGGAAAAAGTGGCCCGGGAAATGGAAATTGAAGTCTTTGTCCATGGTGCCATGTGTATTGCCTATTCCGGACGTTGTCTTTTAAGTCATTATATGACGGGACGTAATTCCAACCAGGGGGATTGTGCTCAGCCCTGCCGCTGGAAATATCATCTGGTTGAAGAAACACGGCCGGACGAAGCTTTTAGTATTGAAGATGACGCCACCGGTTCCTTTATTTTTAATTCAAAGGATTTATGTCTGGTGAATGAAATTCCCGCTCTCATGGCAGCCGGTGTTGACAGTTTTAAAATTGAAGGCCGAATGAAAAGTCTTTATTATGTGGCCACCGTGGTATCGGCCTATCGCAGCGCCATTGACTATGCCTACGATCATCCCGAAGCCACGGTTATGGATGACTATTACTATGAGGAACTCACCAAGGTAAGCCACCGTAACTATACCACTGGATTCTACCATGGAAAAACAAGTTCTGAGGACCAAAACTATGGCACCAGCAGTTACACACGGAATTATGACTTTGTCGGCATAGTGCTGGACTACGATGAAAAAACAGGGTTGGCTGTGATTGAACAGAGAAACAAGATTACCCTGGGAGATGAAATTGAAGTAATGATTCCGAAAAAAGGTTTTATTACTCAAAAAGTGACTTTCATGACCGATGCTCTGGGTTCGACTTTAGAATCAACGCCTCATCCGCAAATGATTTATCATATAAAGATGGATAACCCGGTAAAGCACATGGATATTTTAAGAAAACGAGAAGTTTAGGATAGTTATTATAAAAGCCGGGTCACCCTTAAAGGTCACCTGGCTTTTATGGTTCAAAACGAATTTTGGCAGTGATTTCACGACAGATTAGGCTCTGAACCGGTCAGCTACATTTTTAGAAAAACGAATGGCATCATCGATGTCTGTTTGATTGGGGTGACCCATACCAAAGAATAAGAAACTGCCCTGACAAATAAATTCTTTATCCAGTATTTCAATGTTTTTCTGTGAAAGTATTTTACGAATTTCTGTTTGCCCGGTTTTCTTTGATACACATGAAGTGATTAAAACCGCCTTTTTTACTTGTCTGTTATTTAAAGTATTAATAAAATCAATCATTCCCGGCAAACTTTTTCCGCCGTAAATTCCACCGACGATGAAAAGTAAATCAACTTCTTCAAGCTTGGGCTGATCACTGACGTTACTTGACTTGATACCCAGTTCCCCGGCAACAGCACTTGCGATTTTTTTTGAATGGCCGGTTTTGGTGGCATAGATTAATTGAATGTCCATAAAATGTTAGTCCTTTCTTAAGATAATAGTTAAGGTTACTTAGTTCTTTATAGGTTTTAATGTACTTGTTATTTTAAAGTTTGTCAAGTTGATATTGTTTTGGTTATAATTAAATATAAAATAAATAAAACCATAAGGAGGCGTTTTTATGCCGACTCCCCATAATGAAGCAAAAAACGGAGATATTGCAAAAACTGTTCTGATGCCAGGAGATCCTCTCCGGGCAAAATATATTGCAGAAACATTTTTTGAGAATCCGGTTCAGTTTAATACCGTGCGAAATATGCTTGGCTACACAGGTATTTATAAAGGTAAGAAGATAAGTGTCATGGGATCCGGTATGGGTATGCCATCCATGGGCATTTATTCCTATGAACTTTTCAGTTTTTATGAAGTGGACGCCATTATTCGCATTGGCAGTGCCGGCGCTTATATTAAGGATTTAAAAACTTACGATTTGGTGTTGGCTGAGAGTGCCTGGAGCGAGTCCAGCTATGCACTTGTCCAAAGCGGATGTCCGGAAGATGTTTTAACTTCTGATAAGCAGCTTAATGGATCCATAGAAGCTGTGGCAGAAAAGTTGGGTTATCCCATCGTAAAAGGCCGGGTTCATTGCTCGGACGTTTTTTATCGTGAGTCACAGGAGGATCGATGTGAAACCATCCGGAAAAACCATGGTTGTATCTGTGTTGAAATGGAAAGCTTCGCTTTGTTTCATAATGCCAATATTTTAAACAAAAAAGCAGCGTGTTTACTGACCATCAGTAATAATCTGGTGACAAAAGAGGAAACAAGTGCCAGAGACAGAGAGCAATCCTTCAGACGAATGATGGAGATTGGTTTAGCAGCAGCCATCCAGTCAATTTGAAAGGCTGGCCCGGGTTAGTGTTGTGATTCAACAACCAGCAGAGTATAATAATATAAAAAGTGAATTTAATAAAAAAAAAGGAGGATACAATGCGAATTTATATTGCAGCATCATGGAAGCATCAGCACGCGGTTGAAATGCTCACAGATCTTTTGGAACTACGGGGGCATACGATTTTATCCTGGATTCGAGAGGGCAGACCTGAGGAAGCCTTTTTATCCCAAAAGGAGCTCACCCATTTCATTCAATCCCCGGAAGGGGAACGGGTTTTTGATTTTTGTATTGATTCAGTCACCAGTGCCGATCTGATTATTTATATCGGACCCTCAGGATGCGATGCCTGGGCCGAAATCGGGGCAGCTTATGGGTCGAAAATCCCTATTTTAGGACTGCTTGCAAAAGCGGAACAAGTTGGTCTCATGCGTCATATGATCGAAAACTGGTACAGTTCAATTTCAGAGCTTCTTGTGGCTGTGGATGAGATAGAAAAGCAGGCATAAGAAGATTAAGCTCCGGCATTTGCCGGAGCTTTTTTCATCTATACAATGCGATCTGTCTGTGGGATAATGGAAAAAAACACATAAGCATTATGAAAGTACTGTGAGCTTGCTGTCTGTTTACATGAAACAATTTTTCCACTATACGTCGTACAGTCTAACGACTGTTCGCCTATACGTTATAAAATTGTTTATGAAAACTGACAGCAAAGCAATTTACGGCTGTATTTATGAATATACAATTATCAAACAAACAAGGTGAAGGAGAGCGAATTTCATGAAAATAATGCATACTGCTGACTGGCATCTCGGAAAAAATATTGAGGGCCACAGTCGGATGGATGAGCAGGAAACTTTTCTCAATGACTTCATTGAAATTGTGGAAAGAGAAAACATCGATCTTGTGATCATTGCCGGGGATGTTTACGATACTTATAATCCTCCGTCCCGGGCAGAGAAAATGTTTTATGATGCCCTTAAACGTTTGTCAAATAATGGGGAAAGACTCATTCTGGTCATTGCCGGAAATCATGATAACCCGCAACGGTTGGAAGCACCCGGCCCCCTTGCCAGAGACCATGGGATTCTGATGGCCGGGGTTCCGAAAACCATTATTGAACCAGGAACTTATGGAAAACATGAGGTCGTGAATTCCGGAGAAGGTTATGTTGAAATTGAAATCAATGGCGAGCGGGCCGTGGTTCTACTATTACCCTATCCCAGTGAAAAACGGCTGAATGAAGTGCTGTACAATGAAGTCACTGACGATGAAGGCAATCAGAAATCCTACAGTGATCGTATTTTTTCTTATTTCAATCAGCTGGAATCGCAATTCAGGGAAGATACCATTAATCTGGTCACCTCCCATATTTTTGCCATGGGCAGCGAAGAAGGCGGGTCGGAGCGCAGTATCCAACTGGGGGGAACTTATATTGTTGAAGGCAAATGTTTCCCGGATAAGGCCCATTATATTGCCTTGGGACATATCCATAAGCCCCAGATTATTCCGGGAACCAATGGTCGGGGACGTTATGCCGGGTCTCCCATTCACTTTAATCGCCGGGAAATTGCCTACGGGAAAAAATGCATGGTCATTGAAATTGTGGTTGAAAATGGAAAGACCATCAAAAACGACATCCGGGAAATTGATTTGAAAATATATAAACCGATTGAGGTCTGGCAATGTGAAAGTGTTGAAGCGGCAACCTTAAAATGTCAGGACAATGCCGAAAGATCCTGCTGGGTTTATCTGGAAATCGAAACCGATCACTATATCCGTGAGGATGAAATAAAAAAAATGAAGGAAGTCAAGGCTGATATTTTAGAGGTTATTCCAAAGCTGACCATATTAAAAACCGAAGAAAGTCTGGAACGATTAACCGAGCAATCCTTTGGAGATGTTTTTAAAGAATTTTATCGCAAAGAACGCGGAATCGAAGCCGATGACGAGGTTTTAGAGCTGCTGCTATCCCTGGTTCTTCAGGAGGAAAAATTATGAAACCGATGCTCCTTAAAATAAAAGGAATTAACAGCTTTATCGAAGAGCAAACCATTGATTTTGATGAGCTGACCCAGGGCGGCCTGTTTGGAATTTTCGGGCCTACCGGCAGCGGCAAGTCAACGATTCTCGATGGCATTACGCTGGCACTTTATGGGAAGCTTTCGCGAAACAGTACGAATTATATTAATCTGAATGAGCAAAAAGGCAGTGTTGTTTTTGAATTTATTATCTCCGGAGCCGAACATAAAAATTATCAGGTAAGTCGGGAATTTGTCCGCAATAAAAATGGCGGAATTAACCAGGGGAAATGTCAGCTATTGGATTGTTCCACAGGATTGCCCCATGTTTTAGCCGATCGATCCACCGAAGTGAGTCATTGCTGTGAGGATATTATTGGTCTCAGCTTAACAGACTTTACCCGAACCGTGGTGCTGCCCCAGGGAAAATTCAGCGACTTTCTCAAATTGGAAGGAAAACCGCGGAGAGAAATGCTGGAGAGACTCTTTAATTTATCCAAATACGGTGAGGATCTGACTAACCGGGTAAAATCTGAAAGAATAAAGATCACCGAAGGTCTTCATCGATTAGAAGGACGACTCAATGGTTATGAAGAAGTTTCGGATAAGGCTTTAGAAGCAAAGAAATCAGAGTATACAGCGATCCAAAAGAATTTAAGCGTTCAGCAAAAGGTGCTTAAAACCATTACCGAAGAATTATCGGAAGCCCAAAAACTTTGGGAAGTGCAACAGGAATTATGCAGAGCACTTGAAGAGGATCGGGATTTAAAAAATAAGGCACCGCAGATCAAAGCCAAAGAAAACCAACTGGATCAGGGGAAAAAAGCACAGAATGTTATGCCTGCCATTAATAACCGGGAAAGCTTAACCCGGGAAATCACTGATCTTGAAGAAAAATTGGAAATTGATAACGAAAGCCGGCAAAAGCTTTTAGTCGAAAAAGAAGGCTTGGAAAAAGACTGGGAACAGGCTGAAGATGAAAAAAATAATCATCACCCTAAAATAAGAGAACAGCTTTCTAAAATCATCGATGCCATTGGCATGAAAGAAGAAGAAATAACCCTGGAGAAAGAGATCAAAGACCTGATATCAGTTTACAATCAGTGTGATGAAAAGCATCAATTGTTTGAAAAACAAAAGCAAGCAGTCGCTTTGGAAGTTGACAGAAAGAAAGCCACGATCATTGAAGACGAGATGCAGGAAAAAAATCTTTGGGTAGCCGTTGATTACCGGGAGAAAGTAAATCAGGGGACCGGATTTGTCGAAAAAATGAAAGGGCTGGAAAGCGACATTAAACTCAATGTTGAGCGCCTTGATAAAAACAGTCTGGAAATCAGGAAACTTATTCAGGATACCAGTCTTCTGAATGAGAAAAAAGAAAGCTTCGAAGCAAACATCAAAGATTATTCAGAGAAGCTTTTTATCCATAGTAACAACCAGCTCGGCACCCGTGAAGAGATTCAAAAGCTGAAGGATGAAACCAATAGGGTTTCTAATCTTTGGGAAAAACAAAAATCTTTCAAAGAAAGAATCAACAAACAAAACCTGCGGATGGCTGAGTTGGAAGAGAAAATCGAACAAAAGAACAGAGTCAGGAATGACTTATTACAGGAATATGAAGACCTTGAAAAAAAGATTAATATCCTTCAAAATAAAAATCTGGGAGCAAAGCTCAGAGAACAGCTTATTGCCGGGGAGGCCTGTCCAGTCTGTGGCTCAAAAGATCATCCCATTGAAAAACAGCCCCGGGTATCAGAGCAAACCGAGGCATTAAAAGATCTGGAAAAAGACCTGCTGTTCAGGGAAAATAAGTTAACCAAGCTAATCGCAGAAATATCTGAATTAACCGGCAGTTTAAAAGCGGAAACCGATAATCAGCTGGCCCAGAAAACTGAACTGGAAAATCTCGGAGAAGACATAAAAGACGGAACCCCGGAATTCCTGGCAAACCAGCAAACATTACTGAGTCAAGCCATTGAAGACTGGGAAGAGCAAAAAAAAGAATGGGAGGAAAGTAAAAACAAAGGTGATCGTGACTTATTCAGTATGATCGGAGATATGAGAGAAAAAAATGCCGAATTGAAATTCCTGGAAAACCAGACAAGAGAAGTTGATGAACAAAATCATCATAAAAAAGAAGCATTAGAAATTGTGACCAATGCGGTAGAAAAACTTTCCAATGAAACGAAAATTAGGGATTTTGTCCATGAGAATATTAGAATTATTAAAATGGATACCCGTCGAAATGAACTGGGCTTGAGTCTTGAAAAATACCGAAAAGCTTTAGACGAGGATCAAAAGAAATGGAATGCAGTTAGCGAAAAAATCATCGAACTACAGGGTCAAATGGGAGAAGCAAAGACTTCCGGCAATGAAAAGAAAAAACAGCTAATCGAAAAGCAAAAGGCCATTGCGGCAAAGGTTGGTCAGGAAAACGATCTATCAGCGCTAAGGTCCCTCCAAAAAAAATGCGAAGAGAATCTTAACCGCATCAATGAAAATTGGATCAACTGCAAGCAAAAACGGGGTAACATCCATAATGCCTTTGAAAGAGTCCAGGAGCTGGTTATTAAACAAGAGGCCATTCTTAAAACCTTGAAGGGCCAGTATCAGAACGCTGAGGAAGCCCTGAGAAGCCAATTAAAAGCGCTGGGGTTTAATGATTGTCAGGAAGCAAAAACGGCCAGCTTAACCTTAGAAATAATGGAAGACCTGCAATTATTTATTAAACGATATTATGAAGCGCTGTCAAAGAACAAAGGAATTTTAGAGGACTTGAATAAAAAAGTAAATTTCCGTGAGTTAAGTGTTGAAAAATTCACAGAAATTAAGACCTTCTTTGAAGGTTATACCGAGAATGTTGACCGACTTAAAAAACAGGAAAATCAGCGGGATGCAGAGGTGCAAATCCTGGAAATCCGGTTAGCCGAACTGCGAGAATTCTTAATCGAAAAAGAAAAAGTTGATCATCATTTAGCCCTTATTACTGATCTTGAAAAACTTTTTTCCGGGAAGAAATTTGTCGAATTTGTAGCTGTGGAACGCCTGAAATATATTTCCATTGAAGCGTCTAAACGCCTTATGGAAATCAGTAACGGCAATTATGGTTTGGAAGCCGACGCCGACGGACGCTTTATCATCAGAGACTATAAAAATGGTGGGGCCTCAAGAGATCCCTCTACTCTATCAGGGGGAGAGACTTTTCTGGCATCTCTGTCCCTGGCCCTGGCTCTGTCCGCAGAAATACAATTAAAAGGTCGCGCCCCTTTAGAATTTTTCTTTCTGGATGAGGGCTTTGGATCTCTTCACGAAGATGCCCTGGAGGACGTTATGAACTCCATTGAAATGCTCCATCATGATAAGTTAAAAGTGGGGATTATCAGTCATGTGGAATCCATTAAAAATCGGATGCCGGTAAAGCTTCTTATTACTCCGGCAGAAGCCGGCGCAGGCGGCAGTCGGGTAAGAATTGAAAAATAAGGAAGCGGGTGAGATAGAAATGGAGAAGTCATTAGAACGAGTTTGGTATTATGATACGGAAATCGGTCGAGTGGGCATTGCGGAAAATGGCAATGCCATTACAGAAATCACCCTATTAAAAACGTGCCTGGGGCCGGGTATTACCCGCCTGTTAGACCCTGAAATAAAAGAGGAAACACCCTTATCACCCGTAGGGGCGGGTATTACCCGCCCGATAAAAGAGGAAACGCAACTATTAAAAACAGCAGCAGAACAATTAAAGGAGTATCTGGCTGGCAACCGGCAAACCTTTGATCTTCCCCTTGATCCCCGGGGTACGGAATTTCAAAAATCCGTATGGAATGCATTACTTGATATTCCCTTTGGTGAAATCCGCAGCTATAAACAAGTAGCTGAAGCCATTGGCAATCCTAAGGCCTGTCGCGCAGTGGGAATGGCTAATAATAAAAACCCCATTCTTATTGTGATTCCCTGCCATCGGGTCATTGGCTCTAATGGCAGCCTGGTGGGCTATGGTGGGGGAATTGATTTAAAAGAAAACCTTTTAAAGCTTGAAGGATTCGAAGTAAAAAAGAAGGATTAGTCAATGACAGAAAAATTTTCAATAAAATATGCTAAAAGAAAAACCCTGAGTTTAACCATTACAAAGAATGCTCTTATTGAGGTTCGAGCCCCTTTGGGAACATCAAAGAAAATCATCAACGATTTTGTTGAAAAAAATAAGTCCTGGATTGAAGAACATTATACGACGGTTAAAACTCAGGTTGATTGCCGAGATGGTTTTCAATTAAATTTCGGGGATCACCTTTTGTTTTTCGGAAAAACCTATCCCTTAGTTGCCATTGATGAGAAGAATACAGGATTTAATGGTGAATGTTTTTATGCCCATCGTTTTCTAAGTCCGGAAGGGCTTAAAAATGAAGTGGTAAAAACCTATCGTGACCTTGCCCAACAGGTTCTGGCCCAACAAGTTCAAAATATCAGCCAACATATGAAGTTAAAGCCTTTGGCTGTGAAAATTAACGGCGCAAAATCACGGTGGGGTTCCTGTTCCAGCAAGGGGAATCTTAACTTTTCATGGTATTTGGTGATGGCTGATGAAGATACGGTTAATTACGTGGTGGTTCATGAACTGGCTCATCTTTTAGAAATGAACCACTCCCCAAAATTTTGGAAGATTATTGAGCAAATCCTACCCAATTATAAACAGGAAAAGAATAAACTGAAAGTACTCCAGAAAACCCTAATGACACAAAACTGGGAGTAACTAAAACCACATGCATGAAGCATGTGGTTTTTTGTTGGAAAAAACTTGACTTTTCAATGATGTTAGTGCATAGTGTATATAAGTGATATATACACTATGCACTAACATCGGGAGGTGATCCATTGAACATCAGTATCAGCAATAGCAGTGGCAAGCCCATTTATGAACAGATTGCCATGCAAATAAAGAACATGATTATCCGGGGAGAATTATCTCCAGGGGATTTGCTGCCGAGCATGCGATTCCTGGCAAAGGAGTTGCGAATCAGTGTGATTACAACCAAACGCGCCTATTCCGAATTAGAACGGGATGGTTTTATAGAAACAGTCACCGGAAAAGGCAGTTTTGTAGCCAATAAAAATATGGCCTTTATTCGGGAAGAGCAATTAAGACTGGCTGAAGAATACCTTCAAAAAGCAGTGGACATTTCAAAGAGCAGTGACATAACCTGTGAAGAACTCACGGAAATAATAGCGGTTTTATATAAAGGAGAATAAAAAATGACCAATGCATTAGAAATTCAGAATTTAAACAAAAACTATGGGGATTTTCAATTAAAAAATGTAAGCTTTGCCGTCCCAAAGGGAAGTATCGTCGGATTTATCGGTGAGAACGGCGCAGGAAAAACTACGACCCTTAAAGCGATTCTTAATTTAGTTAGCCGAGACAGCGGCGCCATTGAAATGATGGGAATGGACACCATCAAAGAAGAAAAAAAGATCAAAGAAAACATAGGGGTTGTACTTGATGGGTGTAATTTTCACGATAACTTAAACACTGGAGATATCTCAAAAATGATGGGATGTATTTATAAAAATTGGAATCCTGTAATTTACAACAAATATCTTGGGAAATTCAAACTTCCTGAAAATAAAAAGTTTAAAGAATTTTCCCGGGGAATGAAAATGAAACTGCAAATTGGCGTTGCTCTTTCCCATGAACCGACATTCTTAATTTTAGATGAGGCTACCAGCGGATTAGACCCCATTGTCAGAGAGGAAATCCTGGATGTTTTTATGGATTTTATCCAGGATGAGGAGCATTCAATATTAATTTCTTCTCATATCACCAGTGACCTGGATAAAATTGCGGATTACATTGTTTTTATTCATCAGGGAGAAATACTTCTGAAGGAAGAAAAAGAAACACTGTTAGATGGTATGGGGGTATTGAAATGTGGAATCGAAGAGTTTAATAAGCTGGATAAGGATGAGTACATTCGCTATCGGAAAAATCAGTTTGGCTATGAAATTCTGGTAAAAGATAAGAGGGGAATAAAGAAGAAATATCCTGAGGCAATTGTGGATGGAGCCTCTATTGAAGAAATCATGTTGTTTTACATTAAGGGGGAAAAATAATGAAAGGGCTCATTTTAAAAGATCTGTTGAATTTAAAGGGGACATTTAAAACCCTGGGAGTCATGATGCTTCTGTTTACCGTTATTTTTATACCGGCAGGTAATGACTTTGTTTTTGGCATCATTATTATTATGTTAGCCATGATGGTGATTACCACCATTAGTTATGATGATCTGGCCAAATGGGATACCTATGCACTGACTATGCCGGTGACCCGAAAAGAAATGGTACTGAGTAAATATCTGGTTTTGGGAATTCTGACTATTTCAGGAGCGATACTATCCCTGATTGTTGGCATCATTGGAACAATGATCGTGGGAAGAAGTTTTTCCATGGAGATTTTAGCAATCATTGGAGTCGTTTTGCTTATCGCTCTTGTTTTCGGAAGCGTTATGCTCCCATTGATTTATAAATTCGGAGCTGAAAAAGCCCGGCTGATGTTAATGCTTTGTTTTTTGATACCCATGGGTATTATCTTTCTTTTGGAAAAAACGAATATCCCGATACCGATCGACGCCAATCCATGGATGTATCTTTCATTATTGATCGGTTTCACTCTGGTTGGTCTGATCCTCTCCTATGGGCTTTCACTGAAAATTTACGAGAAGAAGGAGTTTTAGAAAAAAAGGTTGGTTGATATTGAAAAAGGTCTGAACATTTACGATCAGACCTCAAACTGTAGACAAAGTAGAAATGTAAGTTCTGGGGATAATGGTAATATCAGTTGTCTGCATCATGGCGAACAGGCGTAGCCTGTACGATCATGCAGCAGACAACGATTTATCATTGTCCTCAGGACGATTTTGCAAAACAAACCCAGTACTCAGGCATTTAGTCTTCCAGACGTTCCAATAAAGTCTTTTCGAAGGCATTGATTCCTACACGATCAATGACTGCAGAAATACGCTCGCCATCAGTACCTAAGTCCATATAGGTTTCCAGAATTTTTTCAACAAGCTCAGGGATTCCCTCAACAGCATAAAGATCCGTCAGTCGGTCACCAAAACGGTAACTGCGACCCATACGGCCACCGACATAAACAGCAACTCCACGGGCTTCCTCGGTCATGGCTTCAAAATCACAAACCTGGGCACATTTCCCGCAATTAACACAGAGTTTTTCATTCCATACCAGTTTTTTATGAACCAGGGTAAGTGATTTAGCTCGGCAAACTTTGGTGCACTTGCCGCAATTTGTACAGTTATCTTCATCATATTGTACGTAGGATTGGCCTACGAAGCCGATATCGTTGGTATTGGCTTTAGCACAGTTGTTCGGGCATCCCACAAAGGTCAGTTTCGCTTTTCCATGAAGTTCCTGTCCGAAGAATTGATCATGACAAATGCCACCAAGTTTTTGAGTGTCGTAAAGCCCATGAAGGCAAACGGTTCCCTTACAGGTTACAATCGGTCGGACCTTTTTCCCGGTGCCGCCATAGTTAAGCCCAGCCGCTGTAATAGCAGATTTAACAGGTTCAATATCATCATATTTGATCCAGGGAATTTCAAGATTAAGTCGGGTGGTTTCACCTAAATAGCCTCGACCATATTTTTCAGCAATTTCTGCCAGGGTCTGGATTTCTTTTGATGTAAAGTTGCCGGTTCGGCTTAAAATACGAATGGAGAAATAACCCTCCTGTTTTTGGGCTAAAATTCCCTGAGATTTTAGTGTTGCAATTTCTTTTTGAGTGATCATGATATACCTGCTTTCTATTTTTGATGCTCTTTTATTTATTCGTCGCATAACAGTTTATCCCTTATATCTAAAAACTATATTAAATTTATTGGTTCTTAAGGAAGCTTATGTTAAAATAATAAGAATTTGTATTAAGGAAAGGGACACATGATGCTTAAACTCGAACAGGTCTCAAAGACCTATGGAAATAAGAAGGCCAAAGCGGTTGATAACGTTAGCCTTGAAGTCCATCCCGGGGAAATATTTGGGTTTGTAGGACCCAATGGTGCAGGCAAAACCACAACTATTAAAATGATGGTCAGTCTGTTAAAACCGGATACCGGAAGAATTTTCATAAATGGCATTGATAATCAGAAAAATATTCTTGAAGCAAAAAAACAATTCAGTTATGTGCCTGATAATCCCGAACTTTTTGAAAAAATCAAGGGCATTGAATACCTCAAATTTCTGGCGGATGTTTATGAGGTGCCCCTGACAGAGCGACAAAAGCAGATCGAAAAATATTTGGATCTCTTTGAGATCAAGGACGCCATCAATGATCCCATTGGCTCCTTTTCTCATGGAATGAAGCAAAAACTGGCTCTGGTAGGAGCCTTAATTCATAATCCTGAAGTATTTATTTTAGACGAGCCCATGGTGGGTTTGGACCCTAAGGCATCCTTTGAGCTGAAAAAAATCATGCGCGACCATTGCGATCAGGGGAAATCCGTCTTTTTTTCTACCCATGTACTGGATGTTGCAGAGAAATTATGTGATCGGATAGCCATTATTAAAAATGGAAAAATCATCGAAGTGGGAACCATGAATGAAATCCGGACAAAGACAGGCAGTCAGGAATCCCTGGAAAATATTTTCCTGGAGTTAACAGAATAATGAGAGAGATTATTAATCTTACAAAACTGTTTTTAAATGATTCTCTGGGATTTTCGTTGCTTTTCTATAATAAAACCCATAATAAAAAAGAATTTTCCAAGCAGCTTTTTACCATGATCATTGTGTCCGTTGCCTTGATTCCGGCCTTTTTTATGTATATCTCTTTTATGACCGCTTTATACACAGGGCTTCGACTGATCAATCAAGTGTCGGTTTTTTTAACCATTGGTTATATTTTCACCTCGGTAATAATTATTATTTTTGGCATTATGTACATTCTTTCGGAATTCTATTTCTCAAAGAATATGGAAGAACTCATACCCTTGCCCATTGCTCCCAGAAAAATCATTATTTCAAAATTTGCCAGTATTCTGGTACTTGAGTATGTTTTTGCAGCATTAATGTTTATACCGGTCCTCATGATATATGGCATTGGCCAGGGAATGGGGTTGGGATATGTGTTTTTGGCCTTTGTGGTCTTTCTCACCCTTCCTTTACTGCCGCTTTCATTGGAAACGGCCTTAATTATGACCGTTATGCGGTCATCTTCCATTAAAGGGCGCCAGGATGTTGTTCAAATCATCTTTATTATTATTGGTATTTCACTGATTATCGGCATTCAATTCTGGTTTGGAGCCCAAATGGGAAGTACTGGCGAGGTTGATTTACAAACCCTGATGAATAGTTTATTGAACAACAATGAAAAATTATTAAACATGATCGGATATTTTGCGCCTGCCAGTCTACTTGTTGCCTGGGGGCTTAATGAAACGAACCTGATGTCTGTATTTTGGGTGTTTTGTTTGACGTTAATCACTGCTTTTTCCTTTGGCCTTATGGTTTTTATTGGAGAACGGTTTTTTATTGCAAGTCTGATTACTGGGAAAACCTCAAGAAAAGGGAAAAAACTGACCAGGGCTGAGCGACAAAAATCCCTGGGCCCAAAAAGCCATGGAGCCATGGCAATTTTTGCCATGGATATGCGTTTGCTCCTGCGAACCCCTATCTTTCTTTTAAATAACGTAAGCGTGGTGATTATTGTCCCATTGTGCATACTCATCATTTTATCTTTTTCCCCCTTAACCCCACAAGATTTTGATGCGGTAAAGAGCTTTTATGACCAAATGCCCATGGTCGTAAATTTTATGCTCATGGGATTCTTTGTTTTTTTTGGAGCAACCTCGGCAACCACGGCAACCACTTTCTCCCGGGAAGGAAGAGCTTCCTGGCTGACCCGGATCGTTCCGGTATCCCCCAGAGACCAGATTATCGGACGGACAGCCTCAGCCCTGGTTGTGCAGAGTCTAGGTATTCTTTTTACTCTCATAGGGGTGTATTATTATCTGCCATTGACAGGGATGACTATTTTATTAACGGTTATTCTGGGAGTGTTGGGAACCGTACCGATTCTTTTATTTGGATTGTTAATTGATATGAATCGTCCATTATTGGAATGGGATAACCCCCAAAAGGCAGTAAAAAATAATATGAATGTCGTCATTACTCTTTTTGGAGGAATGGCCTATGTGGGATTACTCCTTCTTATTTCAGCAGCCCTGGGGTATTTTGTGAACCAATGGCTGGCCTATGGACTCTTTGCCATGATCAGCGGGATTTTAACCGCTGTATTTTATAAAATCATCAATAAAAATCTTGAAGAGCGATTGTTAGCCTTCTAAGTGGTATTAATAGAAAAACAAGTAAAATCATATAAGCTATTCACTGAAGCATCTTGGAAGTCTTAACATGTGGGCTGGGTTTGACGCTTACAAAGATAAGAAGGATGTGAATTTTGGATAAAGAGAGAAAGATTATTGTTGTTGAAGGAATTGTTCAAGGCGTCGGCTTCCGGCCATTTGTCTACAATTCAGCAAATGCTTTTGGGTTAAAAGGATGGGTGAATAACAATTCCCAGGGAGTTACCATCGATGTTGAGGGAGCACTCAAAGATTTAAATGAATTTGTGAAGTGTCTTGAAAATAATTCCCCGCCACTTGCTAAAATTGCAAAAATAACCATAAAAAACGAGGAACTGTTTAATTATTCCGGTTTTGAAATCAAAGAAAGTGAAAAGAGTTTGGGTAAAACCACTTTTATATCACCGGATATAGCGACTTGCAGTGAATGCGCGCAAGACATATTAAATATTAACAATCGCAGACACGATTATGCTTTTACGAATTGTACCAATTGCGGTCCCAGGTTTTCGATTATCCAGGAATTGCCTTACGACAGAGATAAAACGACCATGAGTGAATTCAAAATGTGCAAGAAGTGTCATAAAGAATATTCGGATCCCGCAAACAGGCGGTTTCATGCCCAGCCAAATGCCTGTGATGAGTGTGGACCCGAACTTTGGATAGAGGATAATAAAGGCAGCATATTAGAAATTGAGGATCCCATAGGCTTTGCTCAGAATAGGCTCAGGGAAGGAAAAATATTTGCCATAAAAGGTCTGGGAGGTTTTCACCTGGCCTGTGATGGTCTGAATGAAACGGCAGTACAACAGTTAAGAGAGCGAAAAAAAAGACCCTGTAAGCCGCTTGCGATTATGACAAAGGATATAGAAACGGTAAAGAACTACTGCGAAGTCAATCCATTAGAAGAAAAAATGCTGACCGGAATAAAAAAACCGATTGTTATTTTGAATCAAAATAAAAGCGGTGACCTGCCTCGAAATATTGCACCAAAACAAAATACATTGGGGGTCATGCTGCCGTATACACCGATTTATATTTTATTGTTTTCGGAAATACTTGAAGTGCTTATTATGACCAGTGCCAATGTAAATGGTTTGCCCATAGAGTATCAGGATGATTCGGCAAGAAAAAGTCTGGCCGGTATTGTGGATTATTTTCTGATGTATAATCGTGATATACATGTACCGGTTGATGATTCGGTATTAAAGGTTGTCAGAAATGAACAAACCATGATTCGCCGGGCCCGGGGTTTTGTACCTGAAGCTTTTAAGGCAGATCATATGCGAAATATCTTAGCCTGCGGTTCCAATATGAAGAATACTTTTTGTATCAGTAAAGAAGGATCATTGTTTTTAAGTCAATTCAACGGTGACCTGGAAAATCTGGAAACCTATGAGCACTATAGAGAAAATGTAGAGCATTTCAAAAAAATATTTTCGTTTGCGCCCCAATTTATAGCCCACGATCTGCACCCCGGTTATATGTCAACCAGGTATGCTTTAGAATATGATTTGCCGAGAATAGGTGTGCAACATCATCATGCCCACATTGTCAGCAATATGTTTGAAAATAATTTAGAACAAAAAGTGATTGGCGTTTGCTTTGATGGTACGGGATATGGATCTGATGGAAAAATATGGGGCGGAGAATTTCTGATTTGTGATCGCCTTGACTATAAAAGAGTGGCTCATCTTGATTATATAAAAATGCCCGGAGGCGAAAAAGCCATTAAAGAACCATGGAGAATGGCAGTATCCTATCTTTATAAGGCATTAAGCGCACAAAGTAGTCAAAAAGAGGTTGGGGATAGGATCTTTGAATTATATGGTAAGCAGGCCATTAATTTGATTAATATCTTAAATTCAAACATAAACTGTCCGGAGACCTCAAGTATGGGCAGACTTTTTGATGCGATGGCAAGTATTATTGGAGTGACGGATGTCGTTACCTATGAAGGTCAGGCTTCCATTGAACTTGAAGCGCTGTCAGAAATAGAAATTGAAGAAGCATATGATTATAAAGTAATGAAACAGGATAATTATATCATAGAGCCCGATGATATAATTATCGAGGCGTTAAATGACAAAATAAAAGGCATATCCGGTAAAATGATTGCCTCAAAATTTCAAAATACCATTGTTAATTTTACAGTCAATCTTTGCCTGCGCATCAGAGAAGACTCCGGGTTAAAGGAAGTTGCCCTGAGTGGCGGTGTTTTTCAAAATTCATTTTTATTGGGGAAAATATGTCGCAATCTCAAGCAGAATGATTTTGTAGTCCATACCCATAAAAACTTGCCTTCTAATGATGGCGGAGTTGCCATTGGGCAGATTGTCATAGCCAGTGCAGTCATTGAAAATGATTGAAGCAATATAAAATGAATTCTGTGAATTTAATACGGTTTTTATAAATCATAGCCCTCATCTTGTTTACAAGGTGGGGGCTATTTGACTTTTCTTTAGATAAAAGTCACTAGAGTTTTAAATGTTTTGTTGCTTGCTAATTGTAAAAAAAATGCAACAAAATATCATTTAATGTAAATTTAAATTAAGGAGAGAAGCCTTTTATAGAATTATTGATATATATTTAACACAATCTTTACATAAAAAAAATATTAACTTAACATTTCGTCTATAAAATTACAGGCAATGGGAAACATTCAATAGTTTTCAAACGTTACAAGGAGGAAATTTGTGAAAATAAGTAGAAGAGATTTTTTAAAGTGGTCGGTTGCGACTGGGGTTGCTTTGAACTTAGAATTTGATCTTGACAATGTAAATTCAGTTCTGGCAGCAGAAACAGATCCGCCCATCATTTGGATTCAAGGGGCCGGCTGTTCCGGATGTACAATCTCCACTTTGAATGTAACGACTCCAACCACCATTGATGATGTGCTGCTAAACAAAGTAAGCATGAAATATAACAACACAATTATGGCTGCTTCCGGTGATCTTACAATGCAAACTTTGGATCAATGTGCCACTCAGTATGCCAGTCAATTTATATTGGTGATAGAAGGTGCGATACCTACCGGTGCAAGCGGAAACTATTGTATCATTGGAGAGGTCGCTGGCGTTCCAATGACAATGCAACAGGCTGTTTTAAAATATGGGCCCATGGCAAAATATGTCGTAGCGGCAGGCACCTGCGCTTCCTTTGGCGGCGTTTCGGCTGCAGGTACAAATAATACAGCATGTAAAAGTGCTAAAACACTATTAACCGGGAAAACAACAAACCCTGTGGTAAATTTACCAGGATGTCCAGTTCATCCTACTGTTTTGATTCAAACACTTTTGGATTTAATATTAACGGGTATGCCGGCATTAGATAATAACAGTAGGTCTACAAAATACTTTGGAGCAACGGTACATAATACGTGTCCACGAAAAGGAACTGGAAATGCAGGCCAAATAGGATCAACAGCCGGATGCTTCCTATCATTGGGATGCAAGGGAACAAGCACTGATAATGTTTGCACATCATTGAAATGGAATAATGGACAATCATGGTGCATGAATGTTAACTATCCCTGCATCGGCTGTTCAAATCCTACCTTCCCAACCAATCCATTATTATAAGCTTAGCTCACCATTAATTCATTTATGAAAGGAATAATAAACTATGAGCACTTTAGTATTAGATCCAATAACAAGACTTGAAGGACATTTAAAAGTTTCAGTAACGTTAGATGCAGGTAATAATGTCACTGCGGCACAGGCAACAGGTAATTTATATCGTGATTTTGAAAATATGTTAGTCGGAAGAGTTCCCGGTGATGCGGCCTTTTTAACACAGCGAATCTGCGGGGTGTGTCCGGTTTCGCATGCCATCGCTTCTTCAAAAGCCACCGAACAGGCGCAAGGTTTTACGCCACCACTGCAGGCATTATTATTAAGAAATCTGATCCAGGGAGCTAATTTTATTGCCAGTAATGTATTGCATTTTTATCAGCTGGCACTGCTGGACTTTATCCAGGGACCACAAATGAGCCCATGGGCTCCCGGTTATGCACTGGATTTTAGATTAAATGCCACGGACAGCCAAACATTAATGGATCATTATGTCACAGCATTATCCATAAGAAGACAGGCTCATGAAATGGGAGCAATTTTCGGCGGAAAGCTTCCTCATGTTGGGAATGTCGTTCCAGGCGGTGTGACAGCAAATCCGACTTCAACCCATATCACCAGCTTCAGAAATTATTTAAATACAATAACGGCATTTGTTCAAAATACCTATCGAGCAGATGTAAACAAATTAGCTGCCGCTTATAGCGATTATTATCAAATCGGTAAAGGCTATGGCAATTTAATATCCTATGGCGTGTTTGATACAAATACTGCCGGAGCTCAGTTATTCCCTGCCGGTACTGTCACTAACGGTGTGGTTGGAGGGTTTGCAAACACCAATATAAAAGAATATGTCGGACATTCCTGGTATACATCACCATCTGGAGTCAACCCTTCAAGTGAGGCAACAACGCCAAGCTTCGGGAAATCAGGCGCTTATACCTGGCTTAAGGCGCCAAGATACAATGATGTGCCCTATGAAGCCGGAAGTCTGGCAAGAACCTGGATAAGCGGAGATTATCAAGTTGGCGTTTCCGTTATGGATCGGCATATGGCCAGATGCATTGAAACCGGCAAGATAGCTGAAAATATGCAAACCTGGCTTAACCAGCTTCAGGTTGGGGTATCCGGTTATACAGATATAGGAACCCCGGCTACCGGAACAGGCATCGGTTTAACAGAAGCACCAAGAGGGGCTCTCGGACATTGGGTTTCTGTTGCCACTTCAAAAATATCCAGATATCAAATCGTCACCCCAACCTGTTGGAATGCTTCACCAATGGACGATGCAGGAAATGTGGGACCCATTGAAAAGGCTTTAATCGGAACGCATGTAACAGACACTGCACAACCCGTTGAGCTTTTAAGAATTGTACACTCCTTCGACCCATGTACAGGATGCTCGGTACATGTCATGTCACCAGAAGGCATTGAAATATCTAATTTTGTTGTCCAACCGCTATAATTTTAAGGTTAAAGGAAACCGAATTCTTGGAACAATTATAGTTGTTTCGAGATGACAGGGTTGAAATATTTGACGCTTCTTTTCATAAAAAAGTTTCCAGTGTTTTTTTTATTTCTTCTTTTATGACCATTATTCAATTCATCTTTAGATTTGATAATGGTCTGCAAATCTTAACTTGACAATTATTTACAAAAAGGTTATTCTTGATTTGTAAATAATTTGTAACAAAAATAACATTAATGTAACGGAATGCAAATTTGAGTAAAATTTGTATTGATAAAAGAAAAAAACAGACGTTTTTTTCAAAAATTAAAGGAGAATATCTATGAAAATAAGCAGAAGAGATTTCTTGAAGTGGTCTGTTGCGGCAGGAGTTGCTTTGAATGTGAATTTTGATCTTGCAGATGTAAATTCAGTTCTGGCAGCAGAAACAGATCCACCAATCATTTGGATTCAAGGTGCAGGCTGCTCCGGGTGTACAATCTCCACATTAAATGTAACTAATCCAGCCACCATTGATGACGTTCTATTAAATAAAGTCAGTATGAAATATAACAATACAATTATGGCATCATCAGGCTCTGGTGCAGTTCAGGCTTTAGAAGAAAGCGCAACCCAGTATAACGGTCAATTTATACTGGTTGTAGAGGGTGCTGTACCGACTGGTGCAAGCGGAAACTACTGTGTCATCGGAGAGCTGAATGGCGTTCCTTTAACAGTCCAACAGGCTGTTTTAAAATATGGTCCCATGGCAAAATATGTCGTAGCGGCAGGAACGTGTGCTTCCTTTGGAGGCGTATCAGCGGCCGGTACCAATGAAACAGGTTGTTCAGGCGTTAACACACTATTGACCGGTAAAACAATTAACCCGGTTGTCAATTTGTCAGGTTGTCCGGTTCATCCTACGGTTATGATTCAATCGCTGCTGGATCTCATTTTAGTTGGTAAGCCGGCAGTGGATTCGAACAACAGACCGACTAAATATTTTAGTGAAACAATCCATTCAACCTGCCCCAGAAGAGAAGAAGATGATGCAAGTCAAATAGGAGCAACATCAGGATGTTTTGAAGCCTTGGGTTGTATGGGTAAATCCTGCCAGAATGTATGTGAATCCATGAAATGGAATAATGGACAAGCATGGTGTATCGGTGTTAATTACCCTTGCATAGGATGTTCAGATCCTACCTTCCCGGCGAATCCATTATTAATCGGTTCTGATTAATTGAATAAGAAGGGATTATAAAATATGAGTACAATAGTATTAGATCCAATAACAAGACTGGAAGGCCATTTGAAAATTTCCGTCACTTTAGATGCAAGTAACACCGTGACTGCCGCAGAGGCAACCGGTAATCTATATCGGGGTTTCGAAAACATGTTAGTGGGAAGAAATCCTGGGGATGCGGCTTTTTTAACGCAGAGAATCTGCGGCGTTTGCCCAGTTTCTCATGCCATCGCTTCATCAAAGGCCACAGAGCAGGCAGGAAATTTTACTCCAAATCTTCAGGGACTGCTTTTAAGAGATCTTATCCAGGGAGCTAACTTTATAGCCAGTAATATACTGCACTTTTATCAGCTTGCCTTGCTGGATTATGTTCAAGGTCCGGCAATGCATCCATGGACTCCCGGTTATTCCCAGGATTTCAGATTCAGTGCTGCTGACAGCCAAACATTGATGGCTAATTATGTTACCGCTTTATCCATAAGAAGACAAGCTCAGGAAATGGGAGCAATTTTCGGAGGAAAACTTCCTCATGTTGGTAATGTCGTACCAGGCGGTGTGACAGCAAGTCCTTCGTCTGCGGACATCGCTAATTTCAGTGATTATTTAGGGACAATTAAGGCCTTTATCCAAAGTGAATATAATGCGGATGTCAATAAATTAGCAACAGCTTATAGCGATTATTATCAAATCGGTAAAGGTTATGGGAACCTGATATCCTATGGTGTCTTTGATACGAATATTACCGGAACTCAATTATTCCCTGCGGGAACCGTCACAAACGGTGCAGTTGGAAGCTTTGATGCAGCTAATATAAAAGAATACGTGGGACATTCCTGGTATTCATCACCTTCAGGAGCTAACCCTTCATCTGAAACAACAACCCCAAGCTATGGAAAATCAGGTGCCTATACCTGGCTTAAGGCACCACGATACAATGATGTGGCCTATGAAGCCGGAAGTCTGGCAAGAACCTGGGTAAGCGGCGATTATAGAAATGGGATTTCTGTTATGGACAGACACCTGGCAAGATATACAGAGACAAGTAAGATCGCCACTAATATGGCAACCTGGCTCAGTCAGCTTCAGGTTGGAGTATCCGGATATACGAATATGGGCACGGTAACATCAAGTGGCAATACTGGTTCAGATAGTGAAAAAGATAGCGAAAACAAAACCGGGAGCGAAAGTGAAAACAGCAGCGATGATAAAAGCGTATCCGAAACAGATGCAACAACAGCCGCAACAGTTGTAGCGGCAGCCGCGACAGCAGTACAGGCAACGACATCAGCAACAGGGGTAGCCGCTCCTGCGACCCCAGTGGATGCAACAACAGCCGCAACAGCCATTGCAACCAATGCCACTGCGGTAGTAGCAGGAACAGGTATTGGATTAACGGAAGCACCGCGAGGCGCCCTGGGCCATTGGGTGACGATTGCAGCTTCAAAAATATCACAATACCAGATAGTAACGCCAACCTGTTGGAATGCATCACCCATGGATGATGCTGGAAATGTTGGACCCATTGAGATGGCACTGATTGGAGTAAATGTCGCAAATAGTGCCGAACCAGTGGAGCTATTAAGAATCGTCCACTCCTTTGACCCATGTACAGGCTGTTCAGTGCATGTCATGTCCCCAGAAGGCATTGAAATGTCAAACTTTATTGTACAGCCGCTTTGATACCAGAGTTAAAGGACACTGTTATTATCGGAATCGGTAATATTTTACTTCAGGATGATGGTGTCGGAGTCCATGTAATCAAACAATTGGAAAATGAAATGCTGCCATCGACGATTGAATTAGTCGATGGCGGTACATCCACACTGGATATGCTGGGTTTCTTTCTGGATTATAAAAAGGTAATTGTTGTGGATTGTCTCAGGGCAGGTTTAAAACCGGGCACCATCTACAAAATAAAACCCGAAGATATCAGTCATTACGAAAAAGAAAATCTTTCCATTCATGACGTTCAAATACTGGATGTTGTAAGAATGGCAAAGATGCTGGATAAAACCCCTTTAGTAGTAATATTCGGCATAGAACCGGAAAAAATATCCTTAGAGCTGGAAATGACAAAAACAATAATATCAAAAATACCGGAAATCGTTTCGCATATAAAGAAAGAATTGAAGCTTAACTAGGAGATCAAGATGCATGAAGTTTCGATCATTCAAAATGTTGTAAAAATAGTAACCGAAAAAGCAATTGAAAACAAATTCACTAAGGTATCCAAAGTATCATTAAAAATAGGTGAATTATCCGGGGTTATGCCGGAATCTCTCAACTTTGCATTCAAAAGTTGCATAATGGAGTCAATGCTTGAAGGCGCAACCTTAGAAATAGAAAAAGTAAAGGCCATAGCGGAGTGCCTTGACTGTAAAAAAGAATTCCCAATTGACCATTTTAATAAACTCTGTCCAATTTGCAATCAATTTTGTTCGAGTATTGTTAGTGGCTATGAGCTTTATATAAATACCATAGAAGGAGATTAAAGGATGAGTGAAATAAAGGTCGTTACAAACATTCTTCAAACAAATGATGAGATCACTGCTAAAAATAAAAAATTACTGAATGATAAGGGTATCTATGTCATAAACCTTATGAGTTCACCGGGTTCAGGTAAGACATCATTGCTTGAACGCATTATCGCGAAACTTAAAAACGATATTAATATTGCGGTGATTGAAGGGGATATTTATACCACAAAAGATGCCCAGAGAATTGAAGCCCAGGGTGTTCCAGTGGTTCAAATCAACACCGGAGGAGCCTGTCACCTTGATGCCGAAATGATCAGAGGGGCATTAAACGGATTAACCCTTGATAAAATTGATTTGCTTGTTATCGAAAATGTCGGTAATCTCGTTTGCCCGGCAGAATTTGAAATCGGTGAAGATATAAAAATCGCTGTTTTGAGCACCACAGAAGGCAATGACAAACCCCTGAAATATCCACTGATGTTTGAAAAATGCGGTGCAGTTATCTTAAACAAACTGGATATAATAGAATTTACTGATTTTGACAAAGCTGAGTTTTATTATGATATTAAATCTTTAAATGCCAATGCGGATACCTTTGAAACATCCTGTGTTAAAAATCAGGGAATCGATGAAATATGTTCGTGGTTAATGAGTAAAATAAGAAATAAAAAAAGTGAAATGAAATAAAGGAGGAATTGTATTATGCCAAGATTAGGATTTCCGGAGTTAGCAATAATATTAGTTATTGCGCTGATCATATTTGGACCAGGAAAGTTACCTGGATTAGGTAAGTCTGTAGGTGAAACGATTAAAGAATTTAGAAAGGGCACATCCGAGCCAGTGAGTGTTAACAAAACAGAAATCAGTGAAACTGTCCAAACTGAAACCAAAGCAGATGTTAAAGGACAGGCAATAAACGCTGAAGGTAAATCGAAAGAAAATAAAACATGAAGGACAATAAAAAATTTAAAGCGTTTAAAGAGTTGGATTAAATAAAAGGAGGGGTTTTATTATGCCAAGTTTAGGATTTCCGGAGTTAGCAATAATATTAGTTATTGCGCTGATCATATTTGGACCAGGAAAGTTACCATCATTAGGTAAGTCAGTTGGTGAAACCATTAAAGAATTTAAAAAAGCCTCAACTCAGCTAATGAATGATAATAAAACAGAACCAGAGGCAGAGGTTAAAGCCCAGGAAACCAATGCAGAAGTTAAAACTGAAGATGGTAAAAGTTAAGAAATAAAATAATCGTTAGGGAGTAAAGCTATGATTAAAAGCGAAGGTATTGTCAAGGCGGTCCACTGGCTTGAGAGATTCAGAAAAATTATTCTTTGGATAGTTTTAGTTATTATTGCAGCATCCTCGCTTGTATATATTCAAGCTGATTTGTTAATTAGTATACTTGCACAGCCACTCAATGGCGTGCAATTGCATTTCATGACGCCGGCTGAAGGACTCATGGCAAAGCTAAAGGTTTCTGTTTTAGGAGGGCTTATCGTAGCCTCACCAATCATAATTTTTCTAATCATACAGGCAACGGGATCGGTACTGACAAAAAAAATCAAGAGACTTCTGATATTTCTTATTTTACCTTTGTCTTTTGTCCTCTTCGCTTTTGGAATGGTTTTTGGATATACCCTGGTTTTACCGACAACTATAAAATTTCTTATGGATACCAGTAATGGTTTTATGATACCGACCTTGTCTGCAAATCAATACTTTTCCTTTATAGGGGGATTGCTTTTTTGTATCGGTGCAGTATTTGAACTGCCATTAATTTTAATTGCTTTATCAAGAATCGGGATTATTAATTCAAAAATGCTGAAAAAGGCACGAAAGATGACTATTTTGTTAGCGGTTATCGGAGCAGCTTTAATCACACCATCCCCGGATGCGTTTACGTTAGCCATTGTAACGCTGCCAATTTTAATTCTTTATGAAGTAAGTATCTGGTCGATATTCTTGTTTGAAAAAAAAGATAAACGAAAGAAAAGCAAAGAATTCTCAGAATAACCAGAGAGTGAATTTTGTGAGGTAAAGATATGGCAGCAAATGAAATGTCTGTAGTCGACCATTTAAATGAGTTAAGAAAAAGAATCATAATATCGGTGATCAGTATTTCTGCTGTTACCTTTCTTATCTATTATCAGGTTAATTATTTAATTAATATACTGATAAAACCCATAGCAGAGTTTAATTTAAGTCTCGTATACTTTAGATTAACAGAAGGTTTTGTCACAAGACTTCAAATATCTCTTGTTGCAGCCCTTATTATTACCAGCCCCATTATACTCTATGAAATATTGGCGTTTGTGGGAGCTGGTTTAACTTCCATAGAAAAAAAGTATTTATATAAGAATGGATTTGTTCTTTCCGGCTTATTTATACTTGGCATCGTTTTTGGATACACCATGATCTTGCCACATTCACTTAATTTTTTAATCTCTTATGGAAACACTTACTTAAAACCAGTGCTGAATGGCAGCACCTATTTTAATTTCATAGGTGTTTTTTGCCTTTTCACAGGCATTACGTTTCTGATCCCCTATGGTTTAGTGTTATTAGGGAAACATTCGCTCATAAGTTCCAGGGTATTAAGAAAAAAACAAATACCAGTAATGCTGGGAGTGCTTGCATTAGAAGGCGTATTATTACCCTCAGTGGATTTTTTTACATTTGCTATGGCGGCGGCTCCTGTTTTGTTAATGTATGAAATAAGTATCTGGATTATATTTTTAAGCGAAAGAAGAAAAAGGAGGAGAGAGAATGTGTCTGGCAATACCCGGAAAGGTTTTAAGTTTAGACGGAAATAATGGGTCGGTAGAAATTGGAAATATGACAAGGGATGTGTTTATGCATCTCGTACCAGAGGCGGTTGTGAATGACTATGTACTTGTACATGCAGGCTGTGCAATACAGATGATCGATGAAGCAGAAGCAAAAATAACCTTGGATATTTTAAAGGAGCTTGCCCAAAATGAAATTTGTTGATGAATTCAGAAACAATGAATACACTAAAATACTGGTTGAGAAGCTAAATAATATTTCCAGCGAAAAGATGAATATTATGGAGGTTTGCGGGTCCCATACCATGGCTATATTCAGATATGGTATCAGGGATGTACTGCCTTCAAACATCAATCTTATATCAGGTCCGGGTTGTCCGGTGTGCGTCACACCTCAGAGTTATATTGATACAGCCCTGACACTTTCTGAAAAAGGGAATGTCATTATTGCAACTTTTGGAGATATGATGAAAGTCCCTGGGAAAAAGGGTTCACTCACTAAAAAAAAAGCAGAAGGTGCAGATGTAAGAATTGTATACTCGCCCATGGATTGTCTTTTGATGGCAAACCAAAACCCTTCTAAAAAGATCGTATTTTTGTCCGTAGGATTTGAAACAACGGCTCCTATGGCTGCGGTTACTGTTATGGAAGCTAAAAAAAATAATATCAGTAATTTGTTTTTCCTGACCGCCCACAAAATCGTCCCACCGGTTATGGAGGCGTTAGTTAAGGAAAAAGATTTAATAATAGACGGGTTTTTATTACCGGGGCATGTCTGTGCAATTATTGGGTCAAAACCCTTTGAATTTTTGAGCAGGGATTATCATATCCCGGGAGTCGTCACAGGGTTTGAGCCCATTGATATGCTTCAGGGGTTGAATACACTGGTAAGCTCAGTGAGTAAAAAAAATAACAGGATTGAGAATGACTATAAACGAATCGTTAAAACAGAGGGAAATCCCTCTGCCTTGGAATATTTAAAAAAAGCGTTTAATCGTGTGGATAGCAGTTGGAGAGGCCTGGGCAGAATCCCCAACAGCGGACTGGAATTTAAGGGCGAATACGAAGACTTTGATGCGCTTAAGCATTTCAAAATAGATTATGAAGAATATGATGGCAGTCCCGGGTGCAAATGCGGAGAAATACTCAAGGGGAAAATCAAGCCACCGGATTGTCCGCTTTTTAAAAAAATCTGTAATCCGGAAAACCCGGTTGGTTCCTGCATGGTTTCATCAGAAGGTACCTGTGCGGCTTATTATCGATACCACAAAGACACGAAATAACTGGAGGTCTATTCAAATGGACGACATGATCACTTTAAGTCACGGCAGCGGCGGTGTACAAACGAACCGATTGATAAATGACGTATTTTTTAAATATTTTAATAACGATATTTTAAATCAGATGAATGATGCAGCTCAAGTTGAGCTGGATTTCAAAAAACTTGCGTTTACCACGGATTCATTTGTGGTGAATCCACTGTTTTTTAATGGCGGCAATATTGGTAAATTAGCAGTCTGCGGGACGGTCAATGATCTGGCCGTCAGCGGAGCCAAACCACTTTACCTAACAAGTGCTTTTATTATCGAAGAAGGTTTTTCTATTAAAGAACTGGAAGAAATTGTGAAATCAATGGCAGAGGAAGCCCATAAAGCCGGGGTGAAAATTGTCGCCGGAGACACAAAAGTTGTTGAGAAAGGCAGTGCTGACGGTATTTTTATTAACACTTCAGGGATCGGGAAGATTTATGAGAATGTTGATATTAATTGTGCCAATGCAAAAGTGGGAGACATCATCATCATCAATGGGTCATTAGGCGATCATGGCATGACAATCATGTGTGAAAGAAACAAACTTGGTTTAGAAGGGAATTTAAAAAGTGACTGTGCCTGTTTGAATTCCTTAGTCGACACAATGCTTGAAGCATATGAGGGAATTCATGTTATTCGGGATGCTACACGAGGCGGAGTTGCTGCAGTGCTTAATGAAATCAGCGAATTCAGTCAGGTAACGGTCGCTCTTGAAGAAAATATGTTACCTTTAAAAGAAGAAGTAAAAGGCGCCACTGAAATGCTGGGGCTGGATCCACTTTATATTGCCAATGAAGGAAAGCTTTGCGCCTTTGTACCGGAAGCTTATGCGCAAGAAGTGCTTAATGCAATGAGAGAACATCCACTGGGTTATGATGCTGTCATTATTGGAAAAGTTACCGAAGAATCAGGACAAAAGGTTTATGTCAATACTGTAGTCGGTGGAAAAAGGCTGGTTGATATGCCATCCGGAATTCAGCTTCCAAGAATATGTTAAATTTTGAAGAATAATGTTATGGATGTCACGAAGAGTGATAAATTGAAGGTTGCGTGAAGGATAAAAAGCATATCTATTGAACCATGAAAGCTATTTCTTAAATTAAGAAAGCTTTCGTGGTTATTTATTGTTTTTTGGGAGATTGGCCAAGGAAAATACGAATTGAATTTGAAAAATCACTAGCAGGCTCCAATAATGTAAAAAGAAAAATAAAACATATCGATTTTTACCATCATCAGTCTGGCTTTAACCTTTATATTTTATAAAACCATTAATAAAAATATGGAGGTACGATTGTTGGCGTTTTTGGTGGGTATAAATATAAAAACGGGTAAAAATTAAAAAGCAAAGTTGAACAATGACTAAAAGGAGTGATTCTATGCCATATAACAAGTTGTATAAAAAAGCGAATTATTTAATGAACGAAAAAAGCCCCTATTTATTGCAGCACGCATATAATCCTGTGGATTGGTATCCCTGGACGGAAGAAGCCTTTGATAAAGCAAAAGCCCTTAATAAACCTATATTCCTTTCTATTGGGTATAGCACCTGCCACTGGTGCCACGTTATGGAAAGAGAATCTTTTGAAGATGCAGAGGTTGCAGCGGTTTTGAACAGGGATTTCATCAGCATTAAAGTTGATCGGGAAGAACGACCGGATATTGACCAAATCTATATGACCTTTTCACATGTAAGCACGGGACAGGGGGGCTGGCCTCTCACTGTATTTTTAACACCGGAAAAGAAACCATTCTATGTTGGGACATATTTTCCTAAAAATTATAAATATGGTCGGCCGGGGCTTTTAGAAGTTTTAAAGGGAATCACAAACAAATGGAATCAAAGTCAGTCAGAAGTTGAAAATTCAGCCGAAAAAATAACCCTTATGCTGAATTCTCTGGATAGAACAGAAGAAGAAACTATCTTTGATCGAGACGTTTTTAGAGATGCCTATGATTACTTTAATCAAAGCTTTGACGTAGAATATGGAGGTTTTGGTATGGAACCGAAGTTCCCCACCCCGCATAATCTGTTTTATTTATTGCGGTATTCTGAAGCAAATAAAGAATCCCATGCCCTTGAGATGGTGGAAAAAACCCTGACGCAAATGTATAAAGGGGGGATTTTTGATCACATTGGTTTTGGGTTTTCAAGATATGCCACGGATCAGGCCTGGCTAGTTCCTCATTTTGAAAAAATGTTATACGATAATGCGCTATTGATTATGGCTTATGCCGAAACCTATCAAGCTACTGGAAATGCACTTTATAAAGATATTGCAGAAAAAATCATTACCTATGTAACCCGGGATTTAATGTCACCGGAAGGTGGATTTTATTGCGCCGAAGATGCGGATTCGGAAGGGGTCGAAGGAAAATTTTATGTTTGGACAATGGATGAAGTTGAAAAAATTCTTGGACATGATCGGTCTGAATTTTTCCTTCACTATTATCCGATGACAAAAGAAGGTAATTTTGAAGGAACGAACATTCTGAATCTGATTACAACCTCAATTGAAATCATTCAAGAAAACCAGGATATCAAGGATCAACTTGAAGTGATGGCTAAGGAACTCTTTAATGAAAGAGAAAAACGGATTCATCCCCACAAAGACGATAAGATTTTAACGGGATGGAATGGTCTTATGATCGCCGCTTTGGCAAAGGCAGGCAGAATCTTTAATAGCCCTGCCATTATTAAACAGGCAGAACAGGCCATTGAATTTATCGAGAAAAATCTGACCGGAAACGATGGTCGTCTCTTTGCCAGATACCGACAGGGTGATGTTAAACATTTGGCCTATCTTGACGACTATGCCTTTATGATCTGGGGCTATATTGAGTGCTACGAAGCCACTTTTAAGATCGAATACCTGGAAAAAGCCCTTAAACGTCTGGATGATATGGTGGATCTCTTTGGTGATGAAAAAGGTGAATCCGGCTTTTATTTATACGGTAAAGACGCAGAACAGTTAATTGCAAAACCAAAAGACATATTTGACAACGCCATACCCGCCGGTAACTCAATAGCAGCTTATTGTCTGGTTAGATTAGGGAAAATGACCGGGAGAAAAGACCTGGCAGATAAAGCAGAGGCCATGTTTACTTATTTTGCAGGTAAGCTTAACCAGTCTCCAATGGCATTCACTATGATGCTCAGCGCCAAGCTGTTTGCAGAGGAACCCACAAAAGAAATTGTTCTGGCCGGGAAAAGAGAAGAAGCCACTATTAAAGCCATGATTGAAAGTCTGAATAAAAAATATATGCCTTTTTCAGTAGTGTTATTAAATGAGGAAGATGGAAAATTAGAACAGATTAATGATTTCGCAAAAAATCAGAGAACATCAGAAGGCAAAGCAACCGCATATATTTGCGAAAACTATCATTGTGAACAGCCAGTCACCGAAATAGAAGCCTTTAATCAATTGATTTGAGAATTTAATGACAACTGTCCTTAATAAATGATAATATGTTATTAAAATTTAATGAAAAGGTTGGTGTGAATCATGAATTATGTAAAAAAAGATAAAAAAGAACTCGCTCAATCCTTAACGCCTGAACAATATGCAGTGACTCAGGAAAGTGCCACAGAGCAACCGTTTAAAAATGAGTATTACAATGAGTTTAAGGAAGGAATCTATGTGGATATCACCACCGGAGAACCTCTTTTTATATCTACAGATAAATTTGAGTCCGGATGTGGCTGGCCCAGTTTTTCAAAACCCATAGATCGCAGGGCAGTGAAGGAATCAGATGACAATACCCTGAGAATGCAACGAACTGAAGTCCGAAGCGCCATTGGCGATTCCCATTTAGGACATGTATTTGGAGATGGGCTAAAGGAAAAAGGGGGTTTGCGATATTGTATCAACAGTGCCGCTCTGCGATTTGTTCCCAAAGAAAAAATGGAAGAACAAGGATACAGTGAGTATGTGGATATGTTATAATGTATTAGACTTAATTGTTTAGAGAAGATACTGATGGGTGTAAATATATTAGAATCAATTCTAAAGGAGAAACATTATGGATGCAATTTACAAAGTTCAAACCGATAAGAGTTTTAAACAGGCGATTGAAGATCTGAAAACAAGTTTGGGTAATTACAAATTCGGGGTGTTATGGCAGTTGGACTTTAAGGAAAAACTCAGGGAAAAAGGACTGGATTTTGATAAAAATTTCGAAATATTAGAAGTTTGCAATCCAAGCCAGGCAAAAATAGTGTTAAACCAAAATATAGAAGCAGGATACTTTTTACCCTGTAAAATAGTGGTGTATGAAGAAGATGACTCAGTATTTATTGGTATGCCAAGGCCGACAGAGTTAATTGGAATGATCAGAGATGATAAATTAGCAGGTACTGCACTGGAAGTCGAAAATCAACTAAAATCTGCAATAAACGATGCCAGATAAAAAAACAATGAAAGAGGTACCCTATAGAAGGTACCTCTTTTAAATAAAAAGGAGGAAAATAATGAGCAAGATAAAGGTGAAAGATGGTACAAAGATTTATTACAAAGACTGGGGAACCGGACAACCAGTTGTTTTCAGTCACGGTTGGCCCCTTAATTCAGATAGCTGGGAAGCTCAGATGATGTTCCTGGCCTCAAAAGGTTATCGCTGCATTGCCCATGACCGTCGAGGTCATGGACGGTCATGTCAGTCATGGACTGGCAACGATATGGACACCTATGCCGATGACCTTTCCGAACTCATGGAAGCACTTGACCTTAAAGACGCTGTCCTCATCGGCTTCTCTGCCGGCGGCGGTGAAATTGCCCGATATATTGGCCGCTATGGCACCAAACGAGTAGCTAAGGCTGGGCTGATCTCATCCGTTCCGCCACTGATGCTCAAAACAGCGGCTAATCCCGGTGGCTTGCCCATTGAGGTGTTCGACGGGATACGGCTCGGATCCATTACCGACCGCTCCCAGCTCTATTTAGATTTAGCTAGCGGACCGTTCTTTGGTGGCAACAGACCCGGTGCCAAAGTTTCCCAGGGGATAATCAATTCATTCTGGCATCAGGGAATGCATGCCGGTCATAAGAATGCCTTTGACTGTATCAAAGCATTTTCCGAAACGGATTTTACCGAAGACCTGAAAAAGTTCGACGTACCAACCCTGATTATCCATGGCGATGACGACCAGATTGTGCCAGTCGGCGCAGCTGCGCTTCTCTCATCGAAACTGGTTAAGAACGCCACCTTAAAGATTTATAAAGGCGGACCTCATGGGATTACAGATACCCACAAAGACCAGCTCAATGCCGACCTTTTAGAATTTCTTAAGGCCTGAAGTCTTACAAATAAATAAGTTTACAAATTTAGTTAATTTAATTTAGGAGATGAATTTATGAATAATTTAGAATTTGCAATAAATATGGAACATGATGGTGAAAAATTTTACAAAAAGCAAGCAGAAAAAAACAAAGACAACAGCTTAAATACTGTATTTCTTTTGTTGGAAGAAGACGAAGCACATCATGCTCGGATTTTGCAAAATAAGTTCAATGAATTAACAGATAGTAACACGCTTTCTCAAGTCAATAATGTGTTCAAAGAAAGCAAGGGTTTTATAAGTGAATTCGAAAAAATTCCCAATCAGTTGGATGCGTATAAATTTGCTTTAGAAATAGAAAGAAAAAGTATTGACCTTTATAAAAGCTTTTTATCCGAATCAACGGATGACCAATCGAAGGAATTATTTGAATTCCTCATCAAACAGGAAAAAGATCATTATACAATATTCGAAGAATTGATATTACTGGTTGAACGACCTGAAGAATGGGTTGAAAACGCTGAATTTGGAATAAGAGAAGAATATTAATGCAGAAAGACAAATAACTGAAAAATGTCGCTTTAAAAAGTCCTTCAATTTGAAATAATTGAAGGACTTTTTTTAAGTATTATTGACTGTGGCTTTCAGCTTGGAATCATTAAGAAGAAGCCAGTTATGTTTTTAGAAACGTTTGAACTTTTCTTTTTCAATTCCTGTTTTTGAAAATACGAGAGAAGCATTTATTTCAGCACCCAATAAAAAGATGATACTGCTCAAATATATCCAGGTCAGCAAGGCAAAAATACCACCAAGGCTTCCATATACCGCTGTGTAATTGCCCAGGTTATTGGCATAAAAAGAAAAGGCAAAAGAAACGATGACCCAACTGATTGAAGCAATGATTGCACCAGGTAGAACCTCCTTAAAACGCATTCGGCGATTTGGGGCATTATAATAAAGGAAAATAAAAACAAGGATGATCGCGATTAAGGCAATGATTAATCTGAAATAGCTCCAAATCTTTAAGAATATATTCGAGAATCCTAAAAAATGAAAAAATTGTGTTCCCAGAATTCCGCCGAAAACGATTAGAATCATGGAAAATATAATAGTAAAAGTAAGCACCAGAGTAATAGCCAATGAAACAGCTTTTAACTTCAGAAAGGGCCGGGTTTC
>NZ_DATCHP010000061.1:0-22645 GCF_036508315.1 Acetobacterium sp. | reverse complement strand
AAACATGCAGAGGAATTCGCATTGAACCTGGTAAAAAGTATCGCATAAAATACAGAACAAAGAAAAGGGTATGTTTCTAATGGAAAAATATATTGCTTTTATGCGCGGTGTAAACGTGGGCGGAAAAAATAAAATACCTATGCCCGAATTAAAGGAGCTATTTGAGCAAAACGGATTTGATGATGTCGTAACATATATAAACAGTGGGAATATCATTTTTTCCAGTGATAATACAAATGAAAAAAAGCTTAAAGAAGAATTGGAAGGTTTAATAGCAAATAAGTTTCAATTGAATATCCCAATCATAATTGTATCTGTTAATGACCTATTGACTGCGTTTAATCACGCGCCTTCATGGTGGGGTCAAGACAAGGACAAGGACTCAAAGCACAATGCAATCTTCATATTACCGCCGACTACTGTGGATGAAGTATTTAAAGAAGTAGGGGCAATTAAGCCTGAATATGAAAAAGTTGATCATTATGGCAGGGTCGTTTTTTGGTCTGCACCGATCAAAACTTTTTCAAGAACACGGTGGTCAAAGGTAGTTGGCTCGTCTGTGTACAATAGCATTACTATTAGAAATGCAAACACTGTTAAAAAGCTATTGCAACTTGCAAAATAGTCCGTGTCTGAGATTGATAAAGGTAGAAAAGAGGAATTAAAAAGAAGGATATCATCACTTTTAAATCAGATCAATGATAGAATATAGTTAATTACCGGTTTAAGTATTCATAACTATAGTTGTTTAGCCTGGAAACCATGGGCGGGAAGGACATTAAAATGAAGATTGCAGACAAGATGAAAGAGAAACTCAGCGGATTATACGAGGCATTGTCGCGATATCCCTTGACGGTGATTTTCCTTGTTGCCGCTGCAGTGGTCAATGCAATGGCCATCCACCAGGAAGTAGATTACATCAAATTTCTGCTGACCTATGTGGTTGGTGCATGCCTTGGGTTTACTCTCCAGGCCGTCTGGGAACGCTTTTTTTATAAAACAACCCATCGCCTTGCCCTGATGGGTCTTTGTCTGGTTCTGACCCTGGGCTATTTTCTCATTGTCAGACAGTATACGACCACCAGCATTGAAACATGGATCCGAACATCGGTGGCTATTTTTGCGCTTTTGATTGCCTTTATCTGGGTGCCGGTGATTAAAAGCAAGGTCAGTTTCAACGAAAGTTTTATGATCGCCTTTAAGGCCCTGTTTAATTCTCTGCTGTTTTCCGGCGTCATTTTTTTGGGGATCACACTGATTATCACAGCGGTTGATCTGCTTCTTTTCAAGGTGCCTGAAAAGTCGTATATGCATGTCCTGAACATTGTCGGAATGCTCTTTGCACCCATTTACTTCCTGTCCCTGATTCCGGTTTACCCGGGAGGGTCGGACAAAAACCGTTCCCCAGAGGAAATCGAGAAAAATCAGGAACAAATAACACGATCCGCAACTTGTCCGAAATTTCTGGAGATTCTCATTTCCTATATTATTATTCCCCTGCTATCTATTTACACGGTGATTCTAGTGATCTACATTGCAACCAATATCACCGGCCCATTTTGGACGGACAATCGTCTGGAACCCATGCTTGTGGGATTTGCCATAGCAGTCATCCTGGTTTATATTCTGGCCAGCAGGCTCGAAAATAAATTCGCAGTGCTTTTTCGCAAAATATTTCCCAAGGTACTGGTTCCCATTGTGCTGTTTCAGATTGTGTCCTCGGTTCTGAGAATCCAGGATACGGGAATCACTCACGGCCGTTATTACGTGATTCTCTTTGGAATTTTTGCTGGGATTACCGGTGTTCTGCTGAGTTTTATGCATGTGCGCAAAAATGGTATCATCGCAGCTCTGCTCATTGGTTTTGCCGCCATTTCCATTGTACCGCCGGTGGATGCTTTTACCATCAGTCGGGTAAATCAGGGGGGAATCCTCACCACGGTGCTGACTGAAAACAATATGCTTGCGGACAATACAGTTACACCCAATGCATCGGTTTCAGAGGAAGACAAGAAAATCATTTCCGATACCATGAACTATCTTGGGATGATGGGCTACACCAAAGGCATCCCATATCTGGGAGATAATTTTGATCTCTACGCTGATTTCTACGATACCTTTGGGTTTTACCGGTACCAAGAAAATCCCTACGGACAGGAATCGATTTATCTGAGTCTTGACCAGCAGTCCCCACTTAACATTAATGGTTACGATACCTTTGTTCTGGTAAACTTCTATTATCAGGAAGCTAAATCAGAGCCACTGATCTTTGATTTTGAAAAAGATGGAAAGGCCTATACCTTTACACAGGAAAAAGCACCGTCTCCTGGAACACTTAAGCTCACGGATGAGGTGGGGGAAGAGTTAATCACCGTGAATATGCAAGACGTTTATGATCACTTTGATACGTCCGCGGTCGACAATTTTACGACCAGCAAAGACGCCATGTCCGCAGAAGAGGCTACCTATACTCAGGGAAACGACAAAGCCGACATTTCTCTGGTGGCAGTGACCCTGAATATTGATGAATCCAATTCGGAACAGCCCTACAATGGTGACTTTTATGTTCTGATAAAAATTAAATAGAAAAAAGAACTCAATAGTCTCTTGATTAGAAATAGGAGGCAGAACAAAATGAAAGATTTATTGAATAAAATTGATCAGTTTTAAAAAAATCCTTGAGCTTTCGAAATAAATGGAGATTATAAGATGAACAGAAAAGTAGACATTATTGTGGTAGGGACCGGAGTGGCAGGTCTGTTCAATGTTTTAAATTTACCGGTTGATAAAGAAATACTGATGATAACAAAAACAGGGGCAGATGCCAGCGACTCTTTTTTAGCCCAAGGTGGTATTTGTGTTCTTAAGGGTGAGGATGACTATGACAGTTTTTTTGAAGATACCATGAAGGCAGGCCATTATGAAAATGATAAAGCTTCAGTTGATGTGATGATACGCACATCACCTGAAATCATAAGTGATCTGATTTCATTTGGAGTGGAGTTTGAAAAAAAAGACGGAGAGTTTGCCTATACCAGGGAAGGCGCTCATTCTAAAGCCAGAATATTATACCATCAGGATTTAACCGGAAAGGAAATTACAAGCAAATTGTTGGCGGAAGTGAAAAAAAGGAAAAACATAAAGATCCTTGAACAAATGACAATGGTGGATCTGATTTGTGAAAACAATACTTGTTCTGGAGTAGTGGCTTACAATGACGACAATGAAATCAGCCAACTTAAAAGTGATTATGTGGTTTTGGCCACTGGCGGCTTAGGGGGATTATTCGATAATTCTACTAATTTACAGCATTTAACAGGGGATGCGATTGCCATTGCAATGAAGCATCACATTGAATTAGAGAATCTCAGTTATATTCAAATTCATCCCACAACTCTGTATTCAGAGAAAAAGGGCAGACGCTTTTTAATTTCTGAATCAGTACGAGGGGAAGGGGCAGTTCTATGCGACAAAAATATGGAACGTTTTGTGGATGAACTCCTGCCAAGAGATGTGTTGACCAAGGCGATTCATGAGCAAATGAAACAGGATAATACTAAATTTGTATGGCTTTGTATGAAGGAAATCGGAAGTGAAGTCATTAAAAAAAGATTCCCGAATATCTATCAGCATTGTTTGGAAGAAGGTTTTGATGTGACAAAGGAGTGTATACCAGTAACCCCTGCCCAGCATTATCTTATGGGTGGCATTAAGGTGGATCTGGACAGTAAAACTTCCATGGAGCACTTATATGCAATTGGGGAGATTAGCTGTAACCGGGTTCATGGTGCCAATCGACTGGCCAGCAACTCCCTTTTGGAAAGCCTTGTATTTGCTAAGCGTGCAGCAACTCATATTGCCAAGCATTACGAACCCTTGGGGCAAACAAATGCCAGTGTGGATATGAATGACTATAAGGATTTAGAACAATTGAGATTAGACTATAAAAAAATTATTTTAGATGAAATAGAAAAGAGTAGATCTGTTGAATGATCTTACAACAATTCAGGCAATAGAAAAGAGCTGAATGATCAGTGGTAACTAAGAAGTTACTCTGAGCATCTAGCTCTTTGTATAATATTAGAAAAAAATTGCATATTGCGGTTTAACTTCTATAAAGAAAGGTATACATTCATGATATAGACGTGAAGCATAGAATCAGAATTATGTTTGCATCAGAACGAGTTTCTTTGAAATAGATGTGAAAATAAATAATGAAAAAAGGAGAAGATTATGTCATTGATTGGGGCTTTTATTGTTCCGCATCCGATGCTGATTGTACCAGAGATTAGTTGGAGCCAGGAGAAAGAGATTCAAAAAACAGTTGATGCTTATGAAGAAGGTATCCGTAGAATTGCATTTTCAAAACAAAACATTCAAAAGGCAGGAATTTCTCTAAATGAGAATAACTCGATGGAACGATTTGAGGTGGTGGACACAAATGAGTAAAGTAATATGCGAACTTTGTCCACATCACTGTCATCTTAATGAAAATCAAATTGGATTTTGCCGTGCCAGAAGCAATAAGGATGGTGTTATCACCGCCATTAATTATGGAAGGATCACCTCTATGGCCCTTGACCCCATTGAAAAGAAACCACTGGCTCGTTTTTTTCCTGGAAGTCGTATTCTTTCAGTGGGTAGCTTTGGGTGTAATCTTCGGTGCCCATTTTGCCAAAACTATGAGATTTCAATGGCAAGCATCGATGAGATACAGACTGTGACGGTTAGCCCGGATGAGCTTGTCAGAAAAGCTATTGCCCTTAAACCCCAAGGAAATATTGGTATTGCCTATACCTATAATGAGCCTTTGGTAGGCTATGAATATGTAAGAGACTGCGCAACAGCAGCAAAGGAAAAGGGCATGAAAAATGTGCTGGTAACCAATGGCTGCTTCTGTGAAGAACCATTTAAGGAGCTGTTGCCTCAAATTGATGCACTAAACATTGATCTCAAGGCATTTACCGAGAAGTTTTATAAAAAGATCAGTGGGGACTTAGAAACGGTCAAACAGTCTATCAAGCTTGCTTCAAAGAGTAATCATGTAGAAGTCACGACCCTTATTGTTCCAGGTGAAAATGACAGCGATGAGGAAATCCGAAGCTTATCCCAGTGGCTGGGGTCAATACGCCCAGATATTCCACTACACTTGTCACGCTTTTTCCCAACTTATCATATGACTGATCGAAACCCGACGGAAGTTGCCAGTGTTTATGCCCTGGCTGAAATCGCACGGGAGTCTTTGGAGTATGTTTATGTGGGGAATTGTTAGAATCTACCTATGATATCGCTTCAACCGGGTATGACGGTGATAGCTCAACCATCGGGAATTATGACAGGATATAATGCTGAAGACATGGCACCAGGTAATCTCATCATAAACGGCGGCACCATTGATGTTGCTGCTTCCAATCTCAATCCATACCGGGCTAGAGAAGAACTACACATCAAAATTGATGTAAGATAGAAACCTGTTACAAAAGTAGCAGGTTTTTTGATGGGGTTATTAAAATCAACAACATCAATAATATTCAAATCTAAATTAACATGGTATAATAAACTGAACAAAGTATCACCCTATAGTATAAATGTTATTTCAAATCGCAAGTGGAATGTATCTCATTGATAAAAAGGGAACTACTTCAATAAAGGAGCCATTGGATTTATGAATTTTTATTTCGCGCCTATGGAAGGTGTGACTGGGTACATTTATAGAAATGCCCATAATGCTTTTTTCAATAATATAGATAAATACTTTTCACCATTTATCGTTGCAAATCAAAGTAAAAGTTTTAAAACACGGGAATTAAATGATGTTTTACCTGAAAACAACCAGGGACTGGTTTTGATTCCACAATTACTAACCAATAATGCAAAAGATTTTATTAATACTTCAAAGAAAATAAAGCAGCTGGGATATAATGAGATCAATTTAAATTTGGGATGTCCTTCTGGAACGGTTGTTTCAAAAAATAGGGGATCAGGATTTCTTTCAAAAAGAGAAGAACTTGATGCATTTTTAGACGAAATTTTTTCTCAATCGATAACAAAAATCTCACTAAAAACCAGAATAGGAAAAGACCAACCTGAAGAATTTTATGGTCTAATCGCAATATTTAACAAGTACCCGATAGAAGAGCTTATTATTCATCCAAGGATTCAAAAAGATTTTTATAAAAATAAGCCTAATATGAAAATCTTTAAGGAAGCCTTGATTTTAAGTAAAAATCCTGTTTGCTATAATGGAGACATTTTTACAATCAAAGATTACAAGGCGTTTTCGGATGATTTCCCCAGTGTCGATACCTTAATGTTTGGTAGGGGATTATTAGCCCATCCTGGACTGATCAGCGATATTACAAATAATATTAAACTTGAAAAAAAAATACTAAAAGACTTTCATGATAAAATTTATGGAGATTATAAGAGAATACTCTTTGGCGATACGAATGTCTTGTTTAAAATGAAAGAATTGTGGTTTTATATGATTCCGGTGTTTTCTGATAATGCAAAATATGCAAAAAAAATTAAGAAATCAAAAAAATTATACGATTATGATGAAGCTGTTTCAAGCTTATTCATAGAACAGGATCTTTTATAAATATAAGTAAAAATATCAAGTTGATAATAAATTTACAGGAGGTTATGATGGCATTTGAAGAAAAGAGTTTCAAATCGTTTAATGGAACGGACACGATCCAGGCGTGGATTTATAAGCCGATTCGCAAACCCCGGGGAATTGTTCAGATTGTGCATGGTTTTGGCGAACATTCACGACGATATCTGCATATGATTCTTAAGCTGAATGAGGCAGGATTTGTGGTCGTCGCAGATGATCATGTGGGACATGGAAAAACCGCTGCTGAATCAGGGAACTGGAGTGACTGGGGAGATAAGGGTTATATGACCATGGCAGAAGATGAACATATTCTTCGAAAAATGGTACAGGAAGAATTTCCTGAGCTGCCTTATTTTATGTACGGACATAGTATGGGCTCCATGATTGCCAGATCTTATGCGGCAGCGCACGGTGATGGGATGGACGGTTTGCTGATATGCGGAACCTCTTCGATTTTTCCCAATACCCGTGAGTTGGCAACAGAACTGAAAAAGTGCATTGATGAGGGAAGAGGCGAAGAAATCGATCCCAGTTATTTAGGGGTTCTTTTTGGATGGATGACAGATCGCATAGAGAATCCCCTGACGCCTAATGATTGGATATCCGGTGATCCGGATGTGGTAGCCGATCATGCCAATGATCCCTTCAACAATTTTACAAGCCCACCGAATATCCGTTCAACTTATGATTTTATCATGATGATTGAAACCATTATCGGAACACAGTGGGCAGAGAAAGTACCGGCATCCATTCCGGTTTATAATATTGCCGGAGACCAGGATCCGGTAGGATTATATGGAGAAGGTGTCTATGCCGTTTCAAGTTGGCTGGCAGAAACCGGACATCAGGTCAAAACAAAAATTTATTCAGGGTATCGCCATGAAATCCACAATTATCGGGATATTCGTGATGAGGTTGAAGACGGAATGATTGATTTTATCAATCAGGTCATTGCCCAAAGTTAATGACGATTTATAATCAAGGCTCATTCCGGTGATTAAAAGGAGAGAATCGATACACATGATACATACATTTGGACCGGTTTACAATGAAAAATCGAGAATTCTGATCTTAGGGTCATTCCCTTCAGTAAAATCAAGAGAGGCAAGCTTTTACTACCAGCATCCCCAAAATCGATTCTGGAAGGTCATCAGCGCGATTATTGATGTTCCAACCCCTGAAACGATAGGGGAAGAAAAGGCAATGCTCTTGAGAAACACTATCGCTGTCTGGGATGTGATCTATTCCTGCGACATCAACGGTTCAAGTGACAGTTCGATTAAAAATGTTGTGCCAAACGATATTGCTAAGGTATTGAACGAGACCGGTATCGAAACCGTTTATGCAAATGGAGGCAAAGCCTATGAACTGTATAATCATTACTGTTATAAGAGCACAAATAAAAAGATCATCAAGCTGCCATCCACAAGTCCGGCAAACGCGAGGTACTCTTTGGCAAGACTGATAGAATGCTGGAAAACTGAAATCCACTTATAACCGGTATTCCGCTTATACTCTGGTAGAACACGGCAGAATATGCTATAATAAAAAAGTAAAAGTCATTGGATAATATGAAAAACACTTCCTGATCAGTAACACCAATCTGGAAGTGTTTTTAGTTAAAAAAATAAGAAATGGTGAATGAATGAGTATTTTAAATGTCGAAAATCTTTCTCACGGCTTTGGCGATCGGGCGATTTATAATCAAGTCTCGTTTCGATTGTTAAAAGGAGAGCATATTGGATTAATCGGTCCAAATGGAGAGGGGAAGTCTACTTTCATGAACATTGTCACCGGAAAACTGATGCCTGATGAGGGCAAGGTGGAATGGTCAAAGAATGTCCGGGTCGGTTACCTTGATCAGCATGCCATTTTACAAAAGGGAATGACAGTCCGGGATGTACTGACGAGTGCCTTTGAATTTTTGCTGGAGATTGAGAGCCGGATTGGTATTCTCTATGAAAAAATGGGTGATGAAAGTCCAGAAGAGCTGGAAAAGGCTTTAGAAGAAGTGGGAGACTTCCAGGAATTGCTGGATTTTCACGATTTCTATCTCATCGATTCAAAAGTGGAAGAGGTCGGAAGGGCTCTGGGTCTCAATGAAATAGGTATGGATAAAGATATTACTGAATTAAGCGGCGGCCAGCGAACAAAAGTCCTTCTTGGAAAACTGCTGCTTGAAAAACCGGATATTCTGCTGTTGGATGAACCCACAAACTATTTGGACGAACAGCATATTGAGTGGTTAAAGCGATATCTGAATGACTATGAAAATGCGTTCATTCTGATTTCCCATGATCTGCCTTTTGTTAATTCGGTGATTAATATCATTTATCATATGGATAACCAGAAACTGACCCGCTATGTTGGCGACTATGCTAAATTTCAGGAAGTGCTTGAAGCCAAAAAATCCCAGGAACAGTCGGCTTACAATCGACAGCAAAATGAAATTGCGGATTTAAAGGACTTTGTTGCCAGGAACAAGGCCAGAGTGGCGACCCGGAATATGGCCATGTCCCGGCAGAAAAAACTGGATAAAATGGACATCCTCGAGCTTGCATCAGAGAAGCCGAAACCCCGATTTCATTTCAAAGAAGCCGGTGCAACAGGACGCCGGGTTTTTGAGACCCAGGATTTTGTTATCGGCTATGATGAACCCCTGTCCAAACCCATGACTTTAATCATGGAGCGAAAACAGAAAATTGTATTAAAAGGAACGAATGGGATTGGTAAAACAACCCTCCTGAAAAGCATTCTGGGATTAGTTCCACCCATTGATGGCACCGTTGAACAGGGAGAAAAACTGGCAATCGGTTATTTTGAACAGGAAATGGATCAGAATATCAGGACCAGCTGCATTGATGAAGTATGGAAAGAATTTCCGGGATTTACGCAGAATGAGGTGCGTTCTGCACTGGCGCAATGCGGACTGACGAGGAAGCATATTGAAAGTATGGTCAAGGTGCTGAGTGGAGGGGAGCAGGCGAAGGTGCGTTTGTGTAAACTGCTCAACCGATCAACGAATATTCTGATCCTTGATGAGCCGACCAATCACCTGGATGCGGATGCCAAAGCAGAACTTAAGCGGGCTTTGACAGAATATAATGGAGCGATCTTGATGGTCTGCCATGAACCCGAATTTTATGAGGACTTTGTCAGTCAAGTATGGGATTGTTCGCAGTGGACAACCAAAGTTTTTTAATGTGATGCGTTCAACTGGCAGAAGCGTTAAAAGAGGAATTAAAAGGAAGTCTGTTTCGAATACAATAGCTAATAATGGATGCGTTTCAAGTTTAATTAAATTTTGAAGATGCTTTGCTGGAGTAGATTGACAATAACTGAACAATCATTTATTATTGAAGTAGTGTAGAGGTGGCAAATTGAGAAAAAAAGACGATGAAAAAGAAAAAAGCATTAAAGAAGCCGTCATCAAACTTATTTTGCAGGAAGGGTTTCACGGTACTTCAATTTCAAAAATCGCCAAAGAGGCAGGTGTTTCTCCTGCAACGGTCTATACTTACTTTGACAGTAAAGAAATCATGTTACAGGATATTTATCGGGAGAATATGGAAGAAATCTGTCATTGTATTTTAAGCGGAGTACATTATGGAATGGATGAAAAGCAACTCATCGAAGGATTGATTCGAAGCTATTATGATTATATTGACGAAAATCAGGATATCTTCAGTTTTGTTGATCAGTTCTCAAATTCACCATCATTAGTTAGTGGCTGCTCAGAAATAGAAGGCATTTTCAATATAAAGTTGCTGATTGCCGATCTTAAGCGTCGTGAGATAATCAAAAATTATCATAATGAAAATTTGTTTGCAATGATTTTCAATCCTGTAAAAGCAATTGCAGTGAACAGCAACAAAACAAAAGCGGAAAGAACCGAGCTGCTTCACGAAATGATTGGAATGATACAAGACACCTTATTGGTATAAGAATAAGAAAAGAATAGGAAATGATTAAAGCGTGATTGTTTAAAAAAAAGATCATAAAAAAACAATCACGCTATTTCTTAAAGAATAATTAAATGAGTATTCATTTAAAAAATAAAAAAACAGGAAAGTTGGTCAAATGAGAGTAAAGTCACAAAAAAACGATAAAGAAAATTTTATAAATTTGATTATTGAAGATACGTTCTTGGCAGTTTGTATTATGGAGGTTCAGTGGTGAAATATTTAAAACAGCAGGGTATATTCCTAATTATTTTTATAGTCATCGCTGGATCGATTGCATTTAGTTCAATCAAAAACACGCCTCAAAATATGGATTATTCCAGTCTGTTAACAGAAATCCAGGCGGGAAATGTGAGTAGCATTGTATTGCAGAGTGACATAGCTGAAGTTCAACTTAACAAGGCACTGGATCAAAACAGTGAAGTCACAAAGTATGATGTAACCGTACCTCCAGATATTACGTCAGCATCAGACCGGTTTACCCAGGCTGCGGATAATCAACTCATTAAATCCTACAGTATTACTCAGCCTTTGAGTATGCCATGGTGGTCTCAAATAGTGGTGGCCATCGGTTTCATGATTCTACTGGCAGTTTGGTTCGTTGTCAATCAACGCAAGCAAGGTGGTGGTTTAGGAGGAAATCGTGCGACGGCAATGGGCAAGAGTCGGGCAAAATTATCGGTTGACGAGCAAAGAACAGTTAGCTTTGCCGATGTTGCCGGAGCTGACGAGGTCAAGGAAGAGTTGGAAGAAATTGTTGAATTTCTCAAAGCCCCGGAACGCTTTGTTGATCTTGGGGCCAGAATACCAAAAGGGGTTCTCCTGGTAGGACCTCCGGGTACAGGAAAAACGCTTTTAGCGAAAGCTGTTTCCGGAGAGGCCAGCGTACCATTTTTCACGATCAGTGGTTCAGACTTTGTCGAAATATTTGTTGGCGTTGGTGCGTCTCGGGTCCGGGATCTTTTTGAACAAGCAAAGAAAAATGCACCTTGTATCGTGTTTATTGATGAGATCGATGCAGTAGGGCGTCAACGTGGTGCTAATATGGGCGGTGGAAATGAGGAAAGAGAGCAGACATTGAATCAATTACTGGTTGAAATGGATGGCTTTGGCATCAATGAAGGCGTCATCATTCTGGCAGCGACAAATAGACCGGATGTTCTTGACCCGGCGCTTTTAAGACCGGGACGGTTTGATCGACGAGTGACGGTTGGATTGCCGGATATTAGAGGAAGAGAACAGATACTAAACGTACATGCAAAAGGGAAACCATTTGCTGATGATGTTAGATTGGGTGAAGTGGCAAGAATCACACCGGGCTTTACCGGTGCGGATCTGGAAAACCTGCTTAATGAATCTGCTTTATTAACGGCAAGAGGACATAAGAAAGAAATTGACAATGAGATTATTAAAGAGGCGGCATTCAAAGTCATGATGGGTCCTGAGAAAAAGAGCCATGTGATGAGTGACAAGGACAAAAAACTAACAGCTTTTCATGAGGCAGGCCATGCCATTGCCATTAAACTTGCTTCATCATGCCGGAATGTTGATCGGGTCACGATCATTCCTTCAGGAATGGCGGGTGGTTATACGGCAAGCCGGCCATCTGAGGACCAGAACTATCATACCAAATCTCAGCTGATTGAAGAAATCATTATTGCTTTGGGTGGTCGAGCTGCTGAAGAAATTGTTTTAAAAGAAATCAGTACAGGGGCATCAAACGATTTACAACGCGTGAATCAGATCGCTAGAAGTATGGTGACACAGTATGGCATGAGCGATCAATTAACCAATATGATTTTTGCTAACGAAAATGATGGCGGAGATTATGGGCAACCTCAGAAGTACAGCAATGACATCGCAAGTATTATCGACGACGAAGTCAAGCAGATTATTGATCAGGCTTACCAGACAACCCTGACTTTGCTTAGAGAAAATATCAGCAAACTAAACGGGTTGGCTGAAGTTTTAATCGCGAAGGAAAAAGTGGAAGGTCCGGAATTTGAATCAATTTTCCTGGCTGCATAATTGAAAGAAAATAATTGAAAGAAAGACCATGTTTGACAGCCTGTCAAACATGGTCTTTCTTATTCTTAAAAAAACAATAGAGGACATTAAAAAATGGGTCAAGTTTATGAGATAGCTTTTACTCCCACGCAGGGAATTTTTGATTTCATAAACACATTCCATGAAAGCAGGGATATTAGAGAGAAAATGGTGATCAGCACACCCAGACCGATGACAATATTTCCCCACGAAATGGAAGCCAGGAACATTCCTACACTCCCCAATACGGTGAATAGTGTGCCGATAACGGAAGCGGCTGATCCAGTATCACTTTGCTGTTGTTCAAGCAGCAGATTGGTACTGAAAGGACGCATCACGGCACCCGATAATGACATGAAGAGGAAAGAAATCCAGAATAACATCGGCGTTAAGGTGCCCAGGGTCATGACTAAAATACCGCTTAATGTTGAGATGGCTAAAATCATTGAAGCAAATAATTTTTTATCCATATTGCTTAGGAATTTTACATAGATAAAAGGTCCCGCAATGGATAGCAATGCATTGGCAGCAAAGAAATAGCTGTAAACCTGAGCACTGAGGCCAAAGTAATCCACATAAACATAGGATGAAACAGCAATATAACCCATAAATGGAAGCATACTTAAAGAAAATATGAGGGCAGGGACAATAAAGCTCTTGTTTTTGCTGACAACGACCAGACGTCCCAGGGACCCAAACAATGTTCCGCTATACCGTTCTTCATCTTTTAGTGTTTCCTGGAAAAAAATGGAGAAACCCAGATTGACGATACTGATGAGTGCAAGCGCCCAGAAGGAGCCTCTCCAATCGGAAAAGGTTAGAATTAAGGCCCCGACAATGGGAGCAACCATGGGAGCAAGTCCGGCGATGGACTGACAAATTGCTAAAATGGATTCCCTCTTTTTTCCGGAGTACGAGTCCTTAATGACGGCCATGGAAACCGATGTAATTCCACCGGCACCGATCCCCTGAAGGATTCTGGCTGCAATCAGGAAGTAAATATTTACTGACATCGCACAGGCGATACTGCTTGCAGCATATAGGATGCTTCCCACTAAAAGAATAGGTTTACGGCCATACTTATCACTGAGAGGCCCCCAAAATAATATACCAATGGCATAAAATAAGAAAAACGCGCTTAAAGTAAAATTTGTAATGGCGGAACTGCTTCCAAAATATGAATTCATACTAGGTAGCGCCGGCAAATACATGTCTGTAGAAAGCGGAATAAACATATTCGTGAGAGCCATAAAAACGACAAGTCCTTTATGTCCCAGATATTTCTGTTTGCTTCCAACTTCCTGGCTGGTTTGGTTAGGTAATTGAGTCATCAATAGCCCTCCTTAAAATTTTTGAATATTTTTATAGACGATTTTTAATAATAATTTTAATTCTTTAATTTGACCGTTTGTTAGGTCTTGGAGCATATTTTGTTCAGTTGTTTTCCTGAAATGATCCATTGAGCAAAAAACCTTTCCGCCTTTATCGGTGAGAAAAATATTCTTCACCCGTTTGTCCTTTGAATTATGTTCACATCGAATAAATCCTTTTCTTTCTAATCGGTTTAAGATACCAATGATTGTGGGATGGGTTACTTCAAAAAAGTCTTCAAGATCTTTCTGTGAGGTTGTTAGGTCTTTTGTATCATGCAGATAAAAAAGAATACGGGCCTGAGATAAAGTCAAATCAAACTCTTTAAGGGTGTGATTGGCTTTTTTTTCAATACATTCATTAATAAGTTTTATCAAAAAACCGATATCATCACTTTGACGCATAATTATCCCCTCAAACTATGTAGCATGCTACAATTATATATTAAAAACAGTAAAGAGGTCAATACTTATAGCTAAAATAGTTAAAACTGAAAACCTTATCATGGGTCAGTCGGTAGATATTAAATGGTTTGTCATGTATGTGGTGTTTTAAATGGTAGTAATGAGGAATGGAGTATTTTAGGGAAAACTGATTATGAAGTTCAAAACGATCCTGAATTAGCTCAATTTTATTATGAAGATGAAAAGAAGCTTTAATGAATCCAAAAGACAATTTTTCTTTAAATTAATTGGTTTTTGTTTTAGTATTAATCATTATGGGTATGTTTAAAATACCAAAAGGAAAGGAGATAAAATGATGCGGCGAACTATATTATTGGTGGTGGTCATTACGGTCGTTTTAGCCATTTATTTTGTTAGTACCATGAACTTGTTTTCAGGTAACACCAATGGGGGCAGCCGGGAAGATGCTGTGTCACAGGCGACTGCTAACCGCTACCAGGAAATGGAGATCCGCGAATATCAGGGCGTCCGGCTGGACCCTGCGATAGGCCCAAGGGATAATTCCATATCAGGGATTCAACAAGTGGATATCAACACATATCAGCTGCAAATTACCGGTTTGGTTCAGAAACCGATAAGCTATACCTATGATCAGGTATTAGAAAAAGAAAAAGCCCAGCGCCTCATTACCCTTCATTGTGTAGAAGGATGGGACGCCACGGTTCTATGGGAAGGGGTGCGAATCACAGATCTTCTTGCTGATGCAGGGGTAAAAGACGAGGCAAATGTGGTTATTTTTCACGGCGTAGATGGTTATACCACGTCCATGCCATTGGCGACCATTAAAAACAAAGACATGTTATTGGCTTATTCATCCAATGGGATTCCATTGCCGGCGTCAATGGGTTTTCCCTTTATTGTGGTGGCAGAAGATAAATTAGGGTATAAGTGGGCCCGTTGGGTGAATGAGATTGAACTGTCCGACGATGAAAATTACAAAGGTTACTGGGAAAAAAGGGGATATTCCAACGACGCACCAGTGAATTAAGGCATGCTACGGGGACATTCCCAGACCAGTAATGAATCGTGGTTGCCCCTTAACTTATTAGGGCAACAGCTTTCTAGCACTTAGAACTAAAACGTTCGATCACACCCAAAAATCTGAAACTATAATAATACAAGCATCACCATATTAAGACGATTTATTAGAAATGTCAACCGAGAAATCATCGGTTATTCTTGGGGAAAATACAAAAAAAAGGAAGTTCGATAATGAGAAAAATGCAATGGCAAAACGTGTTAGACTTTTGGTTCGATCCAGATAATAAACTTTTTTTGTTTCAAAGAAATGAAAAGTTTGATCAGCAAATAAAAGAAAAATTTTATGATGTTTGGCTTGCTGGGAGTCAAGGCCTTCTAGTGAATTGGAGAGATACCATCCAGGGGACATTAGCAGAAATTATTGTTTTAGACCAATTTTCCAGAAATCTGAACCGTAATAATGCAAGCTCTTTTGCTCAAGATGGTATGGCCTTGATGTTAGCTCAAGAAGCTGTAAAAAAGCCGGAATTTTCAGCGTTGCCTAAAGACCAGAAACAATTTATTCTTATGCCTTTCATGCATTCTGAATCATCTTCTATTCATGAACAGTCGCTACCTCTTTTTGAAGAATTAGGCGATGAATTAACTTTAGAATTTGAAATAAAACATAAAGCAATTATTGATAAGTTTGGACGATATCCACATCGAAATGAAATACTGAACCGTCAGTCCACTTCAGAGGAACTTGAATTTTTAAAACAACCTAACAGTAGTTTTTAAAATAAGCTACAAGGCAATTTCTTGTGGGAATCTACTGGAACAACCATCATCATATATTGAATATGGTGAATGGGGAATCTGCAATAATAAGCAACTTATCTAATTTTTTATCATAAATAATAGCCTATTATAATCAAGAAGATTGACTATAATAGGCTATTTTGATAAAGTCATTTAGAATTATTAAAAAGCCTGGATTACTTGCTTTTTAGTCAAATAAAGTGCTAAAAATTAGAAATCATGCTTTTATAGCCCAGCGCAATTTAGCAGAACGAGCACGACCATTGGTATTACATTCTTCTGGTGATGGCCGAATAGGACCGGGAGCTATTTCACTATAGACGCCTTCACGAAAAAAACGTTTAAAAGATTTTTTAACGAGACGATCTTCTCCTGAATGAAATGAAAGTATAGCAACGCGCCCACCCTCTGCAAGGATAGTAGGGAGCTTTTCTAGAAATTCATATAACACTTCAAATTCATCATTGACATCAATTCGCAATGCTTGGAAGCATCGTTGGCAGGATTTTTTAATTGCATCTTTCCCATTATTTCCTGGAATAAATTTAAGCGCATCTTTAATAATTTCCTGGAGTTGTGTTGTTGTTGATATGTCTATTCCTTTTTTTCTTTGGGAAATAATAGCGCCAGCGATTGCTTCAGCATTAGGCTCGTCTGCGTTTTCTATCAACATACCTTCTAATTCATCTAGTGAAATAGTTTTTAAACGATCTGCGGCAGATATCCCTCTTTCGGGATTCAGCCGTAAGTCTAATGGCCCTTCACTCTTAAATGAAAATCCTCTTTCAGGATTGTCTATTTGCATTGAAGAGACACCCAAATCTGCCAATACAAAATTCAATGGCCCCGATTCTAAAGCAATTTGATCTATATCGGAAAAGTTCATTTGCTTGATTGTTAAAATTTCGGAGCCATAACCTAAGCTCTCTAAGCGCTCTCGGGTGCGCGGTAACTCAATAGCATCTACATCCGTTGCATATAAGTGCCCCTTTGAATTTAAACATTTAAGCATCTCTAAAGTATGACCACCATAACCCAGTGTTGCATCTAATCCAGTTTGCCCAGGAGTAATTTGCAAGAATTCTAATATTTCTTTAACGCAAATTGAACGATGCATACCAGCAGGAGTACTGCCCTTTTGAATAACTTTATCCACAGTATCAGCATATTTCTCTGGTTGCAGTTCCTTATACTTATCTTTATAAGCTTTAGGGTGAGTGCCTTTATATCGAACACGTCGTTGATGTTTTTGTTCTTGATTATCCATTGCCTAACCATAATGATTTAGCGTTTATCGATTTCAAATTCGAAATTGATGTGACATAAAACGTTAAGTTCATTCTTTCCTCCGCTTTTTATAATAGCTTTTTGTAATGTTGTTTCAACTCTAATGATACCAAATACAATTCATAAAAGCAAACTCACAAAGAAGAAAAAAAGATATTAGATTTTCCATGAAAGCTGACAGGTAGGTTCAAATCCCACCTTCTCTGTTACCAAGAAATATGCATCAAATATGGCGTTGATAGAAACCTGTTACGAAAGTAACAGGTTTTTTGCGTTCTAGAACTTTAATGTAAGCCATCAAATTTAGTGGAATGAATGTGGAGAATAAAACGTAATAAGAAAACATATATTGAAAAATATTTCAAATAAGATATCTTCATATCTTTCATCGATGGTATAATCAAAGTTATATTAGAACGAATGTTGATCAATGCAATTGTGACACAAATAAGTAGGGGGAGTTATTAATGGGAAAAAGGTCAGCTAACGCTAATAGATTTGCCTAAAATCATTTCTGAGTGTAAAGAAGAGTGGAATAATATCACATTGAGTAATGTTAATGATTCGGTAATTCGTCTAGAAGTAATTGAAGGCGAATTTCATTGGCATAAACATGATAATGAAGACGAGTTCTTTTTTGTCATTGAATGACAGCTTTTTATTGATCTTGAAGATAGCTCTGTAAAATTATCGGAGCATCAAGGTTATACCGTTCCTATGAACACCATTCATCGAACGAGGGCTCCAAAAAAAACATCGATTTTAATGGTAGAGAAGGATACAGTTAGCCCACAGGGAGACTAACTGTTTATAGGGGTAATGGTAGTTATAACATTCAAAAATGTTGACAACTATGGCACTTATTACTACAGACTGCTTCAAGAGATATGCGTTATTGCAATATGGCCCATCACATAGCTGGAAGGCATTGTTAACAACGCTGCTGGTTATTGCAATTCTTGGAGCTGTGGTGATTTTGAATAAGGGACAATGGAGCAGGAAAGAAAAGTGGTCCATAACGGCTCTTTTGTTTTACATATATATAATAATTTTATACAAGCTTTTGACAAGGACAGTCAAAAATTATTTTGATAATAACTGGCTTCCATTTTGGTCGTATCAATACATTTGGTCGACCCATGATTTTGGGATAGCGTTAGAAGTCTTTATAAACTGTCTGATATTTATTCCGTTTGGGATATTAGCGCCCTTCGCTATGGTTCAAGATAAAGTAATAAAGCGTAATATCGTTATAATTTCCGGATTTGCTCTTTCAGCTTCGGTGGAGTGCCTCTAGCTTTTTACGAAAACCGGATTGTTCGAGTGGGATGATATTATTCACAGCACGATTGGCGTAATCGTTGGCTACGGTATTTATCTCTATAACAGGAATCAGGATTTTCAAGAAGTAAAGTGCTATTTTTTTTGCCATTGGGTGTTGTGCTTCTTGGATTGATCGTGGCAATGATATGAATACAGTGCTTGTCTTAACACGCCATCGATTCCTGGTTAAAACGGCAACGACCAATAATTTTCCCCTAAATCTTCTATTGCCATTCTCTCCGAACTGACTCTGCCTGTGAAATCTCCGAAAAACGAAATCTGTTGTGGATTTATTCGCATCGAGATTCCAATAAACAATTTGTGTGAACATGAGTATCCAGTTTATCGATCACAAGCAAGAAGAATCTTTTATCGTCTTGATGCCTTTAAAGAGATAATATTTGACTTCAAAGGCGTTGAAAATATTGGTCAGTTTTAATTGTAAATCAATACCATAGTTCGATGATACTGGATTTCACTTCCATAAAAACCACCCCATTTTTTAAATCATATCATTTTTGATTAGAAATACATGGCTGTTCTCTGAGCAATCAAGTTGGTAGATGTTTTTTATTCTTGAAAAATTAGTAATTTCTTTTCAATAACCATCACCTTTTTCCTAGACTCAAATTAACATTAAGATGTGTTTATATCCCTGGTCTGTTGGGTAATATAATATTGTGGTATTCAAATTGTCTGAATTGAAACCGTTTAAAGTTTGACTTGAACAGGAGGAGAAAAAATGTTCGATTCGGAAATTAAGAAAATAATTGATGATTTGGAAAAAAGAAGTGACGTGATTGACAGAGAAGACCTTCGGAGATTGATTGATGACGACTCAGAATCCCTGAATAATAAGGATGAAGCGATTCCAGATGAGATGAATTTATTGCTGGTGTCGCCTATAAAATTACTTGATGCACCATCAGACAAACCTGATGCCGGGGTGTGTCCGAAGGGGTGCTTTACCATAACAGATTACGATCGAGATGGCGATTTTTACGTAAACTGTCAACTTCATAAAAATGCAAAGGAGGATGTGCCGGAAGACCAGAAACTATTGTTTGAGGAGATTGAAACTGCCAATACGGTTATAAAATCTTTAAGCGACACAGATATCAAGAAAAAAAGGAAATACCATTCAAAGCTTGTTTCTCTTGCTAAAGCCGGGTTGGAAGGTGAAACAGCCCAGCCAAAGCTAGCTTTATCAGCCCTTAAAAAACTTGAGGAAGAGATTCTGATGGTAGAAGGTCAACGCATCAAAAACAACTATATGATAAATCTGGGGAAAATAGCCATCATTATTAGCATTGCAGCCTTTGGAATCTATTTATTTGTAAATAATCAATTCCCGACAGCTGATCCTGTTTTTACAGCAGGTGCCATTGTATGGATTGGTGCAATGTTAGGGACATGGGTGTCTTTTGGTGCGAGAAAACACATTATGACATTTAAAGAGCTGAGCGTGATTGAAGATGATCGCATGAACCCATTAATGCGTTTAATTTATATTGGAATCTGTTCAATCATACTGTATTTATTTATAAAAATTGGGCTTTTTAATATATCCATTGGTGAAATGTCAGCCAAGGATCTGTTGGGAACCGTTCCAGGACAGATGCTCATCGGAATTGTCTGTGGTCTGACTGAAAGCAAAATCGGGATTTCCATTTTTGAAAAGGCAAAATTGAATTTTAGCAATGATGAAAAAGAGGTTGTGGTTAAGCAGTAGGTTGGGGATGACCGCCGGAAAGATAGTGTAGAGTGGTATTTTCAGGGTGAAAGGAAATATCAAGCCAGACAAAGAAAAGTCCGTACATGGTAAGTGTTGAAAATTGATGAGATAATACCTTCGTCAGATTAATGAATGGAGGTATTGTTTGAGCTGGCTGTTTTAGGGATGGAAGTTTGGCAATTTAAATTGTGTGATCGGTAATAAAATAATTATTGATGTTTAGGATTGTTGCTGAATATGAAATTTGAGCAAAAATATAGAATGAAAGGATGAAAAGGATAGAGTAGCTTAACATATCTTTTCTTTATCTCATGAGCAGCCGGGGCTGTTCCTACCACTGTGTTTTCTGTCATGAAAGTGCACTGAAACGGCCCATGCGTCAGCGGAGTGTGGGAAATGTCATCGCCGAAATGAAATGTTTTCTGTTGAAATACCCACAACTCAATTATTTTAACTTCTGTGATGACACTCTGGTCACCAATCCCAGGTGGTTGGATGACTTCTGCCGGGAGGCCAAGGCCCTTCAGGCTATCAAACCCTTTCAGTTTTATTGTGAGGCTGATGTGGCATCTTTAAGTAGACAGCCTGAAGCATTGAAACTCATGGTGGACGCCGGACTGAACCGGATTCAAATCGGCATTGAGTCGGTGGATAAGGATATGCTGAAGATATACCTGAAGAATATTTCCCCGGAAATGGTGGAAACCGTGGTTAAAGCGGCCTACGATGCCGGGGTTCAGCAGTTTTTTGGAGCCCTGCTGGTTGTGGGGGACCCTTTGAAAACCGGGAACATATTGAGAAGAACAAGGCCTTTGGTGCCAAGCTGCTGCGGCTTGCCCCGGGGATGATGGAAATCGCCCCGAGCATTGTAATGCCCTATCCCATGACAGATATTTGTCTTCATCCTGAAAAATATGGGTTAACCATCTACGATGAACAGGGCCTTGGCTCCATTTCCGATTATCTCATCATGGATAGTGAAACAATGGACCGCCGGGAAATCATGGGAGCCTATCAGGAATACCTCCAAAGCTTTGTGGATGAGGTGAAGATTATGCTCAACGACGGGGAGTTAAGTCATGAGGCCTTATCACCCTTTGAATATGAGGTTATGAAATACTGTACCGGCAAAAGCACCATAAAAGCCATTACCGATATACTCTACGATCGATTTGGAAAACCATTTGGGGAAAGTCACGATGAATTAATGGAACGAGTCATTGAGACTTTAAAAATTTTGATAAAAAATACTGGCTTCTTGTTGTTCCGTTCTAGAAAAGGGTAAGAAAATAAAGATACTCCTTTGTAATGTATCAAAATAATATGAAACAACTGCCCATGATTATGTTGGGTTGTTTTATCTGGCAGGGGTTCTTGAAAGAGACGGATTCGAACCGCTTGTTTTTCACGGGAAACCGGAAAAACTACTGGAAGAGATCGAAAAGAATAAGCCAGAGGCAGTAGGTTTTTCCTGTGATTTTGATAATACCCAGCTGATTGCCGGCCTACCACGCTTCTCTTCATAAAAATCATGTCTATGGCAAGCTGATTTTTACCGGCAGAGGCTGTCCCTATCAATGTGCCTACTGCGGCCCCAGTCCGGGAAAGCATAAGGGTCGATTGAGAAGCATCCCTTTGGTGCTTTCGGAAATCAAACTAAATTTAAAAAACAATCCGGATTTAAACTATATTATTATCATGGACGATACCTTTACCCTTAAATGAAGGACAAGCCTTTGATGAATCACTGGATTTTTTCAGAGATTATCCTCAACGAACCTTTGAATTATGGCGAACCATGACATTTGCCGAAGGGTTCCCCAAACTGGATGGCATGGCTCTTTCACCTTCGGAGTATTAACTGCTTTTACGCTGTGCAGGAAAAAGAAGTCTGGAAGATATGGAAATCGAATGTTATGCATTATTCGGTGGGCCTTATAAAAACCAGGCGGAATTCCATGAAAAATTAGTTGATATTCTATATCAATTTAATTTTAAATATTGGCTGACTCATTTTACGATTTAGCCAAAATACTTTTAAAAGGAGGAAGAACAT
>NZ_DATCHP010000060.1:0-26550 GCF_036508315.1 Acetobacterium sp. | reverse complement strand
ATTTTCCTTTCTGGGAAAATCAACCCACTCCGGATGTCCAAATTCATTGCCCATGAAGTTCAGGTAGCCCTCATTACTGGAAGAGATAGTAACGAAACGGATCATCTTATGCAGGGCTATGGCACGGTCAATGATAAGATTTTGGCTTTTCTTACCCATGTGCCAATACATTTCCTTATCCGCCATAGTGAAGATCAGGGTCTTATCCCCAACTAACGCCTGGTCATGTGATTCCACATAAGCGATGCGTTTTTCTTTAGGACGTCCTGTATTCAATTCATGCCAAAGTGTATTCATGTTCCAATCGTCATCCTTCACTTCAATTTGCTTAAACCAGAAGTCCGGCATTCCCATGGACAGACGATAGTCGAAACCAATGCCGCCATCCTCAATTGGCAGGCACATTCCTGGCATCCCGCTCATGTCTTCGGCGATGCTCATGGCGTCAGGATTGATTTCTTTGATCAGCTCATTGGCAAATTGCAGATAGGTGATGGCTTCGATATCGGTATTCATGCTGAAATACTTTCCATAGTTATCGAAGTCGGTTCCCAATCCATGATCGTGGTAGATCATGGAGGTGACGCCATCAAACCGGAAACCATCCAAATGATACTCTTCCATCCAATATTTGACGTTCGACAGCAGAAAATGAATGACTTCCTGTTTTTCATAATTAAACAGTTTCGAATCCCAGGCTTTGTGATAGCCCTTGCTTCCGGTATGAAAGAACTGGTATTCGGTGCCGTCGAATTCATTAATCCCTTCGCTTAAATTTTTGACAGCATGGGACTGGACAATATCCATGAGCACTCTGATTCCCATGAGGTGTGCTTTGTCGATCAGGGACTTCAGCTCATCCGGCGACCCGAAACGGGATGAAGCTGCAAAATAGTTGGAAACATGGTAACCAAATGAGCCGTAGTAGGGGTGCTCCATCAAGGCCATTAATTGAATGGTATTGTATCCCAGCTCTTTGATTCTTGGAAGAATATTTTCCTCGAATTCCCTGTAGGTTCCGACTGCCTCTTTTTCCTGAGCCATGCCAATATGTGCCTCGTATATAATCGGAGCTCTTGTGCTATCGCTTTGAAAATCGGCGTCCTGCCACTTGTAATTTCGATAAGGTTTCCAGATTTGACCACTGAAATCCAAGGTCTCCGGATCTTGTACCGCTCTGTTGACGTACAAAGGGATCCGATCCCGGCCTTGACCATTGGATACGACAAAGACCTTCACCCGGGATTCATGTTTCAATGATCCTTTCCCGGGAATGAATATTTCCCATACACCGTTTTCTTTTTTGACCAGTTCATGGGATGTCCGATCCCAGTTATTGAAATCACCAATCAAAAATAGTGCATCAGCTGCTGGAGCCCATTCACGGTAATACCAGCCTTTATTTGTACAATGAAAGCCAAAATAATGATGCCCGTTGGCAAAATCCTTCAAACAGTTGCCGTCACCAAGAATCGCTTTTTTTATATCTTTATAGCGTTTTATTCTTAACTCCAAATCGTGCTTGTAAGGACTTAACCATGGATCGATTTCCAATATTCTGGGTTCAATAATTACTTTTTTTTCGCTCATACACATTTCCTCTACTTTCGCATTGGGATATATTGATAATTTAATTTTAACCAGAGACGCCTGTAATGTAAAGAAAAATATAGATTTTAAATTAAAATAAATTGAATTAAAATACAATAAAAGAATAAAACCAGTATGGATACAAGAAGCGAGCTGGCAAAATTCACGAAGTCGTTATTCACAAAGCGCCAGCCGCTGTGCAGTGGATTGGGTTTGTTTTCATAGGTTGGCTTTTCGGTTAGTTCACCGGTCTTCAGACTGATGTACTTGGCCTGAATGGTTCCACCCAATAAGCTATCCAGGATCGATCCCATAAAACCGCCAAATGTAATCAAACCAATCTGAAACAGCAAAAATTCGTTCGCATTTCCTGATACTAACTCATAAAATCCAAAGGTCAGGGCTATAACCACGGCTCCTCCAAATGAAGCCACCAAACCCAGAGGGCTCACCCCTCCGGATATCCCTCGCTTTACGGGACGAAAGCTCAGCAGTGACACCGGAGATCGTTTGCTGAGGATACCGATTTCTGATGCCCAGGTGTCGGCATTGCAGGCAGCGAATGCGGTTGCTACAGCCACTACATAGGCCTCATTTTGAAAAAGCACAAAGAGGATGCCCATAATCAGGGCAGCCCCGCCATTTGCGGCAACTTGAAAGATATCCCGGGGACCGGCCTTGGCGTGAAGCTCAGCCTCAATGGGATCTTTAATGCTTGCCTTAAAATGGGACAACAGGGTTGAGCTCACAAAGAAAACCATGAGCAAGAGTAAAAAAAGCGGACCGCCGGTGTAATAGAGTGCCACCGCTAAAAAGAAAGCCCCAACAGCTGCGGTTGGACTCAGGGATTGGCGTTTTAAAGCAACTCCAGCAAAAAGCAGTGATAAAAGCACGAAAATGATCTGTTGGATGGTTGTTGCTGTTTGAATAACCCGATTAGCATTCAGTATGTTTTCCAAAAAAAAGTCCTCCTCACAAGACAAACCAAAAATAATAGGCCCCGGAAGCCACCAGTTGCAGACAAGAAAAAGAAGTGATAGCATAACTGGGAACGTGCAACCTTATCAAAAGCTTCCAGGTTATTTCTAATCATATTATATCGGGTTTCAGCTTCCATGGCAATTTTTTTCCAGAGGAAAATGAGCTGAGGGGAGATCCGGTACGGCCAGGCTTTCAGGCGACACACCAAAAAACGCCATGAGATCCGGGGGAGATAAATACGATTAATCCGATAATCCGTGCCAACATCCCTTAGAATATATGAGAGAAATATTCTGACGAACCGGTTAGGTTGAATTGTTTAATGGTGGGGTTACTCAGAGTCACTTTTGTGGAGTGGGAACATGTTCCCGGAGCAGAGCGGCAAACTGTTCCGGCACAATGGGTTTACTGAAGTAGAAACCCTGCATCTCATCACAGGAGTGTTCCTTTAAGAAGTTCATTTGTTCTAACGTTTCTACACCTTCGGCTACAACATTTAAACTTAAAGTTTTGCCTATGTCAATGATAGCTTTGGTGATTGTCTTGTCTTCAACTTCTTTTGGAATGTTGCGGATGAAAGATCGGTCAATTTTGAGCGTATCAATGGGAAAGTTTTTGATCTGGGTAAGTGAAGAGTAATTGGCGCCGAAATTGTCCATGGAAAGCCGCACACCCATGCTTTTGATTTTAGTTAATACAGAAATCATTTGCACAGTATTATACAACACCATACTTTCGTTAATTTCGAGTTCCAGCAGGCTTGGTGTCATACCGGTATCTTTCAGTACTAACCTGATATCTTCTATCAGGTTAGCGTCTGTGAGTTGTTTTAGCGACAAATTAATTGAAATGCAGACAGTTGGAAGACCCATCTTTTGCCATGCATCATTTTGATCACATGCCGTCTTCAGCACCCACTTGCCAATGGGTATGATCAACCCTGTTTCTTCAGCCACGGGAATGAATTGTGTTGGGGTTACGGAACCAAGATATGTATTCTGCCAGCGCAGCAACGCCTCAACACCAGTAATCACGTTCGTTTTGAAATCAACTTTAGCCTGATAATGCAAAGAGAACTCATTGCGCTCCAGCACATGACGCAAATTTGTCTCAATAGACAAACGTTCAGTTGATTGTGACTGAATATCATTTGAGTAGAACTGGTAGTTATTTCGGCCTTCTTCTTTGGCAAAATACAGTACGATATCCGCATTTTTCATCAGTGATTGTTCGTCCTCTCCATCTTTAGGGTATATACTGATACCGATACTGGCTGTTATGTGGCATTCTTCACCCAGAAGAATCACCGGTTTTATGGTGTTGATAAGTATCTTGTGGGCAACAATCTCAACTTGACGCAACTTACGTACGTCATCTATCAATATGATGAATTCATCTCCGCCCTGTCGAGCGACAATATCTGCTGCACTCAGCGTTTGTTTGAATCGCTGGGCAATTTCTTGCAACAGTTGATCTCCAGCCTCATGGCCTTTGGTATCATTGATAATCTTGAAACGATCAAGATCGATGAAGAAAACGGCTAACTGTCGTTTATGCTGTCGCGCAGACTGGATTGAGTGGTTCAGCAGTTGGCTGAACATCAAACGGTTGGGCAGTCCCGTCAGGCTATCGTGCGTGGCGAGGTACTGAATCTGTTCTTCGGCGTGTTTCCGTTCAGTGATGTCATGTCCAACGCCGCGAAAACCGACTATCTTGCCTTCCTTGTCCCATTTGGGGAAAATGGAAAACTCGACAGAGGCTGCTATGCCGCCTGTTTGGATATATTCACAGAGAAAATTCTTAGTTGATTCACCTGTTTTAAGGATGTGATGGAATAGTCTGGAGACTGAATTCAAATCTTCCTTCTTTACGAAGTTTTGAAAATTCAGGCCAATTAGCTCTTTTTGAGAATATCCCAAACCCCGGGCAAAAATATCGTTAAAAAAAGTGATGTTGCTCGCCAGATCTGTTTCAAAATACCATTCCTCCATCTCGTCCATGATGGTTCGATATCTTTCTTCGGACTGCCGGAGATCTTCTTCAATTTGCTTGCGCTTGGTAATCTCCGAGTAAAGCTCGTCCGTCTTTTCCAGTACGCTATTCTCGTACACATCGAGCAGTTGTTCCAGAGCCGCTATTTGAGACTTGAAAAGCTGATTTTCAACGGTTGCAACACTATCATCATCCATATTAGTCTCCTTCCGTTACCTTTAGTAAGCGACCTTCTCCCTGGTGAGCGAACACCGTTATTTCAAAGGGCAATACCGCCAGTTTTATTTTCAGTGACAGGTTCTTAAAAAGATCAGATCAATCGATATAATAGTCGAAAAGTTGGTTTCCTATCCATAGTAAAGGGATCGAGGATAATTTCTGGTTAGCCAACATATAGAAATATAATACCCGACAGCTTAGCCTCTAAACAAATATTACTTCAACTTCCATTAATTCACAATGAAATTGAAATGGATAGTGTGAGAAACTGAATTTTTTGATTATGCACTTTAAACATTTATGATATAATTTAGGAATAACTGTAGATATCGGAGTTTATATGAAAAAAACGAGTGAATGGCTATCTGCCAATAAACATGCCTATGCCCTGCTGTATTTTGTTTTTTATCTGGTGGCTTTTTTTACACTGGAGTATTTGAAGAGACCGCAATATATAATACATAGTTTTCTGGATGATTACATACCGTTCAATGAGTATTTTGTCATTCCATATTTTCTGTGGTTTGTGTGTATCGGGATTTCATTAATCGGCTTTATGATTTATGAAAAAGAGACATTTCTAAATCTGTGTCTGATGATGTTTGGAGGAATGACTTTCTGTCTGATCACCTATGCAATCATTCCCAACGGACTTAATCTCAGGGGGGGGGAGTAGCAGCGAATAATATCTTCTGTCAGATTACGAAATGGCTCTATACCTTTGATACACCGACGAATGTATGCCCATCGATTCATGTAGCCAGTTCTGTTTCAATTGCGTTTTCAGTATGGAAATCGAAAAAATTGAGAGCCTATCCGAAGTTCCAATTTGGAGGGATTGCACTGATGCTTTTAATTTGTGTTTCAACTGTATTTTTAAATCAGCATTCCGTCATCGATGTGTTCTGTGGTGTACTGTTAACGACTGTTTTATTCTATATGGCCTATTATACGAATTGGATGAGCATTCCCGGTCAAATTACGAAAAAAATTTCTAAGGCAAGGCCGGAAATTTCTGGAGATCGTGTATCGGATATAAAAAACTAGCCGAATGGATGGGTTCTATTTTTACGTCATTGTTCGTAAGCATTGGTTATTTTGTATCTGAAAGTCGGGATAAGTTCTGTGATAGCAAAGAAATCCGGACTAATTATCGGATTTCTAGCTGCTCGATTATATTTACAGGCCTAAACGTTTTATAAGGTAGGGGATGGCTCTTTCGAAGCAGACGCCGTATCTTTTTTCTTGGTCAAGTTCTACAGTTTTGACTATGCATTCATGGGCATAATCCACTGCAATCTGAGTGGAATCCGCCAGGGAAAAATCACGTAATAATGCGGATAATAAAGTGCTTCCGAAAATATCACCGGTGCCATGAAATAATCCCTCAATACAATCATTGAATAAAAAATGAATATCACCTGTTTCAGCATCATAGGTGGCAGCTCCAAGTTTGCTTTTTTCAAAGGATACCCCGGTAAGAACAACTTTTGGGGCGCCTAATTGAGAGAGCTTTTTTAAGGTCGTTTCAATATATTTCTGGTCATATCCCCGGGAAATATAGGGTGCATCTAAAAGGAAAGCCGCTTCAGTCAGATTGGGAACAATGATATCGGCTTTAGCGCAGAGCTTTGCCATTCCTTTTGCCATTTCCGGAGAAAAGACGGAATAAAGCTCGCCATTGTCAGCCATCACCGGGTCTACCATAATGAGGTTATCATCGGTTCTAAAGGTATCAAAGAGTTCCGCAACCAGATCAATTTGTTCAAATGAGCCTAAAAATCCACTGTATATGGCATCAAAGCTATGGTTGAGTGATTGCCAATGTTGTGAAATCGGGCGGATATCATCGGTTAAATCACGATAGGTAAAGTTTTCAAAACCACCGGTATGGGTTGATAAAACTGCGGTTGGTAAAACACTGGTATTGAAACCAGCTGCTGAAATAATGGGTAGTGCAACCGTCAGTGAACACCGACCGACACAGGAAATATCATGAATGGCAACCACTCGTTTTTGTCTTTTCATCTAAGGTCTCCTTGATTTTCTAGTATGTTTATTATATTATAAAACTGGATCTATTAAAAGCCTTAGTTTTTTAAGGGGCTTCAGGTTCAGGCAGGAGAGCAGATGATAACCATCCATTTTAAAAATCAGGGGCAATCCCTTTATGAAGAGATATATGAATTTATAAAAAATGAAATACGATTGGGAAATCTTAAGTTTAATGAAAAACTGCCATCGAAACGTGGTCTTGCAGCCCATTTGGCAGTGAGTGTTAATACGATTGATTCGGCTTATGGCCAACTGGTGGCAGAGGGCTATGTGAAGGCGATTCCCAAGAAAGGCTTCTTTGTTTGCCAGATAGATGCTTATCTCCATGGTGACGAACCGATTGCTGCAGATGTAAAACCGCTAAAGATTAAAGAAAATAAAAAGATTAAGATTGACTTTTCTCCCAATGCCATTGAGCGGAATCTCTTTCCCTATGATACATTTCGAAAAATCTTCAAGTCCACTTTCAATGAGTATGATTTAAATCTTTTAAAAAAACCACCCATTCAAGGGGACCTTGATTTAAGAAAATCACTGGTAAAACTTTTATATCGGTCAAGAGGTGTGACGTGTTTTGAGGATCAAATCATCATTGGTGCCGGAACCGATAATCTGCTTCAGATACTGGGTTTGATTTGGGGCCGGGATAAGGGATTCGTTTTTGAAAATCCGGTTTATTTAAAGGCTTATAAAATCGTTGAGAATATGGGCAATAAAGTCATTCCCATTGATATTGATAAAAAGGGGATTCGCATTGAGCCATTAAAAAATCTTTCAAACATTGCCATTTATGTAACGCCTTCGCATCAATTTCCTTTGGGAATAAGCATGCCCATTGATCGGCGCATCAAGCTTCTTAATTTCTCAAATAAAGATGAGGCAACGTATATTATCGAGGATGACTACGACAGTGAATTCCGATATAATGAAAAACCCTTGCCGTCCTTGCAAAGTATTGACAAAAATGGCAGGGTTATTTATATCGGTACTTTTTCAAAATCCATTGCACCTTCCATCAGGATCAGCTATATGGTTTTGCCGGAACCCTTACTTAAAATTTATTTGGAAATCTGTGATGAGATCAGCTCACCGGTATCCAGTCTTGAACAAAAGATGATTGCCGAATTTATAGCCAGTGGACATTTTGAAAAGCATGTTAATAAAATGCGCAAAGTTTATAAAGAAAAAAGAATGTTTTTAATGGACACTTTAAACCAATTAAAGGAAAAGATAGCAGTCACTGGGGAAAATGCCGGACATCACCTTTTGGTCCAATTAAAAACTGGGATGACTGAAGAGGATATGTGTGAGCGTGCCCTCAAATTAGGGGTTAAGGTATATCCCATATCGACCTATTTCATTAATGGTGTGCCTGAAAAATATGAAAGCATGGTATTGCTTGGCTATGGATCCCTGGCTTATGAAGAAATAGATGAGGGAATCAGTATTCTTAAAAAAGCCTGGGGAATATAGAAAATAGATTGCTAATCATTAGCGCTGCATACTGTTGACAAAATCTATTCTTAATTGGTTAGAGATATGTTATAATTATTAATTGGCGTTGTTACAACCAGTCTAAGGACTGATTAAAATATAGAAAACTAGAATAAGAGGTTAAAATGAATATAAAACCAGAAATACTTGCACCTGCCGGAACCATGGAGTCAGTTATTGCTGCCATAAACGGAGGCGCAGATGCGGTTTATTTTGGAGGGAAAGCCTTTAATGCCCGTCATAATGCCGTCAATATGACAGAGGAAGAAATAACCACCGCGGTAGAACTTTGCCACAGCCATCATGTGAAGGTGTATATTACCCTGAACATTTTAATAAAAAACAGTGAATTATCGCTACTGATAGAGTCCCTGAATTTTTTAAAAAACCTGAATGTGGATGGGCTTATTGTCCAGGACATTGGGGTTATTTATCTCATCCAAAAATATTTCCCGGAATTTAAACTTCAAACCAGTACCCAGGCATCGATTTATGGCCTGGAAGGGGTATTGTTTTTTGAAAATATGGGATTTTCACGGGTTGTCCTGCCACGGGAAATGCCCCTGACGGAAGTGGCTGAAATAAAAAAACAAGCCAAAGTCGAACTTAAAATATTTTGTCATGGGGCTTTGTGCTACGCCTATTCCGGCCAATGCCTGCTAAGCAGTATGATCGGTGGCCGAAGCGGAAACCGGGGACTGTGTGCCCAGCCCTGTCGTAAAACCTACGAACTGCTGGATAGCGATGGCAATTTTTATGGATCCGGTTACCTGTTAAGTCCCAAGGATCTTAATACATTGGATGATATTGAGGCGATTGTAGCATCAGGCGTGGATTCTTTGAAAATTGAAGGTCGGATGAAAACACCGGAGTATGTTTATGGGATTACCCGGGCATACCGGGATAAAACCGACTGGGCTTGTGGGGAAAAAATTAAAGAAACCATGGATAAACAGGATGTCATGCAGGTGTTTAACCGGGATTTCACCCGGGGACACCTGTTTAATGAGCCTGATATCTTAAATGCCCAGGTTGGAAAAAACAGAGGCACTCTGATTGGGAAGGTTTCTGTTATGCCTGAATCCGGATACACTGGAAAACATCCGGAGTATCAGCATTTACCCATTGTCCTGGATAAAGGGGCAAGCCTTTCATTAGGAGACGGTTTATCTTTTGGTGAAGATGGAAATATCGGAACCAAAGTAGATGGCATTTTCACCCTGGAAGGAAAACGTCTGGATAAAGGCCGGGGCGGGGACGCCATTGCCATTCCCTGTCGGTTTGGGGCTAAATTGGGAACCCTGGTTTACAAAAATTTAGACAAGGTTTTAATGGATCGTCTGCAAACTGAAGGTTCAAAGTCAGTTGCATTGCCTGATATGAGCGTTGATTTTAAGGTTGTTATTAAATCCGGGAAATCTGCGGAGATTACAGCTATATCAAAGGGTTTTGAAGCATTTTATCAGTCTGAATTCATACCGGAAGCGCCTCTTAAAAACTCCTTGGAAGCGGCTATGGTTGTGGAGCAGCTTTCACGATTGGGCGGAACTGACTTTGTTCTGGGAGAAATTGATATTGATCTGGATCCGAATCTGTTTTTAACCCGGGGGCAAATAAATTCACTAAGAAAAGAAGTGATGAAAGCCCTTGAACAAAAGTTGGCAGACCATACAAAAAAAGAAATTGCGCCATTGACCCTGGTTCCTTTGGAAAAAGAACTAAAAGGACTTAGGGCAAAGCCTTTAAATAAAACAGAGAAAAAACGACTTTCTGTTGAATTTACGGAAATACCATCGGAAGCATTTCTTTTGGAACTTAAAGATCAGGGCATTGATGAGATCGTACTGCCACTGTCCATGGACAATCCACTGGAAAGAGCTGCTTTTACAAAGTCTCTGGGATTCAAGGTTTTATTGGCCACGCCAAAAATAATGGATATAGGTTTATCACGAAGAATGCGTTCTTTTTCGGATGATGGGATTTTTAGTTCAGACGTCATCGACGGTCTTCTCATTGGGAATTATGAAGCCCTGAATATTTTTCAATACCAGGAAATTTATTTAGAGGCCGATCAGTCGTTTAATATTTTAAATACTTTGTCCACCAATGCTTTGAAAAATTGGGGAATGACTACTGGCGTTTTGTCACCGGAACTTGATGGTGAAGAACTCAAGGTCATTTCAGAAAACGCCGGACTTGCAACCGTGTTACCGGTTTACGGAGCCCAGGAGCTCATGCTGAGTAAAAAGTGTATTTTTAATTGTCAGGATTGCCCCGAGAAAAAAAAGGGTGCTACCGGGGTTTGCCAAAAGAAAATGTCTGGAAATTTAGTGGATGAACGCCGACAATCGTTTCCGGTTCGAAGAGACGCCCAGGGAACCATTCATATTTATAATGGGGACACCCTCTTTTTACGGGAAGAGATTTTGGATTTGAATGGTATTGAAACCTGGCGGATTTATCATCGCAACGAAAGCCCGGAGACGTTAAAAACAATTGTTAATTATTACAGTCAGGAAATTTATAAAAAGAATTGGGGTCTTCCTGAAGGGCTTGGTACCGAAGGCACCACCCGGGGAAGTTTTAAACGAGGAGTGAAATAATCAATGGATCAACGAAGTCTGAAGGTCTTGGAATATCATAAAATTTTAAAAAGTTTGCGAGAGCGCTGTGTCACCCAGGGAGGGAAGGTCATGGCAGGGGAGCTTGTTCCGGCTGAAACCCTGAGCGGCGTTAATCGCGCCCTTGAGTTTACAGATGAAAGCCTGGGAATGATTTTAAGAAATGGCCGTCCGCCCTTAGCGGATGTTGTCAATACCAGTGATTATGTCAAGCGTGCTGCCATTGGATCGATGCTTTCCATGACGGAACTCATTTCTATTGCAACCTTGCTGCGGATCGCCAGGGATATGGAAAACTATTTTAAAGCAGACACTCAAAAAAGCGAGCTGGTTTTACTCACAGAGCTTTTCGGTGTCCTGAAAATTTGCGAAGAGCTGGAAAAGGAAATCAGCCGTAAAATTTTAGGACCGGAAGAAATTGCCGACAATGCGTCAAGAGAGCTTGCGCGGATTCGTCGTGAAATGCAATTTAAAAATAATCGCATCAGTGAAAAGCTGAGTCATATGATCAGCTCCACGGCCTTTGAAAAATATCTTCAGGAGAAAATTGTGACCATTCGGAACAACCGCTATGTTATCCCGGTGAAACAGGAATATCGGAGCCAGGTGCCGGGCATTGTTCTGGATAAATCGGCCAGTGGCGCTACTTTGTTCATCGAGCCCATGGCCGTGGTGGAACTTAATAATGACATTAAAATATTAATTGCCGAAGAGGAACAGGAAATTATCAGAATCCTCAAAGATTTAACCCAAAAGGTGGCCGACAACCGGGAGGATATTATCTGTAATTATGATATTCTGGTAGAACTCGATTTCCATTTTGCCAAAGGAAAATACGGACTGGATATTAACGGGATCAAAGTCGATATCAGTTTGGGCGGCAGCATTCAATTACTGCGCGCCAAGCATCCTCTTATTCCGATGGATCAGGTAGTGGCTTCGGATATTATTTTCGATCAATCAATTGATACCATGGTGATTACCGGGCCGAATACCGGTGGGAAGACGGTTTGCCTAAAAACCATGGGGTTACTGAATCTCATGATTCAATCCGGGATTTTTGTTCCGGTGAGAGAGGGCAGTACCACCCGGATTTTCAATGATATTTTTGCTGACATCGGAGATGAGCAGAGTATTGAGCAGAGCCTGAGTACTTTTTCTTCTCATATGACCAATATTGTGGAGATTATTGAGAAGGCGGATGAAAACAGCCTGGTGCTTTTTGATGAGTTAGGTGCCGGAACGGATCCCACCGAAGGGGCAGCCCTGGCCATTGCCATTTTAGAAACCCTTCATCAACGTAAGGTCACCAGTGTGTCCACCACCCATTACAGTGAGCTTAAGGAATTTGCTTTGGTCACTCCTGGCGTCATTAACGCCAGCGTGGAGTTTGACGTCAAAACCTTACGTCCCACCTATCGCCTGCTCATCGGGGTTCCCGGAAAATCCAATGCCTTTGAAATTGCCAAACGTCTGGGTTTAAGAGATGATATCATTGAAAAATCCCGGGAACTGATTAAGAATGAAGCCATTCGCTTTGAAGAAACCCTGATTAAAATTGATGAACAGCGTCGTCGTACCGAAGCCGAGCATGATGCCATGATCCGCTTGAAACAGCAGACCGAGGCACTAAAACTCGACATGGACCGTGAACGCGAACGCTTTGGCATTGAAAAGGAAGTCCTTACCAGAAAAGCCCAGGAAGAAGCATTGGAAATCGTCAGGAAAACCCGGGTGGAAACCGAAGAAATCTATCGGGAAATCCGGACGATTCAGGAAACCATTACCAGTGGCATCAAAGATAATAAGCAGCTGGAAGCCATTCGCAAGCGTATTAAGGATAAAGAAAAAAACATCTACAATTTTGGGGAGGTTCCCAGAGATTATCAAGTCCAGGGTCTGGATATTGATGATCTGACCATTGGCATGAAGGTTTATGTTAAAAGTCTTCGCCGAGAAGGGGTCGTCATTAAGATCTTAACCAATGATAACAAAGCCATGGTTCAATCGGATATGATTAAACTCAAAGTTGATGTTGGTGACCTCACGCCCTCGACAGCAATTGCGAAACCTGAGGAAAAAATGGTGACCTATAAAAAAATCGACCGCCATGTGATGAACACTAAATTAGATCTCCGCGGAAAAAATGGCGAGGAATCTTTGTTTCTGGTGGAAAAAATGCTGGGAGATGCCATGCTTTCCGGGAACAAGCAAATCATGATTGTTCATGGCAAAGGCACCGGTAAGCTGCGCCAGATTATTCATGAATACCTTAAAGGAAATCCTTTAATCGAGGATTTCAGGTTAGGGGCCATGAATGAAGGCGGTTCCGGAGTAACCATCGTCAATTTGTAGAAGCAATTGCGAAAGTGCGGTGAGCATTGTTGTCTGTTTACATGAAACAATTTTTCCACTATACGGCGGACAGTCTAACGACTGTTCGCCTATACGTTATAAAATTGTTTTCGCGAAGGCAACGAGCCAATCACAAGCTCGCTTGTAGTTGGCGACTGTCCGCGAACCATAAGAAATTCGCAAAGCGATTTCTTATGGTTTTGAAAACTGACAACAATGCAATTTACGGTTGTGCTTTCCCATTATTGAGCCATATTGCTTAGGGAGTAACTTTCAAGTTCGCATTGATGCACACAATTAGAAAAAATAATTATTCTGAAATGACCGATGACGTTCATTAAAAATAGCCTTGTAAACAAACCCTGGATATAATACAATAGATGGGAACTTTTATAGCCCAATGATACGGGGGCGGGCAGAGTATTGACAAAGAGAAACGTAAGTCCCGGAGACAATCGTAACATCAGTTGTCTGCATCATGGCGAACAGGCCATAGCCTGTACGATCATGCAGCAGACAACGATTTACCATTGTCTCCGGGACGAATATTCATTTAAAATAAAGAAAATTTTGGAGGAACTCATGATACTATCGGATAAAACCATTTATAAATACCTTGAAAGTGGCGAGCTCATCATTGACCCCATGGAAATAGGCCAGGTGCAACCGGCATCGGTGGATATCCGTTTAGGATCCAGCTTTTTAAAATTGGACGAAAACAGTTTTGAAGCCATGACCTTAACCGATGAAATTAAATATATTTCCATACAGGCGAATGAAATCATCATTCCATCGAATTCCTTTTTACTGGCAACCACCATGGAATACATTAAACTGCCCTGTAATCTCACCGCTTTTGTTGAAGGTCGCAGCTCCATTGGGCGCATGGGCTTATTTATTCAAAATGCCGGTTGGGTTGACCCTGGTTTTGAAGGTGAAATTACCCTTGAGCTTTACAATGCCAACCGTTTGCCCATTAAGCTTGAAACCGGCCGACGGATTTGTCAATTGGTTTTTGCTCAAATGGATGAAGAAGCCCTTAATCCTTACCAGGGTAAATACCAGGGACAGCGATCTGCTGTGGGCAGCCGTATTTTTATGGATGATGAATGTTAATTATTAAAGTTGAAAAAATCAGGTCTTCAAGCAGTGAAGGAACGAAATAAAATGAATGAAATTTATTTAGATAATGCCGCAACGACCCGGGTAGATCCTCAAGTTGCTGAAAAAATGATGGATGCCTTTACCAATAATTACGGAAATCCCTCTTCTCTTCACCGTATGGGAATGCGTGCGGAGCAAGCCGTTAAAGAGGTTCGTGAGCGTATTGCAAAAACTCTGAATTGCCAGAGTGAAGAGATCTTTTTTACCTCAGGTGGCACTGAGGGAAACAACATGATTATTAAAGGGATTGTTGAAAATAAACAACGCAACCGACTAAAAATAATTACAACAAGCATTGAGCATCCCTCAGTGCTTAATATTTTTACTTTTTATGAAAGTCATCACATCGACGTGGTGATCCTCAGTGTTGATGATAAAGGACTCATCGACTTGGATGAACTTAAAGCGGCCATGGATATGGATACCATCCTGGTCAGTATTATTGGAGTCAATAATGAACTGGGAACCATCCAGGATCTTAAGGCCATCGGCAAAATCATTAAAGATATAAATCCTCAATGTGTTTTTCATACGGATTTTGTTCAGGGATATATGAAAATTCCAGTGGATGTGGTGGCATGTCAGCTCGACGCCTTAACCTTATGCGGTCACAAAATATTCGGGCCGAAAGGTACTGGTGCAGTTTATGTTAAAAGAGGCGTCGGCTTAAAACCTTTGATGCGTGGTGGCGGTCAGGAAAAAAACAGACGTTCCGGCACTGAGAATGTTCCGGGAATTGTTGGTTTGGGAGAGGCCATTGCTCTTCGTAAGGACACTTATATAGAAGAAATGGATACCATCAGAAAGCTGAGAAATCGTTTTATTGCAGGTATTCAAGCAACCACTGAGGATTTCAAAATCAACGGTGATCCCAATGGGAGCCCCTACATTCTCAATCTGTCTTTCAATCAGGTTCGCGGTGAGGTATTGCTTCATAGCATCGAAGATCAAGGTGTTTATGTATCTACCGGTTCTGCCTGTTCCTCTCATAAAAAGGAAAAGCAGTATGTCCTTAAGGCCATTGGACTTTTGGGAGAATATAAAGAAGGTACCATCCGGATTAGCTTTTCAAAAGATATCACCGCAGGTGATGTGGATGAAGCTGTGGCCATTATTGCAAAAGCAGTGGCAGGGTTGCGGCTTTTAGTTAAAGGCCGGCGCCGAAAATAATTTACAGGAGAAAAACAGTTATGGAGCATGTTATTTTAGTACGGTATGGTGAGATTGCCCTTAAAGGGTTAAATCGAAATTTCTTTATCGACTTACTTGCAAAAAATATTCGAAACACCCTTCGCTGTGTTGAATCAGCCAAGGTGAAAAAAATTCAGGGACGGATCATTGTTTTTCTGGATGAAACTGATTTAGATCTGGCAATGAGCCGGGTGCAAAAAGTTTTTGGGATTGTATCCATTAGCGATGCGGTTATTATTGCCAGTGACATGAAAGTCATTGAAGAAAATGCCATTAAACGGATTCGAGAAACCGAGGGCCTTAAAACCTTTAAGATCACCGCTAAACGCGGGGATAAAACCTTCCCCATGAAATCCCCGGATTTATGCGCTCATTTAGGTGAGGTGATTCTTAATGCCGTTGAAGGGATTAAAGTGGATATTCACAATCCTGAATTAAACCTCTGGGTTGAAGTCCGGGAAGAAACCTATATGTATCATGAATTTATTCCCTGTAATGGTGGGTTACCGGTGGGCTGCAGCGGCAAGGGTGCTCTTCTTCTTTCCGGAGGAATTGACAGCCCGGTTGCCGGTTATATGATGGCCAAACGCGGTGTGGAAGTCATCGGGGTTTATTTCCACAGTTTCCCTTTTACCAGTGACCGTGCCAAACAAAAAGTGGTGGATCTGGCAAAGATTATGAGCCAGTACTGCGGGAAGATCAAACTGTTTGTGGTGCCTTTTACCGAGGTCCAGACAAAGATTGTGGAAATGTGTCCTGAGAAACAGACCACCATTATCATTCGGCGTTATATGATGCGTATTGCCGAAACCATTGCAAATAATGAAGGGGCAAAATGTTTAATCACCGGGGAAAGCCTGGGTCAGGTAGCCAGTCAAACCATGGAAGGCCTGGGGGCTACCAATGCTGTCGCAGAACTGCCGGTATTCAGACCCCTTATTGGTTTTGATAAATCGGAGATTGTAAAGATTGCCCAGACCATTGGAACCTTTGAGACATCGATTCTTCCCTATGAAGATTGCTGTACTATTTTTGTTCCCAAGCATCCTGAAACCCGGCCAAAGGTTGCAGAAATGAAACGATCCGAAGAAGTAATTGCTGAAATGATGATCGGGATGATGGCAACCGCGGTTGAAAATTGTGAGATTGTTAAGTTATAAAAAATTTGCACGCATGAATCATATCTAACCCCGTAGGGGCGGGTATTACCCGCCCGCAAACGTCCCGGCATTTGCAACCCATTAAAAACCAGGCAAGTATTTTGCCTGGTTTTTATGATATAATGAAAAGATTAAATGTGCAACTACAATGACTAAAAAGCAAAGGAAAAGATAATGGCAGATAATAATAAAAGTGGCATTCGCCAAAACTATATAAATGAACTCAATGATTTAATTGGTTATGAAATGGAAGACCAGGTGCTTTTGGATGAAAATGTTCTGGAGATCATGAAGCGTCTGACGCTGGCAATTCAACGGGAAATTCTCATTGCAACCAACGAAAAGAATCGTGTCCAGTGGGTGAACATCGGAGATGCTTCCACCGTTACCATTGGCGACAAGGACATGCTGTATCATGAAAAATGCCTGAATAAGTATCGGGTTATCCATACCCATCCCGGCGGCAATCCCAATCTATCAGCAGAGGATCTTTCAGCTGCCAAAAATCAGGAGCTGCAGTGTATTGTGACCATTGGCGTGGCTGAGGATTCTCCGGCAAGCTTCGGTATCGGGGTGCCGGTTATTGAAGAGGGTACCATGGAATACGCCCAGGGTTTGTTCAAAAGTCTGAAAGCCCTCAATACCTTTCCCCTTGATCATTATATCCTTCAGGCCAATCGTTTTATTAAAAATGATCCCAATAATGTTTTTGATACCGAAGATACAGAAGAACGTGCCCTTCTTATCGGCATCGACCTTCCCGGAAACGATGGGGTGGATCTTGAGGATTCCATGGAAGAGCTGGCTCAGTTGGTAAAAACTGCCCAAGGCAAAGTCATCGAACGAGTCACCCAATCCCGAAGCAAAATCGATCCAACTTTTTATGTTGGAAAAGGCAAGATTCAGGAGTTGTTTAAAGTCATCCAAAATAATGATATTAATCTGATTGTCGCGAACGATGAGCTCAACTCGAAACAAATTGCAAATATCGAAGCAGCGACCGGCATCAAAACAGTTGATCGCACCACCATTATTTTGGATATCTTCGCCCGTCAGTCAAAAACCCGTGAAGGAAAGCTCCAGGTTGAGCTGGCCCAGCAGAAATATCGGATGTCCCATCTTAAAGGTTTGGGGATTGTGATGTCTCGATTGGGTGGTGGGATTGGTACCCGAGGCCCTGGTGAGAAAAAGCTGGAAACCGATCGACGGCTGATACGAAAACAAATTGATGACCTTGAGGAAAGAAATGCGCGTATTAATAAAAGCAATACCTTAAATGCTCTTCAACGACAAAAAAATCAAATCCAAACGGTGAGCCTCATTGGCTACACTAACTCAGGGAAAAGCACCCTGTTTAATGTACTGACCCAAAGTAAAGCGGTGACGAAAGATGGACTTTTTGTGACCCTGGACTCGACGCTGAGAAAAGTTGAACCGGAACAGGGGGATTATCTGATTTCTGATACGGTTGGATTTATTGAAAAGCTCCCTCATGATCTGATTAAGGCATTTAAAACCACCTTGAAGGAGGTGGAAACAGGGGATCTGCTTCTTCATGTGGTGGATGTATCCAACCACAATTATAAAGCTCAAATTGATGTGGTCAATCAGGTGCTTTCTGATATTGGCGCCGGCAATAAAAAAGTTATCCTCGTTTACAATAAAATTGATAAGCTGTCCCCAGAGGCAAGAGCAGAGCTGATTCAAAAAAACAAGTGCCCCGGTGAGGATCTGAGTCTGTATATTTCAGCGAAAGAGGGGCTGGAGATTGACGTTTTATCAGAAATTATACAAAAGGTCCTGCGAGGGGCAAAACGAAAGATAAAGCTTCTCATCCCCTATGATGATAATAAGGCGATTGCGTCCCTTCATGAGAAAAAAGTGGTTTTGGATATTGACTATCAGGAAAAAGGAAACCTGGTGACCATTGAGATTACCGATGCGTTTCCCATCCATCTGTTTGAAAAATATGTGGTGTAGAATATGGAAGATTATAATACGGTTCTAACACCCTGTGAAACAGAAATCGAAATCAAAAAATCTAAGTTTATTAACTTGGTATATCATGGTGAAAATGAAGAGACCATAGAGACGATTTTAAGCGAGATTCGAAAAAAACATTATAAGGCAACCCACGTTTGTTGGGCCTATGTGCTGAATTCTGAACAGAAACGGCAGAAGGCCAGTGATGATGGGGAACCCTCAGGGACAGCAGGGAAACCGATTCTGGAGGTTATTAATCATCGGGAGCTTCGGGATGTGCTGGTGGTTGTTGTTCGTTATTTCGGTGGCGTCAAGCTGGGAACAGGTGGACTCATCCGTGCTTATAGCGGTGGCGCCAGTGATGTGCTTAACCTGTCTCAGGTCATAAAAAAACAATTTTCCGATCAATTAATGATTGAGATCAGTTATTCCAGTTATGGTGGCTTGATCAGCGGCTTACTGGAGAAAGATATAACGCCTGTGCATGAAGATTTTGGAGAAAATGTAATTTTGTCCTTTCAAATCCCGGTTGCGGAAACCAAAGAATTTTTGGCCTGGGTAGAAGATCAGACCAACGGGAATGGTCAGGTAACCCTTGGACAACAGGGGTATGTTGATGTAGTAATGACTTGAAAATAATCTTTGTTAAACCAGAATTTCAGTGAAATTTTAAGGTTTTATCATAAATAAATAAAAAAACAGGTGAAATCCTTTACAAAATCCTTAAAGTTGGTTATAATTACTATTGTCAAGAAATAATACAGAGTTTTAAATTAGTATGGATACAATAATGTATTTTAGTTTAAGACCGAGAATAAAAATACCGGAGAAGTTCTCCGGTATTTTTTCTTGTGATTCTTTTGAAATTACAAAATTTATTGATAACTAAAGGTTCTTTAGTTATAATAGAATAGTTTTGAAGAGAACTGAATACATTAGAAAGGAATTTCATATGATAAAAAGCAACCGAGTCAGGTTTTTGGTAAAACTCATTTTTTTCACCTATCTGGTCTGTCTAATTATTCTGACTTTGTTACCGGATTCAAGCAACGTCACCTATGAAACCACGTTTAACTATATGCCTTTTACAAGCATTGATGACTTTTTTTCTGATATTATGGTTAACGGTATTATTAACTGGGCGTTTTTGGCAACGAAGCCAACAGAATTTCTGAATATTTTTCTGAATACTTTTACGGATTCCTTTAAGAATTTGATGGGAAACATTCTGATTTTTATTCCTTTGGGTTTTTTATACCCTTTGTGTCGTAAAAAGAAAGTGGGATTTTTTGAAGCCTTGTTAGTGATACTGGGTTCGTCTTGTATGATTGAACTCATTCAGTTTTTGTTTTTAACCAGCCGCAGGGCAGATGTTGATGATGTGATCCTCAACCTTATCGGCGGCATCATCGGTTATCTAATTTATAAATGGATTAAATAATTAAACGGAGTCTATGAGAAATTGCAAAATTCAAAACGCAATCGTAAATTGCTTTGGTGTCAGTTTTCATAAACGATTTTATAACGTATAGGCGAACAGTCGTTAGACTGTCCGACGTATAGTGGAAAAATTGTTTCATGTAAACAGACAGCGAAGCTCACAGTACTGTCGCAATTGCTTATAAACGAAGTCAGTTAAGGGAGAAGTCATGGCGAAGAAAAAAAGTATGTTTGTCTGTCAGAATTGCGGTCATGATTCCCCTAAGTGGATGGGAAAATGTTCGGAATGCGGGGAATGGAACAGCATGGTAGAGGAAATTGACTTTTCCAGGTCTGCAGGTAAAGAAAACAACCGGGAACGTGGGGTTTATTCCAAACCAAAAGCATTAGCAGAAATTAGTTATACTGGCGATAAACGCTACATCACAAAGAATGAAGAGTTTGATCGGGTTCTCGGGGGAGGCATTGTTCCCGGTGGCATGATTCTCTTAGGAGGAGACCCGGGAATTGGGAAATCCACCATATTACTTCAAACCACTGAATCCCTGGGAAATCAGGGATATAAGGTTTTATATATTTCAGGAGAAGAATCGGAACAGCAATTGAAAATGCGCGGGGAAAGGATGAATGTGAAATCCGAAAATATTTATTTCCTTTCTGAAATAAATATTCCTTATATATTAACAATTATTTTAGAGGAACGGCCGGACATTGTCATTATCGATTCTATCCAAACCATGTACAGCCCGGATATTTCATCAGCCCCTGGCAGCGTCAGCCAGATCCGGGAAAATACAGGAGCTTTAATGCAACTGGCGAAAAAAGATAATATCTCCATTATTCTGGTTGGACATGTCACCAAGGATGGCAGTATTGCCGGGCCTCGGGTATTGGAACACATGGTGGATACGGTTTTGTATTTTGAAGGGGAAAAATATCATACTTATCGAATCCTTCGTGGGGTTAAAAATCGTTTTGGATCGACCAATGAAATCGGAATTTTTGAAATGACTGAAAATGGGCTGCAACCGGTAACCAATCCATCAGAAATGATGCTGGACAGTCGCCCCCAGAATACCTGCGGGTCTGTGGTGGTTCCCTGCATGGAAGGCACCCGCCCTTTACTGATTGAGCTTCAGGGTTTGGTATCGCCGACCGGGTTTGGAAATCCCCGGCGTATGTCAACCGGAATGGATTATAACCGAATGGTTTTACTCATGGCTATTATGGAAAAACGATTGGGAATTCAAATGCAATCAGTGGATGCTTACATCAACGTGGTTGGCGGGATTAAAATTGATGAACCAGCTTTAGACCTTGGGGTGATTGCCGTACTTTATTCCAGCCTTCGTGATTTTCAAATTCCCGGTGATTTAATGATCCTTGGCGAGGTTGGACTGACCGGAGAAATTCGAAATATCCAACATATGGATAAGCGACTTATGGAAGGAAAAAAACTGGGATTTAAACGGTGCATCATTCCTAAGGGGAATCAGAAGGGCCTTAGCCTTGATGGTATGGAGATTCTTCCGGTGGATAATATAAGAGCGGCACTGGATATTCTTGTGTAAAAAAAAATAAGAATATTAAGCATTAATGGGCTGCAAAAATTTATCCTTTTATTTTTAAGGAATTATGTGTATAATATACTTATCCCAGGTGTTCGTTTTACTTTGTTTTTGAACCTACATCAATATTCAGGGAGTCTGATTGTTCAGAAGCAGATGTTAGGCCTCGTTTTACCAGTGGAAAACAGAAACTTAGTGACAAGACACCCACCTAGCTTTCGCTAGGGCGTCAAAAACAGAGTACGGCACATTGGGATAGCACCTCAGGGTGCTTTTTTATTGTATTATATTTTTGTTTTGGTACAATAGAGAGAGTATGATTGATTAAGGAGAACGCATGTACGAATATATAATCGGGAGCCTGGAGGAACAGGCCCTGGACTATGTGGTCATTGATTTGCACCATATGGGATACAAAATTAAGGTTTCGGCCAATACGCAAAATGAATTGCCAAACCTCCATTCAGAGGTGAAACTTTACCTCCACCAGGTCATTAAAGATGATGAAGTGGCTCTTTATGGTTTTGCAACAACGGATGAGCGGGAAATTTTTCGTACCATTATCGGAATTTCGGGGATTGGTCCTAAAGCGGCTACCGGGCTTTTGTCCCAGTTCAGCCGGGATGAGCTCATTTCTCATATTATCAACGATGATCCTAAAAGCATTACCAGAGCTCCGGGGATTGGTATTAAAACCGCCAGCCGGATGATTTTGGAACTTAAGGATCGTTATAAGGACTATGCTCCAATGAATCTGCCGGTGGGTGGTGCAAAAGCACTGAGCGATACTGCCAGTGAGGCGATTAACGGACTTGTGGGATTGGGATACAGTATTTCCGAGGCCTCGGAAATGGTGGCCAGAGCTTATTTGCCTGAGATCAGCCTGGAGGATTTAATTAAAGGCGCACTCAGGGCACCCAATCCAGTGAAGGGACGGTAACTAAATGAAAGACCGGATTATTACCTCAGACGTTACTGAGGTTGATATTGACATTGAAAAAAGTTTAAGACCTCAGGGTTTAAAGGAATATATTGGCCAGGAACGTGTTAAAAAACAAATGGGGATCTTTATCAAAGCAGCCCAGAAACGCGAAGAAAGCCTGGATCATGTGCTGCTTTACGGACCGCCGGGCCTGGGAAAAACAACTCTGGCCAATATTATTGCCAAAGAAATGGGCGTTGGCATTAAAACTACTTCCGGGCCTGCCATTGAAAAGGCCGGCGATCTGGCGGCGATTCTCACGAATTTAAAGGAAGGGGATATCCTTTTTATTGATGAAATCCATCGCCTGCAACGAACCGTGGAAGAAGTTCTCTATCCGGCCATGGAAGATTATGCACTGGATATTATTATTGGAAAAGGCCCGGGAGCCCGGTCCATTCGTTTGGAACTGCCGCATTTCACCCTGATTGGCGCCACCACACGGGTAGGGCTTCTTACCTCCCCACTAAGAGATCGTTTTGGTGTGATTCACCGATTAGAACTTTATAATCCTGAAGAATTAACCACCATTATCCACCGTTCATCAGGAATTATCGGGGTCAAAATAGATGATGAAGGAGCGGTTGAACTGGCTATTCGTTCCCGAGGCACGCCACGTATTGCCAACCGTTTGTTAAAACGCGTCCGGGATTATTGCGAAATTGAAGGACAGGGGTTCATTGATCTGCAAATTACCAAAGAAGCATTGGATCTTTTTGAAGTGGATGCTGTGGGTTTGGATCAGATCGATCGCACCATGCTCATTACCATTATCGAAAAATTTGATGGCGGTCCGGTCGGACTTGATACCTTAGCCGCTGCCATTGGTGAAGAAAAAAATACCATTGAGGAAGTCTATGAGCCTTATCTGATCCAACTGGGTTTTCTTTCAAAAACACCAAGGGGACGGATGATTACAAGCCGCGGTTATGCCCATTTAGGGTTAGAACCTTTATTAAAAAAAGAATTGGACCCGAATCAGATAAAAATAAATTTTTATAGCAACGAGGAAGATACCGATGAATAAAACTGATTTTTACTATGACCTTCCAGATGAACTCATTGCCCAGTGTCCCCTGAAAAAACGGGATGATTCACGATTAATGGTTTTGAACCGAAAAAATAACACCGTTGCGGATCGCCATTTTTCTGACATAACCGACTATTTGCACCCGGGAGATTTACTTGTCATGAACAATACCAAAGTTTTGCCTGGCCGTCTTTACGGACATCGGGAAGACACCGGGGGTAAAGTGGAAATACTTCTTTTAAGGCATTTATCAAAAACCGATTGGGAAATCATGGTAAAGCCCGGCAAACGGGCCCGGGTTGGTGGCAGGATTGTTTTCAGCCCGGAACTTAAAGGCGAAATAACCGGTACTACCGAAGGGGGACTTCGGGTGATCAACTTTGAATACGATGGTATTTTCGAAGAAATTATAAATGACATTGGTTTAATGCCGGTGCCGCCGTATATCCATGAAACCTTAAAAGATAATAATCGTTATCAAACGGTTTATGCAAAATATGACGGATCTTCAGCGGCACCGACAGCTGGTCTTCACTTCACCCCGGATCTCATCGAAAAAATTGAAGCCATGGGTGTTGAAACCACGGAAGTCACCCTTCATGTGGGCATTGGAACCTTTAGACCGGTAAAATGTGATATTATTGAAGAGCATCATATGCATGAAGAGTATTGCGAAGTCACCGAAGAAACCGCAAAAGCCATTAAACGGACAAAAGCCAATGGCGGGCGAATCATTGCGGTGGGAACCACTTCGGTGCGAACCCTGGAAAGCAATGCCAAACGTCATGACGGCGAGGTGAAAGCCTTTGCCGGCACGACGGATATTTTTATTTACCCTGGCTATACCTGGAAGGTGGTGGATGCTTTAATCACTAATTTTCATTTGCCGGAGTCCACGTTACTGATGCTGGTATCGGCCTTTTATAATCGGGAAGCGGTGATGAAGGCTTATCAAACGGCCATTGACTGGAAATATCGTTATTTCAGCTTTGGCGATGCCATGCTGATCGAATAAAAAGTTATAATATAGGAGAAAAGAATGAGTGAGTTTCGCTACGAACTAATCAAAGAATGCAAAGATACCGGGGCACGGCTTGGAAAAATCCATACCAGCCATGGGGTCATTAATACCCCGATTTTTATGCCGGTGGGAACACAGGGGACTGTGAAATCCCTGACTTCCGAGGATTTAGTGGAAATGGATGCAAATATTATCCTTGGAAATACCTATCATCTCTATTTGCGTCCCGGTCAGGAAATAATGGAAAAGGCCGGAGGTCTTCATAAGTTTATGCATTGGGACCGTCCTATCCTAACGGACAGCGGGGGATTTCAGGTATTTTCTTTAAATGACTTAAGAAAAATCACCGAAGATGGAGTTGAATTCATATCACATATCGATGGGTCAAAACATTTTATGACTCCGGAAAAGGCCATTGATCTGCAAAATACCATTGGTGCTGATATTATTATGTGTTTTGATGAGTGTGCTCCAGCCGGTGCAGACTATGAATACACAAAAAATTCAATGGAAATGACCACACGGTGGGCTAAACGCTGTAAGGATTCTCATAAATATCCTGAGGATCAAGCTTTATTTGGAATTGTTCAAGGGGGAATGTATGAGGATCTTCGGGCGCAAAGCGTTAAAGAGTTAACAGAAATCGATTTTCCAGGCTATTCTATCGGAGGGCTCAGTGTCGGCGAGTCTAAAGAGGTGATGTATCGGATATTGGATGCTACAGTACCGCTTTTACCCAAAGATAAACCACGGTATTTAATGGGAGTTGGGTCTTTGGATGCTCTTTTTGAAGGCGTGATTCGTGGAATTGACATGTTTGACTGTGTTCTTCAAAGCCGTATTGCAAGAAATGGCACCGCTTTCACAAGCCACGGAAAGGTGGTTGTCAGAAATGCGACCTACAAGGAAGACTTCTCACCAGTCGATTCCGAGTGTGATTGTTTCGTTTGTCGAAACTATACCCGGGCTTATATCCGCCATTTAATCAAATGTAATGAAATTTTAGGTGCCAGGTTATTGACATATCATAATTTATACTTTACACTTGTAACGATGAAGAGAATTCGACAGGCCATTATGGATGATAACCTTTTGGCTTATAAAGAAGCTTTCTTTGAAAAATATGACATTGCAAAATAAAAATTAAGGAGAATATTAAATGTTTGGAATTGATTTTACATTGATTCTTCCTTTGATTTTAGTGCTTGTGTTCTTTTATTTCTTTATTCTTAGACCTCAAAACAAACAAAAGAAAGAAATTCAAGATATGCGTTCAAGTATGAAACCAGGGGACGAAATCATTACTATTGGCGGCTTTTATGGTATAATTTATGCCATCGGTGAAGAAAATGTGACCATTGAATTATTGCCTGATTACAACAAGGCTTTAATATCAAAAGCAGCTATTTCTAAAGTTGTAGTTTCTGCGGATGCTGTTGCAGCAGCAGAAGAGGACGATTTTGAAGAGATAGATAAAGAAATCATTAAAGATAGTGACGTTGTCGATGCAGAATATGAAGAAATCGATGAAGCCGATGATGATATGAGTACAAAAAAAGAGAAATAAATAATCTCGTTTTAGAAGGGAGTGAACAATTTGAAGCACATTAAAGTCATTAAAGAAGGAACCCTTACTGATGTAAAAAACAGAGGATGTGGGGAATGTCAAACTTCTTGTCAGTCAGCTTGTAAGACTTCCTGTAC
>NZ_DATCHP010000059.1:0-12403 GCF_036508315.1 Acetobacterium sp. | reverse complement strand
AAGAAGCTTTTCTATTGTATCGTCATTTCCCTGCGTTGTCAAGCTGTTTGTTTGTTTTATTTTGTTTTTATCTGGTTCTGTTTCGCTGCCCCATTTGAGACAACTTTTAAAGTATACCCTTCTTAATTCTCTGTGTCAATGCTTTTTTTATTTTTTATATCTGCATGGTTAATCTGCTATAATTCCCACCTACTGTCATAGCTAAGACAGTATGCTTTAGTTTTTTTCACTCTAGGACTTCAAACTTTTGCAGTTCATCTGATATTATTCTTCCTTGTTTGTTAATCCTTGCCCCCACAATCCTAAATCAAACAAAATCGGTGTCAGGCTTAATGCCTCATGAGTCAGAGAATATTCCACTTTTGGAGGTATCTCATTATATGCTTCCCGATGAACGATGCCGCACTCTTCCAATTCCCTTAAAGAACTGGTTAACATATTGCTGGTAATCCCCTTGATTTGCCTTTTCAATTCATTATAGCGAACCGTTTGATTTCCTAAAGTACAAATAATGGGAAGTTTCCACTTTCCATCAATTAGTTTGAGTGCATGTTTAATCATACATCCCACTGGGTTAGCACATTTCTTATCATTATCCGGTCTACCATTAAAGACTGAACACGTTTCACCGTTGATGCACTGGTTATTTTCCATTATTATCTCCAATACTCTGAAATTTCTTAGTTAGTTACTATTTTCTGCCTACTTGTTTTCTATTTTGTTATTGATATAATCATATAAGATCATACAAAATAAATCAATGTTTACCAGGAGGTAAAGATGAACGAAGTTATTAATTATCTCAATGAATGCGGTGTATTTTTTATCAGCACCGTTGATGGCCGCAAACCTAAGGTTCGCCCTTTTGGATTTGCAATGGACTATAACGGAAAAGTTTGCATCTGTACCAGTAACAAGAAACCATTTTTTAGTCAAATTAAAGTTAATCCATCTGTGGAGATCTGTGCTTCAAAAGGTGCCAAGTGGATGCGTTTATATGGGGATGCTGTTGTTTGTACCACATCTGCATCTCAGGCAAAAGCTTTAGAGGTTATGCCAATGTTGTCAGGCATGTACTCAGTGGGAGATGGCTCATTTGAAATCATTGCACTTGATAATGCCATTGCCGATTTTAACACCATGACTGGTGAACATCATCAAGTTATTCTTTAATTTTATTGTATTCCCCCATAAAGAAAAAGGCGATCAACAAATGATAAGCAAGATTATATCAATACGCTTTTAAATTGACGTTGGTTGAAAAATGAAGTCGTGCAACTCAGTCTCCGCTACGCTACGCCTTCGTCGCGCCAGTCGCCAGATGGCTCCTGGCTAAAAAAATAAAGAAGATATAAAAACCCAAGTAAACTTGATTTTTATATCTTCTTTATTTTTTTGCCGCATGGCTCGTTGTTTCGCGCAAAATAAAAGCCCCGCTACGTCCTATCCTCCCAGGCAGTTACCCACCAAGTACTTTCGGCGCTGGAAGACTTTACTGCTGTGTTCGGTATGGGAACAGGTGTGGCCCTTCCGCCATCGTCGCGAGACTAATTAACTTTATTTAATTTAATTTACTTGAACAGTATACTTCCTTTTCAAACCCTTGTCAATCTTTTTCTTTTAAAATCTTTTCCAGGATTGCCATGAGTTTTTCTTCGCAACTTTCAATTGTAAAATTTTCTTTCTTTAAATAGTCAAAATAGGTTCTGGATCTGGCAATGGTGATGAGGGATGCACCTCTTACAAGCCGTTTAAAAATGCCGAATTTTTCGGGATTGTATTCAAAATTCTCAAGGACTGAAAAATAATCCAGATCAATATCGAGAATAAAGGCTTCCTCTTCCAAGCTTTCAACTGAAAAGTCAGCCTCTGAGAACATCGTGTCTTCAAGACTCCCAAAATTATTTTCAGCCACTAAATAGTGGTGACCTTTCGGATATTGATGCTTTTCCATACAGTTAATCATATGGTAATCTTTTAAGTACCCCAAAGTCATGGCTGTATTAATATGCTCATCGTTTCGCATTACATCCATGACTGTTTCTATGGTTTTAAGATTTAATGGATCAATGGTTGCCATCACTTTTTTTTGAAACTTAGCTACCAGAACCTCTTCTCTATCCGGATCCATTGCCATTGCTTTCTGGGTGGCATACAGCCAGAAAGGCGGATTGGTATCGGGATGATAGTCAATACTTACCAAAGTATAAGCTTTACTCGTTTCTTGAGATAATTTTCCCCAAATCAAAAGGGTATATTGGTGATCATCCACCACCAGGATCTTTTTATCTCGATAAATCGCAGCCTTCGGATGCAGGTTATTTTGGGTTATTGCTATGATCAATGACTTGGCAAGGGGAAAATCATCAACTTTCAATCGATGTAAGAACGCACTCTTAGTTTAGTTCCCATTGACACGCAAATTTTTCGACAGGCGTCCTGGTCTTCTTCTGATAATATGTTCACAATGGTAAAAACGACATTGGTATGGGCTTTCGCCAGACGTCCAAAGTCAATTAGTGCATCAAAGGCATTATCAAAAATAGGCCGACAAAGGGCATCATACTCATTTCTGTTTTTTGCATTGAGACTAATAGAAACTGTATCAACGGCTCCGTCTAATTGCGGCGTCATATCTTTTTTAAAAATGAGGTTGCCATGACCATTGGTATTAAGACGTATTTTAATGGGATAAATTTTTTTAACTGCCTTTGAAACCCTACATATTTCGTCCAGTCGATAAGAGGGTTCACCATAACCGCAAAATACCAGTTCATTATATTTATTAAGTTTTCTTTTTAAAATATCTTCGAATATTTCCTCTTCAGTAGGTTCTCTTTCCAGCCATAGCTCATCCACACCATTTACCGTAGGTTCATCCTTTCGAATACAGAAAGCGCAGGCGTTGCTGCATCGATTAGTTATATTTACATATAAGGATCTTCCGAATTCATAGGTAATCGTCATTTTATTTTCTCCTAATTCATTTTTCGTTCATATATAAAAGAGGTTATCCTCTAAAAGTTCTCTATATATTAAAATCTGTATAATTTTATAGTAAGAAGATACTAATATTTTACCATATTTATTTAGAAAGTCAAAAAAAAAGGTTGTTTTCCCTTGCATTTTTAAGAAAAAAAGCACACTTATAGACATTTCTGCCAACCTCATGTACTTCTATCTGTTTGCTATTTAAATTTTTGAATCCGGTAAGTGGATATTCCCTGAGGTAAGGTCATTTCAAAAAGCTTCTTTCCACTGGTAAAATCAACTTCTGTGAGGGCTGCCAGTCCATCCGTATTATCTCCCCAGCCAATGGTATATACTTCCCGACCATCGCCGACCTTCTGGGCACTTCCCCCATCCATTGTGGTGTGTCCCGGGATTTTGTATTCCTTGTATTCAAGAACTTTTTTATTTACTTCGTCTAACTTTAATTTTAATATGCGGGTTTGTCCTGAATTATTGCCATCGTCAAAAACAGTCAGATAGCCATCATCTGTTAATCTTACATAATTCTGTTTCGATGTTTTTTGATCTTGGGTGAGTCCAAATTCATCCCCTGCTCCTGAAAGCTTCCAGAGGATAGCCCCAGTTTCTCGATTGATTTTCATAATCGTGTCTAAGTTTCGAAAAGAACATATGAGGTTGTTATCCACCGGATCAATGGTCATCGAATTAAAATTTGCATAATCCGGACTTTGATTAGTCACATTTCCGTAATCATTGTTTTCTGTACTGAGTGCATACAGTTCAGGGTGAGCGTCTGATGTAAACTCAAAAATAACTTTGTCATCTTTCACTTCCTGAATAAGGGTTTGCACGACCTTTGAGCCCATTGGATTTGGGGCCAGGGCGGCTGGAATATTGTTTACAAATTTCAGTTGATAGGCTGAAACGATATAGTGATCATCGTTAATTAAGATAAAATCGTGTCCATCGACCGGATCTCCCACTTTTGCATTTTCGCTTCCTAACAGGGTAATTGTTTTAATTTCACGATAATTCTCGTCGAGGATCACTCGTTCTCCAAGGCTGTTATTAGAAAATGCACTGCCATCAGTACCCGGATATGATCGTTGATAGCTATATCTTATCTTGCCATCTTCAAGAACATGCTTTTTAAAGTCCCAATAGGTTTCACCCTTGGCTTTATCCAAAGATTTTGCAATATAATAAATAACCTCTCCTTTGGAATTGAGTTCGTAAAGCACGGCGCCTCCGGATTTAAGGGTGGCATAATAATTCCCATCATAGGGACTCTCTCCTGTGGCAATCATCTGCGGCAATTGGGATGACAGGGTTCTCAAATAGATGATCCGCTTATCTTTTTCATAACCAACTTCAATTTTAATGAGTTCTCCTGATGACAATTGATCCAATTTGAGTTCAATTGTATTCCCTGCGCCAATGCCTTTATCGTTAATCTTTACAGTGGCACCCACTTCATTTTTAAGTTTAATTGTATTTGGAGTGACTGAGCTTAAACTGACCGCATCATAAGTGGCGCCATTATCTGCCAATGGCAGTTCAACATTAAATCCGTTGATTTCAAGGTTAAGGGTTTTATCTGACATCAGTGTATTATCCCTGCCTGCATAGGCCAGGGTAAAACTGACTAAAATGATTAAAAGCACTGCAACACCGATTGAAACAATTATAAATTTTCTCGAACTATCCATATATTCTCCTTCTTTTTCAAAAACATTATCTTATAGATCTCTTAAAATTAGCACTATTTTTCTTTTTAAGAAAAGCACCGTTAACTCCTCGGATTTTTTTAATATATAAAACAAGGTGGGAAAGCGTGACAAATATCAAAAATCCAACCTATAATACCACAACCTTAATATTTAAGCCTGATTCCACAAAAAAAATTAATTTTAAACTTATTATATGCATTGTCCTATTGTAACGCATTCTTCCCAAAAGGTAAATACTCCCTTTTGTTTTAATATAATCCTTTTTAATGCATATTCAGGCTTTTGCATATTTTAATGGCTATGATAAAATAATCCTTATGGAGGCTCTTCAATGAAAAAAATACTTTTACCTTTAATCGCCCTGCTTTTTTGCATTCTTATTCTATTTTCAGGATGTCAAACTTTATCATCACTCAATAAATCCTTTACACCCCAGGATTCCCTGGCTGTTCATTACCTGGATGTCGGTCAGGGAGATGCCATTCTTCTGGTGGACAAAGATGATACCATGCTCATCGATGGCGGAAATCCGGAAAACGGACCGGATATTGTTAATTATCTTAAACGTATAGGCATCTCCCAATTGGATTATGTCGTAGCGACTCATAATCACAACGACCATGCCGGAGGCTTAGCCGATGTTGTTGCTAATATTGATGTATCGAATTTATACGTAACCCATTCCGAAGAAACAACGGCGTCTCAGAATATCATTAAAGCAGCTAACAATAAAAACGTACCCATTTCAACCCCTGCACCGGGAACCACACTTAACTTTGGTGGATCTGCCATTGTTTTTTTAGGACCTCTTTCCCTTCATGAAAACGTCAACGATGATTCCCTGGTGTTCAAGGTCACCCGTGGCGGAAATCGCTTTCTTTTCACCGGTGATATGGCGAGGGCCGCTGAACAGGAACTTCTTTCCCAAAACCTCGATCTTGAAGCGGATGTCTTAAAAGTTGGTCACCATGGCAGTTCAACCTCAACCGGCTATGTGTTTCTTCGTGCTGTGAATCCCCGGTACTCAGTTATTTCCTGTGGTGCTGGCAATGATTATGGTCACCCTCACGAAGAGACTTTAAGCCGACTCAACGATATTGGGTCAACGGTTTTTCGTACAGACCTTCTGGGAACGGTCATCGCAACCAGCCGGGGGGATCAGTTAACCTTTAATAAAACAGGCATTTCCCCAACTCAGGAATATCAGGTTGTGGACAATGGGCTTGTTTCAATGCCAAATCAAGAGACTCCGGAAACAAACAGCGATCCTGTTTCAGCGTCCTTTATTGGCAATCGGAATTCAAAAGTCTATCATTTACCCACCTGCCCCAGTTTACCCAGGGAATCCAACCGGGTCTATTTAAATAGCTTTGAAGAAGCTCTCGAACAGGGTTTCACGCCCTGCGGCGTCTGCAAGCCACCAAGCTAGCATTCACTTAATTGTAGATTTTAACAGACAAAAGGCATGATACGATGAAAAAATCATCGTATCATGCCTTTTGTATTGGAAAGATTTTTGTTTTTCAGTTTTTTTTAATCCTTATAAGGGTTATACTGTGATCCGACGATAAAGGGTTACGACCTTATCTTGTGTGATCAATTGGTATTTTTCAGCAAGAATATCATAAATTTTTTGATTCGTTTGTTTATTATTTGCCATGACAATCCATTTTGGAGGATTTTTTTCAAGCATCTCATTGGTCGCACTAATGACGTTGGGATCGTATAATCCCCACCATTCCTGCAAGGTAAAATACTTGTAACATGGCATGATATCTGTCATTATAAACCAACCAGCCGGAACAGAATAACCCAGAACACTGTTACGGTCTGCTAACGGAATTAAATTTGCAGTACTCAGGGCGGTATCATAATATTCTTTTTGAGGTTGCTTGATTAACAAGTCAGCATTATCTTGAGCGGCAAAATAGGACAGACTCAAATAGATGCCGCTTGTTGTAAGAAATAATGTGAGTACACCAATCGTAATAATACGATGTCCCTTTTGCCACAGCTCTTTTCCTTTTTCAAGGGTAAGATCAATAAATAAAACGATCCCCAACACAAAACAGGGGGTTGTTAAAATAAAATAATGATAGTAGTTTCCTCCCATTGACAGTGAAAAAAAGGTCACCGTGGAAGCAACGGTTAATAGTAATCCAATGGTTTTTTTCTCTTTTTTTAAACAGTAGTAAATTCCCATGACCCCTGAAAATATAACCGGCGATACGTAATAAAAGAAATAGAGAAGATCTGCTGCGGTTGTGATTCCTTTTGCAGTCTCTGCATACTTAAAATTAAAAAGGAAGGTTGCATAGAGCATTTCTCCAAAAGCATTATTCATTAAGAAATATATGGCGATTCCCGAGAATATGAAAATTGAACCACTCAGGAAGGCTAACGCATTATCGAAAAAATTCCGATACGCTTTGTTAATGAGCAGATGGATCATGATAACCAATACTATGGCACCAATGAGCACTGCATTATTTAATCGAATAAATATAATGAGGGTAAAACAGATCCCATAAATCAAAGCGAAAAGCGGCGGATGTTGTGCTTTTCCATTTGATTCTCCTTTAAGCGACTTCAGTGATAAATAAAGTGGCAGAAAAAGAAATGGCAGGCTATATTCCTCGGTTAAATTTCCACCCTCAAAAGTAACGGTTAAAATTAATAAGAAGAAAATAATCGGAATCCATGACCATTTTTTGTTTAAAAACAACTGTCCGATTTTAAAAATCAAAGTAAGATTAGCCACCATGAAAACCCATTGAATGAAAAAATTGCCCAAACGATTTGGCATGATCAACCACCCAAAGGCTTCTATAAAAAACAAAATAGGACCTTTATGATCAAATAAATCCAGGTATGGCATATACCCTTTTGTAATTCCTTTTCCAATGAGCATAAATAGCGAGGAATCTAAAACCCCAAAATTATTGCTGAATAATGGACTGGTTGAATAAGAATAAAAAAGTAAAAAAACGAATGCAATGAAAGACAGCACTCCATAATGTACTATTACCTTTTTTTTTGAATTCATTTAATTATGCTCCTTCACAATGTAAATGGGTCGTTTTTTTGTTTCCAAATAGGTTCTTGCCATGTACTGGCCCAATATACCAATGCAAAATAATTGAATGCCACCAATAAAAAAGATGATACACACCAGCGACGGCCAACCAAAAGCTGAACCATGCCACATCATTTCCCTGATAATAATGACCACTATGGCTAAAAAGGATAAGACGAAAAAAATAAATCCTGTCACTGAGGCTATGGCCAGCGGCGCCGTGGAAAAAGAAATGATCCCTTCTAAGGAATAAAGAAACAATTCCCAAAAAGACCATTTTGTTATTCCCGCAACACGTTCTACATTTTCGAATTCGATCCACTTCGTATTAAAGCCAACCCATTCAAAAATTCCTTTTGAAAAACGATTATATTCTCCAACCTTTAAAATCGCTTCTACCATCGGCCGCTTCATCAGCCGGAAATCCCGGGCCCCCTCCACAATATCTGTTTGAGAAATTTTATTGATAAACCGATAGAAAGCCTTAGCAAAAAAAGAACGTATGAAAGGTTCTCCTTGTCTGGTTGTCCGACGGGTTGCCACACAGTCGTATTCATCGGTAAGAAGTGTTTCATACATCAGGATTAGTAATTCCGGAGGATCCTGTAAATCAACATCCATAATAGCCACATAATCTCCGGTGGCATGATTAAGCCCAGCATAAATGGCTGCTTCTTTTCCGAAATTTCTGGAAAAGGATAGGTATTTTATGCGACTGTCTTTTTCACTGAGATTTTTTATCACCTTTAATGTTTCATCCTTAGAACCATCATCTATAAAAATAATTTCAAAGTTCACCTCTGATAATCGAAGAATAACCTCTTTAATAAGGGCGTTATAACAAATGGGTATGGCCTCCTCTTCGCTATAACAAGGAATAATAATACTTATTTTTTGTTTTTCCATAGCTCTTCACTTTCACAATCGTTAGAATACTAACTTTTTCCGGGTATCGTGTCATTATAAAAGACTTTCCTTTAAAATGAATTACCATTGATTATAACACGAACAAAATAGAAAAAGAAACTCCCCCGATGATCTAAATTTTAATTCCTTATTTATTAAGGTTTGAAAACATTTCCGACCTCAACAATAAAGGCCGGAAGGCTCACGCTTTTGTGGTAAGACTTCCGGCCTTTTGTTTTTATTCCCTTAAGCTTCTTTGTATACATCCGCATGAATAAACGGTGCCAGGCGTTTTGCCAATACCACACTTAGCCCAATTTTAATGATATCAGCCGGTAGTGTCATCAGCAATCCCGATACCATTAATGCTCCAACCCCCATCGGGGTATTGAGGTAATAATTGGCAATGAAGTAGTACCAGGTTAAGCCCAGTGCATAGATCACCGCTGTTCCGGCAATCGCCGCCAAAATCAATCGAAGCATTGATGGCTGCGTTTTTCTTTCCGCTATCCATCCGGTTACAAAGGCTCCCAGAGCAAACCCGATGATATACCCGAAGGTTGGGTGGAATACATAAGCCAGGCCCCCGCCACCGGAAAATACTGGAATCCCTGCCAAACCCACAAAGATATAAACAAGGACAGATACCAATCCAGCCCTTGAACCCAGTAGTAAGCCCGCCAATAACACAAAAATGATTTGAAGGGTAAAGGGAATCCCCGGAAGCGGAATTTTAATTAAAGCTCCCACTGCAATAAGGGCTGTAAATAGTCCACATAGAATCAGCGTTCGTATAGTTAATGGTTTTCTTTCTATCATTTTCTTTATTCCATCTTTCTAATCGTAATTTCACCTGAATTTATAGTCTCTAACTCTCCGGCTTCATTTTCAACAATCAAGCCGCCATCTTCACTAATATCAACAGCCCGGGCAAAAGACCAATTATTCTGTTGATGCACTTTTATTTTATGACCTAATACCATGGACCGTTTCTTATACTCTTCTAAAAAGTCGCGATTTTCTAAATCTTCACATAATTCTAAAACCGCATTAATGATTTCGCCAGCTAAACGGTTTCGGGTAAGAAGATCTGGTTTTTCTTCAAATAATGATCCGGCGATTTCTATTAGATCCGCTGGGAAATTATTTTCCGGCAGTCTGAAATTCAAACCGATTCCGATGATTACACATTCCACCAAACCGGTTTCAAAATTAGTGACCGCCTCGGTGAGAATGCCACAAATCTTTTTATCGTCTAAATAAATATCGTTAACCCATTTAATTTGAAGATCCTTATTTGCGACTTTTTTAATGGCGCGACATACCCCTACCGATGCTGCTGTTGTAACCAGTACAGCCTTGTCGGCATATACATTGGGACGTAAAATAAGACTCATATAAATGCCACTGTTTGCCGGAGAAAAAAAACGACGGCCTAATCGTCCCCGGCCCTGGGTTTGTTCTTCTGAAATGATCACGGTACCCTGGATTGCTCCATCCAAGGCCATTTTCTTTGCCACCTGATTGGTTGAGCCAATGGTTTTATAGGCTTCAATGATTATTTCCTGATTTTGGGGGCCAAGCCACTGGCGTATCCCTTCAAAAGAAATAACATCTGACCCGGTCTCCAGACGATACCCTTTATTGGTGGTGGCACCGATGCTATAGCCCTCTTGTTTTAAAGAATTAATAGCCTTCCATACTGAAGACCGTGAAATATTTAATTTTTTTGCAAGTTGTTCCCCGGAAATAGTGGTTTCTCTATTTTCTTCTAATGCTTGCAATACCGATTTTTTTACCGACATGTTTTCACCTCTTCTTCTTATTCTACACGAAAAAAAACCATTGTCAACCAATAATTGTTTTGTTGTCGACAATGGTTTTCCTGATTTATTCAGTTTTATTATTTTGCCAACACCTCTAAGGCTTTGAGAATAATATCAAAATTTTTCTTTATGCTTTCCAGGCTCCAGTATTCATCCGTTTGATGACTCATGTTTGGTTCTCCCGGAAATCGTCCTCCAAAAGCCACCGCATTATCAAAAGCTCTTGCATAGGTTGCACCACCGCTGGTCACAGGACCGGTGGTGTCGCCGGTGTAGTCTTCGTAGACTTTTTGGAGCGACTTTATTAAGATACTTTCTTTATCCACATGCAAAGGCGCCTGCTCCTCAATGATTTTAAGTGAAAACCCTAAAGGTTTAACAGCCCTGGAAATATTTTCTTTTATAATGGATTGATCGATGGTCACCGGATAACGGATATCACATTCTAATATGGCCCTTTTGCCATCTACCCGGGCAATAGAGGGATTCAGAGTGAGCTGACCAGAAACCGCATCGGATAATGCTATATCAAAGCCCTCCCGGGTTGCTATTTTGATCAAATCCAAGAACGGATGTTTAATTCCTCTGGATTTTAATTTTTCAGCTAAACAGAAAATTGCATTAATTCCCTTATCAGGTTCAGCCGAATGTGCTGATTTTCCTTTGCTTTCGTATATGACCCCTTCAACAATGGCTTTGGCATAATCAGGGACGGCATTAGACTGGTTACCGCTGAAAAATGTCATTGCTTTTGTTGTTGAGCCTAAGTCCTTCTCTAAACGAACTCCCAATAATCCTTTTTCCGCAAAAATAGCAGGATACCTGGAGTCCGGGGAAAAAGAGCAAACGGGAATTTCTTCGGTGGCTTTATAACGCTTCATACAACGCCATTCGCCTCCTTCCTCATCGCCTCCGACAATGAGACGAATCCGTTTACTTAAGGGCGACCCTGCTTCAGCCAGGGCTTTCATGGCATAGAGTGAAACCATGGTCGGGCCTTTATCATCAATGGCACCGCGTCCAAAGAGTTTATCCCCCTGGCGTGTTAAATCAAAGGGAGGCACGGTCCATCCGCCGCCAACCGCTACGGTATCGACATGGGTAAGCATCGCCATCATTTCTTCGCCTTCACCTATTTCAATAAACCCACAGTAACCATCTAAATTTTTAGTTTTAAATCCAAATTTCTTTCCCAAATCCAGAATGTAGTTAATCGCATCATTAATACCGGTACCCAGTGGCGCTTCTGATGTAACGGGACCGGCATCTCCATTGGTGGATACTATTCTTAATAATCCTTTTAAATCTTTTAGAAAGCCCTTTTCATCAAAATCATTATTTTCTGTTTTGCTTTTCTCGGATGATTTCCCAATATATTTAAAGCGTTTCAGGATGACTCCATCCCGCTCAATTTCTTCATTCCACATTGATGCCGGACGAATCCAGATTCCCCCTTCACCGTACAGTGGTCGATAAACCACCATTGGTTCAAGTGTTTCGCTGTGTTTTCCCAGGTAAATTACTTCGTATTCATTTCCTTTGAAATGTTGGTAACGGCCCGGTAAAATAGTGTCCTGCTTAGTTGATTGGTCCATTATTCTTCCTTTCACTTTTTCTTAAACTGTGTTATCATAAATGGAGATTCTTAAAATCAATTTTATTTTCAGATAAACGTCTTTTGGTAATATCTGATCATTATTATATCACGAATGCCTGAATTTTTTTGTACTCTTATCAACCAAAGTTTTTTTGGTATATATTTACAGAAAACTTAACCCATTCTGTATTTTTATATAAATAATAAATAAAAAGGAGATTTTTATGAAAACAAGACAGGAAATTAAAATGATTTCCAAACAGCAATTTTCTAATACTTACTGGATTTCCGTTGG
>NZ_DATCHP010000058.1:0-16208 GCF_036508315.1 Acetobacterium sp. | reverse complement strand
AAGAAGCTTTTCTATTGTATCGTCATTTCCCTGCGTTGTCAAGCTGTTTGTTTGTTTTATTTTGTTTTTATCTGGTTCTGTTTCGCTGCCCCATTTGAGACAACTTTTAAAGTATACCCTTCTTAATTCTCTGTGTCAATGTTTTTTTTATTTATATTTAATTCCTTTTCATTTCTCATAAAATAAAGAGCACTGCTTATTGAAGATCGCTTTTAAAAAAGTATCCGAGACAGTTGATTATCAATTGTTGGACCCGAGATCAAACACCCAACGGGTGTCTGACTCCGGAATAACAATGATAATAACGATCCCGGAAATGGTAATTTTTTGAAGTTCATAAAAATTTCGAATTAATCGATTGGTTTCATAGTTGGGAATAGTATAACATCTCTGATACTATGTTGATTGGTAAATAGCATCATCAATCGATCAATCCCAATCCCCAGCCCTCCTGTTGGAGGCAGTCCAACTTCTAGTGCATTAATAAAATCCACATCAAAAGGATGAGCTTCATCATCACCTTCTGTTTTCTTCTTTGCCTGTGACAAAAAACGTTCCTTCTGATCAATGGGATCATTTAATTCTGAGAAGGCATTGGCACATTCAGCACCGTTAATGTATAACTCGAAACGTTCAGTATATCTTGGATCTTTAAGATCTTTTTTCGCCAATGGTGACATTTCAACCGGATGCATTGTAACAAAAATTGGTTGAATAAGTTTATCTTCGACATGTTCGTCAAAGACCATTGCCATGATTTCTCCAACACTGTTTTGATCTTTCACGTCTACATGGAGTTCTGTGGCTGCTGCACGTGCCACTTCAACATCGGTTATGACATCGAAATCCACATTTGTATGCTCTTTAACCAGATCCACCATTCTAGCTCTTTTAAAGGGTATTGCCAGACTAATTTCCTTGTCTCCGTAAGCAATAACTTCAGACTGATTCACTTCTTTTGCCAGAAAGCTGTAGAGTTCTTCTAACATATTCATGACATCTTCATAGTTTGCATATGCTTCATAGGATTCAAGTAAAGTAAACTCCGGATTATGGGTTGCATCCATGCCTTCATTTCTAAAAACGCGGCTGACCTCATAAACCTTGTCAAAACCTCCAACGATTAATCGTTTTAATGGTAGTTCTAAAGCAATCCTTAAAAACAATGGAATATCCAAGGCATTGTGATGGGTACCAAAAGGTCTTGCATTTGCCCCTCCCGCCATATTTGAAAGCACTGGCGTTTCAACTTCAATAAATCCGAGGCTATCGTAGAAATCACGAATTTTCTTCATGATCAGTGAACGCTTCTGAAAAACTTCCTTTACTTCAGGATTTACAATGAGATCAACATAACGTTGTCGGTATCGAAGATCCATGTCCTTAAGACCATGATATTTTTCAGGAAGGATCTGGAGTGATTTACTCAAAAGGGTCAATTCTTTTACTCGAACAGAAATCTGTCCCATTCTTGTTTTGAAAACCTCCCCTTTAATTCCAACAATATCTCCAATATCATAGGTTTTAATTTCATCGTACTGATCTGGTAGAGCATCCTTCTTTAAAAATAACTGAATTCTTCCTGTAGAATCCTGTAAGTCATAAAAAGAAACCTTACCCTGTCCACGTTTTGACATAATACGTCCTGCCATAGAAACTGGTTTTTCTTCAAAAGACTCAAAGTCTTCCTCCACATTTTTTGCATGAGCCGTTATATCATAACTTGTATGTTCAAAGGGATTTTTACCCTCTTCCTGCAATTTTTTAAGTTTGTCCCGTCTAATTTCAAGAACTTCGCTGAGATTTTCTGTTGTCACTCTTTGTCCTCCTATCGACGTATTTCTAAAACTTGGTATGATGCTTCACCATCTGGAATTTGAACTTTAACAATATCTCCAACCTTAGCACCTAAAAGAGATGATCCTATCGGAGACTCGTTGGAAATACGGGAATTTGCAGGATCTGATTCTGCTGAACCTACAATCTTATATTCCGCTATGGAATCCAATTTAGGATTTTTTATTTTAACAATACTCCCTACACCGACATCTTCGGTATGTATATCTTTTTCAATGATGACCACTGCAATTTTAAGCTTATGTTCAAGTTCGGAAATTTTCCCTTCAACAAAACCTTGTTCATTTTTGGCTTCATCGTATTCCGCATTTTCACTTAAATCTCCAAATTCACGAGCTGTTTTAATACGATCAGCAACCTCGTGACGTTTAACGGTTTTTAAATATTCCAATTCTTTTTTTATATGTTTAAGACCATCTTCTGTTATAATTAATTCTTTTCCCTGTACCGCCATATTAACTACTCCTTCATACAATTCTGTGTTTATTTTCGCAAAATCATGTGTGTTATTATAAATTTTTTACGTTCATCTGTCAAGTGTTATGAAATTTTTCCACAGATTGTCAGGCTATCTAAAAATTGCTTTCACACTTGAATCTATTTTCCAATCACTTTTTTTCCCCACATATAATGGGTTAATTTCTCAGGAATGGCAACTGTTCCATCGCTCTGCTGATAGTTTTCCAAAATTGCTGCAAAGGTTCGGCCTACTGCCAAACCAGAGCCATTTAGAGTGTGTAAAAACCGTGTTTTTTTTGATTCTCCATCCCGAAACCGAATATTAGCCCGTCTCGCCTGGTAGTCTTCAAAGTTTGAACATGAACTAATCTCCACATAGCGGTTGTAGCTTGGCATCCATACCTCGATATCATAAGTTTTTGCTGAGCTAAAACCCAGATCACCTGTGCAAAGTTCCACCACTCGGTAAGGAATTTCCAATAGCTGCAATATTTGTTCAGCATCATTTGTAAGGGCTTCCAACTCTTCATAGGATTTATCAGGATGGACAAATTTTACCATTTCCACTTTATCAAACTGATGATTGCGAATGAGTCCACGGGTATCTCTTCCTGCCGAGCCTGCTTCCTGTCTAAAGCAAGGCGTATAGGCAGTAAAATATTGCGGCAAATTTTCCTCTGTCAGAATTTCGTCACGATAAATATTTGTAACCGGAACCTCAGCAGTCGGCACCAGGAAAAAATCCTTGCTGGGTATATGAAATGCGTCCTCTTCAAATTTAGGGAGTTGTCCGGTTCCAGTCATACTCTCACGGTTGACCATAAACGGTGGTGATATTTCAGTATAATGATGGTCTACACAATGCGTGTAAAGCATAAAGTTAATCAGAGCACGTTGTAATCTGGCGCCTTCCCCCTTAAACATGCTAAATCGGGCACCAGTAATCTTAACAGCCCTTTCAAAATCAAGGATGTCTAAATCTACCCCGATATCCCAGTGGGCTTTAATTTCAAAATCAAAGGCCCTGGGCTCACCCCATTTACGAACTTCCTTATTATCGGACTCATCCTTCCCAACCGTCACCTGGGCATTGGGAATATTGGGAAAACGCAAAAGTTGATACCGCATGTCGTTATCAATCACCTTTATTTCCGCATCAAGGTCTTTAATTTTTTCAGAAAGCTCTTTCATCTCTGTAAAAATTTCAGAGCAATCTTTCTTTTCTTTTTTAAACTTTGGGATTTCTTTGGAAACGATATTTTGGCGATTTTTCATTTCTTCAACATTTACAAGCTTTTTTCGACGTTTTTCATCCAGTTCAAGAACGGGGTTTAAATTATAATTCCCCCGTTTATCAAGCCCTGTCTGAACTTCAACTGTATTTTCTCGAATTCTTTTTATATCAAGCATTTTTCCTCCTGCTTTTTTCTACACTCTCATATGGTTTTTAATGTTCTTATAATACTATGGGGCTGCTACAGTAGCTGCACCTGAAAGTTGTTGCAATTGACCAAGTACCTGTCCTAATTCACTCAACTTTTGACCGTAAAGTGCCCAATCCCCAGCGCGTTGAGCATCCTGGGCTTCTTGAAACAGGCTATTGGCTTTAGTGGTTAATGCCAATACCGAACCAATATCTCCAGTAGTTTGGGTTACATTAGCCTTAGAACTGGCGTTGGTTACTTCGGTATTAAAAATTTGTGCCAATGACAATTCCAGAGAATCAGCCATAACGATTTGGTTTTGATAACAAACGATCACTTTTTTCATTTCCGGTATATTGTTTTCTCCGCTGGCAGCCTGGATATAAACAGGCTCCACATAGATAATGGCATTCCCAATGGGAATGGTCATCAAATTTCCACGAAGAACTCGCGATCCTTGTTGACCTAAAAGGGTTAATTGTGGTGAAATCACTGTATCCTGGTCGATTCTCTGTTCAATCTGCATAGCTCCATAAACCAATTGTTGTTTAGGGAACTGATAAAGAATCAACTTGCCATACTCCGGCCCATCTGAAACTCCCGCCAACCATGCGGTCATGTTATCCTTATCTTTTGGCGTAAAAGGAATGGTAAGCATAAACTCCGCTTCTCGTTGCGGAAGCTTCATAATAATATATGAAGACGGTACCGGAACCGGGGTTTTTTCTGATTCATAAATCTGATTAGCGGTAGCCCATTGATCTTCCTTATTATAGAAAACCCTTGGATTGGACATGTGGTAGGTTTTATAAATCTCAGATTGAACATCAAAGAGCGTTTTTGAATAACGGATATGTTGTTTAATCCCTGCTGGCATTTCAGAAATATCCTTTACAAAGCCAGGGAATATTTTTCCATAGGTATCTAAAACAGGTTCATCTGCAACCTTATAGAATGTAACATCTCCATTATAGGCATCCACAACAACTTTCACTGAGTTACGAATATAGTTTTTCCCTGTTGTATCAAAGGCTTGCGAATAAGGATAGCGGCTGCTGGTCGTAAAGGCATCAACGATCCAATAAATCTTACCTTCTGAAATGATCGGATAGGGGTCTTTGTCATAAGTTAGGAATGGAGCAATCGTAGATACCCGGTCGATGATATTTCGATGGATAATCATTTTGCTGTCACCTGTTACCTCGTTAGCCAGAAGTAATTCAGGGGAACCGTGATAAAGTGCAAAGGCCAGCTTGTTAATAAAGGACATTTTTATACCAGCGGTTCCGGTATAAACAACCTCTTGATTATTATCTCCCTGGGGATAATCGAATTCTGCTGAAGTACAGTTTGTAACAGCATAACTATAATCATTTTCCCCAAAGTAAATCCGCGGCTGATCAATTTTTAATTCAGGCACATCGGTTACTGGAGGAATATCCTTCACAACAAGATCCGGCTGTCCAACATTGTTGGTTTTATTCACCGGTGAAACAGCGAGTCCAAAACCATGAGTGTATTTCAGGTGTAAATTGACCCAGGTTTTTGCTTCAGTTGGAAGAAGTGTGTTGTTCATTTCCCTTACTCCCAAAAAAACCTGGGTATATGTGCCATTTACAAGGTAACGATCCACGTCAACGTCATAAAACTTATAGTAGTTTCTAATACCCTGAAGGGAATTGTACATATCCAGAGTTGGTTTTAAGTCATTAATGGGAATGTTTTTGATGGTAGCGGCATTTTGTTCAATACCAGCCGCATTAACTTCATCCGTTGCCGAAAACTCTTTAGTTTCTACATTGGTCAGGCCATAAGCCTGCTGGGTAGATTGAATATTATTGTTAAGGTATTTTTCTTCTTTTGTAAATTGGTTTGGGATGACAATAAGGGATTCGTAAATACCTTGAGAAACACCCCCAACAATAACTACCACAACAAAAAGCACAGGTCCTGCTCCCATAAGAAGATATTTTTTCTTAAAGCCTGCAAAAACTGAAGTCACTGCAAGCACAAGACACAAAACGCCTTTAATAATAATGACCTTCAGTCCCACATCAATGTCGGCTGCTCCTGCTCCAACGACAATGCCTGTTCCGGAATAGAGTAACTGAAACGCTTCTAATACACTGCCCAAAGCAAGGATTAAAAAGAAAATTCCTAAAAATATCCCAATTTGCTTTGAAGCAATTTCTAAAAAGGCTTTGAATACACCCTTAGCATTTTCCTTTAATTCGTCTAAATTCTGTTCCTGGCTGAACTGAATATTCTTTTCTATGGTTAAAGTATATGCAGTATATCCGAAGGTCAAGATTCCAATCATAAAGGAAATTCCAATGAAAATGGAAAATAATTCCTGATACAACGGTAACTGAAAAAAATACAAAGATAAATCTTGATTAAATAAAGGATCGGTTATATTGAAAGTGGTTTTATTCACAAACTCCAATACTTGATACCATATATTATCGGTTATAAAAATTGTAAGCATCAATGCTGCCACTCCACTGATAATCAGTGCTATAATATTTTGCTTCTTACCTCCATTTGTTCTGGGAAGACCTAAATATCTTCTGGAAATGTGGTAGAGAAATCTAAGATAAAAAAACAGCATTAATACAATAACTGCAAAAAGTGGAATACCGATTTGAGATTTTGTTATAATTTCTTTAAAAAATATATTAGTATAGCCCATTTCCGAAAACCAGAGATAACCAATATAAAATTGATTAAGTGATAATAATATTATCACCACACCAATTGCAATACCCAAAGCAATAAAGAGGGTTTTTTTCATTTTCGTCAATTTTTTACTCCTTTCATAAAAGCATAGTATTTTAAACTAATTCCATCATTATATCACAAATGTTTGGTACTTCGTCATGAAAATTAGAGAATTATTAGCCTTATTTTTCCATGATTTCAAAGTTAATCTGAAGAATTAATGGAAAAGTCAAAATAAGTTTCAGGGTAAGGTTCATCTGCCAATGTAAAATGCCACCATTCCTGTTGCATAGGCTCAAAGCCTTCAGAACGCATGAGATATCTTAATTGGACTCTGTTTTTACTTTGCTCAATGTTTAAATGGTCATAATCACTGTAGGAAATCTCCGAAAAGAAATCAAAGCTTCCTCCCATATCCACCTCGATACCGGTATCAAGCTTGATAACAGTAAGATCTACGGTGCTTCCTCTGGTATGTGAGGACTTCTTAGCAATGAACCCACCATGAAAAACCTCCAACCGAGTCATTCCCGGATAATAGAAATCATTGGTTTTCCCATTTTCCTTAGTGTTTACCCAACGGATAAAATGTTCCACTGCACGTTTGGGGCGATAACCGTCGTATACTTTAATTCCGTACCCCTTTTTCACAAGCTGTTTTTGTACCCTGCTAAGGGCAATCGTTGCTTTCTCTGTTAATAAAACAATAGGAGCATCATATCCATCAATTTTCTCACCCGCAAAATTTTCGCCGGTGAAATATTTTACGTCGGTTACAATTTCAGGAATTTCCAAAGAAATATCCACAAAATCTTCCGGTCGAGTAATCATAATCCTTTTCATTGATTTTACCCCTAAATTAATTGTTTTTCAGTCTATTTTCTTATTCTAAACGATGGCCGGATCGATTACCAGAAATAAATACATTTTAAGTCAATCTAATTTGATGTCGCATCTTTTTTGACCTCATAAAACGAATAAAAATTACAACAGTCAATTTGATCCAACCTTTTAGAATTCTTTTCTTCACAAAAAAAGAATGATACCAGCAAAATTTTACTCTCATGCTGGTATCATTTTCGATATTTATTTTGTCCTATGCTATTAAAAGTCAATAACCCTTTTTCCAATACTTTCCAGTTTTTCTTCTGTCAATCCACAATCAAGAAGATAGCCGAGCTCATCCAGAGTTCCCTGACCATGCGCAACCAGGGTTGCACCGGAATCACTACCCAACGCAATGTTCACACCCATTGCATTGGCTTTTTTTACCTGTTGTTGATGCTGTCTAAAATAACGTTCTGAAACTTTTCGATACTTTTTCATTGGATTTTCATCACTGCATTTTGCAATATTTGCAAAGGGTGCAAGCGTAGGTACCCAAACAACATTACTTTCACGCATTGCGTGAAGACAGTCATCATCAATACCATAACCATGTTCAATAGTATCCGCACCTGAAGTGAGGGCCATCATAATACCTTTTGGCGAATTAGCATGAACCATAACGGATAACCCTGATTGATGGGCATGGTCAATTATGGCAGTACATTCGCCTTGCGATAAGCCGATGGCACCCGAGACTCCATATTCGTTAAAACTCATAATTCCCGTCAGAATAATTTTAATAAAATCCGGGGTTTCTTTCATAAGAGCATCCATTTTTCGGATGCCATCTTTTGTATTCTCCAGGTGTTCCCCCAGAAAATCTCCGTAAAGACCTTTTTTATAAAACGCACGAATTGGGGTTCGGTAAATCAGTCCTGAGTCCTTCGAAATAGCTCTGAGAATTATTCCAACTCCTGAGACATCTCCACCATCACGCAATGCCTGTATCCCCTTTTGTTTGTAAATTTTAACAAGTTGTATCATGGTTTCTACCGTATTTTTATAGGTAATTCCAGATTCTGTTAATAATTCGGAATTACCTAAACCGCAATGGATATGACAATCAATGATCATTATATGCGTTATCTATCCGATGACAGCATCGTAATCAGCAGCTGCAACTAAATCATCCATGCCATCTTCACTTATAACTTCCACTTTAATTATCCAGTATGCATAGGCATCTGTGTTAATTAGTTCTGGTTCGTCATCAAGTGCATCATTCACTTCAACAACTTTAAAAGCAAATGGAGCTTCCAATTGAGATGCTTTTTTAGAAGATTCTACCACTGAAAATTCATCGCCTTTTGCAAATTCATCATCAACATCTGGCAATTCAACAAATAATAACTCACCTAATTGACTCTGTGCAAAATCAGTAATGCCGATTTTTGCAATATTACCTTTTACAGAAACCCAAATATGCTGAACTTTATCATATTTCAATTCTTTTGGTGCACTCATTTTTATAACTCCTTAAGCATTTATTTTTGATTGGAGACTCTCTACATTAACTAATATATAGAGTCTGGAAAATAAAAGAAACTTTGTTAGCCTTTATGTACGCAAACACCATGAACATCGTGGGCTGCTTCCATTATGGCTTCTGATAAGGTTGGGTGAGCATGGATAACATCTCCAACCTGTTCTGCTGTTAGTCCAAGATGTACTGCTAAAGAAAGTTCTGTTAATACATCGGTAGCATGAGCGCCAACAACGGCAGCACCAATAATCACATCATTAGTATCCACGATAATTTTAACAAATCCTTGAATTTTACCTATTGCCTGGGCTTTTCCAAGGGCTCTAAAATCAAATTGTCCTACTTTATATGCAATGCCTTTGGCTTCACATTCTCGCTCGGTTAAACCAACCCCAGCTACTTCTGGGTCGGTATAAACACAACGAGGAACTGCTTTATAAGACACACGTTTTCCAGCATCTTTAACAGCATTATAAGCTGCTTTGATGCCTTCTTTCGATGCAACATGAGCCAATAAAGGTGTGGCTACGATATCACCGATTGCGTAAACACCCTCAATATTTGTTTCCATTTTGTCGTTAACAACAATACGACCACCTTCGTCTACTTCAACACCAATGCCTTGGGCATTAAGATTATCAACATAGCTTCGACGGCCAATGGCAACTAACAGCAATTCTGCTTCAACGGATTTGCCGTTTTCCAGATTTGCTGTTATACCGGTATCTGATACTTCAACTCCAGAAATACCGTTACCTGTCATCACTTTTACTTTATCTTTTTTGAATTGACGAGCCAGTTGCTTAGCTGTTTCAGCATCTTCTAAAGGAAGAATCTGATCAAGCTCTTCTACAATGGTAATTATAGTTCCCATTCGGCTCAGGAATTGACCAATTTCACAGCCGATAACACCGCCACCAACGATAATCATTGATTTTGGCAGTTCTTGAAGATCCAATACTTCATTGCTGCTGATGACTTTTTTGCCATCGAATTGGAATATTTCTGGTACAATCGGAACAGATCCAGTAGCAAGAATCACTTTATCCGATGCGATTGTTTCAGTTGATCCATCATCTTTTATTACCTCTACTGTATTTTTATCAATAAGTTTTCCTGTTCCTTTTACTAAGGTGACCTTGTTGGCTTTAAACAGGTAGTTGATCCCTTTTACTAAACCGCTTACAATCTTTGCTTTACGTTCCATAATGGCTTTAAAGTCAGGTGTGACCGATCCGACATTAATCCCAAACTCTTTGGCTTTATGAATGGTCTCCAATGCATCAGAGGTCGCTAAAAGAGCCTTTGTGGGAATACATCCTCGATTCAGACAGGTTCCGCCCGGAGAATCTTTTTCAACTATTGTTACATCCGCACCGAGTTTTGCTGCCATAATGGCTGCTTGATATCCGCCCGGGCCTGCTCCAATGACTGTTACTTTCATTTCGCATATACCTTTTCTTCCCAATAACAAAAAACTCCTCCTTTATAATGAACAGTTTAAATTACATAAACTGTTCACCTTAAGAAGGAGCATTTCAGAATTTCCGGATCAACCGGTATTCGATTCTTCTATAGATTATTTTGACACTGGAGCTATTCCAGCAAGATCAAGAATCTCTGGAATTCTGTTTTCCCAGCCTAATGACATGATGTGAACACCCTGGGCGTAGTCTTTACATTCTTTGATCAGACGGGCACAGATTTCGACGCCTGTATCACCTGATTTTGTTTTTTCCTTATCGGCCTGCAATTCTTTAATCATATCATCTGGAACGTGGACGCCGGCTACATTAGCATTCATATAACGGCACATGCCGACACTTTTCGGGATGATAAGACCTAGCTGAACTGGTACACCAAATTGTTTTGCTTTTTCCATGAATTCCATGAATTTATCGGGTTCAAATACTCCCTGGGTCTGGAAATATTCACATCCGGCTTTCACCTTAGCTTCCATTTTTGCCAGCTGTACATCCACAGAGTCACTACAAGGAGATACAACCGCTCCCTTAGCGAACTTAGGAGGTTTTCCATCAACAGCATTGCCCGCGATGTCGAAGCCTCCTTCTAAACATTTCACCGCGTGGATCAATGATACGGAATCAAGATCGAAAACGGGTTTTGCCCCGGGATGATCTCCCAGTGTGGTGTAATCCCCAGTTAATAACAATAAATTCTCAATGCCCAGCAATGCAGCACTTAATACATCGGACTGCAGGGCAATACGGTTTCGGTCCCGGCAGGTTATCTGAAAGATTGGAAGCAATCCCTCATCTTTCAAGACTTTACATGTTGCCAGTGAACCCGTACGCATGACCGAGGACTGATTGTCCGTTACATTCAATGCATGGACTCGGGTCTTTAAAAATTCATGGGCATCTTTAATCAAGTGGTCAATTTCAACCCCTTTTGGAGGTCCCACTTCTGCAGTTAATACAAACTCGCCTTTTTCAAACAGCTCAGTTATTCTCATTTATAATTACTCCTAATCATTTTTAATTATTGGTTATTCTGCGTTTGGATTCCAGAAGTTGCGCACTTTTGGCACATCATATTTCATGTCATCCAGTTTATTCATTTTTTCCAATTTCCTGTAAATTCGTTCCCATCCGCATTCCATTTCCTTGTCGACTTCACACTTGCCTTCTTTGGCACCGCCACATTGGCCGTTAATCAGACTTTTTGAACATGCGGTAATCGGACAAATTCCTCCGGTACCATTCAGATAACATTCTCCACACTGTCCACAATCGACATTCAGCGCGGTTACTCCCTGAAATCCTGGTAATTGATAGGTATCGCAGCAGGAGTATACTTTTTTGTCCTGGAATTGACCTGCAACGGTCTGTATCCCAACACCACAGGAAAATACCAGTATGGTATCTGCCGCGTTGATTTTATCCATGTGCTTTTTCAATTGCAGCATCAGATTTTCCGGATTACAGATATAATCCGTTGTAATAATTTGAGTCACTTCTTTACTGGCCGAAAGTTCCTTTTGCAGTTCGTCTGCTTGGTGTTCCGGGAAATAAACCTCTTTGCATCCGTGACAATTAATAATCACAGTTTTTCCTTTAGCCAGCGATTCAATTTTCTCTTTTGTTTTTAGTTGGGTAATCAACATATTATTTACCCTCCCTTATGGCAGTTTTTCCGATTTTGATTCGCTCAACAAGCGGAATTTTTGATGAGCAGATATATTCACAGCATCCACATTCAATGCAATCCATTAAATTTTGTGCTTTCATGCCTTCCCAGTCTTCATTCAGTGCGTATTTGGTGTAATACAATGGGCGAAGTTCCATTGGGCAAACGTCTGCGCAACGTCCACACTTGATACATTCTACCGCTTCTTTGACAATCGTTTCGATGGCGATAATTCCATTGGAACACTTCAACATCGGAACATTGAGATTTTCCACCTTGAATCCCATCATAGGACCGCCTATTTTAACAGTGACGTCATCGCCTTTTACCTCGCCGCAATGGCTGACGATATCCTTGACTGACGTACCAATCTTCACTAAATAGTTTCCCGGCTTGTTCATTCGCTCACCGCTGACGGTTACAACACGCTCAATGAGCGGCATTCCTGTCTGGATCGCATCAGAAATGGCTTTGGCTGTGCTCACGTTACATACGATTGCACCGACATCCATTGGCAGGCCGCCACTTGGCACTTGCTTGCCCATTACCTTTTTGATGAGCATCTTTTCAGCGCCCTGAGGGTATTTCGTTTTTGCAACAACAATTTCGATGTTTGGCAGGTCGGCTGTTTTTTCCTGTAATAATTCGACAGCATCTTGTTTGTTGTCTTCAATTGCAATCACACCTTTTGGTGCTCCCGATGCTTTCATCATGGCTTTTAAACCATAAATCACATCATCTGCATAGTCCAGCAGAACCTGGTGATCAGCAGTTAGAATCGGTTCACATTCACAACCGTTGAGTAATACCAGTTCAATTGGTTTAGGCGCTTTGAGTTTGACTGCAGTTGGGAACCCTGCACCACCCATACCGACAATTCCCTTTTCTCGGACAATTTCGATGATTTCATCTGGTGAGAGATTATCAAGTTCTCCGGCTGGTTTAACAGACTCGTGGAGTGTGTTCTTTCCGTCCGATTGAATGACGATGGCTAAAGCTTCCAATCCGCTGACTGTATGCAGCCGTGGTTCTATGGCTACAACGGTACCGCTGACGCTGGAATGAATTGCACTGCTTATAAAACCTTTTGCTTCAGCAATTTTCTGACCCATTTTTACATGCTGTCCAACTTCTACGATGGGTTCAGCCGGAGCGCCTGCATGCTGGGACATTGGAATAACTACATTTAGCGGATCCGGAAAACGTACAACTGAGATACTATCACTTAACTCTTTGTATTCAACTGGATGGATTCCGCCATAATAACCTTCGTACCGTTCTTCGCGATTAGAATTCACATATTCACTGATGAACTTGTAATTTATTTTGGAATAATCCCGAAGTTCCACAGGTTGGTTCAACAGTTCTTCAAGTCGTCCCTGTTTTTCCATTCTTTCATAGATGAGTTGCCATCCGCAATCCATTTCCTTGTCTACTTCACATTTGCCATTTTTGGCGCCGCCACATTGTCCGTTTAACAAGCCTTTTGAGCAGTCCACGACTGGGCAGATTCCCCCGGTCATGTTCAGATAGCACTGGCCGCATGCTTCGCATAATGTGGTTGTTAATGCCATGCCATGTTGGCCATCAACGGCAATGGTATCGCATCCGGCATACACAGGAAGTTCCGTCATTGCTGCAATCGTCTGAATGCCCAAGCCACATGAATTAACAAACACATTTTTGGTTCCCTGCGGAAGAGCCGCTTGAAAGGTCTTCGATGTCAATGGTTCATTGCACAGAAAATCAATTTTTGCACAGCCGACGACATTTTTGCCCTGTTCCTTGGCGATCTCTTCAAACAGACCGCATTCCGGTTCGTCAAAACTATCGAGTTCCTTAAAGCATTTGTTGCAGGCTACAACAAACAAATCATCCTTGCCTGCCAGAACCGCATCGAGCTCTTCCTTTCTTTTCAGTTTAAACTTCGTGTAATCTTCCAATTCTATACCTCCTTGTTTTTTTCCTGAATTTATAGTAAGCCGTTTTGCATTTTACATGCTTTAATAACATGTGCTGCCAGTAATGCAGTTGTTATAGGTCCTGTTCCGCCACCACATCCAGGTGTTGCTGAAGTAATCATTGCAACTTTGTCCAAACAGTCTAAATGAGCATCTCCTGCTCTGGTAGGTTTGCCTTTTTCGTTTAATACAAATTCTTTATTTGCATCTTTCATTTGAGACATAGCCACATCGATCAGAATAGAATTTTCATTTAACATATCAGCTTTAACCAAACCGTAAATACCACATGCCGTTACAACGATATCTGCTTTTTTAGTGTATGCAGCAGTATCTTTTGTGAACACATGACATATTGTTACAGTAGCAAATTCATTTGTTAACATAATTGCAAGTGGTTTACCCAATACGTTAGAGTTGTTTATGATAACAACATCTTTGCCCTTAACATCGATATTATAGAATTTGAACATTTCCATAACGCCTTCTGCTGTACATGGGAAAAATCCTTTTTCATCAGCGATCATTAATTTTCCCAGGTTAGTAGGATTAAGCGCATCTGGATCTTTTTCTGGACTTAATAGATATTTGATTTTTTCTGCATCGATTTGGTCAGGAAGCGGCTGGAAGATTAAAACTGAATGAATGTTTTTATCTTCATTGATTGCTTGAAGTTTTGCTACAAAATCAGCTTCTGTTACGTCGAGTGGGAACTGAACAGATTCAACTTCTATATTTGATTTTCCCATTCTTGTAATAATACTTTTTTCATAAGAAATCGAACCTGGATCTTCACCAACACGCATAATTGCCATTTTTACTGTAATGCCTTTTGCTTTTAATTCATTAGCATCTGTTAGTACTTGAGCCAGTACAGATTCACTTACTTCTTTTCCACTTAATAATTTAGCTGCCATATTTTAGTTCTCCTTGTATTTTAAAATTTTTAACGGGTAATATTTATTTAAGCAAGTTGCTTTTCAACATCTGCGTAAACGCGATCACAAATTTCAACGCCTTCTTTTAACATTGGCTTAATTCTATTTTCAACGTCTGCAATATAGTTTGTGTCTTTAATTGTTTTAATGTTAATTAAAACGTTTACCCAACCACTAATCATAGCCGCTCTTAAGCATTGAACGCCGCAAGCTACATCACTAATGGCCATTGCCGAACCTTTTCCTACCAATTCTTCATGTAATAACACGGCTTTGTAGCACACTTCGACGATTTCGATGGGAACGCTGCAAGCTACTTTAGTACATTCTTCCAGGGTTTTTTCTTTATAAGCTTTTTCTTCGGCGGTTTCTTTTGGAAGACCATAAGCTTTAGCCAAAGGTAAAAAGTTTTCAGCATCTTCATCGATCATTGCTAATATACGATCCTGAAGAATTTTCGCTTCTTTTAAAATTCGTTGTATGTCTTCTTCATAGGCAGCGTATTTTTTCTTGCCGGTGGTTAAGTTTCCAACCATTCCTGCTAACGCAATACCAATTGCTCCAACTAATGCGGCAGCACCGCCACCGCCTGGAACAGCATTTTTGCTGTAGAGGACTTCTACAAATTCAGTACATTTCTTTGCTGAGTAAGATACTTGCTCAGTTGTTTCAGCATCAAATTCCATTTAAACACATCTCTTTCAATAAATCATATTACGCTAATTCCAAACACGAAAATTTGACCGAGAGGCGCTCCCATAAGGAGTCCTCACCGGTCTGATTGATCCTGTTTACGGTTTAGAATAAACCGGAAATTACGCCGTTTTCATCAACATCGATTTTTTCTGCTGCCGGAACTTTTGGAAGTCCTGGCATTTTCATGATATCTCCTGTTAATGCTATGATAAATCCAGCACCGGCTGAAATATTACATGAACGAACAGTGATCTTAAAGCCAGTTGGTCGGCCAAATACTTTGCTATCATCTGTTAAAGAATATTGTGTTTTAGCCATACAAATTGGCACATTATCAAAACCAAGTTTGGTTAAGTCCGCAATTTGTTTTTCTGCTTCAGCAGTATAGTTTACGCCGTCTGCGCCATAAATTTTTGTTGAAATAGCTTCTATTTTTTCTTTGATTGGCACATCAAGCTCATAAGCGTATTGGAATTTTCCGTCATTTTTCTCAGTTAAACGAATAACTTCTTTAGCCAGTTCTTCTCCGCCTGCTCCGCCTTTTGCCCATACTTGGGAAAGTGCAACATTAACGCCTAATTTCTGACATTCTGCTTTAACTAAGGCTAATTCTGCTGGGGTATCCAGTGGG
>NZ_DATCHP010000057.1:0-69499 GCF_036508315.1 Acetobacterium sp. | reverse complement strand
TTAATGTAATGTGTGAATCCAAAAATATCTTTTGCTCTTTCTGCCGTTTCTTCATCTGATAATTTCTTTTCTTCTGGTGTCATATCTTTTTGTGTAGATTTGGCATAAGAATTAAAGATTGCCGCAACACCGAATGTTATTACTAAAGCTGCAATAATTCCCCACATTTTATTCATCTCCTCATAAATTTTGAATTTCAGCAAGAGAATCTTTTGTTAGCCTTTTTACTTTCTTCAATGATTATATCCTTATTCCAGGGAATTAAACATTTTTTGAAAAGTTGTAGTACTTACGCTTTGATTATAATATTGATTTTTATCAAGCATTCCTCCAACTTAAATCAACTCCACAAATCCCTGGTCAATTCCTCAATCTCTTTTTCTCCATTGCATCATGATCTTTTTAATCGAGGTAGAACACACCATCATCATTAAATTTTGTAGTACCTTTTATTACAAATCCAAAGTGATTGTAGATAGTTCCTTCTCCATCCATATCAATCCAACGAGTATCAAGATCACTCTGCGACATAAGGCAATGGCCTACGCAAGCAGGATCATTAAAATACAACTGATAACCATCATCTGTCTTTTTATAACCTACACAGATAATCCAATGCCCCTCTGCAAGATAAGTGTTATGAGTAACATTTCCTCCAAGCGCTTCATCATAATAGGTATCAGTAGCGTTCGGATCAGTCGTGTTATATTTCTCACCCCAAGCCTGAACACACATCATAACTGGATAGCCGGAATCAAGAAATGAAGCCAGTTCTTCAATAGAAATATTCTCTTTTTTCTCAACGGCAACCCCTTCTGATTTAAAATAATCGTAAATCTGCTGAGGTGAAGTGCCATCCTCCGGTGTCGTTCCAAGATCATCCTCATATGTTGAAAGATTTTTATCATAATCATGAGGATAAAGATAATTCATCAACATCTGCACACAAGTTGTGCCACAAGTGTAATTACCGTATTGACGCAAATTCGGGACATCAATGAATTTGTCTGCATCTGTAGTATATCCAATATAGATATCACTTTCAGAGTTTGTTGATTTTTCTTCTGTTTGAGTACCGCAAGCAGCGAGTGCGAATACCATACATAATGCAAGTAGCACTGCTAATTTCTTTTTCAAAAGTAATACCTCCTCGGATTATCTTGTCTACTCATAATAATTCTCATTCATGTTATAAATCGATTATTTTAGATATCCATAATGGTGTCAGAGGTTTATATCAGAAATAGACGACTAATTGTATAATTACATAAAGTTACTGAGCACTACACCAAGAGAAATGAAGACTGTGTGGTTAAATCCATTCCTGTAACACACTGGGTTTAGAATCTACAAATAATTTACTTCCACAAATCCTTTGTGAGTTCCTCAATCTCTTTTTTTCTTTTCTCCGTCTCCTCGGAATCGATGGTGATCTGATCATTCACGATATCAAGCACATCACCCTCTTTGGCTGAACTGGGGATTTTATTTCTCTTTATTCCACACCAACATTGATGTAAACCATTGCTTTTAGCTCACTATTTTATTGATCAATGCGTGAAATAATTGTCTTTTTGTTTGCATATGATAAAATAATACTATGTCTGCGATTTTTATACCATTGGTTAATGGTGGCTTTCCCAATGTCGCCATTTTTTAATAAGAAAATATCTCCAAAAATATTATTTTCCCCAAAAGGAGTTTTATAATCATCATGCCTAAAAGAAATTCGCATTGGAAATTTTGTTAATTTTCCAGTATTTGTTTCTGGATTTACTCTGAAAAAATCAAAAGGATATTGTTTCTCATCTCCACCTATAGGATTGAACTCTAAATCTTTTTCATTAATCCTATTTGATCCGACTGTGGAGCATAAACATTTTGCCTCATCTATAAAATTATTTAAGGATAAAATAATTGACTTAGCTTTTTCTTGATTTTCACCTGAGAACAAATAATATTTTTCGTCATTATTGGGTTCCCGGTTGAGATAAGATTTGTCCATTAATTCCCTATAATTAACACAATATGCAACTACAAAGGATAGGTTAATAAAACTAAATGGTAGTTCTGGGTAGTTTCCCAGTAAAGTTGTGGATTCAACATTGACTTTATGTAGACTTGTTGGTTTCTTATCATTTACTTTAAATTGTTTATTTTGTTTACTTTTTTCTTCTGAACTTTTCTGTACAAGCTTATCATATATTTTCATTATTTTAATTTCTTCAAGACGTGCTTCTTCGTATTGTTCATCATATTCAAGGTATTTCACAAGACGCAAATAGTCTTTTTTCCCCCATGTAAAGTTTGAGTGAGGCATAATCTCGTTTGACTTGCGCAAGCAAGCAATAGCCAAATCCATCCTTCCATTTTTTTTGTGCTCTGTCGCTTTTCTTTGTAATATGTACTCAATATTGTTAATAGGTGAACCCATGCCATTAATTGAGTTGTATTGTGGAATTTGAATATTATTAATATCTTCTATGCTATTAAAACTTGGGATATTACCTTTGTATTCCTGTGTTTTGGGTTTCTTTTTGAATAAATCAATAAATTTCATTTTGTCTCTCCTAACTTGAAATAATTAAAGCTAAGTTTCTTGCATATTATATGCATGTTTGTATTTGACCATCATAAATGGTTAGTCAGTCTCATAATTTCTTTTGATATAAGACAAACTAGACTTTATACTTATTAGTAATTCTTGAATTCTTTTCTCTATAGATTCATCCGGGTAGATAATATTATTTGATTCAAAAGCTAAAAATTCGATAATAGCGACACAATCTTCAATAACCTCAGGTAATCCACTGACTTCATACGACGCATGTTTTGGTGTAAAGTGAATGAATTCATTCCTTAGACGATTTAGTGACTTGATACTTGAACCTTGTTGTGACTTTGAGCTAAACTTCTTACTATGTCCAAACATTAACATTTTATTACTTTTAATACTTTTATATAGATCGAGAAATCTGTCTAATTCCTTGATTGGGTAATTTCCACTACCACTATTAAGTGCTTCTAACCACGCCTTAGCAATACCGTCTTTTAATACATTTAGTCCATTGCTTCCTCTCAAAGCACAAACCATAAACCCTTGTAAGGAATTATGAAGTGTGATGACAGACCACTTCCAATAATATACGTCCTCTAGTACCTTTTCCAAAAATTCAGAGAAAACATCTAATGCTAAAACTGCTTCATTCAATTCATCTGTTCTAATCCAATGATTTTGATTCATATGTACCTCTCAATGTATTTGCTATGGCTAAGATGTGTGGATCTTCTTGCTTTTGATTATACTTCATTGAATAATCATTTTCAATAACCTATCTTATTTTCAATTAATTTGAGTAATTTATCATTTTGAAAAGAAAACGACAAAAAAAACCTGCTACTTTCGTAACAGGTTTCTATCTAACATCATATTTGATGCGTAGTTCTTGGTGGCGGAGAAGGTGGGATTTGAACCCACGCACCGCGTAAACGGCCTATACCCTTAGCAGGGGCACCTCTTATAGCCACTTGAGTACTTCTCCAAATGGTAATTATACATGATTTTTTTATTTAATTATTTGAAGCATTAAATGGCCGAGAGGGTGGGATTCGAACCCACGTGGGCTTGCACCCTAACGGTTTTCAAGACCGCCCCGTTGTGACCGCTTCGGTACCTCTCGCTATTCAAAATGCAAGATTTATTCTACCAAGGAATGGATGTAAAGTCAAGACGTTTTGAGAAATATTATCAAAAACCCGGAAATATTTTCATATTCCCGGGTTTTTATTGTTATATCTTTACAATCCAGTTTAATGTGTCCTTAATATGCCCGGTTTGCACCCCATAAAGGGTGTCGTAGATCTTTTGGGTATATTCTCCGATGTCGCCATTATTAAAGGTCATTTTCTTATCCTGCCAGCCTAAAGTACCAATGGGTGAAATCACTGCGGCAGTTCCTGTTGCAAAAGCCTCTTGAACTTTTCCCTGTTGATAAAGCTCATAGAATTCGTCAATGGTGATGCGGCGTTCTACCACGGTTTCTCCCCAATGCCTTAATAACTCAATCACACTTTTTCGGGTGATCCCACTCAGGATGGTGCCTTCCAGGGAAGGCGTGACAAAAACACCGTCGATTAAAAAGAATACATTGCTGGTACCGACTTCTTCAATGTATTGTCGTTTTTCGCCGTCCAGCCATAAAATCTGCTCATAGCCTTTGGCGTGAACCTTTTCCTGGGCAGCCAGTCCGCCTGCATAGTTACCGCCGCATTTGGCTTCGCCTGTTCCGCCTCGAACGGTTCTGGCATATTCATCTTCAACATAAATGTGACATGGGGCCAGGCCGCCCTTATAATAGGAACCAACCGGTGACATAATAATCATGAACTTGTATTTATTTGACACCCGGACACCGACAAAAGGGTCGGTGGCAAAAATAAAAGGGCGAAGATAAAGTGACGTTCCGATTGACGTGGGAATCCAGTCCTCATCAATTTTTATAAGGGTCTTTAGGGCCTTTAAAACAAAGGCTTCGTCTATTTGAGGGATGCACATACGTTCATTGGAACGATTCATCCGTTTGAAATTTTCCTGTGGTCGGAACAACTGGACCTCTCCATCGGGAGTTTTATAGGCTTTTAAACCTTCGAAAACCTCCTGGGCATAATGAAGAACCATTGCGGACGGCATCAGTTCTATGGGGCCGTAGGGCATAATCGTGGGGTCATGCCACCCTTTTCCTTCGGTATAGTCCATTGCAAACATATGATCTGTAAACTCTACTCCAAAAACCAGGTTTTCTTCCGCTTGTTTTTCTTTTAATTGTGTTGCTTTTAAAATTTTAATTTCCATACTTCCTCCAAAATAAATAGCGAAACATCCACTATTTAAAATTCTTCTATTAAGTATAACAATCTTTGTATACAAAATACAAGTATAAATTGCAAGTCTAATGTTCTTTCTGAAAACAATAAAAAAAGGGCTGGCTTTTATACCACCCCTCTGGACACTTTTAACTCATTATAAAAATCTCAAGGTTTTGTCTTCCCCACTTGATGCATTCATCCTGACTGTTCATATAAATATCAATGATACCGTTAGAAACGGCTCCGCCACGATCTTCTACTACATAAACACCACCAAGAGCCGGAATATATACCTGGGTCCCGAAGGGAAGCCCGCTTCCTGCTGCAATGGTTCGTCCTGCTGCGGGCATGGGTCCTGATGCAGTTCCATTGCCGGTAGCGGTATAAGCGGTGGCACTCACGGTCATTTTGTCCTTAAAGCCACTGTCAAAGTTAATGGATGCTTCGCCATTACCCGTTGGGCTTGACTCAACCTTGACGTTACCGGCTGTAGCGGTAACTTGAACCGTTTCAGGCATTACAATGGTTGTGGCTGGTCCTGTTTCAATCACTTCTTCAGTTGCCGGGGTTATGATATCATCGGAGAGAACTTCACGACTCACTTCAACCCCATTTTCATAGTGAATCCGTTCATTAATATGATTCAGTCCATTTTGTCCAGCCTGAACCACGGTCCGACTCCCAATGGGAAGACTGGGATTCTCTTTGACACTGGCGGTAAAGGGAATCACTTTTTGATTCGCTGATTCCACCGCATTCACACGAATGACTTTTACATCTCCTGTTTGTAATGTAAGAATAGCACTTGACTCGGGAATCACGCGATCATCTTCATCCAGTTGAATATCATATTGTTTCAGTAAACCGGCAATGTCCATTTCATCTGAAAGATAGGGAAGTGTTTTCCCATCAACGATGATATTTCCAGCAGCCTTTGTCTCAATGTTAACTTGGCTGACATCCTTAAATAGGGTTATCAGTGGAACACTGTATTGATATTCTTCACTTACCGGAAGGTTGTTTTGTACGAGAACCTCCTCAAGGGTTTGAAGCAGTCTCCCGGATACCACATATTCCTTGCCATCGACTCTGACCTGTATATCTTTTTCGATGGTAAAGGCAGTGGAAACCCCAACAAGAAGCAGCAGAACTAATGCAATAATTCCAATCCTGATTCTTGGGTTTTTCCTAAGGAAACCCCCTGTTTTTTTTCTATTTTTCATGATTATTACCTCTCAATCCGTCAACGTAATTATAACAACTGGATGCATATTTGTTACACTAAGTTTATCATCGGAGACTTTTTATGTCAAGTTTTTTGTGGTTCAAAAGGGTCCGAATGGTGACTGCTTCCCACTTATCAAGCTTGATTTTCGGCATTTTTATGCTATAATGGGGCCATATGCTAGATATCTTAAACAATGCTTTTTGTTATGGGACTACCGCACAATTTGATAAAAGAGCCTTCCGAGCCCTGTTTCATACTAAAAAAGCACATAAAATAAAGATATAAATGAAATACATCAGGAGGCGTCATGCTCAAGACAGAAAATAAAGAAGAACTCATTACCCTACTTCAAATCGAGCTGCTCACATGGTTTGAGGGTTCTAAACGGGAACTTCCTTTTCGCCAGACAAAAAATCCCTATGCCATCTGGATCTCAGAAATTATGGCTCAGCAGACCCAGATTGATACTTTGATTCCTTATTATAACCGTTTTATTGAGTCTTTTCCGGACGTCGCTGCTCTTGCTGATGCCACCGCGGATCAGGTTATTAAGGCCTGGGAGGGTTTAGGTTATTATTCCCGGGCCCGGAATCTTCATCGGGCGGCCAAGATCATTATGGCTGACTATGCGGGATGCTTCCCGGATAACTTTTCTGAGCTTATTAAGCTCCCGGGGATTGGTCCTTATACTGGAGGAGCCATTGCCAGCATTGCCTTTAATGAAAAGGTCAGTGCGGTGGACGGCAACGTCCTGCGGGTAATCAGCCGGTATTGTAATAGCTTTGCGGATATTGGTGATGCCAAAACCAAAAAAATCGTAACCCAATGGGTCGAAGCAATTTTACCTGAACCAGCCGGTGATTTTAATGAAGGGCTGATGGAGCTGGGGGCCATGATCTGCTCACCGCAAAACCCCAGGTGTCTGATCTGCCCGATACGTTCAGGCTGTCAAAGCCATGCCTTTGGTACCACCAGCCAACTGCCGGTGAAAAAGAAAAAGCAGAAGCAGGCCCGTAAAAAAATGGAAGTAGGGATTCTAAAACAAAATGGCGCGCTTTTCTTTGTAAAGCGTCCCGGGTCCGGTCTTTTATCTTCCATGTGGTCCTTTCCGATTGTGGAAACAACCGCCGGAGGCGGTGAAGATATTAAAAAAAAGCTCGGGGAATTCTTTCCCGAGCTTTCTGCGCCTGTTTTCATTGGAGAAAGTCGGCATGTATTTTCCCATATTATTTGGGAAATGAGTCTTTACAGGTTTGATGTGGAGTCCCAGGTTTGTGAACCCCCTCAAGCCTATCCTGCTGATGAAACTGTTGATGATCCTCCGAACCATTGCAGGCGATTAATAATCGCCCCTACGAATTCTTCTGATGAAACTGTTGATGCTCTGCCGATAAAGACTCAGTTCAAAGGAAGGGCAGCCATTGATGATCTGGCTTTACCGGTTGCGTTTTCTAAACTTTTTGCCCTTATTGATGACGCTCAACTTCAAATCGATGCAAAATAAAATCAGTTTCCTCTTCAGGAATTCCGGCCTTTGATTTTGCAATGGTGACTTGTTCTTCCGGGGTGTTTACCCCTTCCAGGGCCGGCAGCAAAAGACCTCGATGCAAATCCTTCTCAACTATGACGCCATACTTCTGAGCATCCAAATCTGCTAACCCTTCCACCCGCTCTGCCTCACCTAAAATATCCACCTTAATTTCCAGGTCCATGAGCTCAGCATCCTCCACCGGTAAAAACCGCGGATCATAGGAAGCTGCCTCGATGGCATTTCTGATAATTTCCTGGGCACAATTTTCGGTAACCGGTCCGGTGGTTCCAATGCATCCTCGGAGTTCCCCTTTTTTATGAAGGCTCACAAAAACACCGGCTTGTTTTGTTTGAAGGTCTTTAAGCACCTCTGGGTCAATATCCACCTGATCCTTGTATTGATCAAAATTTAATTTGCGGCCGCGCTGAACCCAGGAGTTAATGGTGGCCCGGGCAAGAGCTGCCACAGGACCTTCGCTTGAACGCCTTTCCTTATAGGAGATCACCTTATCTTTTTCATAACGATCAATGAGACTGGGAACTTTTCCCTTTTCAAGACCAATATACCCTGATAAATAACCCACACCAAAAGGGCCTTCATAGGAAAAGACCTGAGATTCGGTTTCAATGCCATCCACTGCGCCAAGTCCCATAATAATGGGACGCAAACCACACTGGGCGGCCGGTTCATAAACCTGATGCGGAATGGTTAAAATAGAATAATAATCCTTATCTTCAATGCCCTTAACAATATTTTCGTCGAAAAGTGCGCCCAGGGGATTATAGTGATAAGGTCCTTCCTCTTTAAGAGCGTGAGACAGGTCCGCACTGACCAGGATCATGGCATCCGCGCCACGGGCTTCAATAGCTTCCCGGATAACAGCTCCCATTTGGTAAAGCTCAATGAGGCTCAGCTCGCCAATGGAAATATGGACAATCTTATAGTCCCGATAATATTTATCAATAAAATACAGGGGCACAAAAACACCATGATCCAGGCTGAGTTCAATCTCATAATCCGCGGCAGTGGTCTGGGTCAGAAAAATGGTATGACATTGATTTTTCGCAAAGGCACTATTGAGTTCATCCAGAAGACCCATATCGCATTCTTTTTCCATAGTAACGCTGTCATTTCCAAATTTCTCCAGATTTCCGGTGATCTGATGTTCATAAACCACGGCAACACCGTCTCTAAAAACATTGCCATGGGGGGTAATGCACACAATGGTTTTTGGTTTTATTTCCGCAACCTTGAGTGCCAGATCCCTAAGACCCCGTGATGTTTTTTCCGCTTCATTTTCTCTGCCTTGTCCAATTTCCGGAATTAATACCGGTGGGTGGGAGGCTATTCCAATCCCTTTTAAAAACATAGATTCACTTCCTTAAATTATAAAATGCATCCAGACCCGCGTAAACGGCCAACTGGTCAAGATGCTCTTCAATGCGCATGAGCTGATTGTATTTCGCAACCCGATCAGTTCTTGATGGCGCTCCGGTTTTAATCTGGCCGGCATTGACAGCAACCACTAAATCGGCAATGGTCACATCCTCGGTTTCTCCGGAACGATGGGAAACAACAGCGGTATAACCAGCGCGCTTGGCCATTTCAATGGCATCCAGCGTTTCTGTTAAGGTTCCAATCTGGTTGACCTTAATCAGAATAGAATTGGCAATCCCTTCGTCAATACCGCGCTTCAGCCGCTCGGTATTGGTAACAAACAGATCATCCCCAACCAGTTGAATTTTTTTACCAAGCCGGTCCGTCATCATTTTCCAGCCTTCCCAGTCATCTTCATCCAGTCCATCCTCAATGGAGATAATCGGGTATTTTTCAATGAGTGCTTCATAAAAATCCACCATTTCAACGGCGGTTTTTTCAAGTCCCTCACCTGCCAGGGTGTATTTTTTTGTGTCTTTGTTATAAATTTCTGTGGCGGCAACATCCATTGCCAGACGAACGTCTTCACCGGGAATATAGCCGGCGGCTTCGATGGCTTGAACAATGACCTGTAAAGCCTCTTCATTGGAATTTAAATTTGGTGCAAATCCCCCTTCATCCCCGACAGAGGTGGCCAGGCCTTTATCGCTTAAGACTTTTTTCAGGTGATGATAAATCTCCGAGCCCATCCGAACGGCTTCACTGAAACTTTCAGCACCTACCGGCATGATCATAAATTCCTGAATATCCACGTTGTTATCCGCATGTTCCCCACCGTTTAAAATGTTCATCATCGGGGTTGGGAGTATTTTTGCATTAGTTCCACCTAAATAACGAAACAAAGGCATTCCTAAAAATTTTGCCGCAGCATGAGCCACCGCCATAGAAATACCAAGAATGGCGTTAGCCCCAAGCTTACCTTTGTTGGCTGTGCCATCCAGGGCAATAAGTGCGGCGTCAATGCTGACCTGATCCGTGGCATCCAACCCCATCATGTATTCTGATGCATAGTTAACATTGGCAACCGCTTTTAAAACACCTTTACCGAGATAACGATCGGGATCTTCATCTCTCAGTTCCACGGCTTCAAAGGCTCCTGTGGATGCTCCGGAAGGGACAATACTTCTTCCCATGGCACCGCCCTCTAAATAAACATCAACCTCAATGGTTGGGTTTCCCCGTGAATCCAATACCTCTCTTGCAATAACCTCTTCTATCGTTGAGTCCATATTAAACCTCCTGAAATTTTGTTTATCCTTATTTTATACACCATATTTTACTTTTTAAACTTTTATTTAATAAATAGAAAGCCCTGAAAAAGAAAACTTTTTCAGGGCGTAATTATTATTTCTCTGGGGCGACTAAAGGCTCTCCATCCTCATCAATGAGCACCGTAAGTCCGGCACCAAAAGGATCGTAATGGTAAAGGTAATTGATACCGGTTTGGGTATCTTCAATAATCTTACACCCGGATGTATCCCCTACAGCTTCATTAGATACTATTTTAAATCGATTTTTCTTTGGTTTCTTTGTTTTCATTTCAATCCTTTTCTCCTCATAAGTTTAAGTAGGCCATGATCATTATATACAATTCAGCTCAAAAAATCAAATGAAGAATATTAAAAAGTTTTTATCCGCTGTTTTATCGAAAACGCCGATCGATGATACGAACACTTTTTTTCTCGGATCGCGGCAATGAGCCCATCGGTTTTGCCGCTGGTATGACGCTAAAGCCAACCCGTGATTTAAACTGACGTTTAACCTCTTCTTCAATACCAGCTTTATCAATGCCATCTAATACTTCAAAACTTAAAACCACACAATCTTTCCCATCCTTGTGGTCTACTGTAGCTAAATATTCGCTGCTGACACCATTCACGGTTTTGAGAAGCTCGTCAATCTGTCCGGGATAAATATTAACGCCTTTAACCTTTACCATGTCATCGCTTCTTCCGACAATCCGGTCGTGGCGGGGATGAACCGAACCGCATGGGCATAGTTCCGGGATAAACCGGGTAATATCGTGGGTACGGTATCGCAGCAGTGGGGCGCCCTCTTTTCTAAAGGTTGAGATGACCAGCTCCCCGTATTCGCCTTTTGGCACTGGTTTCAGGGTTTGTGGATCGATAATTTCGAAATAGAGATAATCCGACCAGTAATGCATGCCATTGTGTTCCGAGCAATCAATGGAAATTCCCGGTCCATAGATTTCAGTCAGTCCATAAATATCAAAAAGCTCAATTCCCAGCTCATCAGCAATGCGGCAGCGCATTTTTTCTCCCCAGCGTTCCGAACCGATAATACCTTTTTTTAAATAAAGCTGATCCCCTATTTTTTGTTGTGCCACCTCTTCGGCCAAAAGCAGCGCATAGGAAGAAGTTGAAGCTAATACGGTTGTTTTTAGATCCTTCATCATTTGTAATTGCTTTTGGGTATTCCCGGGGCCCATGGGAATGGCCATCGCCCCTAATTTTTCCGCTCCGGCCTGGAAGCCGATTCCCGCGGTCCACAGACCATACCCCGGTGTAATCTGAATGCGATCTTCATTGGTCATTCCGGCATATTCATAGCATCGTCTGAACATAATGGACCAGTCTTCCACATCTTTTGCCGTGTAGGGAATAATCACCGGGGTGCCAGTGGTTCCCGAAGATGAATGAATCCGGACGATCTCACTGTCCGATACGGCTTGCAGCCCTAATGGATAAGCATTTCGCAAATCACCCTTATCCGTAAAGGGAAGTTTTTCAAAATCATCCATGGTTTTAAGTTCTGCTGCAACAACCCCTGATGCTTTAAAGCGTTCCTGATAAAAGGGACTCTTTTCTTCCAGGCGTTTCACTAAGCTTTGTAAGTTTTTAAGCGTTTCAACCATTTCCATTGTATTCTGCCTCTTTCTTTTTCCGCTTTATTGTCAAGGGTTAGGGCGCTACTTTATCACGCCATTGCCAATACAAACCGCCAAATTCATTTTCTTTACCCCGGATTTTTCAAATTGAATGCTGGCAATGGCCCCATCCAATTCCAGGATGATTCCCTGACCAAAACGCTGATGATTAATGGTCACGCCTTTTTGATAGGCTGACAGATTCACTCCTGAATCTTCTGCATTTGCTCCTGTAAAATCCTGCCATTTTGATTTCGGGCTTCCAAAGCTCTGGGACTTGTGATTTTTTGCTGCATTCAGCCCCCCAGTTTTAACCGGTTTTTTCTTAGGAAGGCCATCAATTAAATAAGAAATAAATTGCGAGGGCTTTCCTGTTTTTGCCCTGGTCCGGGGACAAATAAAAATAAGCTCTCTTCTCGCCCGGGTAGCCCCAACATAAAAAAGCCGGACTTCTTCAGCATAAAGCTTTTCATTCCCTGGAGTCATTGAAACCACACTGGGCAGTTGGCCTTCAATGGCGTCTATCATAAATACTTTGTCAAACTCCAGACCTTTACTGGAATGAAGGGTGGAAAGGGTTACTCCCGGTTTCTTGCCAGTATGGATTCGGGTTTCTCTTAATCGTTGCTCCAGGGCGTTCAGGTTATCAAAAAATTCCTCAAAGCTGTCCACCCGGCTGCCCAGCGTTTTTAATACTGCCAGCTTCTGCTCAATGTTTTCTTCGGACTGGCCGGAACTGATCCGAAAATTCAAATAGGCGGTATAGCCCAAATCATCAAGAATCATTTGGATTCCCTTCCTGGGAGTTGCTTTTTTCAGGCGGCGAAAGGCCTCCTTTAATTCCTTAAATCGTTTGATCTGCCAGGGCCGTTCTTTACTTGTTTTTATTAAAGCATCGAAAATATTCTGATTAAGCTTTAAAACTTTTCCCAGCTGGTTAACGGTTTCTCTGGAAATGGCGGCGTCCATCTTAAAACAAATCTGGCTGAAAAGCTCAAAATCACTTAAATTACAGGCAAACTGATAAAAACATCGGATGTCCTTGATGGTAAAGTGGGTAAAAAACAAGGGGCTATGTTCTTTAATCTGATAAGGGATTTTCTCCCGTTCTAAAAGATCCACTAAAGGAATGGCCGATTCATTGTTGCGATAGAGCACTGCGATTTCCTTGCCTTCACGCTTAATCGCCTCAATGATGAGATGATACTGAGCCTCGTTGGATTTTACCCATTCCCGGACAATAGGAAAACCGTCACCATTGGGCGTGGACATTTCTTTGGCGTAACGTTCCTTATTAAGTTTGATAAATGCGTTGGCTTTATCCACAATATGCCGGGTACTCCGGTAATTGGTTTCCATTAAAAGAACCTCTCCCCGGGGCCAGGTCGATTTAAAGGCTAAAAGGGACTGGGGAAAAGCCCCGCGAAAACCATAAATGCTCTGATCCTCATCGCCTACCATAAAGAGATTTCCGTTTTCCCCTGATAATAATTCCAGGAGTTTGAATTGAATTTTAGATGTATCCTGGGCCTCATCCAGATGGATATAGGGATGTTTTTTTCTGAAGTATCCGAGAATCTCAGGATATTTTTTTAATAATCCCCAGGCATATTTTAAAATATCGTCAAAATCCATAAGATGCTGTTCAAGCTTATAGGCCTCATAGGCCTTATATATTTTAAGAAAATCAATTTCCAAATCAGGGAGTGCCTCTATTTCTTTATTTGTTAAAAGCATATTTTTACAGTAACCGATTTGCTGGGTAATCTCTCCCAGTTCAATTTCTCCCGGGAATCCATCAAATAACTTTCGATAGAGATCCCGGATCACCGGGGTCACGTTTGCCAGCACCTCATAGGCTCGACGATGAAAAGACCGCTCATAATAACGAATCACCGAAAGGGAAAAGCTGTGAATGGTACTAAAGTGAAGGGACTCAGCTTCTGCCGCTCCGAAAAGAGTTTGATAGCGCTGTTTCAGGTCCCTGGCACCCATACGACTGAAGGTTAGGGTAAGAATGGCACTGGGATCTATTTTTTCAACAAAAAGCAGGTACGCAATCCGACAGATGATCACGGTTGTTTTCCCACTTCCGGGCACAGCTAAAAGCAGGGTCTGTCCGGTGGTGCGAGCCACAGCCCTGGCCTGCTGTTCATTGAGATTTAATTTAAAGTGCTGTTTAAATTCTTCATAATTATTCATAACCCCTATTATATCGGAAAATGGGTTGAAAATCCAGAGCGTTAAGTCGATCGAAAGGTTCATGCTGTTACAGACCCATTCTCTTATTCTCATGTTGCATTTCCAACATCATCCAATATATTTAATGGAAGAAACAATAATAACAAAAGCAATTGCAAAAGCAACAAAGAATGTTTTTGGTGATGTCTACATATTCTTTTTAATTTGTCAAGTTTATTCTTGCTAAATCTTAAGATATGCTATATAATCATTAAACTAAACATATCTATTCAATCGTATAAGAAAGGGGTTTTGTTATGAGTTTGGAATTTGGAATGAAAGGTTATACCTTTGGTATCTCTGCTTTAATTTGTTGGGGTGTGAGCATTTTGCTCAGTCTTCTTCAACTTGGCAGCGTATTGAATGGCATTCTCGGTATTGCTGTTCTTGTTTTAGCCATCCTTGCATACATTAACGGAAAAAAAGAACTGGCTGCTGATCCTACCAACAAAAAAGCAAAAACTGGAAAAACCATTGGTCTTGTTGTCATTATTTTAGAAATTATATCTCTGGTTGTTATTGTTATCTTAGCCGCTGTTGCAGTTTCCTTATTAACTTTAGCGTGACTAAATAAAATGAACGGACTAATGATTGTCTTTATTGCTATCCTTGTGTTTCTAATAAAATAATACACGATAGAAAAGCCTCCACTGATTATAAATCAATGGAGGCTTTTCTATTTAAATCAATCCATTTAAGTTTGGAAATCTATCAAGGCAAAAGAAAAGCACCAAACAATGTTTGGTACTAAATAACTTTTTTGGTCGTGCACCCCACTTCGACAACCAGCCTTCAAGCGTTACTTCGGCAGTTAGCTCGAGTCAGAGTATCCTCCGGCACATAAAAGATCTTACTTACCGCTGCTTCATTCCTGACCTGACGGGGTTCATAAGTTTTTATTGCGAAGGGTCCAACTGTCAACACCACTTTCCTCCGGCAGACCTCAAAGCCCGGAGCCTCTGTGGGGAATTCAACCCTGCTACAGCGGATTGCAGGTTACAAAGCACCGCTAACTCTCCATCTAGCACGACTGAAATTATTATAACGTATTAAACTGCAATTAACAAGGCTAAATATGTTTCTTAAATAAAATTATAGTATCTTTTCAGGTTAATCGATGTATTCATCTATTACAATAGCAACCATCAACCTTTAACAGGTTGATAAAAGTCTGTTAATAGGCGGTATTATGTTTGTGGAATGGGTATCTAACTTATATTAATAGCCACGTTTTGATTCTGGCTAATATTATCTCTAAAGGGGGAATTTGAGTGTACAATATACTTTTAGGCGGAGCCGCCGGAGATGGCATCGAAACCATGTCATCTCTTCTTGAAAAAACGCTAAAAAAATCAGGGTCTCATGCTTTTACTTTCCGGGATTTTATGTCCCGTGTGCGGGGTGGTCATAATTTTTCACAAATTCGGTTCGGGCCGGAATCCATTGCTGCCCACCGTGAAGCCCTAAATGGGATCTTCGCCATTGATGAAGAAACTTATGAAAAACACCACCATCAGCTAAAGGATGACGGCTTTATCTTATGTGATCAGTCATTAACTTTCAAGGATTATCGTTGTCTCAAGCTGCCCCTTCGGGACATCGCAAAAAAACTCGGAAATCCAAAAGTGATGAGCAGCGTTGCCATTGGTGCCCTGCTGAATCTGTTTAGTTTTCCACTTGAAATCGCTCAGGAAGTCTTCACCACAAGCCTTCGGCCGGATTTGGTGGAGATTAACCTGCTTGCTTTAAAAGAAGGCTATCAGTCTGTAAGCCCACGGTTCCAATCCACTCCGGTCCAGACCTCAGAGCACATGCTGCTCTCTGGAAATACTGCCATTGGATTGGGTGCCCTTGCTACTGATATAAAATTTTATTCTGCCTACCCGATGTCGCCATCCACCACGCTGCTTGATTTTTTCGCTGCTCAAAGTGAAAAGATGAACATTGCGGTGGAACAGGCCGAGGATGAAATTGCTGCGATCAATATGGCGTTGGGTGCTTCCTATGCCGGTGCTCGAGCCATGATTGGTACTTCAGGAGGCGGGTTTTCTTTAATGGTGGAAGCCCTTGGCTTTGCAGGCATTGCAGAAATACCCGTGGTCATGGTGAACGCTCAACGTCCCGGGCCTGCCACAGGGTTTCCCACCCGTACTGAACAGAGTGATTTAAAATTTGTTATTTCCGCTGCCCAGGGAGAGTTTCCTCGAATGGTCATTGCACTTAGAAACCACACGGATTGTTTTTTCCAAACTGCCCGTGCCTTTGCTCTGGCTGAAAAATATCAAATACCTGTCATACTCCTCACTGACCAGTATTTAGCCGATGCCACAGCCACCGTTCCTATTTTTGATACCGAACAAATTTACCATAATTCTTCAGACCCAAAATCCTTGACCACTCCGAATGAGAACGGCCCTTACCGCCGCTATCAGCTAACAGAAAACGGCATTTCTCCATTAAAGACCCCAGGAAAAACAAAAGGCTTTGTTCGGGTTGACAGCGATGAACACGATGAGTTCGGACTGATTACCGAGTCTGCAGAGGTTCGAATCCAGATGGTCAATAAACGTATGGCAAAGCTGGCTCTGCTGGAGACAGAACTCATAGAACCCGAATTCTGGGGAGACGAACAGTGTCGTACTTTACTGGTAGGGTTCGGATCAACAGATGGTGCCATTAAAGAAGCCGTGACCTTCCTGAATTCTAAAGGTGGTCGCTTCGGCGCCCTTTTGTTTGGTGATATTTATCCCCTTCCGGTAAAACGACTTAAGCACTATGCGAAACAGGTAATCGAAATCATTAACATCGAACAAAATGCCACTGGACAGCTTGCCTCGCTTATAAGGGAAAAGACCCTTCTATCCTGTCATCGCAGTATTTTAAAATATGACGGTCGCCAATTGTCGGTGGACACTGTTTTAGAGGGCATTCAACATTCAAAAGGAGGTCAATTACTATGAAACAGAATCAATTTGTTAGCTCAGAAACCGCCTGGTGTCCGGGCTGTGGAAATTTTTCTATTCTTGAAACCCTTATTGGCGTTCTGAATGAACTCAATACCCCACCTCAGCAGATTGTCTTAGTCGGTGGAATCGGTCAGGCTGCAAAAGCTAACCAATATGTGAGTGCCAATGGCTTTAGCGGACTCCATGGACGGGCGCTGCCAGCTGCGGTTGCCATTAAAATTGCCAATGATGCTTTAACGGTTATTGTGAATACCGGTGATGGTGATTCTTACGGTGAGGGTGGCAATCATTTCCTGCACAACATTCGTCGCAATGTTGACATTACCCATTTTGTTCATGATAACCAGATCTATGGCCTTACCAAAGGACAACCTTCCCCTACCTCTGATGCCTGTAACTTAGGCCATAAAACCGCCAGCTGTAATATGAGTGTGCCTTTTAATCCTCTGCTCATTGCTATTGCTGCAGGCGCCACCTTTGTGGCACGTTCCTTTACGGGGCGCAAGGAACATCTGGCAAAAATAATGGCGGCAGCTATTCTTCATAAGGGATATGCCTTAGTCGATATCCTCCAGCCCTGTGTGAGTTTTAATAAAACAAACACCTTTGCCTACTATAAACAGAGAGTTCAGGAATTGGATGCGTCCTATGACCCTGCCAACAAAATGGCCGCCCTGGAAAAAAGCATGGAATTTGGAGACACCATCCCTATTGGTATTCTTTATCAGGAACAAGCCCCAACCTATGAAGCTAAACGTCCTCAACTATTTGATGGCATTCCTCTGATTGACAAGCCCCATAATATGGAAAGTGTAAAAGCTTTAATCAATAGTTATATTTAAAATCAAGAGAGGCCATGCTAAAAAGCATGGCCTCTCTATTTTTGTAAATAAAAATAATAGCTTTACTATTATTTCTCTTCAATACTTTTATATTTTAGGACTGCGGCGTCCTGAATCAATATTAATCCGTCATTCACCATTTCGTTTACTGTCGGCAGTATTCTCTCAATGTGTTCTTTGGTATCAATCACTTCAATCACCACGGGAAGGCTCGCGGAAAGATCGACCACCTGGGCCCGATGTAAGCGTCTTTTCTTTCCAAATCCTTCAATCCCACGGGTTACTGTAACTCCGGCAATTCCCATTTCTTTTAGTTTTAAAACCAGAGCATGATAAAGATTATGTCCCTCATACCGTGAGTCTTCGCTGACATAAATTTTTAATATTTTGCAGGGACCTGCTAATTTCATTGACTTCCTCCTATTTACTTTTTCCATCATTATTTTAAATAAAAATGCCTGTTATCATCATTCCCATCGCATAACCGATGATACTGATGACCATTGACCCCAAAATATAAACCAGGGCGTTGATCTTTTCATTTCCTGCAAAAAGATTAAATCCTTCGTACATAAAAGTAGAAAACGTAGTATAGGCTCCTAAAAAACCCTCACCAAATAATGCATATAACGTATCGCCCATTCCCAAACTGGTTACTACTCCCAATAAAATTGCCCCACTCAGGTTAATGACAAAGGTCCCTAACGGGAAAGAAACGTTGCTTTTTTCAGAGATCATTCTCCCCAGAACAAACCGGGCAAGACTTCCCAGCATGCCTCCAATACCAACAGAAAGATAAATCATCATTCTGACTCTTCTCCTTTTTTAATTCTAAATGCCATCCAGAATTTAATGAACTTCCTGGCTAACATGATACCCAAATAGACACATAGAAAACCAAGACCGCAGGATAAAATCAAATATAAAAAGGCTGAAAAATAATGACCGGCAAATATGAGGTTTACAATCTCTTTGCATACCGTCGAAAAAGTGGTATAAGCCCCGATCAAACCGGTGGCAATACCAAGTCGAATATCCGGATCAAAATCAAGGATATCCAGCGCCAATGTAAGGACAAAACCCAGAGCAAAGCAACCAATAAGGTTAATGATCAGGGTATTGACCGGAAACCATTCTATCGGGAAAGGGATGGGCATTTTCTTCATCAAAAACCGGAGCAAAGCTCCGGTCATTCCACCCACTCCAATAAAAATATATTTTCGCATTAATAATCTCCAAACTAAATTAAAAAAATCCTGTAACTGGAACAATGCCATTTACAGAAGCCACTGACTTTCAGGCTTTCACGGCGAACTCCATCACTTGATTATTAACATACCACAGGTTAAACTCTTTATCCATAGAAATTTAAGATTTCAATTTTCTTTGGGTAAATTGTGCTATAATGAAAAAAAATTAGTAAATGCGAGGAATATCAATGGATAAAAACAAATTAAACTTATTAACCGCCCTTGCTGAAAGTGGTGACAGCAATGCCATGCTTGAGCTGGCAGACCATTATTATTTCGAGGAAAACAAGCAAACCTTATCTAAAGAACGCTTTCAAATGGTTTTTGATTATTACTGCCTTCTGGCGGATTCCGGTAATGATCACGCCATGGTAACTTTGGGATGCATGTATTATGAAGGGGTCAACATTCCCCAGGATTTTAAGCTGGCCAGGCTCTGGTATGAGAAAGCTGCAAAATGCGGCAATCCTCTGGGAATCAATAACCTGGGTTATTGCTATTATTATGGCCGGGATATTCCCATCGATTTAGAACGTGCTTTTCATCTTTTTGGCAGAGCTGCCCAAATGGGCCATCATAATGGGATGTATAAACTCGGGGACATGTATTACAATGGACATTACGTCCAGAATGATCCTGATGCTGCTTTTTACTGGTACAATCAGGCTGAGCAAATCATTGATGCGACCATTCCTGAATACCCGAACATCGCCTACCGCATCGGCCATTGCTATTTTCTTGGGGATGGGGTTACCCAGGACTTTTTGATTGCCCTTTCATGGCTTCAAAAATCCGAACTTGGATGCTATACCTTTATTCAGAAAGGGGATGCTTTTGCCCATCTTACTCTTGTTCGGGTGAAAGAAGATTTGGAAACCCTGCACCAAACCCTGGACGCTCACAAAGGTTACCAGAGAGCGGAATTAGGATATCATAATCCTTTGAATGTGTGAAAATGTTTCTTAATGCAGAATTCAAGACCTCAGGTTCCACTAAAAAAAAGAAGATTATCACCTCTACGGCGAATCTTCTTTTTTTAAATTGTTTTGTTATTCTAAATCCGTTGCATCCATCATTCGAATGCGTTCGATGTGCAAGGCCAGATAGCTCACTTCTTTTTCTGAAAAAGTCTTCCCCAATTCTTTCTCCAGCTTATTACAGACGCTGGTTGCCACTTCAAAGGCATAGGAACAATGGGTTTTAGTATATTCTATCATATCTGAATGGAGTATCTCATCGGTCATCACCCGGTTAATCATAAAACGGAAGTGGTACATCAGTCGGGAATAGGAGAATGTCCCTACCTTAATGGTCATATTACAATCTTTTTCAATTTGCTTAATGGCTTCTCCCATAATAATAGCCACATTCATGGATTGGGACACTTTGGTGTCACTAATCGCTGAATGAATGTAAAGTGCGATATAGCCTACTTCATCATCACTGATAACATAGCCTGTTTTTTCTTCAAGAACAGCCTTTCCTTTCAGGGCAATTTCAAACTCCTGCTCATACAAACATCGAATATCATCGGTAAATGGGTTTTCAAAATTAAGATTCCCTTCAATGCGTTCAATGGCAAAGGCGATGTGATCTGCCAGAGAAAGCAGTATATGGTTGTCCAAAGTTTTGAATTTCATTTCTGCTTCTTTAATAATCTCATGTGCGATCTCCAAAAAAATCGGTGCCATATTTTTTATCAGATCCGCTGCTGGTCCTTTTTCAGTGTCTTTATCCAAATAATACTTTTTGATTTCTGGCTGGGCTTCTTCTTCCATGGCAATTTTTTTATTAAACCCAACCCCTTTTCCCAGAAAAATGACTTCGCTTTTTTTCTCTATATCAAAAGCCAATAATGCATTATTGTTCAATATTTTTTTTATGACATACATGAAAACTCCCCTTTTGGACAAAACAAGCCACTGATTTCCAGTGGCATGCTTTTTATTAATATTAACTCAATTCCAGAAGAGATGCAAGCCTAATTAGGATTCGATAGCAAAGGCATCTTCCTTTGCAATGACCTTGCCAATCTTAATAATTTTCACTTTCTGATTTTCTTTAAGATTTGTAAACACAATGGGGATGGCTGTGGAAGGGGAATTCTGTGAAATATAGTCCAGATCCATTTCCAACAGCAAGTCACCTTTTTTTACCTGATCTCCCTGCTTTACAAAGGATTTAAATCCTTTTCCTTCTAATTTGACCGTATCAATTCCGATATGAATGAGGATTTCTGTCCCATTTAAACTGGTCAGTCCCAAAGCATGTTTGGTTGGAAAAAGCACGTCAAGACTCGCGTCACAGGGAGCATAAATTTTATTCCCGGTTGGAAAAATCACGACCCCATCACCTACCATTTTTTGACTGAACACATCATCCGGTGTTTCTGTGATGCTGGCAATTTCTCCATCAATGGGGGATGTGAAAACTTCCGATATTTTCAGGGATTCATCCAAGGTCCCTTTTTCTTTTTCCGGTTCCGTTTCCGGTTCTTCGATCACTGATATTTCTGTTTCCAAATCACTTTCAGGGCTTTGTAAATATTCTTCTAATTTGGATTTAATGACAGTGACCCTGGGGCCATAAATGACTTGAATCCCATTTCCTTTTTTAATAACGCCGATTGCACCGGAATACTTAAGGATCTTTTCATCAATCCCTTGTCCGTCCGTCACCGTCACACGAAGTCTGGTGGCACATGAATCGAGGTCAACGATATTCTTTTTACCGCCTAATCCTGTAACAATCATGGCTGATACGGGATCACTGGATTCAGATGCTAATCCATTGTCGCATTTTTCTTTTTTAGCAGCTTCAACATCTGCACGGGTATATAGTTTCGTTTCTTCATCATCTTCTTCACGTCCGGGAGTTTTTAAATTAAACTTGTTAATCAAAAATTTGAAGAGGAAGTAATAAACAAAGAAATAAGCAACGCCAACCACTACAATGTAGATCCAATCGGTTTTAGCATTCCCCTGAAGAATTCCAAATAGGGTAAGGTCAATCAGGCCTCCGGAGAAAGTCATGCCGACCCCAACATTGAGTATATGCATAAGCATAAAGGATAAACCTGCTAAAATACAGTGAATCACATAGAGGAACGGTGCAACAAAAAGGAAGGTAAACTCAATAGGTTCTGTAATTCCCGTAATCATTGCGGTTAAGGCTGCGGATATCAACAACCCCCCCACTGCCTTTTGTCGATTACTATTAGCGCATTTATACATGGCCAGGGCCGCACCGGGAAGACCGAAAATCATAAATGGAAATTTTCCCGCCATAAAACGGGTGGCGTCCACTGAAAAATGTGCTACGTCGGGACTGGCCAGTTGGGCAAAGAAAATATTTTGAGCCCCTTCAACAACCATACCATCCACTGTCATGGTACCGCCAAGGCCGGTTTGCCAGAATGGCAGATAAAATACATGATGCAAACCAAAAGGAATAAGAGCCCGTTCAATGACCCCGTAGATAAAGGTTCCAAAGTATCCGGATGCCATGACGAGACCCCCAAGGGCATAAATTCCATTTTGAATAAAAGGCCAGATAAAAAACATTAAAGCCCCTACAAACAAAAATACAACGGCCGTAATGATGGGAACAAAACGTGTCCCTTCAAAGAAGGAAAGCACTGGTGTGAATTCCACTTTATAAAACCTATTATGAAGAGCGGCAACCCCTAAACCAACGATAATACCGCCGAAAACCCCCATTTGTAAAGAGACAATCCCAACAGTGCTTGTGATTGAGCCGCTTGGAAGCAATTGATTAGCGATGATTGGAATATATGCCATACCTTTTTGAGCCGCTGTCGCCATTGCAAGGTCATTTGCAACCAGAAGGGTTTCCGGAGTATAAGTTCCGGTCAGGGTAATGAGAGCACCAATGACTGTATGCATAATGAAGTAGCCAATCACACCTGCCAGAGCGGCAACCGCTTTTTCCTGTCTTGCCATACCAATGGCCACACCCATAGCAAAAATAATGGGTAAGTTTTTAAAAACGATCTCTCCTGCAGCCATCATGACTGTTAAAATTCCATAAATGATTGTTCCCGGTCCCATAACCCCCATCAGGTTGTAGGATGTTAACATGGTTTCATTGGTAAACGATCCCCCAATTCCTAAGAAAAGTCCTGCTACCGGTAATAGGGCAATGGGCAGCATAAAGGACCGACCAACACGTTGTAAAACACCAAAGATTCTGTCTTTCATTTCTTTCTCCTTCACTTTAAATTTTTTTGTTATTCGCGTCTTTTTCTTTATTTTGTCTTGCGACAAAAAAAGACATTAACACCCAAAAGCCGATCCAAAAAGACCACTCCTGAATAGTTAATGCCTGATTGTTCAGTAACACACTATTGAAAATAACATTTATTTATTAATGTAATCGTACGTCAATTCATTTGATTTGTCAAGTATTTTTATTTATAATCTTTACAGGCTCGGCAGTGTCCCAGAAATCACCGCGGTGTCCAGGGCATTTAAGACGGCCTGCATAATACCGTTAGAGGTATAGGTCGCACCTGAAATAGTATCAACCACCGGGTTCTGTGCTGCGATAATCGCCTGGGGAACCGCATCAATGGCCTTGTCAAAATATTTTACATTTTTTTCATTGTGAGAAACAACCTGAATATCGGTAATAATATTTCCTGCCACGGTAACACTCACGGTAAGATCAGGACCATAGCCATCGGCTACCCCGGTATATATTCCATCTTCAAGATCTACGTTGCCTAAAAAAAGATTGGCACTTTCTGTAACACCAGTGGTTCCAGAATTTGATTGTGGAATGACAACATCTGTAACGGTAGCATTGTCTGTCCCGGTATTTGCTTTTGCAACCTCTGTTGTATTACCATAAAGTGCTTCTACAGAAGTTTCCATTTCGTTTTGGACCCCTGTTAAAAAAGTTTCCGGCCCCATAGCCCCGCCAATTTCCCAGAGGTGACATCCTAGAAAAACAATGAGAACAACGGTTAAGAAGCGGTGAGGTTTAAACCAGGACAATTTCCTTCGGTAGGCTTTACGCAGCCAATAGCTCAATCCCAAAAGTATACCGACTGCCAAACAAGCCGATCCGAAATTAAACGATAAAATGGACCCTGAAGAAAAGAATCCATGAATACTGGCGAACACCACAAAAGCGATTCCCATTGGTTTATGCACATTTCTTAGTTTTTTATTTAGTCGAGCAATGCTCAGATTCTTTTTCTTACCTTTATTGATGATCCGCAACAAATAAACAACGGATAATAGTACGGCTAAAAAAACACTGATCCATGCTGTGATGACGTTGATAAAAAGCATCATATTGCCACACTCCTTCGGCTTTTTTATTTTAACATGTTATATATGGCAAGATTATGTCTCACTCACACTGCTAATTTCCCTTTATTTTAACATGTCATTGTGATGCCTTTGTGACGTGTCTGTGTTTCTTTTCTAAAATATCATCGGCAAAACCCCAAAAAAAAGCATTCCCAGCCCTCCGGAAATAAGAATCAATTGTATGGGGTGGAGTTTAAACTTAAAATAAATAACGGTGCAAATGGCAAAAATAATGATTTCTTTGTATTTTAAAGACTCCATTAAAACCTGTAAATTTGTTATTTCAGCTCCCTGGACAATAAGCTCATTGGACATAAGCAGAAATACCGCTGAGGCAATAAGCCCAATCACTACTGGCCGCATGCCAAAGAGAGCACCCTGAACCCATTTGTTATTTTGAAAATTCGTAAAAGCCTTTGCGATGATGAGGATAATAATAAAGGAAGGCAATACCACTGCTAAAGCGGCGACCAAAGCGCCTAACAATCCACCCATACCCATTCCCACAAAAGTGGCAACGTTCACAGCGAATGGCCCTGGTGTTGATTGCGAAATCGCAATCACATTTGTCAGCTCTGTCAACGTCAGCCAATGGTTACCCACTACCTCCTGTTGCATAAGCGGAATCATGGCATAACCTCCGCCAAAGGTAAAGAGACCTATTTTAAAGAAGGTGATAAAAAGCTCAAGAAAAATCATGACTTGTCCTCACTTTTTTTATCTGAAACAAGACCTTTTTTTAATATCACCTGGTAAACTATTCCAATAAGTGCACCACCTATAATAAGAAATATAATATTAATCTTTGTAAAAGCGGCCACACAAAAAGCCAGCACTAAAACAAGCACCGTCAGTGGAGTATATTGATTCTTTGTTCCCAGATTTACGACTGCCCCTAAAATAAGCACTATCACCCCAACCCGGATGCCACTAAAGGCATAGGCCACCCACTCAATTTTTTGGAACTGAACAAAAAATAATGAAATAATACTGATGATCATAAAAGATGGCAGTATAACCCCTACCGTTGCCAATACTGCGCCCCAGAACCCAGCCACTTTATAGCCAATAAAGGTGGCTGTATTCACCGCAATAACTCCTGGGGCTGCCTGTGCAATGGCAAAAACATCCAGGAGTTCTTTGCTTCCAATCCATTGGTGTCGTTCCACAGTTTCATATTCAATGAGGGGAATCATGGCATAGCCTCCCCCAAAGGTAAATATACCAATCTTAAAAAAAGTTAAAAATAACGACCTGATCTTTTCTATTTGTTTATCAGTTTCTTTCAAATCAAACCCCTTTTTCCATACTCATCCATTCCAGAACTTCCTCAAAATTTGAGGAGCTGCTGCAGCACCATAGGACATAGCCTTCCGGGCCACCATATTTTTTAAAAGAAACCGTGATTTTTTTTTTGTCTTTAAAGAGTGCCACTTCACTATGATCAGGAAATCCCTCTCCAATTCTGACAGAAAAACTTTTCATTGGAAGAGCAAACCCTTTGCCTGTAAATTTCATATAACTTTCTTTAATGGCCCAAAGATCAAAAAAACTTTTTTTTTGCTTTTCAACCGGCAAATCAAATAACCACTTCACTTCCTCTTCTGCAAAATAACGCTTTGCCAGTTTAAGGTTGAGTTGCTTCATTTTCTGTAAATCCACGCCTATCTCATCACTGGCCAATGCACAAACCACATAATTTCCGGAATGGGAAAGATTATAGTGGATTTCGGGATCATTGATCAAGCTTGGTTTTCCATGAGATCCAATTTTTATATCCAGTTCTTTATGCAACCCAAAGCTTTCATATAATGCTTTTTCCAGAAGAATTTCCGTCCCAATAGAAAGGGCCTGGGCCTGAATTGATTTCATCCTCAGGATCTTTTCCCGCCGTTGTGCCCCTACCTGGTCTAAACAATCATCCAACAGCTGAGGATTTTGTAACGGTAGGGTATCTGCCATAAAAATCCGAGTTTTAAATTCATTCATGGGAACAATAAATCAACCTAAGTTTTTCACGATTAAAGCTTATGCAACAGACCAAGGGGCAATTGAATTTCAGGTTTTCTTCCATTGTTTCTCCTTAAAGAATGATTTTTACTTTTATGTTTAATTTATTGTAAAAGTCCAAACATGTTTTTTTAAGCTATTATATCTACGATTATACTATATAAATTTTAAGAATCAAGGCTATGACCAGGTTAGCAGAAAACATTTTACTGGAAGCCAGTGAACTTGGATGTGTCTGGCTTGGCGTAAGTGATTATTAATAGATGGACTTTGGGTCGAACCCCCCGAAGGGTTTCCAAACTGAAAAGCGGCCATTGAAAGTGAAATAAACACACCTTCAGTGGTCGCTTAAAATTATAAATTTGTTTAACTTTGTTCTTTTGCCGCCGTCAATCCAAAAAAATTTTCTAATTCCAGACGCTTTTTTTCATATATGGATTCCCTCAGCGGTGAACAGCCTCCAACGGTTTTTCCACCATCAATTAGTTTTTGCGCAAAGGCCATGCAATTATTTTCACCACAATTTTTACAATTGATTTGTGGCAGAAGTTCATATATTTCGAAAACATTTATTTTATGGTTAACCATGAGATTCTCCTTTTCTAGCTTCAGATTATATCATGTGCTCTTTGTTTGCGCAACATTATTTCAACAAATTGCAATTATTTTCAATGATATTTTGTTACCGATAAAATAAAAACCCGTTTTCTCAAATGTCTGAGAAAACGGGTTTATTCTTTTTTAATGGCAGGGGTAGCAGGATTTGAACCTACGGTGATGGAGTCAGAGTCCATTGCCTTACCGCTTGGCTATACCCCTATATTATTTTTACAGCCTTAAGGTACGATAAACATTTTACCCGAACTCATTTGTATTGTCAAGAAAAACAGAACATCTTTACGTTTACAGGAAAACGATACCCACTCCACTCTCCTGGACAGATCTGACTATCAGTTTATTCCGAAAACCCTTTTTGTATTTTCGGTGGTGATTTCTTCCAGGGACTCAATGCTCATCCCCCGAATTCTTGCCACTTCTTCAGCAACAAAACGCACATAGGCAGGCTCATTTCTTTTTCCCCGATGAGGTGTTGGCGTCATATAAGGGCTGTCGGTTTCAACCAAAAGCCGATTCAATGGCATCATGGCCACCACTTCCGGAAGCTTCCGGGCATTTTTAAAGGTAATGGTTCCTGAAATGGATAGGTAAAATCCCATGTCTAAAAATATTCTGGCCATTTCCACTGAACCGCTGTAGCTATGCATTACCCCGCCAACCTCCGGTGAAAAATGTTCCTTTAACAATCGCCACATATCTTCCATGGATTCCCGATTATGAATAACCACGGGAAGCGCTATTTCTTTAGCAATCATTAACTGATCCACAAAAACCGACTGTTGAATATCCCGAGGTGATAAATCATAGTGGTAATCCAAACCGATTTCTCCGATAGCCACCACCTTATCTTTTTTCGCCCATTCCCTGAGCATTTGTCCATGCGCTTTGAAATTATAGGATTTGGCATCATGCGGGTGAAAACCAACTGCCGCATAAACCATGGGATACTTTTCACTTAGGGCCACTGCCCGGCGACTGGATTCTTCATCTGATGCCGGGTTTATAATAAGCTCAATCCCTGCGGCTCTGGCATTTTCGAGAACCTCTTCACGATCATTATCATATTTTTCTTCATCGATGTGTGCATGACTGTCAATTAACATTTTTTAACGACCTCGCTTTTTCCATGAGTATTTCCCAGGTGTTTTCAATTCTTTCATCAATAACCTCTTCCAGCAGCACTTCTAAAATCCGGCCAACTTCCGGGCCGTCTTTAATGCCCATACCTATTAAATCTCTGCCGTTCACAGCCAGATCTTTCCGCGAAAAGCATTCATTTTGAGAGATAATTTCTGCCATCAGGCATTGGACAGCTTCCAGAATTTCCAATCGTTCGGGGTGATCTGGTGCCTGGGCCGAAATATCTGCTTGTTTTACCGCCAATAAATCAAGAAATAAAGGCCTGGATAAACGGTTAAGCCACCGTTTTATGCTTTTCTTACTGGGTTCTAAAGGGTAATCATGGTATTTTACCAAGGTACACACCTGAGATATGGTGGTTTTATCCATTTTCAGAGCATTCAACCGCATTCTTGCAATTCTTTCTGAAACCTGTCCATGTCCGCGAAAATGACCAATCCCCCGGTCATCCTGGGTAAACGTTTCCGGTTTTCCCATATCGTGAAACAGAATGGTCCAGCGTAAGTGGGGAATGGGTTTAATGTTCTCCAGGGCTACCAATGTATGCGTGAGAACATCATGACAGTGATGAGGATTCATTTGATCAAAATCTTCCATCAGCAAAAGCTCCGGGATTATGACCCCCAGTACCGTAACCCCATTAATAACAACCGCCTTTACATTTTCGCCGCATAAAAGTTTGGTGAATTCTGTTGAAAGTCGTTCCACTGAAATCGCTTTTAACAACTCACGATTTTCAAAAAGTGCCATTCTGGTGTTTTTTTCAAGTTCAAAGCCGAGAACCGAAGCAAAGCGTAAACCCCGGATAATTCTCAGGGCATCCTCATTAAAACGTCGATTGGGATCTCCGACGCACCGGATAACCTGATTTTCAATGTCTTTTTCCCCACCAAACAAATCGATTAGACCTTGACTGGGATGATAGGCCATGGCATTCATGGTAAAATCCCGACGGGCAAGGTCATCTTCTATGTTTTTAGTGAATATGACCGCATCTGGGTGCCGTTTATCCGAATAGCTGGTTTCAGTGCGATGAGTGGTGATCTCGATGGAAAGACCCTCTAAAATCACCGTAACGGTGCCATGGGCAATACCGGTTTCGATGACCCGGTAATCCCTGAAACAATTCATTACTTCTGCAGGTGTGGCATCGGTGGTCATATCAAAATCCAGAGGAGGGGTTCCCATAAGATAGTCACGGACGCAGCCTCCGACAAGATATCCGCAGAAGCCGCAGCGCCTAAGTATTTCAATGGCCTTTTGAATGGAATCCGGTAGTTGAAACTTCATTCGTTCTCCATGGTTCCCAAACCAATGTCATCGGCAACAGCCCTCATTCCTAAAATAGTCTCTTTCATGAGATCATCCAGGGAATAACCGGCTATTTCTGAACCACTGGTAATAACTTCACGGTCAACCCCTGCTGCGAAACTGGCAGTTTTAAATTTCTTTTTCACCGATTTTACTTCTAAATCATTCACACTTTTAGAAGGGCGCATATAGGCACATGCGGTAATCAGTCCTGCTAATTCATCGATTGCATAAAGAATTTTTTCCATTTGATGGCTGGGTTTCGCATCCGAGCAAATGCCATAACCATGACTGACCACACTTTGAATAAAGTCATCGTCATAGCCATGATCCTTTAAGATTTCCACCACTTTAACACAATGTTCCATCGGATATTTTCCATAATCCAGATCATGGAGAAGCCCGACAATTCCCCAGTACTCAGGATCTTCTTTTTCTATGATTGCAAAATGCGTCATCACTCCGGATACGGCTAATCCATGGTTAACAAGCGCTTCGCTTTCATTGTATTCTCTTAATAATGCCAGTGCGGCTTCCCGATTTAAATTTTCGTTCATTGCTGGGTCTCCTTATTTTTAGTGTTTTAGCAAATTGCGAAATTCATAAACACAACCGTAAATTGCTTTGATGTCAGTTTTCATAACAATAAGAAATCGCTTTGCGAATTTCTTATTGTTCGCGGGCAGTCGCCAACTACAAGCAAGCTTGTGATTGGCTCGTTGCCTTCGCGAAAACAATTTTATAACGTATAGGCGAACAGTTCAACGAACTGTACGACGTATAGTGGAAAAATTGTTTCATGTAAACAGACAGCGAAGCTCACGATACTTTCGCAGCTGCCTATTTATAGTAGTGCTGTTTATACAATGTTTTTAAATGATTGGTGAACCCTTCATTTCCGACAGAAAACGGATGCCGTCCAACCCTGTTGACAGGCATTATCTCCATTAAAGAATTCGTAATAAATATTTCATCAGCATCCAATAATGACTCTTTATGATAGTAGCCCTCTTCAACGGGTATTTTATGTTTTTTTAATAATTCGATTACTTTATTTCTGACAATCCCTGCTAAGAGTCCGTTATCTGTTGCCGGAGTATAAACCTTTTTATCTTTCACAAAGAAAATATTACTTATGCAACCTTCTGCCAGATACTCTTTTGTATTAAAAAAAATCGATTCGTTAAACCCCTTGTTGATACCCATATTGAGGATCAGCAGATTCTCTAAATAGTTATTTGATTTAACTGTTACCAGTAGTGAGTTTTCATTTCTTTGATAATCACTGATATTAATGCTTACGCCATTTTGAAATATCTTTTGACCATAATTATTTTCTCTGGCGGTAATAATCAGATTGTTGTGTTTACTCCCTTTACTATGGGTAATTCTTAATGCCCCACAATCAAAATGGTTTTCTTTAATCATTTTATTACAATCATTTAAAATTTCGGTGTCATCAAAAGCAAATTCAAGACCAATCAATGAAGAACTGCTTTTTAAACGATTCATGTGTTCCTGAAAAAAGATAACTTTACTTTCATAAACATTTAATGTTTCAAATACACCATAACCGTACAGATAACCCGGATCCAACGGAATAAGACACTCCTCTAAAATTTCGCCATTACAGCAACTGTATTGAATAGTTCTCTCCTCCTCTCTAAAAATTAATAATATAAATGCTTCTTAATATCTTTTTAACGCTTCCATTAACGCTCTTGCCTTGTCGAAGGTTTCTTTGTATTCTGATTCATTATCCGAATCCCAAACAATTCCGCCGCCTACCTGGAAGTACGCATTTTTATTTTTGCAGAGAATTGTTCTGATCACAATATTTAAGTCTAAATCACCATTGAATCCAATGTATCCGATTGACCCGGTATAAATGTTTCTCTGGGTAGGTTCTAATTCATCGATAATTTCCATGGCTCTGATTTTAGGGGCTCCGGTGATGGATCCTCCTGGAAATGCTGCTTTAACACAGTCAATGGCATCGACATCATCCCTTAATTCTCCGGTGACGGTTGCCACCAAATGAAAAACAGTTTCATATTCTTCCAGCTTATACAATTCGGGAACTTTAACACTTCCGGATTTGGATATTTTACCGATATCATTTCTTTCTAAATCCACAATCATCAGTAATTCGGCTTTGTCCTTATCACTATTGATTAAAGTATTCTTGTTTTCTTCATCTTCTTCAGGTGTTTTCCCTCTTGGCATGGTTCCTTTTATGGGTCGTGTTTCAATCTTTCTATCTTTTATCTGGATGAATCGCTCAGGAGAACTGCACACAATCTGGCCTTCACCAAAGTCTAAATAACTGGCAAAAGGAGCCGGATTAATTTTTCTTAATTCGCCATATAATTCCAGGGGCGTCAATTGCAATTCACATTTAAATCGCTGGGTCATGTTTGTCTGGTAAATATCCCCAGCGCGAATATAATCATGGATTGCATCAAGGGCATGCAGATACGCCTTTTTTGTGAAATTACTTTTGAACTCCAGCTTTTCATTGATCTTAAAATCGTCTCTCATGACAACTTTAACATCTTGCTCAATTTTCTGTCTTATTCGATTAATAATGTCTTCGGGCTTTTCTTCTACTCCCAGCGCTGCGATATAAGTTTTTTTCCGTTTGTGATCAATAATAATAATGCCATCATAAAATCCCATATGACAATCTGGAATTTGAATATCATCCTGAGCACTTCTTGGCAGGTCTTCCAGATGATGGCATAAATCATAGCCGAAATAACCGACAGCCCCTCCTAAAAAAGGAAACTCTGATGCAACATCCATTTTGTATTTTTCAAGGAGCTTTTGTAATTCGTCAAAGGGATCGCCCCGATAAACATTTTCTTCGGCTTTCGTTTTAATTGTTATTGCGTCATTTTTACTGGCAAAAACTAAAAAGGGATCAAACCCGATAAAAGAGTATTGTCCCAGTGTATCGTGATCTCTGCCGCTGTCCAGAAAAAAGCTGTACGGCTCTTCTTTAAACAAAACAAATAATTCAAAACTCGTTAAGGTCGTCTTTATTTCTTCTATAATCATATTTCACCATTTTCTTTTGTTGATTTGAAAAAGTTGTCCAGACATTCCATTCCCATTTCTGTAAGAATTGCTTCGGGATGAAATTGAACGCCCTCAATCATATATTTTTTATGTTTCAGTCCCATTATCTCTTTTTCACTGGTTTGGGCAGTAATTTCAAAGCAGTCAGGAACGGATGATCGATCGATCACCAGAGAATGATACCGGGTAACCCTCAGTGGATTATTCAATCCTTTAAATACGCCTTCATTTTTATGTGTTATCGTATGGACTTTGCCATGAACCGGTTCTATGGCTTCAATGATTTTACAGCCAAAAGCCTGTCCAATGATTTGATGACCCAGGCATATGCCTAAAATCGGAATTTTACCTTTAAAGTAATGGACAACCTCCAGACAGATCCCCGATTCATTTGGCGTACATGGCCCGGGAGATAAAACAATCCAGGAAGGATTCATTAACACTATTTCATCAATGGTGATTTTGTCATTTCTTTTTACAATCACTTCCTCGTGTAGACACTCTAAATATTGGACAAGATTGTATGTGAACGAATCATAATTGTCTATCATTAAAATCAATTTATTACCTCTTATCATTTTTTATTAAGGCTGTATTGTATCACAATCACCCAAAAGAATACAACAGACTATGACTTGAATTTTTGGGATGGGTTTATTTCATACAAACAGATTTTGAGTGATTTATGCGATCGAAATTTCATGGAATGCCGGTAATCTCAGTGAAATATAAATTTGACAACCGTCTTCTCTTTATGCTATTATTTTCACAATTTAATAAAGCATTTTTGGTGTGCCCAAGCATGGGCGCACCAAAAAAGACCTCCTTTTATCGGAAGGTCTCTTTTATTTTACTTATTTTTTTTGGTTTTTGCCTCACGAATCTCACCCATTTTGATTCGTTTTTCGCGGACTGAAGTCAAGCGATCAATCAATTCTGTTTTTTCTTCTCCTTGAATCATTGTTTTCATGCTATCCAGGCTCGCTTCAAACTTTTCAATCTGATGCAGTAAATTTTTACGATTACACATGAAAAGTTCGGTCCACATCGGTGCATTAATCATGGCAATCCGGGTAATGTCCCCAAAACTGCCGCCTTCAAAATCGGTGATGGAAAGATCATCCTCACAGTCTACCAGGGCCGCAGCAATGACATGACAAAGCTGGGATGTAAAAGCGATTTTTTCATCATGAATTTCATAGGTTGTTTCAATAATATGGTTGAACCCCAGGGCCCTGACAATTTTTCGAATAAAATCAATGTTTTCCGGTTGGTTGGATGGCAGGGGCGTAAGAATGTAATTGCGGTTTTTAAAGATGCTGTCATCAGCTTTCCCGTAGCCCTCTTTTTCACTGCCAGCCATGGGATGCCCGGGAATAAAATCAATGTCTTTTCTCAACAGATTACCGAGGTTATTAACAATAACCCCTTTAACTCCGGTAATGTCGGTGATGATGGCTCCGGGCTTAAAGTCTTCCATATACAAAGCCATAAAAGCCAGGGCATCCATTGGACTTAGACAGATGAAAATCAAATCACACCGGGCCAGCATTTTCTGGAGCCCCTGAGAATCAGTAACGCCCTCATTGATGACACCCTGACTTAATGCTTTTTCAACAACCCGGGGATTAATATCATAGGCCAATATTTTCCCGGGTTCCTGTTTCCTGAGTCCCATGGCCAATGCCCCGCCCATAAGACCCAGGCCGATAAAGCCAACGATAGAATCTTCTAATTTTTTCATTACATGACCTTATTTTCAAATTCAGCGTATTTTTTCAGGGTGATCATAATTTTATCGAATTGTGCCGGTGTAATAGATTGTTCCCCATCACAAAGTGCCTCCTCAGGGTTATTGTGTACTTCGATCATAACACCATCCGCACCGACAGCAATAGCGGCTTTTGATAATGCCTCCACCGTCCAGGATAACCCGGTAGCATGACTCGGATCAATAATAATCGGTAAATGACTTTGTCTCTTAAGAACCGGAATGCAGCTGATATCCAGGGTATTCCGGGTTGCTGTTTCAAAAGTCCGGATGCCGCGTTCACATAAAATAACCTTATTGTTACCTTCCTTCATAATATACTCTGCAGACATAAGAAATTCCTTCATGGTCGCCGCCATACCCCGTTTCAGCAGTATCGGTTTGTCGATTTTTCCAAGCTCCCTGAGCAGAATGAAGTTTTGCATATTTCTTGCTCCAACCTGTATAATATCCACATCTTCAAAAGCTTTCAGATGTTCCACAGACATAATTTCGCTGACAATGGGAAGTCCTGTGGCTTTACGCGCAATTTTCAATAGTTCCAGTCCTTCATAACCTAACCCCTGGAAAGCATAGGGTGAGGAACGGGGTTTGAAAGCACCGCCGCGAAGAAAAGTTGCACCGGATTTTTTAATGCTTTCAGCAATGGTCAGTATTTGCTCCTCACTTTCCACTGAACAGGGTCCTGCAAAAACACTGATAGTGCCTTCTCCGACTTTTCGGCCTTTAACATCGATGATGGTGTCTTCCGGATGAAAGAGTCGGTTGGCTTTCTTATAAGGTTCCTGAACCCGTAATACATCCTTGACAATACGGCTGGAACGAATCTTTTCCACATCAACCAGGGTTGTATCCCCTACGATTCCCAATATTGTATGATCAACACCTCTTGAGTAGTGAATCTTGAGACCTTGTGTTTCAATCATTTTTATCAACCTCTGAATTTCTTCTTCTTTTGTATTCGGTTTAACAACAACAATCATTTCTATCCTCCATTATTATGACTCTCTGGTCATTCTTTAATTCACATTTTTTATTTTTATTTTGTGTGCACACAAAATAAAAATAAAAAAAGGAGGCTTCCTTGGAAGCCTCCTAAAAATTTAACTTTCACAAAATACAAAAATGTATCTTCTAAAAAAAATTCATGGGTTTAGACTCTTAAAGGAACTTAATTTATTGCACGTAAAATAGCCAAAGCCGATAAACCAATAGCTTTGGTTGATATAATAATATGCATTTAAGTTACTTCTTAAATCCTTCATGATATTCCTCTCAAAATGCTGCTGTGGGATTTCCCACAACTTTTTAAAATACTAAATCTATATTGTTGTTATTATAGACTTTTTTTTCCTGAATGTCAATTGAAAATTAACCTTTCAGGAAAAATCATGTTAAAGACCAAAATTATTCTAAGTGTTGTTTGCTTTTTCCTCATTGACAACCTTTATTCACTATGGTATCGTACGTATAATTCCCACTGGAATGATATGTGATATAATGGGTTAGTATAAAGAAAATAAGGAGATAAGAAATGAAAGAACCACTTAAATTTGAAACACTCCAACTCCATGGCGGTCAAAAACCGGATCCTGCCACCCACGCGATGGCGGTTCCGATTTATCAAACGACTTCGTATGTTTTTGACAACAGTGAACACGCCCAACGCCTCTTTGGTTTAGAAGAGCCGGGCAATATTTATACCCGTATTATGAACCCGACGACCAATGTTCTTGAAGAACGCATGGCCCTTCTTGAAGGTGGTGTTGGTGCCTTGGCATTTGCTTCTGGTTCTGCTGCCATTACTGCTGCATTTCTTAACATTGCAGGAGCCGGCGATGAACTTGTATCTGCCTCAACCCTTTATGGTGGCACCTTTAATCTTTTGAATACGACCCTTCCTCGACTTGGCATTAAAACAACCTTTGTCAATCCTGATGATCCTGAAAATTTCAGAAGTGCTATCAACAAAAATACCAAAGCACTTTATATCGAATCTCTGGGCAACCCGGCCATTAACATTGTGGATGTGAAAGCTGTTGCCGACATTGCACATGAGCATGGAATTCCGCTTATTGTGGATAACACCTTTGCCACTCCCTACCTTTTCAGACCCCTGGATTATGGCGCAGACATTGTTGTTTACTCTGCCACCAAATTCATTGGCGGTCACGGTACTACCATTGGCGGGATCATTGTCGATGGTGGGAAATTCGACTGGGCGGCCAGTGGAAAATTCCCGGTATTCACTACCCCGGATCCAAGTTATCATGGCATTACCTATGCCACGGATATTGGCGCCGCTGCTTTTATAATTAAAGCCCGGGTTCAGCTCCTGCGGGATACTGGTGCCTGCATCAGCCCGTTTAACGCCTTCCTCCTTTTACAGGGATTGGAAACCCTGTCCCTGCGACTTGATCGTCATCTTGAAAACGCCCAAAAGGTCGTTGTGTTTTTAAGCAATCATCCCCAGGTGACCTGGGTGAATTACCCAACTCTTCCGGATAATCCCTACAAAGCATTATCGGAAAAATATTTTAAAAAGGGTCCCGGATCTATTTTTACCTTCGGCATTAAAGGTGGCCTTGATGCCGCCCGAAAATTCATTGACAGCCTGGAGCTTTTCACCCATTTGGCCAATGTAGCCGATGCTAAATCACTTGTTATTCATCCCGCAACCACGACGCATCAGCAGCTTTCCGGAAAAGAGCTCATTGCCGCAGGCATTACCGAAGATATGATTCGCTTATCCATCGGCCTTGAACATATTGATGATATTCTGGCTGATTTAGATCAGGCTTTGACAAAAGCGGTTTAATTTTTTCTAATCCAACATTTATCATAATATATAATTGCGAAACTGCGATAAGTAACGCTGTCTGTTTCTATAAACAATTTTGTAGCGTTTTAGGCGAACAGTTCGGAGAACTGTACGACGTAAAGCGGAAAAATTGTTTCATAGAAACAGACAGCGTCGCAATTAAGGTTTGTTTTTTAATTTCGCAATTGCCCATGTAAACTAAAACATCGAGGTGAAAACTATGCCCATAAAAATTCCAAATGACTTACCCGCCAGCCAGACTCTGACGAAAGAGAATATTTTTGTCATGGATGCCAGTCGAGCCAGTCATCAGGACATTCGTCCTTTGAAAATCGCTATTTTAAATCTTATGCCGACAAAAATTTCAACCGAAACCCAGTTGCTCAGACTGTTGGGAAATAGCCCCCTGCAAATTGAAGTGACCCTTCTGCAAACAAAAACCCATGAAAGCAAAAATACCTCTGCCGAGCATTTAGGGTCCTTCTATTCCTATTTCGAGGAAATCCGCGATCAACGCTTTGATGGACTGATCATTACCGGAGCGCCCATTGAAACGCTTGATTTTGAAGCAGTGGATTATTGGGAAGAACTGATTGAAATTATGGACTGGAGCAAAACGAATGTTTTCTCTACCATGCACATTTGTTGGGGGGCCCAGGCCGGCCTTTACCATCATTACGGCATCTCCAAATATTTACTTCCAAAGAAGAAATTCGGTGTCTTTGAACATCACCTTGAGCAAGACTTTGTTAAGCTCTTCCGTGGATTTGATGATACCTTTTACGTTCCTCATTCCCGGCATACCGGCATTCATCGTGATGCTATTGACGCCCACCCTGATTTGGAGCTCATGGCATCTTCTGAAGAAGCAGGGGTCTACATCGTCACTGCACGACAAGGACGACAAATCTTTGTTACCGGCCACAGTGAGTATGACCCGGAAACCCTGAAGGGTGAATATGAACGCGACATTGCAATGGGAACATCCATCAATATTCCAGATAACTACTATCCTGATGATGACCCTACCAAACCGCCAATCGTTCGTTGGCGGGGACATGCCAATCTTTTATTTACCAATTGGCTGAACTATTACGTTTACCAGGAAACACCCTATGAGTTATCAGAAGGTGAATTTTAAGAAAAAAGAACTCATAAACTTTAGTGACAAAGTTTATGAGTTCTTTTTTGAGGTGCAAACCTCAGATATTTAATTTAATCTTTGTCATTTGCCCATGCAAGGGTTGCTCTCATTGCACGTTTCCAACCCTTATAGAGATCTTCCCGCTGGGATTCTTCCATCTGAGGTTTAAAAATCCGATCAACTGTTCTCTTTTGAACTATTTCTTCCTGGCTTTTCCAGAATCCAACTGCCAAACCAGCCAGGTATGCGGCTCCTGCGGCGGTTGTTTCGGCATTGTCCGGTCTTTCAACATCTACATTGACTATATCAGCGGTGAATTGCATTAATAAGTTGTTATTAGATGCTCCCCCATCCACTTTTAACATAGATAATCTTTCGCCTAAGTCTTCGGCAAACGCGTCAAACATATCTCTTGTCTGATAGCTTAAGGATTCCAGAGTTGCTCTGATAATATTATTCTTTGTTGTTCCTCTTTCAATCCCAAACATGGTTGCTCTAGCATAAGAATTCCAGTATGGAGCGCCTAAACCTGTAAATGCCGGAATAATATATACTCCGCAATTACATTTTCTTACTTTTAGTGCAAAATATTCAGAATCCGGTGATTCATCAAGCATATCCATTTCCTCACGTAACCATTCAATGGCTGAACCTGCTGAGAAAACAATGGCTTCCAGGAGGTATTCCACTTTTCCATTAATTCCCCAACCGATTGTTGTGATCAATCCATTGTCTGATAAGAATGGTTTTTCGCCAATATTCACAGTCATCACGCCGGCAGTACCATAAGTGAATTTTGCTGTCCCTTTTTTGAAACAGCATTGACCAAATGTTGCAGCCTGCTGGTCGCCTGCATCCCCTGTGATCGGTATTTCACGTTTAAATATTTTAGATGTTACCCCAAAGAGGCCACAGCTTTCCTGAACTTTCGGCAGCATACTCATGGGCACACCAAGGACTTTTAATAATTCTTCGTCCCATTTAAGTTCATGTATATTAAACATTAACGTTCTTGAAGCATTACTGTAATCCGTTGCGTGAGTCTTCCCGCCTGTTAGATTCCACATAATCCAGGTATCAACAGTTCCGAAAATCAGGTCTCCATTTTCTGCCCTTTCATGTGCGCCTTCAACATTATCGAGTATCCATCTTACTTTTGTTCCGGAAAAAGATGAATCAATCAATAATCCTGTTTTATTTCTGACCATTGTTTCATTGCCAGGATCTTCTGCCTTTAACTGATCGCAATATTCTGCCGTTCTTCTATCTTGCCATACAATTGCGTTATAAACGGGTTCCCCGGTATTTTTATCCCATACAATCGTTGTTTCTCGTTGGTTTGTAATGCCGATTGCAATAATTTCCACTTCTTTAATATTCGATTTTTTCATTGCTTTCTCAATTACTTCAATTGTAACTGACCACATTTCCTTTGGATCCTGCTCGACCCATCCTGAATCTGGATAGAATTGATTAAATTCTTTGGTAAATACACTCACAATATCCCCGTCATGATTGAAGAAAACCGCTCGAATACTGGTCGTTCCCTGTTCAATACATAAAATATATTTCTTCATCCTTTTTCACCACCTTTAATTCAAGAAATTTATTTAACAATAAACTCGGTAACCGTTTCAGGATCAGTTCTGTCATTATTATTCGTCTTAAGATCCTTAATGTTGTTATAATAACCATTTTAACACGAACTAATTATTTCATCAATAGGAATGTTTTTCCCAGATACTCTGGAGAATTCAGACCTTCAGACGATCATAGCCGTCAAATGCCGTTTTACGTGTTAAGAGAATGGAGAGATGAATACTGAAATAACGTGAAATTAAAATGGCAGCCATAATGACGATTTGATATACAATCGCAGTCATGGGCATTGAACCACCCAGAATCTGACCGGTCATCATTCCCGGAAGAGACACTAAACCAATGGTTTCGGTCGAAGCAATCATAGGGTTCAGACAGGCAATAACGGCTTCTTTATACCAGGGCAAGGTGGCTTCCCATTGATTGGCCGAAAGTCCCAGTCGATAAAAATATTGACGTTCATTTTTTCTCAAACCATTGTAAAAGGAATTCACCCCGATAATATTCCCACTGAGACTATTTCCCAAAAGCATTCCCATTAATGGAATATAATACTGAGCATCAAAAATATTATCGAGACCAATGACATACTGGTTGATGAAAAGAATCATGACAATATTTGGAATTCCAAAACCTAACAAAATAGGTAAAAATTGATTTTTAATGGTTAGTCCACATGTTTTTACCGTGGAAAGTGCAGCAGCTACAATCATGAAGAGGATGTAGGCTGTATTAATCCAGGGGTTATTAAACAGAAAAATATACTGCAGAAAAAAACCGACCAGTATCAGTTGGACGGTCATTCTAAGCAAAGCATAAATGAGCCGCTTATTCAGAGTGATTTTCATTTTATAGTTGATAATCACAATCGGTATCATAAAAGCAATTAAATAAAACGGGGTATAAAAAGGTATCTGTTCAACGCCCATTACCAAACCACCTCCCGGAGTCCGACATTTCGATAAATGTCATCGTGGGACACAATGAGTATGGTCTTTTCGTAGGTTAGAATCAAATCAACGATCTTCTGCTTAAGCTCTTCATCAAGACCGGTTGTGATTTCATCAAGAATCCAAATCTCACGGTCTAAAAGAATTCCCATAATCAGAGCCAATCGTTGGCGTTCTCCACCGGAAAGGCAGTCCACGGTTTTTTCAAGAGTGTCGGAAGCCAGTGAAAATTCACTGAGCCATTTAACTAAAACATCTTTATGAAAGTTCAAATGCCGATTCGCCTGGTAGCTAAAAACCTCTTCAAAAACATGGTTGACAATTCCTCCGGGAATGTCTGCGTCCTGGCTGACATAGGTGATATTCTTCCGAATGGTATTCATGGTTTCCCCAGACAATCTTATTCCTTTAACGATAATCTCCCCGGCATCAGGAACAATAAAACCTGTTAGCATTTTCACAAGAGTCGTCTTTCCCTTTCCTGATGGGGCTAAAAAAAGAACCTTTTCGTTTTCTTCAATGGATAGATTGAATTTTGAAAACAGGGTTTGCTCATTAAATTTTAAGTCGATGTTCTTGTATTCAATCAGAGCCATATCTTTGCCTTTCATTTCATTGTAGGATTCAAGAACATATTTTGATTCACACCCATTATTTCATACAATGACAAATAATGGTTTTTACAATAAATTTATCGCCATGAAATTTCCGCTTTTTTTCGTGGCGCTGTTCTTTGATATTTAACATCCGGATAGCCCATGACTAAACAGGCTATGACTTCTTTGGTATCATCAATTCCTAAAAATGCTTTGATCTTTGGATTTCTGATTGCCGCTCTCACAAAAAAGCCACTGTAAAACATACCTAACCCTTCAGCATTTGTCATAAGTTCCATGAATGAAGCCGCTAATCCTCCATCAATGGGTGAGTCCGAGACCACTAAAACAACTGCCTGAGCCTTGAAGAAAAGGCCTGTGGGTAATTCGGGATTATCCAAATAATCCTGATACATTTTCAGCCAGCGTTTAGCATAAAACTTGAATATTAAGTTCTTATTGGCTTTGTCTTCTAAAATACTTTTCCCCAGCCGATCTAAACTTTCCAATGCGAGACCGGTGAGCTTAGGGATATCATTTTGAACCACGATATAGGACACCGGTTGACGATTGCCTCCCGTGGGTGTAAATCGTCCTGCTTCAATAATATGTTTAATCTTTTCCTTTTCAATGGGTTTATCATTGAATCGGCGAACAGCACGTCTGAATTTAATGAAATTCAGTAGCGTTTCTGGTGGGATATCGAAAGTTTTGGCATCATACTCCTTCACTTCTGCCATATCATAATCTGTCATACTGGCTGCATTAACCGGACAAATAGCAATGCAATGTCCACATTTAATACAGGTGGTATTCGTTGCCTGGGCCTTTTCATCTTTCATGACAAGGTCTTTTGGAAAACAGTCTTTTACACATTCTTCGCAACCAATACATTTTTCCTGGTCAATATTAATCATTTTTTTCACTCTCCCTTTTCATTTTTCAATCAATTAAATGATCATCCGATAATTAAGAAATACCCCAGAACAATGATTCCCAACACAATTCTGTACCAACCGAATATTTTAAAGTCATGTTTTTTAATATAAGTCATTAGGAATTTAATGGCAAAAACCGAGGTTACAAAAGCTGTGATCATCCCAGTAAGCAAAATAAAGACTTCCCAGCCGGTGAACACCATTCCAAATTTTACAAGCTTTAATATGCTGGCTCCAAACATAATGGGAATAGCCAGGAAAAATGTGAACTCAGCCGCAATCGTACGTGACGTCCCGACTATAATGGCACCAATAATAGTTGCCCCGGAACGGGATGTTCCTGGAATCAGAGATAACACTTGAAATACCCCAATAAATAATGCTGTTTTATAGGTGATCTCCGATAGGCTTCTTATTTCCGGCATTTTGTTCTTTTTCCAATTTTCAATGACAATAAATAACACACCATAGATAATCAGCATAATGGCTACGGTTTGATAATTATAGAAAATAGCCGTAATCGTATTGTCAAATATTAAGCCAATTACCGCCGCCGGCAAACATGCTACAAGAATTTTTCCCCATAAAACAAAGGTTTTTTTCCTGATCATTATTTTTTTTTCTTTGTAGGAAAAGGGTAATAATTTTCGCCAATAAAGCAGGACGACTGCCATAATAGCCCCTAATTGAATGACCACAAGAAACATTTTTATGAACTCACTGGACATATTAAGTTGTAAAAACTGGTCCACTAAAATCATATGTCCGGTGCTGCTAATGGGTAACCACTCGGTTAGCCCTTCTACAACGCCAAGAATGACGGCTTTTAAAAATTCAATAAATCCCATAATTTCTCTCCTCTTTTGTCTCCCTTTTTAAGAAGATCCTTTTGTCAATAGGTATTAATACCCAATGTCCCTCATTATAATTGAAAATTCTTACATCCAACTGTAATTAATCTTACTTTTTTATGTCAAAAATTACAACCGGTATTATTCTAATCTGATCAATTATCTCTTTAATTTTAGTTTTGGGCATATTTTGTCTAAAACTTATAAAAAAATCAAAAAAAAAGAGGAGCCTATCCTCTTTCGAAAAATTCTACTATCCCTGTCTCAATATCATATTTTCCGGAAATAATTTTTAATTTACTTTCATCCACAAGGTTTTTTATCATATCACTTTCCATTATTCTGGAAACGCTGTTTTCAATGTTTAGCTTTTCGCATTTTTCAACATCCTCTTCACCAGTAATGACAGGAATTATCTCATCCAATATCTTTTGAACATAGCCTTTTCCATGGCTGCCCATTGCGGCTTGCACCGCGCCGCAATGGTTGTGACCAAGAACGAGGACGATTTTGGCGCCTAAATATTTCACCCCATACTCAATGCTTCCTAATTCAAAATCACCGATAACATGGCCAGCTGTCCGAATCACAAACAGCTCTCCAATCCCTGCTGAAAAAATATACTCTGCCGGTACTCTGGAGTCTGAACAGGTTACAATCACTGCATAAGGATTTTGTCCTTCTTCTGCCACTAAGGGTTGAATAGCCTGCGAAATACTGCCATTTTCTTGAGCAGTAACATAGGTTTTGTTTCCCTGGATCAAAGCCTGTATTTCCTCTTCTATTGTATCCATAACTCTTTCTATTTTTATTTCTCCTATTCTATTGTTAATCGATAGGTATATCCCTGTAATTCTTCCACTTCATTATCCTTTGAAATAATCGGTTTTTTCCCCTGGTGTTCCGTTGCCACATATAAATGGCAGGTGGCAATGCCAATATCAATCTGGTTCATTTTACCGTAAATGATCATTTTAACTGGGTTAACCTTCTTTTGATAGATATGGATTTTCCCATCATTTGCAGCAAAGAACCAATTCTGGCTATTGGTTGCTGATGGAGCAAGGCGTGCACATTCCAGCCGGTCATCCTGACCGCTGGAAATCAAAGCTAAGGATTTTCTCTTAAATTCAGAAATCTCTCGGAAGGGACTGTCAACGGCTTTGCCAAAACAGAGAACAATAACAAACTCCAGATTTTTAGTTGATTTTTCCATTGGTCTTGCCATTCCCAGCCAGCATGAACCGAACCCTTTGCTTGCTAAAAATAAATTCATTTGCTGAAACATAAATCCCACATTCATGAGATATCCGTCCTTATTTTCGCTTGAAATCATGAAGTAATGGGGGGCATTCACCGGCATAATATTTTTAACATGGCTAACAATCTCATACTCTATCCTGATATTCTCATAAAGAGGTGTCATATTATAGGCAAAATTTTCAATTTCTCTCATTGCCTCTTCTGATAATGGGGTCATATCATATTTACGTATTGATTTTCTTTTAAAAATACTGTCATATAAATTCATCTTGTTGCTCCTTTCCTTTTGAAATTCTTTTATAAACTGTTTTAGAAAAATTCAACTCTGTTTCTGCCGTTCTCTTTTGCTTGATAAAGAGCTGCATCCGCTCGGGAAACAATGTTTTCCGGTGAAGTATCTCCATCATAGGCAGATACCCCAAAGCTTGCAGTTATCTTCCCAGCTTTGGTAAAGTTATTCTTGTCAATCAAAGTTCTTAACTTTTCCGCTTTTAACATTGCTCCATTTTTATCCGTTTCCGGAAGAATAATAAGGAATTCCTCTCCACCCCATCTTCCAACAATATCAATGGACCTGACGTTGTTTTTTAGAATATCTGCAAGCTCAACGAGAACAGTATCCCCAACCTGGTGTCCAAAAGTATCATTCACTGATTTAAAATGGTCAATATCTAATAGTATCACAGAAAAGGGTATCTTCGTTCTGTTTGAACGTTCTAACTCCTTCTCCAAAGTATCATCTGTTTTAAGCCTGTTATAGCTCTGGGTCAGTTTGTCTGTTATAGAAAGCCTTCTAATTTCTTCTTCCATCTTCTTTCTTTCAGCAATATCCCGGTCTACTCCCAGCATCCCAATAAAGTTGCCTTCTTCATTATAAATTCCTGAAACCGTGGTCTCTACCCAAACTGTACTGCCATCCTTGCAAGGTTGCTCAAACTCTCCTCTGAATGTGTTCAAGGCCCGTTCACTCCCAACCTTTTCACTTGCAAGCATAAGGCCATTCTGCATAATAATTAAAGAATCCGGACATAATAGCTCTTCAAATGTTTGTTTTTTTACTTCTTCTGAAGAATATCCTCTTAGCTTTTCAACCGATGGGCTCACATAGGTACGCTGCCCATATAAATCCATGGTCCAAATGACATCTGCTGCATTATCAGCCAGAAGCCGATGCCTTTCTTCACTTTCTCTTAATTTCTGTTCGATTTCCTTTAGCGGGGTTATATCTCTGATGACGCTGAGAATATGATCCTTTCCTTCTACATTTATTATTCTTGATGAAACAAGGCCAATGATCTTTTCTTTGTTTTTATTTTGAAAAGCAATTTCCAAATTTTGCGAAAAACCGTCTTTCTTCAGTTTGTCAAGCAGAAGAGCTCTTTGTTCCTGACTGACATACAAATTGAATATATTTATTTTTTGATCTATTATTTCTTGTTCTGTATATTGGGTTATATCCAAAAACGCCTTATTGAATGCTAATAAATTTCCTTCATCAATACCGGTTATTATTGTAGCATCGGGAATCGTTTCAAACACTAATTCAAAATGCTCGCGAGCCTCGTTAATTTCTTGAATTGAAGACTCAAGTTTTCTTGTCATGCTATTAAATGCATCTGAAAATTCTCCCAAAAAATGCACACTTTGAGAAAAATCGCCAGCAGCAATGGCCTGTGTCTTCCATGTAAGATTTCTAAGTGATGCCTGCAAACTTTTTAGAGACCCCAAAACATAGCCTTTCCCCTTTATCTCGTAGGAAAGATTACCCACTCCAAGCTCATTGGCTGAGGTTCTAATAGTCCTGATCATTTCATCCAGTTCTGAAAAATCGCCGTTTTCTTTAAATTTTTCTGGAATCTCTTCTTTTATTTTAACGTCAAAAACAAGAGCTTTTAAATATTTTAAAAGCTCTTGTTCATTTTCATCGATCATTATTGATCCGCTCCGCTTAACAGCGACGCAGCTTTTGCAGTGAATCGGCACGTTCTGTCTCCGGTACACCAGCAATCAATTTCCTTAACATGGAACGGGGTTCCTGTAAAGCTTTCCAAAAGCGCAGAGATAAATCCCTCATCATAGGTGCATATCTCATAACCCAGTTCTGGTAGTCCGGAACAATCAAGATCCTCAGACACCGTGAGTGTGAGTTCCCCTTTTTCCATATCTGCTTTTTCTATTCTCAATATTCCAATGCCTAAATCTTTTAAGACTTCCTGGAGCTGATTTACAAAATCATTGAGGTCCTGGGTTGATGTGATCATGTGCTTATAAAACTCTTTCCCCGCTAATTTTCCGGCGGCGAAAAAGATTTCATCTGTTTTTTCAGATCCCAGGTTCTGTTCAATAACATCTCTGAAAGTAAATTGCATTAACCGATATATTTCCACTCTTGTGGTATTTCCTAAGTTAGGTCTTCCTTCTTCAATATCACCCAAAAGATCCCAGGAAAATTCATACCTTCGTTCTGTACTCATAAAAACCCCTCCTACTTTAAATTATATTAACACTGTTAATACTAACACCAAAATCCACTTTGATGGTAGCACACTGACAGTCTGATTCAACAAAAGATTCTTCTGTTTTATCATATCTTATCATGCGAGAGGCATTTGTCAAGCACGTTGCAGTTCTAATAAAGTCAGTTGATTTCTGCTATTAAATTCACCATTTCGATAGCAGATACGGCACAATCATAACCCTTATTTCCTGCTTTAGTACCTGATCTTTCAATGGCCTGTTCTATATTTTCGGTGGTAATAACGCCAAACATAACCGGAATGTCTGCATTTAAAGAAACGGTGGCAATCCCCTTGGAAACTTCACTGCAAACATAATCATAATGGGTGGTAGACCCTCTGATCACTGCACCAAGGCAGATAACAGCATCATATTTCCCTGATTTCGCCATTTTTGATGCGATGAGTGGGATTTCAAAAGCGCCGGGAACCCAGGCAACTTCGATATCTTCTTCATTCACATCATGTCTTTTAAGTCCATCCAATGCACCGCCTAAAAGCTTTGATACAATAAATTCATTGAACCGTGCCGCAACAATTCCAACCTTAATGCCTTTTGATACTAGTTTTCCTTCATAAATCTTCATATAAATAATCTCCTTTAATTTTTAATAATTTTATCGTTTTCTTATCCTGATTCTTAATAGGTTAGCAAATGCCTCATCTTCTTTTGTTTTGTTTTCAGATAGAAGACATCATCTTTACATGCATCCATTTGAATGGGCACTCTCTCCACAATATCCATACCATAAGCAGATAACTGCTCTATTTTATCTGGATTATTTGTAAGCAGTCTGAGCTTCTTTAAACCTAAATCTTTTAAAATCTGTGCGGCAATGTCATATTCCCTTAAATCTTCATCAAATCCCAATGCAACATTTGCTTCAACAGTATCCAACCCCTTGTCCTGGAGTTCATATGCCTTTAATTTATTAAGCAGTCCAATGCCACGTCCTTCTTGAGACATATACAAAAGAATGCCTCTTCCTTCTTTCTCAATCTGTTTCATTGCCACTGCATATTGTTCCCCGCAATCGCAACGAATTGAGCCTAAAGTATCCCCGGTCAAACATTTGGAGTGTACTCTGCACAGCACCGGCTCACTGCCGGAAATATCGCCTTTAACCATTGCCAGGTGGCTTTCTCCGGTGATCTTATCTTCATAACCATAAACGATGAAATCCCCATATTTTGTCGGCATTTTTGCTTTTGCTACCTGTTCCACCAATATTTCATTTTGCTTTTTATATTCCTGTAATGCTGCAATCGTAATAAATTTGAAATGATGTTTTTCCGCAAATTCGATGAGTTCAGGGGTTCTCATCATTGTACCGTCATCAGTCATAATTTCACAGCAAAGGCCACATTCTTTAAGATCTGCCAGTTTCATCAGATCAACTGTGGCTTCTGTATGTCCACTGCGTACTAATACACCGTCGTTCTTAGCCAATAGTGGAAACATATGTCCCGGTCTGCGAAAATCCTCTGGCTTTGCATCATCCTCTACCGATTTTATTGCTGTTACTGAACGTTCCACGGCTGAAATTCCGGTGGTGGTATCCACATGATCGATGGATACTGTAAAGGCTGTTTCATGGTTATCCGTATTTTCACTCACCATTTGAGCAAGGTCTAATTTCTTAACCAATTTCTTGCTCATTGGCATGCAGATCAAGCCTTTTGCGTAGGTTGCCATAAAGTTTACATTTTCCGGGGTAGCAAACTCTGCGGCACAAATTAAATCCCCTTCATTTTCCCGATCTTCGTTGTCGGTAACAACAATAATCTTTCCCTGTTTCAAGTCCTCTAAAGCTTCATCTATGGTATTAAATTCAAACATAATATTTTCTCCTTAAAATCCGTTTTTTGTTAGTAAATCCATTGTAATATTACTTTTGCTTTTTTTATTCTGACCATCAGATGTCAAAAACCGTTCAATATATTTGCCCATAATATCATTTTCCAAATTAACAATATCACCTGCTCTTTTTGAAAGCAAGGTGGTTTCATTTCCGGTATGGGGTATCACTGATACCGACAAGCTGTTTTCGTCAAGCTTTGCAACGGTTAGGCTAATGCCATCAATGGTTATGGAACCTTTTTCAACAATGTATCTTAATATCTTTTCCGTTGCGCTTACTTTTATCCAAACTGCGTTGTCCTCTTTTCGCATGCTGACAATCGTTCCTGTGCCATCAATATGACCTGACACCATATGACCGCCAAAACGCCCATTTGCTGACATTGCCCTTTCGAGATTGACTTCGCTGCCGATCTTAAGCTGACCAAGATCACTTCTGTCCAGGGTTTCGCTCATAACATCAGCGGTAAAGCGCTTATTTTGGAAAGCGGTTGCCGTTAGGCAAACGCCATTGACTGCGACGCTGTCTCCCAATTTTAAATCATCAAAAATAATGTTTCCCTGTATCGTTAATTTTGATGACTGTTTTCCTTTATGAATGGTTGTAATTTTACCGATTTCTTCAATAATTCCTGTGAACATCTAAATACCTTCTTCCACATCATATTCAAGTAAAATATCATCACCTAAAATGGTAATTTTTCTATTTTTCAGGCTAAATGCCTGACTTACTTCATTAATGCCAATACCGCCAACCGGTGTTTTTGCGGTTTCGCCACCAAATATTTTAGGTGCGATATAGGCTTGCACTTTATTTACAATGCCATTTTCTAAGGCGCTGAAATTCAATGTTGAACCGCCTTCCAGTAAAATACTGTCAATATGCTCTTCTCCAAGTCGTCTCATTAATTGTTTTAAATCTGTGCACCCGTTTTCTTTTGGCACTTGCAAAAGAGTACATCCAAACTGTGTCAGCTGTTCTATTTTTTCTTTATCTTTACAGCTTGTGGCAATTATTGTTGGTATCTCCCTGGCGGTTTGAATAATTTTCGAAGATAACGGTACTCTCAAATGTGTATCACAAATTATTCGCGTGGGATTTTTTGTATTTGGTAATCTGCTTGTAAGCAGAGGATCATCTGCAATAACCGTATTAACGCCTACCATAATTGCTGCGTAACGATGCCTTGACTGATGTACAAACTCCCGGGCTGTTTCTCCTGTAATCCATTTTGATTTACCGGTGAAAGTTGCAATTTTACCATCAAGTGTCATGGCATATTTAAGGACGACGAACGGGGTCTTTTTTTTGATATAATGGAAAAAAACCTGATTTAACTCTGAACATTCCTCGGTGAGAACACCGGTCACCACTTCAATGCCATGATCTTTTAAAATGGCCATTCCTTTGCCGGACACTAAAACATTGGGATCTTTCGACCCTATGACTACCTTGGAAATCCCACTTTCAATGATTGCCTCTGTACAGGGTGGTGTTTTCCCATAATGGCAGCATGGCTCCAGGGTTACAAATAGTGTCGCTCCGGTTATTGGCACTTTACAGTCTGCAATTGCATTTCTTTCGGCATGAAGTTCGCCGTATTTCTGATGGTATCCGCTGCCGATGATCTCGTTGTCTTTAACAATAACAGCACCGACCATCGGATTTGGATTAACCCAGCCACAACCCTTTTTAGCCAAGTCAATGGCTATTTGCATATATTTTTCATGATTCAAAAGTTTTAGCTCCTTTCAAAAACAAACACCGTGAATAAAATTCAAGGTGTTTGATGAAAATAGTGTGATACATCCATGTAATCCTACCCGTAAACAAAAAGCCCTGAAATGCAAAAACATTTCAGGGCTTAAAAACAAGTAATCTTGCACAGTTTAATGTGCAGACATATCTTTATCTTCTTTCATCCAGACTTTACACTGTCGGCTTCGGAGTTACACCGAATCATACCTTGCGGCTCGTGGGCTATACCACCGGTAGGGAATCACACCCTGCCCTGAAGATCATATTAAATTTTTATTATTGTATCATATGCACAATAATTTGTCAAAATAAGTCATACTTTTAAACCGTACTCATTTAAGGTTGATTTCAGAAATAACCGTTTCAGTATAATTCAGTATGAGGAACGCCAACTGTCAGGCACGCATATCCGATGCTCATTGAACTCCTTCTTTCATTTATCTTAATTTTAGCTAACCCGTATCATTTTTTTATTTTACCATGCCAGAAAAAATAAACCGATGAATTTTGAGATGCAACTTGAGAAAATCAGGTCACTTTATTAAGAAAAGCCGCTCTTTCTTACCCTCAATTTTGACAAACCCCCTTATTTTTGATATACTGTAGGGGCATTACGATTTAATCCTGAATCAATGTCAGCGTAAAAAGCTGGTCAAATTTGATGGTGTAAAGTACGTTATCTTTTAACGAAACTTAGGCGCTCCAACTCTTTATTAACACTGAGTTAGAGTGCTCTTTTTAATAAATTAATCGTCCCCTGAAAGGAGACAATATGCAAGAAGCAATTAAAATAACAAAAGAACATCTAAACAGTGACATCACGTCAAAATATTTAATGGAAAAATGGACCGATTGGCATTGGCAACTTAAGAATACCATTCGTAAGGTAAAAACTGTTGAAAAGATCCTTGGAATAACATTTTCAGATGAAAAAAGAGCTGAAATAAAGAAGACCATTGAAAAATTTCCAATGGCCATTACACCTTACTACTTATCACTCATCGATTCAGATGATTATGAAAATGATCCTGTTTTCAAGCAATGTTTTCCGGATATCAGAGAATTAAATATTTCTTCTTATGACATGTCAGATCCACTGTGCGAAGACAAAGATAGTCCTGTGCCTGGCATTACTCATCGCTATCCTGATCGGGTTCTATTTCATGTCAGTAATGTATGTTCCATGTACTGTCGTTTTTGTACCCGAAAAAGAAAAGTAGGCGATGTTGATTCTATTCCTTCAAAAGAAATGATCATGGAAGGCATTGAGTATATTAAAAACACACCAACTGTTCGGGATGTTCTTCTTTCCGGTGGTGATCCCTTTTTATTATCCGACGAACAACTTGACTGGATTTTAGGAGAGATCACACAAATCCCACATGTTGAAGTCGTTCGTATTGGTACGAGAACCCCTGTGGTTTTACCTTATCGAATCACTGATGACTTAATAAAAGTCCTGAAAAAATATGATAATCTCTGGATTAATACCCATTATAATCATCCTCGTGAACTCACTAAAACTTCCCGAAATGCATTAAAAAAACTGGCATGTGCCGGTATCCCATTAGGAAATCAATCTGTACTGCTGAGAGATATTAACGATTGTCCTCGGATAATGAAAAAATTAGTTCACAAATTAGTTGCCAATCGTGTCCGCCCCTACTACCTCTATCAATGCGATTTGTCCGAAGGACTTGAGCATTTTAGAACCAATATAGGAAAAGGCATTGAAATCATGGAAAGCTTAAGAGGGCATACCAGTGGTTTTGCTGTTCCAACCTATGTTATTGATGCACCTGGCGGTGGTGGTAAAATTCCGGTTATGCCTAATTACCTTATTTCCTGGTCCACGGACAAAGTTGTTTTAAGAAACTACGAAGGTGTGATTACAACCTACAGAATGCCTGACAGTTATGAACACACCATCTGTGATTTGGACTGTGAAAACTGCAACCTCCAGTTGAATCTTGAAAATGAAGAAGCTGATTTTAAAACCATTGGGATCTCTAAGTTATTATGCGACTATGAAGATGATATTACCCTTGTACCTGAAGATCTTGAACGGGACCAGAGAAACCAGGGAGTCGACGATTTAAGTGAGTGATACAATAGAAAATTTTGGCCATAGCATTTTGCAGCATGGTAAAGAAGGCAATCGAATTTATTTAATGAAATTTGATACTTCCGATGAAAAATCGCTTCTGGAGCACATGGATGCCCTTGCCCTTAAAGAGAATTATACAAAAATAGTGGCTAAAATACCTGGGACCGCAAAGGCCAGCTTTGAAGCCCAGGGTTACCAGCAGGAAGCCATGATGCCCTCTTATTACAACAGGCACCAGGATTGCGTGATGATGTGCAAATATTTATCAGAAGACCGAGCAAAAAAGAAAAACGAATCAAAAATAAACAATATTATTGCCAGTGTACAGGAAAAAGCCGGAGAGCCACCTGCAGCATTACCCAAGGCATGGCGTCTCAGACGTCTCACCCCAAGTGATGCACCGGCCATCGCTCAAGTTTATCAAACGGTTTTTAAAAGTTACCCCTTTCCGATTTTTGATGAGAATTATCTCCTGGAAACCATGGCAGATAACATTCAATATTATGGTGTTTTTACAAATGATGGCCTGGTTGCCGTGGCTTCAAGTGAAACTGATCCTGAACATTTCAATTCCGAAATGACTGATTTTGCTGTTCTTCCTACCTATCGTGGTCAGCAGCTTGCCCTACATTTATTAATAGAATTAGAAAAGCAAATGAAGCAACAGGACTATCGGCTTTTATATACCATTGCAAGGTCATTATCTTTTGGTATGAATAGTACCTTTGCAAAAGCAGGTTATCAGTATGGCGGCACTCTTTTTAATAACACACAGATTGCCGGCTCAATTGAATCAATGAATATTTGGCATAAAGAATTATAAAAAAAAAGAGAATCGTCAATAATGACGATTCTCTTTTTTGTCTCCTAACACGTTCCAATGACAATTACTGATTTATTTTTTTTCCCAATGCTTTTCTGCTTCATTTTCCATTATTTCAAGCCGAGTGTAATAGTCAGGAAATTCATTTAGGTGTGCAAGTGCAATTTTACCTGTAACTAACGAATCATCTCCTGTAACATCTGTAGGTGAATCGATTGTGCCGTGTTCAAGCTCAACCTCCATTCCCATTCTAAACTGCTCTACATCAAATTTGCTCCAATCTACTCCGAGCTTGCTTCCAGTTTCTTTAGCTTGTTCACTTGTGAATGTTTTTTTTGCTGACATAAAAATCACCTCTCATTAATATATTTGTATATTTTTGATTATAATACCATAACTTCATTATTCTTCATAAACTTTTATTGCATTACTGATTATTTCTTAAATTTTATTATAATTCAAGAGCAAGTCAATCAGTAAAGATAATACGTTTCTCTCCGCTATAGATATTGGCCCGGCTCGGCCTTACAAACCCGCACAAAGTGATTTCCGTATTTCTTGCGAATTCAACCGCCAATGAGGTGGGGGAAGATTTCGATGCGATGACCGGGATGTTCATCCTGGCACCTTTTGTCACTAATTCATAACTTGCTCTTCCAGTAGTGTAAAGAATTTTATCAGCCAGCGATATTCCGTTTAACAGTGCATAGCCAATGACTTTGTCTGCTGCATTGTGCCGACCAATATCTTCATAGGTCACCAGCATTTGACCCTGGGCATCAAACAAAGCTGCCAAATGTACTCCTCCAGCCATTTTCCGAACTTCCTGCTGGTCTAAGATCTCCTTGGCTATTCTGGTTAAAATATCTATGCCCATTTCAAGATTGCTGTGAACTTTCGGTAATTGATCGACAATATCTTCGACACTGGTCCGACCGCAACCCGAACGAATCAGTAGTGTGGCAGTATCCTTTGCTCGATTTAAATGGGTTGCCTGAATTTTAACAATATTACGGGACGGCGTCAGAGGATCTTCCGACACCTCACCTGGCATTATACTCCCACAATGTGAAAGCATTTGGATATCATTAAAGTTATCAATAATTCCCTCTGAAATCAGAAAACCGATGGCTAATTCTTTCTCCGCACCTGGTAAGCGCATTAAAACGGCAACCCTTTGGCCATTCACCTCTAATGCCAATGGCTCCTCAATAGAAACATAGTCTTCTTCTGTTTTATGTTCTCCCTTTTGCCAACGGATTATATCAATTTTTTGCAAATATAGTCTTTCATTCATAAACATATTCCCCCTTTTCAAGATTTCATTTTCAGTAACTTATTTTGATACATCTTTCTATCTGCAGCTTTAATAATATCTTTAGCACAATGTCTTCCGTTCTTGGTTATTTCTATTATTCCATAGCTAAAAGCATGTTTATAAGGTTTGACATCTTCCTTATCATGTTCTTCTAATTCATCACTGATTCGCCTGATTACTTTTTCAGCATCGGATTCAAAACAGCCTGGAAAAATGACAAGAAACTCATCTCCCCCCATTCGGCTGATTGTATCAATCTCCCGAACTGATGATTTAATCCAAGAGGTAATAAAATTAATTAAGTTATCTCCCTCTTCGTGTCCATAGGTATCGTTCACTTTTTTGAGACCATCCACATCAAGAACAACTTTATTGATATTATTGTAACACCACTTTCCGCTATGTCAATTTTAAAATAATTCGAAAAAGATCGCCATTTTCAACAACCATTATAGCTGTCGGAGATGGCGTTTAAATTATGTTTTAGATTCAGCTGTTATTTATAAGTCCTGCTTAAGCTTAATTTGAAAAAGCATTTTTTTTCGGGTTTTTTAAATACATTGCTCATAATTTCAAACCCACTTATACCTTGACTCTCTACTTTACAAAGAATGCTATCAACACGACGATTACAAAGATAACACCTAAAAATATAGCAGTTAACTTTATATCCTTTACTACCTCTTTTTGAAAATTAGTCTTATGCTTTCTGTTAATATATTGATACACCTTTCCTTTATCTCCAACCGTCAGTGGCCCTTCATAAAACTCTTTCTTAGATACTCCTAATGAATCGGTTTTATTATTGATATTCCCCAAACTCTCTTCAGATTTTAGTGAAGAACTGTCTATCTCTGATTCACATAAATCTTCATCGGAACTAACTTCTTTTTTCATCATTAAACTTCCTTTCTAGCTCTTAATTCTCAATCGCAGCCTTTCTAATATGAGTCTCAGCTGAATAAATAACTTGTCATTGACATTGAACCCATCGCACAAGAATCATTATAAATCGAGACTTGATCATCTTCTTTTAAAGCCCCTAATACATACAATAGTGGATAAAAATGATCCGGTGTATAGAATGCCAATTTCGAGGATTCTCCTGCCTTTTCATAATGAATAATATCTTGGTATTGCTTTTTAATTATTTTATCCTTAATATAACCGTCAAAATCAACTGCCCATGGATAACCACCGTCCATCTCCCAGTTTATTCTTGAAAGGTTATGGACAATATTTCCACTTCCAAATATGAGGATCCCTTTTTCCCGGAGAGCACTGATTTCCTGTCCTATTTTATACTGGGACTCAGCACTTGCGTTACCGTCAATACTAAGCTGAACAACAGGAATGTCTGCCTCTGGATACATTTTAGAAAGCACGGACCATGTTCCATGATCACATCCCCAGCTGTTATCTATTTTCACATCTTTCTCTATCATAGTCTTTGTAAAATGGGCCAGTTCCGGGGAACCATTTGCCTTATATTCAACTTGATATAACTCATCCGGAAATCCATACATATCGTAAACCATTTTGGGATGAGCAGCATCTGTTATTTTGCTGCCATCGGTATACCAATGGGCTGAAATAGAAAGGATTGCTTTAGGCTTAGGAATTTCATGGGCAATTTTTTCCCATCCCCTAGTATATTTATTATCTTCAATTGCGTTCATGGGTGATCCATGGCCTACAAATAGTACAGGCATTCTTTTCTTAGCATTTATCATATTCTCTGCTACTTTCTAAATAATTTAGATAATTGCGAAATTCAAAAACACAACCGTATATTGCTTTGATGTCAGTTTTCATAAACAATTTTGTAACGTATAGGCGAACAGTTCAACGAACTGTACGACGTATAGTGGAAAAATTGTTTCATGTAAACAGGCAGCGAGGCTCACAGTACTTTCGAAATTACCTATCTAAATGATTCATAAATTCGAATATTTACATTGCATATTTTAGCAATATATAAAGACATTTTCTCTTACTTGTCAGAGAATGTTGTATGTATATGACCAATATCGCAAAATGGTTTGTTATTTGATTGGCCACAGCGACACAACACAACTCTATTTCTAATCTCATAGGTCTCTCCGTCTGATGATACAATTGGAATATTTCCTTTCACAGAAATTCCCGCACTCGCACCATTTTCAGGGTCTTGAAGGATCTCAATGGAAGGTTCATATTCAGGTTCAAATGCTTTCCCTGTTTTATCAAGGGCAACCAATCTTCCTGTCGGACACTCACTGGCTCCCTTAATGACCGCTTCTCTGTATTTTGGGTCATCAGATACTTCCAGCAAGTCCCAGGTATTTCCTTCCTCTGTGTGACAAAATCGCGCCAATGCACATCGATGATCATCCATAAGATCCAGTCCCGGACCTTCGAATACTTCAGCCCGGTCTATATACTTGGCCTTTGATGCGGTCTCAGTTCCCTTAAAACCGACTTTCTCATGGGAATCATCACAGAACGGTGCATCTTTTGACTTTCCGCAACGACACAATTTATATTCTTCAGATTGAGGGAATTGGCGTCCATCTTTATATTCGTATCCTATTCCCTTTGGAGTTATTATTTTCTCGGACAAATTCACATTACCTGAAACGATATAGGGCCCATCTTCTACTATCTCTATTTTTGGGGTTTTTTTGTCATTCTTCATTAGTTTATACTTCCTTTCGAAAATTATTATTCTAACTAATATTAATGGTTTGTGGTTATTTTAACGTCTTAAGCTGACATAAGGCAATACACTGCGTTCTCTCGTTTATTTCCTTTTTACTTATTCCTTTTATATCCGGTAGCGTTAAATCGTGCAATAATATCTTTATCTTCATCAAAAATATCAACACTATAATTACAAAGCTTCCTGCTTGAAGCTATTTCTTTAGCTTCTGCAATAAGCAGTTTGCCTTTTGGAGGCTTAAAATAGGCTATATTTGCATTTATCCCAACAGTAACAAGTCCTTTTGCATTTGATGCAGCAGCAAATGCAAAATCTGCCAAAGTAAATATTACACCACCCTGGACTGTATTTACTCCATTGAGATGGTCGTCAGTAATCTCCATTTTTACGACAGCGTAGCCATCCTCAACCTCAACAAGTTCTATGCCAAGATATGCAGCAAATCGATCATTTTTTATAAACTTTATCTTATCTGGATCCATACTTTTTTTCTCCTTTATTTTCAAAAGAATACACACAGCCAATTACACGGGGGGTCATTTGAGGTGTAAACCACTCGATGCTTTTGGCGAGGATTAATTAATAGGGTATCTCCCTTAATTAAGATCACACTCTTACCATTCTCATACTCTAATTCTGCAGTTCCATCCAACAGTACCAAAAATTCTGTTTTGTCCTGATCAAACCAATCTGATACTTGCCCGGTACTGATTATTTGTTCAATACGCACATTTTTATTCTTGGCTAAAATGGTTGTTACTTCCTCTTTTAATGGTAATTTTGAAATATCAAATAAGTTCATTATACACCTCATGGGTTATTAATTACTCAAATCTATTTTTTTATAAATCTTCGTTTGAATTATTAGTATAAAATATCCGCATAAATCAGTCTGCTAAGATTGTCTGAATGTCGCATGGATAATGATCACAATAAGCAATATAAAAGGCAGTATGCGATGTATTTTTAACCAGACACCTTTTTTATTCTTATTAATAAAGGCACCATAAACGCCTAAAATGACTATTGCAAGCAATAAAAGAGCAGATATTATTCCTGTTAATCTCAAAAGATGTGCTGAAAAAACGACGTAAAAGTGAATTAGCATGGTAACGAGAGCTATAATACCAAATAATTTATGATTTTTGATAACCAGCTTCATTATTTTTCGATAATTATCAACAAATTGCTTTTTTTCTTTTCCCAACTTATTAATACATCTTTTATTGACAACCTTTACAACATAATTAAAAAATGCCAGACAAAAAAACAATGCCGTTGTCCATCCTAAAAGTCTAATTAAATCCAATGTCCCCATGGTGATTTTTTCCTCTCATATTTTGAATTTTAACTGGATCTTCAGCCAGATTTCACTGTAAATTCAACCCTTCTCAATACTATATCAATAATTTTTTTTTATTACAACAAAAACATATTAATATGTCTTTGTTGTTTATTTTTAGTTCTCTGTCAAAGCTCTTCTATCAATATTAAATTTTATAATGAGGATTCCAATGAAAATATCCACAACATTCGGATCAAACTGTGTGCCCTTACACCTTAAGAGTTCTTTGCATGCTTCTTCAACCGTTCTTTTCTTCTGATAGGGCCGCATTGAGGTCATGGCATCAAAGGCATCAATCACTGAGAGAATCCGGGCCAGATAAGAAATCTCTTGGCCTTTCAATCCGTAAGGATAGCCATGCCCATCGTAACGTTCATGATGTTGCAGAATAAGGGTTTGAACATCTTTCATGCTTTCAATATGTTCAATGACTTCAACGCCCTCGATCGGATGGCGTTTCAGCTCGTTCCATTCCTGGTCAGTTAATTTGTCTGGTTTCAATAACACTTCTTTTGGCGTATTAATTTTTCCAATATCATGAAGATAACCACCATAGATCAGGGTCTCTCTCAATTCTTTAGAGAAATCAAGCTCATCTGCCATCCAACCGGCATATTCTGCAACATGCTCGACATGTTCATAGGTAAATTTGTCTCGTGAGTTTATTACAGAAATAAGCGTTTTGAGTGTTGTAATGATTATTTCATCCTGCTCTGATAAAGAACTCCTTAGATTGTCGAGTATTGATGTGTAACTCTCTACCCTGTTCTTCTTGAAGAATTTCGCACGATAAAGCGCCTCATCTGCCTGGGCAACCAACTCCTTTGAATTTTTTGCTTTATTCGGATATTGAGATACTCCTGCAGAAACTGTGAGGTTTTCAGTGGGCATGTATTCCTGTCCATAAAAAGGTTCATCGGCGATCTTCCCGCACAAATCACGGGCAGCCTCCATTGCCGCCTGTTCTTTGATATTAAACATGAGAACAGCAAATTCTTCACCTCCATAGCGACAGGCCACAAATTCAGTTTTCAGATTAGTTTTAAGGATTTGCGCAATCCTTTTGATCACATCATCTCCGCTGCTATGTCCATAAAGTTCATTGTATATTTTAAAATCATCGATATCCAGGAATATGAGAGAAACCGGAGTGTCATTTGCTTGTGCTTCCTTCATTTGTTTGGAAAGACTGGCATAGAAATAGCGATGATTAAATAATCCGGTGAGTGCATCGATATTCACCAAATCTCGGAGCTCCTGAATATGTTCGTTTTCTAGTTTTGCATAATAACCGACTGTGAATGTAATCAGCAGAAAAATGCTGGATAAGATTAAATCATCCTCAAAATACAAATTAATCCCTTGATTTGGAGCCAGTAATAAATCCATCACTAATAGCCCCAGGGATAGCGTCAAAGCTGTGATCATCCCAACGGTTAATCCCTGGCCAATGGTTGCCAGTAATATGACACATAAAATAAGAGGTTTAAAATTACTTTCAATTGCTCCGGTATAATAAATGGTAAGGAATGAAAGCAAACCCCAAAATACAAGTGCTCCATATTTAACAATGTCTGGTTGATCTTTGCTAGCTATTTTAATAGATATGATAAAAACAGCATATATTATCACAATCGCCATAGCCAGGCCGAAAATTTTCCAGCTGCCTAATGAAAGCAAATCCATAATATCCTTGCTTTTAAAGAAATATTGAGAAAATGCAATCACACAAATAAACAGAAGTGCTAATCTTATAATAGGCAGAAGCTGGCGCAATTCAATTTCTCTCTTTTGATCAAAAATAACCACAATTTCTCCTTTCTTCATCAATCTTCGCGCATATCATGTCATAACGCAATAATAAAGTTAATTTATTATTTACTAACTCTCCACTTCCATCTTTCTAATTACAATACCCCTACAGCCCCTACTTTAAACAAAGCAGCCTAACGGACCATCAAAAAAAAACCGAGGTTCTCCACCGGCTTCAAGCATTTTTCAGCTATATTTTCTGGAAACTCATTCATTATTTTTTTGTAACACCCTGCATTTTGGTTCTCTTGCAAAGTCTTTAAATCTATACTGAATTTTTTATGATATCAATATGTTCTATGATTTTAACCCCCTGAAGAGGATGGCACTTCAGCTCTTTCCATTCCTCATCATTCAATTTTCCTTGTTTTGAGCAAAACTTCCTTGTTCGTATTAATTTTGCCTACATCATGGAGATAGCCACCATAGATGAGAGTTTGTCTTAATTCTTTAGAGAAATCAAGTTCGTTGGAACTCATAACTGAGATAAATGAGTACATATAGTAATCAAAGCGTAGGTCGTTAAAATTATATAACACGATTTACGTAATCGTATTTTCTTTTTTAATGTTTTAATGGGTTTATTTTCAGAATCTACCGGTGCCTTGAGGTATATGACAATAAAGGCTAATGCATAACAAGCGGTAGCCACTAAGCTTAGCCATAAAAGATTAATCCATCCATCCAGCACATACTGTATGAGAACAGAAGCGAGAAAACAAAAGGCGACTCCGATGATGGTGCAAATATTAAGGGAGCTAACATGAACTCCTCCACTGTATTTACGAAGTATACTGGTAGTTAGACAAATGGTCAGAGCTGCTAATGCGGTTCCGGTAAATATTCCTATCAAAACCACTCCAAAAACGAAGATAATCGTTTGAACTAAGGCGATCATTCCATATTCAATCACTTCCCGTTCTTCCCCGGTGATATTTAAGCTTTCACATACGATTGTTGATATCTTCTTGCTTAATATCAGCATCCTTGTTCCCCTTCACATGTATTACCTTAACATAATAAACCGTAAATATAATCAGTCCAAAAACAATGGTTGAAGGAATGGTATTTATGGTTTTTGCAATTGGATCCCCAATAATCTCCAGGGTCTTTTGACTGCCATAAGCAACTTGCAAAATATAAAAATTTACGCCTTCTCCTATTAATACTGCAACAATCGTTAATAGAGATGCTTTAATGGCTTGTAAAAAGGTGATCTTGATAATTGCAATCCCCAATATTGACGTGAGGATCACGGAAAGCAATATACTAACTCCATAATTAATCGGCAACATCCGAATTATATATGTAGCCACAAATACAATTGGGACAACTGTCCAGTATTGTTTCCAATTTATCCTGGTTTTACTAAAAGCATAAATCCCCAATACAAAGATAGCAACTTCCGGAATTCCCTTTACTATGAGATCAAGTATGGACATTTTCACTAGACTTCTCCCTATCTTTAACACAAATGGTTCTACTTCACCATTTATATTATATTTTATGTTTTTATAAACGTATTTTTTTGAAAATGAGTGGCTTTAGTATAAAATTATCATTTTTCCTCTTATTTAATTCAACAATGGTTGAGTAAACAATAATTCCTGCAAACAGATGTATCAGTACGTCACCAATGCTTAGTATTGACCAGCCCACATCAAAGATGTCCGATAGAATAATCATTTGAGTATCAGCATTTCCCAAAACATGAATATCGCTGATTTTCTGGAAAGTATCGCTTTTTACGTAACCTGTTAAATAGGTTAGACTAGGAAATACAGGCATTCTCCCATTGTTTGCATACATAACCGAATTATTCAGCGCAGTCCCTGCCAAAATAAAACCTGCCCCAATTAAACCGGGCTTATACAACTTAAGCATGATAATGGGAAATAAAAAGGATAACAGATATGTTTTTTTAAATATATCTGCAAATACTATAACTGCATAATCCCCTCTCATCACAAATATCTGTAATACAAGATAGATGATCTCACAGATAATAGGGGGGGTAAAGGGCAACACTTTTAAATGCCGGCTTAATCTCGCATTCCCGATATTTTGCAAAAACAATTGCGATTAGATATACAATAATCATAAAACCCCTATCATTCTACCATCGTATTTATAATATATTTCAACAGTGACTTTATGATCAACAAATATCAGTTTTATCGCACTATTTTTTAACAATATCGGATATTTTTCACATTTTATCATTTTATCATATTATCATAATAAAGAATAAACATCAATAGACAAGATAATTTGTGCAACATTATAAATTTTATTTTCTTTATTGAATCCTTCTTGAAATCAAAATTTCCTATTGCCACTGAAGTCCAACAATATTTTTCAAACTGCCCGATTATACCACTCTTCATATTCTGGTACCATCAAATTTATATGTTTTGGTACTTATTATGATATCAGCCCTGTATTATAATATAATTAGTTGAACAATCATTAAACAATTTGAGGAGAAAAATAAAATGAATAATCGTTATGAACTAAACAAAAATCTGGCACAAATGCTTAAGGGTGGGGTTATTATGGATGTAACCACTGCTGAACAGGCAAAAATTGCGGAAGAAGCCGGTGCGTGTGCTGTTATGGCACTTGAACGTATTCCTGCGGATATTCGTTCAGCCGGTGGAGTTTCAAGAATGAGCGATCCGACGATGATCCGAAGCATCCAACAAGCTGTATCTATACCGGTTATGGCAAAGGTTCGTATTGGTCATTTCGCTGAAGCACAAATTCTGCAAGCCATTGAAATTGACTATATCGATGAAAGTGAAGTTCTTTCCCCGGCGGATGATACCTTCCATATTGATAAAACAAAATTTGATGTACCTTTCGTATGCGGTGCCAAAGACCTTGGCGAAGCATTAAGAAGAATTAGCGAGGGTGCTTCCATGATCCGTACAAAAGGCGAACCGGGCACTGGCGACATCATTCAGGCAGTACGCCATATGAGATTGATTAATCAGCAAATAAGGCATCTTCAAAGCCTGAGAGATGACGAACTTTTTGAAGCTGCTAAAAATTTACAGGTCACCTACGACTTAGCAAAGCATGTGCAAACTCATGGCAAACTGCCGGTTGTTAACTTTGCTGCCGGCGGTATTGCAACACCAGCCGATGCAGCTTTAATGATGCAGCTAGGTGCTGAAGGGGTATTTGTCGGTTCTGGTATTTTCAAATCAGGTAATCCGAATAAAAGAGCCCAGGCCATTGTAAAAGCAGTGACGAACTTTAATAACCCACAAATTTTAGCTGAGTTATCTGAAGATCTAGGCGAAGCAATGATTGGAATTAATGAACAGGAAATTGAATTATTAATGGCTCAACGAGGTAACTGATGGAAAAAACAATTGGCGTTTTAGCGGTCCAGGGCGCCTTTGCCGAACACGCCGATTCACTGAATAAGCTGAATGTAAAATCAATTGAAATCCGGCAAAAATCAGACCTGACGAAGCATCATATTGATGGGATCATTTTACCGGGTGGCGAAAGCACTGTGATGGCTAAATTGCTTCATGATCTTAATTTATTTGAAGTTTTAAAGGATTCGATTGTGAGTGGCTTACCTGTTTTAGGAACTTGTGCCGGTTTGATATTGTTGGCAAAAACTATTGTCAGTGACCAAAATGTTTACCTGGGCACTATGGATATTGTGGCAAAAAGAAATGCCTATGGCCGTCAACTGGGAAGCTTTCAAGCTGATGGACAATTTGCCGGCATCGGGAAAATACCGATGACCTTCATCAGAGCCCCTTATATCGAATCGGTGTCAGAGAATGTTGAAGTGTTAGCAAAGATTGATAATCATATTGTTGCAGCAAAACAGGATAATATGATCGTAACCTCATTTCATCCTGAATTATCAGGAGATCTAAGTGTTCACCGCTTCTTCCTGAATTTAGTATGAATGATCGGAACAAGCATTCAAAAAGGCATTCCCTATGGAGTGCCTTTTTCTTATGTGGTCGCCAATATACATTTATTAAAAATACAGGAACAATTACGGTGTTTCTTAGCTTCATAAAGGGCGGTATCAGCTCTTTTTATTATCTGCTGTTCATTACTGCCATCTTCTTTATAGTCAGCTATTCCAAAACTGCATGTTATATTCTTAGGGACTTGAAAGTTATAGGCTGCTATTTTCAAACGCAGTCTTTCGGCTAATAAATATCCGTCCTTTTCACTTGTGTTTGGTAAAACAATAAAAAATTCTTCGCCTCCCCATCTACCAATGTGCTCAGTAATACGGATATTATTTTTCATCAGTTGCGCCAAATCAAATAATACTTGATCCCCTGCTTGATGCCCGAAGTTATCATTTACTAATTTAAATCTGTCAACATCCAGAATAATCACTGAAAATACTGTCCCATAACGCTTCACTCGAAGATATTCTGCATTAAATATTTCAATGATTTTTCTGCGATTATATATCTGTGTAAGTCCATCTGTGGTTGATACGATTTGAAGCTCTTTATTCTTAGCAAGTAACTCTAACCTTGCTAAATCCAATTCATTATTTTTAATATCAAGTAAGCTTTTTTGTGCATCCAGTTTGTCAATGCTAGAACGATAAACTAAATCATAATGATCTTTTGCCGCCTCTATCAGTCTCCGACTTTGTTCGCAACGTTCCAATTTTCTTGTTAACATTGTTATTTGCCTTTTCAAAGCATCATCAGACTTATTTTCCATTCTTAACCTCCCAGCTATTCACTTTAACCTAATAATACCGTTACAAAGGTTTCGTTATGGAATTCATTGAATAATTTCGTTGAAATGGGACAAAACTCACCATAGGTATAAAACCCACTGAATTTTATTCTATCCCCAATCTTTTCGCGAACGATCTGGCTCTCCTCAATCGTCCGTGTTCCAAGTAATACTCTTCGCGCCGAACAAGTGAAGCACAATGCAATCACTGGTGACTCATTGGGTGGAAAGGTTCTGATGGCTTGGTCAATGGAACTTTTTGCACCTGCTAAAATTGATTCTCGGTTTACCATAGTAATACGGACTTTATAATTCATTGGAACATTGCCAAGGTAAGTGACTGCCCCGGTATCACTGTCATAATTTTCGAAAGTGGTGCGCATAAATCTAAAACTACCAAGCTCATCGTATAAGGCAATGGGTAGTTCAAGAGTGGGCTTTGTATTTTCACCAAGGATATCGCGATAAAATTCAAGGGCAGGCTTATGATTGATTTCATAAAGCACGTTACCTTCCGATTTTGTAACTGTCCCGATTTCTCCGATTGGCTCCCAACCACTGTCCATTCCCACAGAAAAATCAAATTTTCCGGCTAAAAGTAAAAATGGCGATATTGTTGCTGAAGAAATATTATTGAAAAACTGCTTGCACTCATCAAATCGCCAACTATCTGCTGATATGCCACCTACAATTGGAAGGTTACCTTCCGTAAGTGTCGTAAGCTGTTCCATAACCGTTTCACCATTAATTTTAAGCACGTCCGAAAGCAATATACATAACTTGGGCGTTTGTCCCAATCTCCCCACGGCCTCGGATAATACCAGATTATATTCATTATGAGGATCTATTGCCGTATTATCAAAAAAACCGGAAATAATATTGATATCTTCCGATACAAACAATGTTAAAACAAGTGAATCCTCTACATAATCGCATTCCGAAGAAAATTCACCGTCTGCGGTACAACCAATGAGCTGTAAATCCGGCCATTTGTCATATATCTTATCCAGTACCAACTGATGATCAACGTCTATTCCAGCATAGAGAATTCCCGCTTTAGGATGCTTATTTTTAAGCTGAAGTTCGCATTTTTCAATGAGTTCCATCACTGCTAAAAATGAGTCCAGCTCTACACTATGAGCCATCGCTATAAATAAGTCCGTTTTCAAAGGAACCTCCTATATATTTGTATTTTAGTTGCCGGGATATAATTTTATTTTATTATATCAAATAATTGCATATTTGTATACGTTTTCGATGTCTTCTATTCTGGAATAATTTAAGCAAATGATCAATATTTGACGTCTCAACCATAAACTTGTCGCAAATTATACTTGAAAATATCAAAAGGCTGTTAACATCAGGGGAAACCCTGTAACTAACAACCTTTTGACTTAATATTATGCTGTACTTCACGTTACTTACCGCCAAATTTATAACCTATCCCGTATATTGTAAGGACATATACAGGATTTTTGGGATCGCTTTCAATTTTCTGTCTAATATTTTTAATATGACTGTCCACTGCCCGATCATATCCTTCAAACTCATCCCCAAGGGCTACTTTGATGATGTCCTCCCGGGTAAAAACTTTATTCGGATATTTGATTAACGCTCCTAATATTTTGAATTCATTTGGCGTGAGATTGATTTCCACCAGATTCTTTTTTATGATGTGACTTTCAAAATCCACTTCCAGATCACCGCTATTAAAGGTGATTTTATTATATAACGGCACAAGTTCATCGCTTGATCTGCGCAGTACCGCTTCTATTCTTGCATAAAGTGCTTTTAAACTAAAGGGCTTTGTAATGTAGTCATCCGCACCGATATTTAGCCCTTTTAACATATCTGACTCCTCAACTTTCGCAGTCAGCATAATAATAGGCACCCGGGATTTTTTACGGATTTCCATACAGATTTCTTCTCCTGACATGTCGGGAAGCATGAGGTCTAAGACGATAAGCGATATGTTCTCACTTTCAAATATATTAAGTGCCTGCTTGCCGTTTTCCGCGGAAAAGACGGTAAAGCCTTTGCTTTCAAGATAAGACTTTACCACCTCGATTATTTTAACTTCATCATCAACGACAAGCACTTTTTTCAACTTATTGTTCATCTGTTAAAGCCCTTCCTCAAGTCAGTTTGATTCAACCTAGACGACTTTGTAACCCTCTTCTTCAATTGCAAGTTTAAAACTTTCAGGTGAACCCTTACTTGGATCATATTCAACTACCACCGTTTTTTCTGCCAAATCAACAGTTACGCTTGCCACACCATCCAGTGCACCAACAGCATTTTTAACTGCTTTTTCACAATGAGAACAAGACATACCTTCAACATTCAGTGTTAATTTTTCCATTTTTTTCTCCTTTTTAACTTTATTTATTGTATAAGGTTTAAAACCTTTTAACCTCAGTGCATTGGTGAGTACCGATACCGAACTCAAGGACATGGCTGCCGCTGCAAACATGGGATTCAACAGTGGTCCGCCAAAGAGATAGAGAATGCCTGCCGCAATGGGTATGCCGGCAACGTTATATCCAAATGCCCAGGTAAGATTTTGCTTGATGTTGCGGATGGTGCTTTTGCTAAGCTGTATCGCCGTGGGGACATCCATTAAATCGCTTTTCATCAGCACAATATCCGCTGACTCCATGGCCACATCAGTGCCTGAACCAATGGCAATGCCAATATCTGCCTGTACCAGAGCCGGAGCATCATTAATGCCATCCCCAACCATTGCCACTTTTTTGCCTTCAGCCTGGAGCTTTTTAACTTCGTTTGCTTTATCCTTAGGCAATACCTCTGCCAGCACCCGGTCGATGCCAACCTGTTTTGCAATGGCTTCCGCCGTCTTCCTGTTATCACCTGTGATCATCGCAACTTCAATTCCCATTTCATGGAGTTTCGCAATTGCCGCTGCACTGCTTGCTTTTACAACGTCCGCTACAGCAATAATACCGGACAGTTTACCATCCATTGCAATGTACATCGGGGTTTTCCCTTCGGATGCCAGTCTGTCCGACTCTGCTTCCAATACTTCTAATGAAATACTGTTTTCATCCATCATTTTTTGATTGCCAAGAAGCAGACTGGATCCGTCCATATCCACTGCGATACCATACCCCGGCGTCGCTTCAAACTTATCTATTTTCAGCATTTCCAGATTTTGCTTTTCGGCACCTCTTACAATCGCTTCACCGAGAGGGTGTTCTGAGCCTTTTTCAGCAGATGCCGCAATTTGAAGGAGCCAATTTTTTTCAACCCCGAAGACGGTTATGATATCTGTTACCTCCGGCTTGCCTTCGGTGATCGTACCTGTTTTATCCAGAACAATGGTATTGATTTTATGGGTGGTTTCCAGTGCTTCCCCACCCTTTATTAAAATACCGTATTCTGCACCTTTGCCTGTTGCAACCATAATGGCAGTTGGGGTCGCAAGGCCCAAGGCGCATGGGCAGGCAATGACCAGTACCGAAATGAAAATGGTCATCGAGAATACCAGCGACTGTCCGCTGATGAACCATCCCAGAAAAGCCACCACGGCAATGGCAAAAACAATGGGTACAAAATAGCCGGACACAATATCGGCAAGTTGGGCGATGGGTGCTTTTGTGCCCTGGGCATCTTCCACCAGTTTAATAATCTGAGCAAGGGCTGTATCGCCGCCAACCTTGGTTGCCCGAAACTGGATCATACCGTTTTTGTTGATGCTGGCGGCATAGACTTTATTCCCGGAAATCTTGTCGACCGGCATGCTTTCGCCGGTCAGCATGGATTCGTCGATCGCGGTGCTGCCTTCCGTGACAACGCCGTCGACCGGAATTTTTC
>NZ_DATCHP010000056.1:0-18287 GCF_036508315.1 Acetobacterium sp. | reverse complement strand
CCCTCAATTATTTGATACAACAGCCTTTTAACAACTTATCCCAAAAATCAATTGCTAATCCGGACTTTTCTTTTTAACTCGATGAATATTCATTCATGGTTTTGGGAAACGTTAACTTTTTGGCCGTTTTTCGGAGGTTTCCCTGCCCCTTAACTTATTAAAGTACTCCTATGAAGATGTTTGCCGATTATTAGAATGGGAAAAAAATGAGGTTTCTTTAAATATCGGCGGCTACAAATATGATGAAAAATCAGCTACATATCCGGTGTTTATTAATTATCACAAAAGCGAAGCGATTGAATCCTCGATCAATTACGAAGATCGCTTCATTGCACCCTCCAGTCTTATTGCTATTTCAAAGTCAGGCCGAACAATCGCATCAAACGATGTACAAGTGGCCTTAAATTCTGGCCAATTTGGGGTAGATATTGCATGGAGCTAGTGCCTGACACCAACATATAACACCAACATATAAACATATGAAAGGACATAACCAATGGCATTATTCAACAAACTCAACACCCACATCTTCCTCAAAGAAGAGAGCGACACCACCCAAACCATCAGCCGTTTAAAAGAACTCCAGGATCAGAGGGATGGTTGTGTTGTGCAGATTTCATTCGGTAGAACCCGAAAGAACCGTCGCTTCATGCACTACCAGCCTAGATTCGTTTCATTCCCTCGGGATCCATATACACATTGCGTCGCCTGAAAGGGCCGGGCACCGTATATTGGAGCTTCACCCGGTCGAAATCGCTGATTCTTTTTGAATGGAAATAGGGTTTGTCAAAACAAAGTGCTTCGCTTCTGAGCCAGTTGGGGACGTCCATTTTATAAAGCTGCAGATGATAATCGATGATGGCAGAAACAATGGTGAGATAATGGCGTTCATCATCATCCAAAGCGGCAACATCCAGAGGCACATAAAGGCTTTCCAGAAACCTTTTGTCTTTTGTGGCAAGCAGTTCCAGTAACTGGTTGATGCCGGTGTCCAGATCAGGATATGTATATAAGCTGTTTAAATAGTTATTGCCAATCATAGCCTAAATCCTCTCCTAAGTATTTTATGAAATTAATCTGACGTTCCCCCAGAAGGGGCATGGGGATGTAGCTGAAAATTAGGTTCAACAATTGAGCTTTGGTTGTAATATTAAGGGTTTTGCACAATAGATAGGCATCGTTAAAATCTTTTGAAGGTTCGGGCCGTGCTGCCAGCACTTTCATGGCCAGAAGCTGTTCGGCTTTGGGTTTGAGGACTCTCAGGTTGGAATAGGTTTTGAAGGTTTCCAGTTCCTCTTTGATTATCGACTTCAGTGGTTCTTTGATTTCATCATTAATCCAGCCGTCTGAAAGGTTGAAAATAAACTGGGTATTTTTTAGGATATGTTCCAGTAATTTATCATTGGCCTGGCTGAATACGCAGTCGATGTCTTTGGTGGCGGGTCGATTGTCGTAGACCATGGTCATCATACATCCTTCGTACATTGTCAGATCAAGCTGCATTGAATTATCCATAAGCTGCTGATTCAGGTAGTCGAATATTTCCTGCAGTTTGTTTTTATCCAGAAGTCCGATATCGTTAAAAGCTTCCATCATTACCTCCGTTTTTATAACCAATGTGTTGTTTATTACCCATATTATACCATATGAATAGGATATTATACCATGATCAAAGGAGCCAATCATGTTAAAACCGGGTCTATATGAAACCGTCATGACACAAACCCTGCGAAAAGAACTTGTGGCCAATACGAAGTTGCACAGTTAAATTGGTGTGATTGATGAAGCCGAAGGGCTTAGTAAATATTTATTTTTCAAGTAAAAAATCTACGATATTGACCTGTTTGATCCCATCATCGTCCATCGGAAGCTCATCCATCGATAATATAAATTTGGGATAGTGGTCGGCCACCTTTTTTAGCGGGGCTATTTCACGCTCAAAGGTGGAAGGGTCGAGAATACTTGCCGAAACCTGATAGTATTACCTTATCGCCGCCAATCGTCACAATAAAATCAATTTCTTTATCATCAACCTTACCGATGTCGACTGTGTATCCACGCCTCAGAAGCTCCAGATACACGATATTTTCAAGAATATGGCTGATGTCAGCATTTTTATCCCCGAGCAGCATGCGGCGCAGTCCAATATCCACCAGATAATACTTTTCAAGAGATTTCAGATGTTGCTTACCCTTAATATCATACCGGTTAGCCTTATATAGAATAAAGGCACCAGTTAAGGCTTCAATATAGTTTTCAACGGTTACCGAAGTCGTTTTTCGTCCGTAAGAAGTCAGGCTGTCGGCAATTTTCTTTGGAGATACGATGTTGCCAATATTGTCAAAAAGAAACTTAATAACGATTTCAAGTAGGGGAATATCGCTGATTCTTTTTCTTGTAACGACATCCTTGAGCAAAACAGTATGATAGATTCCCATCAGATAATCTCTGCGAATGTCCTCGTCCTCAATAGCCGCAGTATAGGGGAAACCGCCGTTTTTGAAATAGCTGTTCCAGGCGTCCCGCTTATCTCCGCCAACCAGTTCATAATATTCCGCAAAGGAAAGGGGCAGCATACTGATTTCGATATATCTGCCAGAAAGCAGCGTGGCTAATTCGCCGGAAAGCATCTGAGCATTTGAACCGGTGATATAAACATCGACATCGTCCTTGAAAAAACGATGTTGTAAATAACTTTTCGTTTTGTAATATAAAAACTGTTATGTTTACGTAGTTTTCTTTGTGAAGCTCAATAACTTTATTTTATTGAAATCAGAGGTGAAATCAGAGGGACAAAATATATTACATCAAGAAAGAGCTGCATACTTTAGGCATGAAGAAGGGCCTTGGTGCCTGACATCAACTTATAAACTTGATGACCTCTATCAATCCATATCGGAGTCGGTTCAAGTATCTGGATCTAATCCGTGCAAATGGAGGGTGAGAGCCACCCTCACAGCTGCCCTGGGGATAGTCAGATTTATTGCGGCGCAAAAAAAACACCCAACCATCGGGCGTTTCCGGTTTTCTGGTATCAATATGAGACTTTAGAATAAATCGCTGTGGGTTCCTGTTCGTGTCAGATATAAAATCAGATCACTTTCAGTCAGTTCGTAAATCAGCAACCAATCCGGCGTAATGTGACATTCTCTGCATCTTACATAGTTTCCACTCAGGTTATGGTCTTTATATCTGGCTGGGAGTTCTTCACCATCTGCAATGATTTTAATCATCTCAGTAAGCAATGCAAGGTCATAGCCGCGTTTGTGGATTCTTTTAACATCTTTCTGAAACTTCGCTGAGGGCTTAACTAAATATTTCATTTTAACAACTTAGTCATCATCTCATCGATATCATCATATCCCTTATAGATTTCGGGATTGCGTTTCATTTTCTCGACTTCTTCAATTGCGCAGATCGTTTCGGCATTCGGTACATTTCGAGAGATAACAAACGGTATTCGCTGTTCTCTAACAGCCTGCTTTGTAAACGCAATTAAAGCCGATGTCATTGACAGACCCAAGTCAGAAAATAAGTCATCAGCCTGCTTCTTTAATTCCTTGTCCATTCGAATTGTGACGTTTGTAGTAGCCATATCAAACACCCCTTCTCTAGATTATTATCCATATTATATATTAAATAAGGTGCATTGTCAATACACGGCACATATTAAATATATTTTTTAATAGATCGGAAAGACGGTTCTTTTGTGCAGATTTCATTCATTTTAAATCAGCCTGCTTTTTTTGAGACATTCCGCTTTTCTCCCTGGCTTCGATCAGCTTACCGATAAAAGCGACCTCAAATTCTATTTCGGACCTTTCTGATGGACTATCATGGGATGATTAAACTCTAAGATAAAAACGTGGCTAATATAATAGCTATTACTTGACAAAAACAGTGTTTATGGATAATATATTAACTATGAATACTGAATTTTTCAATCAAAAAACACCTAAAGAGATTGATAACTTAATCGCGCAAAATATTCGAAGTATCCGTAAAAGGCAGAAGCTGTCACAGGAAAAGCTGAGTGAAAAATCAGGAGTAAGCTTGGGTTCTGTGAAAAGATTTGAACGCAGCGGTGAAATCTCCTTGAGTTCATTGACCAAAATTGCAATTGCATTAAAATGCGAAGATGATCTGATCAACTTATTTCAGGATCTTCCCTTTGAATCCATCCAGGAGGTAATCGATGGACAAAATTAAAACAGTGTCAGTCCGATATAATGGCAGGCTTGTTGGAACAATGGCGCTTTACAAGAATAGACAGGCCGCTTTTGAATACAGCAAGGAATGGCTGAATGATGGCTTTTCTATCAGTCCATTTTCACTGCCACTTACGCAACGTGTATTCATACCAAAAGTTGAACCATTTGAGGGCTTATATGGTGTATTTGCCGACAGTCTGCCTGACGGATGGGGACGTTTGCTGGTAGATCGACTGTTATTAAAAAAACATATCAACCCTTTTGAAATCAGTAGCATGGACAGATTGGCCATTGTTGGGCCATCGGGAATGGGTGCATTGACCTATGAACCAGTCCATCATTTTGAATTATCGAATCAGGCCGTCGATCTTGACAAGATAGCTGCTGAATGTGCCAATATGCTCCGGACAGATTATTCGGATAATTTGGATGATCTGTTCAGGCTTGGTGGTTCTTCAGGTGGTGCAAGACCTAAGATATTAACCACTATTGACGACATCGAATGGATCATTAAATTCCCTTCATCAGATGATGCAAAAAACATCGGCGAACAGGAATATCAGTATTCTTTGTGTGCCAGGGAATGTAGAATTCCAATGGAAGAAACAAAGCTTTTTTCTTCGGATACAGGCCCGGGCTATTTTGGAACCCGGAGATTTGACAGAAGGATCGATACCAACGGGAAAGAAAAGCGCATTCATATGCTTTCAGTGAGTGGGATACTCGAGACTTCACATCGTATCCCAAATTTGGATTATAACATCCTGATGAAGCTGACGTTGGAATTGACAAAAGATTTTTCTGAAGTTGAAAAAATGTACCGGCTTATGTGCTTCAATGTTTTTGCCCATAATAGGGATGATCATTCGAAGAATTTCACTTTTCTGTATAATGATGAAAAAGATGGATGGTTTCTTTCCCCGGCTTATGATTTGACCTATAGTGTTTCCATCGGTGGAGAGCATGCAACCTGTGTTAATGGCAATGGAAGGAATCCGGATCTCAGGGATATTCTTGAGGTTGCAAAAAATATTGGCATGACGGAGCGAAAGGCAAAAGTCATTGCCGAGGGGATAAAAGATATCGTTGCTGCTTACAAATTGAGTAATTATAAATAGGCTGGCCGCAGAACCTTACGAGGGCCTCTAAAGGGGATAGAATGATATATGAAGAGGACATTATACCATGATCAAAGGAGTCAATCATGTTAAAACCGGGACTACAAGGCCTCGGTGTAAACTTGTGAAATTCTTCCAGTGGAATGCAAAAAAGATGCCCCCAATTTTGAGGACACTTCAAGGCTCAGCCTTAATTTCTTAGTATTTTCACAGTATCTGAGGCTATTTATGCGATGTGTAATTTTTCCATTAGGGCATTTTGTAAAGTTTGTGAAAAATTTATGCTATTCTTTTCAGCCATGACATTAAGCCAATCTGGAATGGTTAGGATCTTTTTCACGGACTTTGAAGAGCGTATATATTGGGATATATGACACCCAACTAAACTAACAAATGAATGATCATCAACAGGAATGGTTTTTATATCAGATGCAGCCTGGATCTCTGATTTTTCTTCAATTGCAGCAACGAGATATAAACCCAAGGCTTCCTGGGCTTCTTCCATTGCTTCACCGATACTATCTCCAATGGTTTGGCAACCTGGAAGGTCAGGAAATTCCACCCAGTAGGCGCCATCCTCTTTGTGGAAAATTGCGGGATACGTATTTAACATAATGAATACCTCCTTTGGTATTGTCAATAATCAAAATGCCTATTTTAAGAGTTGTGTGTGTGGCCTTCGCAAAAACTAAAATAGACCCAGTAGTCAGAATCATCAAAAGGTACCAAGCAAACCATTTTGACACAAATGAAGTGTCGTAGAAACAGATGATCTTGATAAAGAAGAGGAGAATTGAGTACTAGACCGAGAGATTTTTATGATGTTTATAGGGCCTCGGTGCCTGATATCAACTTATAATCGTTTTTAAATTTTCATTCAATTTGTTGTTTTGTCATCAGGAAATTGAATGCAGATGAATTGAATCCTTTAACGATCAACCAACCCGCCATAATCATTTCTTGCACGCCTAGCGGATACTGCAAGAATTCCATCTGGAAGCCAAACATAATTAATATTGGACTGACTAAATATAACATTGCCCCAAAAAATCCCCAGAGCGATAACCACGTCGGTATAAGTTTTGTCTTATAAAATACGTAATAAATAATTATAGCACCTATGCTAAAAAAAACAGACAACAACCCTGTGCTTCCAATATAAAAAGCTAGATCCTTTAACATAGTACCTATTAATTGAAAGTTAGATACTACAGGTGTGTCTGTCCTTACATACTCTTGACTTAATGTTAAAAGTAATATCCAACTGATAGCGATGCCCAAATAGCATACCAACTCAAGTACACCCCTGAAAATAACTGCCCCAAGCGCTAATACTTCATTATATTTTTTTAAAACAGGAAACAATACCACTGACATCATAGAAAGAGAAATGCCCATTGTTAAGATTAAGAGTACCCCCCAAATAACCATGTTTTTATTTTCAGAAAACTTAAAAAGGTAATCCGGAGCATTTAGAATAGGCGGTATTAAAAAAGCACTCAGAATACCCGCAACTGTCCCGATTATAAATAATACTCCCACCATTCTTGCAATTTTTTTATTTATATCCATTTTTTCTTCCTCCTTTATTGGTTAGTTTATTTTAGAATATCAAAGGCTTTTTTTGTGGCATGCACGTGACTTTCATCTTTCATAATACCCCTCTTTTCCATATCTCATACCTTATTGGTACCCAATAAGGTAAATGTTAAACCAATTTATGTTATATGTTATAGATCAAAAGGGCTTCGGTATCTGCCACCAACTCGTTACACAGTGGGATGGCTATTTTGTGCGGATTCCATTCGTAGTTGGCTGTGCGAGCCTGACACAAACTTATAAAAACTTAAAAGAATTATTACCTGATGCAAACTTTTTTGTTTTAATGGTTTAGAAGGATATGAGGTTTGCTTCGGGCAAGGGGTGATACTATTTCTTTCAGCAAAAAAATAGTATCACATAATAAAGTGAAACGATTTAATAATAATTGATACCAGAGGAAAAATTGGGTATAATAATAAAAATGACGAGTAGTAATTTTTTTATGCAGAATGAAAACGTATTCAATGATGAAAAGAGAAACCGGAGGGACGGTTCTTATGTGCAGATTCCATTCGCAGTTGGCTGAACCTGTAAGTTAACTTATTGAACCTAACTTATTAAAAAAGAACCAATTATCGGACTGAAAAAAGTTTTTGAAGAGAACCATCGGCCGGTTATCTATTTAAAACATACACATCGTCCGGATGGGGGAGACACAGGCTCACTTAACTAAGTCAACTGAGGTGGAGTGCACTAGGTTAATGATGAGCTTGTGAGTTTAATAAAAAAAGAGGAAGTAAAACTATGGGTTCTTTATTATCACATCTCTATTCAAGAATAAAAGGGTCGCCAGAAGATGTTGCAACCATGAGTCTATGTTACATACTCGAAAATTCAAGTTCCGCCAGCCAGGCTTTTAGTCATTATCTTGCATCAGTTTTAAAAATAGATCACTTTCCAGATTTATTTTTTAAAACACAAGTTGTTGGGGAAAATAGTGAACGTCCTGACTTGGTAGGAGCGGATGATGAATTTAATGAACTGCTTTTATGCGAAGCGAAGTTCTGGGCAGGCTTAACACAAAATCAACCGCTGGGTTATCTTAAGAGACTTCGGGAAAACAAGGTTGCCGTAAATAAAGCATTGGTTTTTATATGTCCCAATGCCAGAATCATTAGCTTATGGGGAGAAGTATTAAGACTCTGTGACATAAACGATGTTCAAATTGATAGAACACGAAAGAACCGTCCCCGCATGTTTATATAGTTTGTTTATATTTTTTTTAACTTTGATGTCTTTTATGTTGAATTTTGGGAATATTTAAAGGTATAAGCATTAATATTTTAAGAGAAGTAATGTCAGAGCTTCCTAGTAAATTCAATCATTCGGATATTGTCAAACGGAACCGTTTCATATAGAGATGAATTGCAGAATAATGAAATCTTACCCCTGTTGCTGTTGACAGTTCAGCAAGAACACAGAGGGCAAAAACCAGGGAAGGCAGGAGCCGAAAATGAAAATTATAGATAACCCATCTGAGAATATGCCGGATGCGAGTAGCACACCGAAAGATCGGTCAGATAAAACGCTGCGACTTCGAGCTGAAGAGCACTCTCTGAAAGAAGGCGACTTTTCCCAGAAAAATCTGGAAGAAATGTCATCTGAAGAAATGCGGCGGACGATCCATGAACTTCAGGTGTATCGGATTGAGTTGGAAATGCAAAACGAAGAGTTGCGAAAAACAGAGTTGGAGCTATACGACGCCCGTGCACGCTATTTTGATCTTTACGAAATGGCCCCCTTGGGCTATTTGATTCTCTCTTTGACGGGTCTGATTCTTGAGGCCAATTTAACTGCCGTTACACTATTGGGGGTGAACAGAGTCGCATTAATTAAGCAACCGTTTTCCCAGCTAATTTTAAAAGAGGACCAAGACAGACACTATCTCAACAGCCGACAGCTTTTTGAAAAGGGTGAACCTCAAGATTACGAACTGAGGATGGTCAAAAAAGATGGCACTGTATTCTGGATACATTTAGCTGCCACGGCTGCAAAAGACAATGGCGAGTTGATATGTCGCGTGGCTCTGAGTGACATCACCAGGCTTAAGCAGACCGAGGAAGCGTTAAGGGAAAGCGAGGAAAAATTCAGGCTTTTATACACGTCTATGGATCAGGGATTGGGACTTCACGAAATAATAACGAATTCTGAGGGTGAACCGGTTGACTATATATTTCTTGATATCAATGACAGTTACACCAAAATCCTGGGAATCACCCGTGAAATGGCAATAGGCAAACGAATAACAGAAGTCATGCCTTTTATCGAACAATACTGGATTGATGTTTTTGGAAAGGTGGCCCTCACCGGAGAACCAAGCTATTACGAAAATTACATGGAAACCACTGGGAAATATTACTCAACCTATACCTATTGTCCGAAAAAAAACCAGTTTGCCGTGCTCGTTTCTGATATTTCAGAACGGATACAAAAGGATGAAAAAATCCTCTACTTAAGTTATCATGACCAGCTCACCGGGCTCTATAACCGTAGATTTTATGAAGAAGAGTTAAAAAGACTGGATACGGAAAGAAACCTTCCATTGACACTTGTTATGGGGGACGTGAACGGACTAAAGCTTGTCAATGATTCCTTTGGACATGTTATGGGGGATGAGCTCCTGAAAAAAATAGCAGAAATCATCAAGAATAGTTGCCGGATTGACGATATTGTTGCCAGATTGGGGGGGGATGAATTTATAATTATTTTACCTCAAACAGATACTTTGGAGACAGAGAAAGTCATAGCACGTATGAAAGAACTGGCATTGAAAGAAAAAGTTGGCTCCCTTGATATTTCTATTTCCTTTGGTTATAAAACGAAAACTGATAAAACCGAAGATATTCACAACATATTCAAAGCTGCCGAAGATTCTATGTATCGAAACAAGCTTTCTGAAAGCGCGAGCATCCGGCATAAGACGATCGACTTGGTCATGAAGACGCTTTATGAAAAAAACCACAGAGAAATGCTGCATTCGAAAAGAGTTAGTGAAATTTGCGAAGCGATTGCTATCCAGATGAATCTTCATCCAGATGCTGTCGATCAGATCAGAATAGCCGGACTGATGCATGATATCGGGAAAATAGGGATCGATGAAAATATTTTAAACAGCAACAGAAAATTGAGCAATGATGAATGGAAAGAAATCAGGAGACACTCTGAGATCGGATTCCGCATATTAAGCTCAGCTAACGAATTTTCGGAAATAGCTGTTTTTGTACTTGAAAATCATGAAAGATGGGATGGAAAAGGGTATCCTAAGGGTCTCAAAGGGGTTGAAATTTCACTTGCGGCAAGTATCATTGCAGTTGCAGATGCTTATGATGCCATGACATCTGAGCGTTCATATAAAAAGGCACTCAGTGAAGAAGAAGCCATTAAAGAAATAAAACGTTGTGTCGGTACCCATTTTGATCCTAAAATTGTCAGGGTATTTATTGAAAAAGTTTTGGGGAAACCATGGCTGTCCACATAGTCAACTATAAATGTGCTGGCCGGCTTGTTGTCAAGGGGCGATCAGAGGGACGGTTGTGTTGTGCAGATTCCATTCGTTTAAACACGAAAGAACCGTCCCTTCATGCACCTTCATGCAAAAAAAATGAAGCAATCGTAATTGATTAAATTAGAAACGAGGTAAAATATGAAATTCTCAACTTTTTATTTCAGTGGAACCGGCAATACCCGATGGGCAGTGGAAACCTTTAATGCCATCATCAGCGAAAAGGACCATCAGGCAGCTATGTTTTCCATCGACTTCGGGGAAAATCTTACCGATGAGCACATCCTGAAAATCGTCCAGGCTGCGGACTGCATCGGTCTGGCCAATCCCATCTACGGCGGGGATATTCCTCCCATTATGAAGGAATTCATCGACCGTCTGATCAAAATCCTGAAACCAGTCCAGACAGAAAAGAAAGTCTTTGTGATCAACACTTTTGGCTATGTGAACGCCTTTGGCCCCAATGAGATGAAAAAGCTGCTGGCCGGTTCCGGCCTGGTGCTTACCGCTTATGTCAACATTCAGCTGTGCAACAATGTGGTCACGACCAAACCGGTTGACAGAGAACTGTTGAATAAACGAATGGCCCGGGGGAAAACGGAGCTTACCCGGCTGGCGGATCGCCTGCTGTCCGGTAGAAAGCGGATCAAAGGTCACGGGCCCCAGTTAATGATTGGTGCCATGATCCGCAAAAAAGTACCGGAGGCCATTGCCAGACATCATCAGACCTTGGGTGTCAATATGGAAACCTGTACCCGCTGCATGGCCTGTGTCAATAACTGCCCGACTGGGAGCATCCTGTTTGATGAAGGGGAGGGGTTTACCTTTCTGCCGGGGTGCACGGCCAGTATGCGCTGTTACAACTTCTGCCCAACCGGTTCTATCACCATGAATGGCATTTATGCCGATCCCAATCAGGTTCCCCGATATCATGGGCCGGTGTGAATGCTTCCACCATCACCGACACCTACTGGGTGTGTGAAGATTCCGAACCGGCACTAACTTATGGGGATGTTCGTTTCAGTCAGAACTACTTTGACAACCTGGCCTTAAATGGCGATCCGGACAGCTTTAATCGAGTCAACAATCAAGGGTTGATGCATAGCAGAACACCGGAACTCACCAATATTGGTTCCTTTGAGAAATGCTGGCGAATCGAAAATGGTGACTGGTGGCTCTATAAACACGGAAACACCTTATACCGGTGATTTTATCAGCATGGCACCGAACTTTGATAATAATATTGCTCTGATCAGTCGTGGTTATCCATCGGATAAAACCAGGAAAAACGACCTGTTCATCCGTGATTTTATTGAATTGTTTGAGCAAATCGGAGTTGACTATTATCTTCCGGTGCTTCACGAAGAAATGATTAAAAAAGCCTTATCCAAGGTTTCCATTGAAGTGGATACTGATTATATTATACACTTTATTATAAACGGATACACCCAGCTCACCAATCATTTTCCGATAAGGTCATTGGACATAGGGGGGATTGACTTGAGTATCCCTGATTAACTGAACACCTTGTTAAAAAATCGGATGGTTTAAAAGAAGTTATCTTACAAAGAGGGAGGGTTTAATTTTATGTATGATCTAAATATACTGCTTGATGAAGTCATTGAACAATGCGAAATCCCCCAGGGTTATAAACGGCCGACGATATCTTGGACTTCTGAAAATATGACGGCACCTGGACAGTATCAGTATTGGTTGAACAAGATAACGATCAGCCGGTTATTAAACACGGACAAGGTTTCAAAAGAAGCGGTTATGTCGGTGATATTTCATGAACTGCTGCATCAGGAAACGGATGAACATTCAGAAGATTTCGAGAGAAAATTAATGACTTTTTCTGAGTATCGGGCACTGGAAGAGGAACTGGATCTTTACCTGGAAAATCCTGATCGTTTGACGCTTGCGCTAATAACAGCAAATGAACACTTTGATTTGAGTCAGGCTCTTTTCTGTGTGGTGCCCCATGAAAAATATGAAGATTATCTTGAATCCTTTGTGTTTTACAACCGCTTCTTTTATATGGATATCGGTGAGAAAAAGATTTTTCCCAATGAATTGATGGAGATTAAAACCCCTTCGATCATTTGGCTTGCCAAGCAAAAATCTAAATTCTTTGTCATTGGATGGAGCCGTCATAATCAGATTTATCAACAGCAGCAAAATATGCGACAGGAAAATTTAGGTGGCGAAGACTTTGATTACCAGATTAAAACAAAATATGAAGATTTTCATATATTACCGGCCCGGAATTGTAAATGCACGATTTTAAAAAGCAAATTACCCCGGAATTTTGAAAAACATGGTATTTGCAGGGTCAGTGCTGTTCCGGAGGCTTCCGTCCAGGAAGCGGCGGACTTTATCAATCAATACAATGGTGAATTTTATCAAATCGGTATAACTGATGATGTCATTGACGCCTGCTCCCCGTTGATTGAAACAGACACTGAAAAAATCATTAGTCTGTCAATGGCATCGGAAGATAACACACTACGCTCACTTTGCCTTGCAAATCTTGCTGTGAAACAGGATCCTTGTTTTGACACCATTTACAACAGAGCCGACGCCCTGAGATGGGCAACATTTTTTGATGAAGCAGCGGTGGAATTAGAAAAAGCCCACCAGCTGAATCCAACTGATTCTCCGGCAATTGGATTATGTGTACAGGTATCGGTTATCCTTGGGGCCTACGATAAAGCAGCACAATACATAGCTTTGCTTTCAGATGATGATATCGAAGAATTGGAAAGTGATGCTTTGGATCAATGTATTGAGTTTTTAGATAAGTTGTCCTAAGAAATCATAAGTGCGGTGACAGGGAAACAGCTGAAAAAGCAGGGAAAAAAATAAAGAAACCCCTATTATCCATTGAGCATGAGGTCAGTGCCTTAGACGGCCGGGAAATCTGTCTATTAAAAAACGGAAACAAGGCCTGAAAAAAATGGCGGATAAAGAATGTTAAATTCAATAATTTATGGGTAGATATAAATAACAAATAACAGAAGTAAAATCTTTAAATAAAAGGATAAGGGAGGTCTAAAATGTTTGAATCTAATTTAAAAACACTTGGTCTGGTCATTGTCACATTGGTTTGTTTGATTGGTTTATTAGCAGGTTGCGGTCAGGGCAGTACGAGTACAAAAGATGACACCAACACAAAAGAGGATCCGCAAAAAAAAGAAGCGATGTATAATTTATATAATAAGGTTGAGCTGAAGCAGACAAAAGAACAGGTTGATACAGAATTGGGCGTTACTCCAACGGAATTGTCCACAGATATCTATGATTATGCGGATAAGAGTGGTTATGGAGTGTCCGTCGGGTTTAGTTCTATTATGGCCGCAGACAATACCACCAAAGAGGTAATAACTAAACGTTTATCAGGTTGGGAGAAATACCTGACCACTGCACCAGATGCAGACAGAATAACGGATGAACAGGCTGCACGCATTACCGAAGGGATGACCTTTGATGAGGTAAAATCCATACTTGGAACAGAAGGATTTGAATTGAGTAGAACTCAAAATTATCAAAGTGCACCGGCAATCGAACGGATATGGATTAAGAAAGGCCTTGCGTCTATGATGAGTGTGACTTTTTCAGGACCAGAAGGAACGGATAAGGTTGCACTGGTGGCTAATGTTTAACTGGAGAATAAAAATTGTTCTGCCAATCGGGTAGGAGGCTAGCCATTAATTGACTAGCCGAGCTCCAACAGCACCGTACGTACCGTTCGGTATACGGCACTTCCAAAGTTTACACGTTTATTTACAGATAATAATCTTGGAAATTGGGGTACCCTGCTTCCTTTAAGCGTTGATTGGACAGTGTTCTTGATAAGATTAGGCTATGGGCAGTATGCCTATAGCCTTTTCTTGTGTTTGCCCACATCCGAGAGCAGAGGGACGGTTGTGTTGTGCAGATTCCATTCGTTTGAACACAAAAGAACCGTCCCTTCATGCTGTCCCTTCATGCTAAAGATAAAACGTCATTAAACGGGATGATTTTATTGATAAAATATGGGTATAAACATCATTATTAAAGGCTATGTCAGCCGACAGGGATTTCTGATTTTATATCAAATTTATTATAGAGAAGGGAGCTGAGCAAAAATGACAGGAGCAACGATTCATCCTCTCACAGAAACGATGAATTCTCTGGTAGAAGCTATTATTGTGGGGGACTGCGCTCAGTCCATCAATCATGCCAGAAATTTATTCGATTCCGGGATTAGCGCCGAGGAAATAGTTGTTAACGGGATTGAGGTTGCAATGGGACAGCTGGATGAAAAATGTACCATGGAGCAGTTCAACCTTTTAGAAATCATGCTCACCGGGAGAGCGGCAATGGAAGTAATAAAATATCTCTTTCCTTCCGGTCAGATTGTGACGGCGAGAAAAGGAACCATTGTACTGGCAGTTCTGGAGGGTGATGTCCACGATATCGGAAAGAATATTCTCAAGATGATTTTAACAGCAAGCGGATACCGGGTGGTTGACTGTGGAAAAAACTGCCCCATTGAAAAGCTTTTAGATGTCATAAGCGAGGAAAAGCCACTGGCAGTGGGGTTAAGCGGATTAATTTTTCCGGTGATTCCAATGGTAAAACAGGTCAGGGAACTGATGCATGAGCGAGGCATTTATGCTCCCAAAATAATGGCAGGCGGCGCAGCGCTTAGGCAATCATCTACAGACAATCTCAATGTGGATTTTCTTGCGGGAACAGCGTTTGACAGTATCGGATATTTAGAGCAACTATCAGGAGGTAAAGTGAATGAATAGTCTGGAGCGAATCAGCGCGACTGTAAACTTTGAAAAATCAGATCGGGTTCCAGTGATCCCCCAAATATTTGGCCTTGCAGGTGTTATGGCTGGAGTTCCTGTGCATGAATATGTTAGGGATGGTGCATTACTTGCTGAGTGTCAGATAAAGGCAATTAATAAATATGGATATGATGCCGTGTTTTCAGTGATGGACACAAGTGTTGAGGCCGAGGCGGTAGGGGCGGTTCTGGAATACCGAAAAGGTATGTACCCGACCATACAAACATACGCGATACAGGATAAATGCAGCATTGACCGTCTGGTTTTGCCTGATCCAAATAAGGCCGGCCGGATGCCGGAAATGCTGCGAGCTTTGAAAATTATGCGCAGAGCGGTTGGCGATGAGCGTCTGGTTGTCGGATGCGTAATGGGTCCCTTAACCCTGGCTACCCAGTTGCTTGGAATGGAAAAGGCTTTGTATCTGGCCATTGACGAACCAGGGGTGTTTATCAAACTACTGGATTTTTGTACTGAAGTGGCCATTGGTTTTGGTCTTGCTCAAATTAAGGCTGGAGCCCATTTACCACTGATATTTAATCCCTCGGCATCTCCCGCGGTCGTCCCTCCCCAGTTTTTCAGAGAAATTGAGCTGCCACAGCTTCAAAAAATATGCAGGATCTTTGCTGAAGCAGGATCAATTGCAAACTGGCTTCATATTGCCGGTCCGGCAGCTTCCATTTTGCCTTTTTATCCAAGTATTGGGGTTGATATTGCGAATTTTGACTATCCTGTGACCCCTCAGCAAGCTGGCGAGGCACTCCCCAGTATGTGCCTGGACGGGAACATCAAATCAATTTCATTTATTGAAGACAGTCCGGAAGAGATCACGGCCAGGGCCTCTGAGCTTTTGAATTATTTTGAAACCCGGGGCGGATTTATACTGTCATCCGGATGTGAAATTTCACCTCAGTCGAGACCTGAAAATATTGCCGCCATGGTTAATGCGGTAAGAAAGAACGGGTGATGTGATGTATTTCCTTTCTTTTCTTCAAGAGGGAAAAGAACACCAAATCCCATTTGAAATTGGCGTAACAATACGTGAAATACTGGATACCACCAATCTGCGAGCGTACGTCATCGGATGCAGTGGCAATGGGGCCTGCGGAATGTGTCAGGTTCATATCAGTGAAGGGGAAGTAAATGAACCCCAACCCAATGAATGGGTTCATCTTTCCCGGGACCAGATCAACCAGGGAATTCGTCTTGCCTGCCAGACAAAACCCCTTCAAAATATTCGGATGGAATTGCTCTATTCCATTTGTGAATCTAAATGGAGAAATATTCCCAAAGACGACTATTTTTTAGACACCCATATGAACGTCCAGTCTTTTGAGACAGTGGGAACAGGAGGCCGGCGAAAGTCTTATGGTGTGGCTGTCGATCTGGGGACAACGAATATCAGCCTTTCTGTCTGGGATATGGAAACAATGAAAAGGGTGGTAGGTCGTCAGGGCTTGAATCGTCAGTATTCTTTTGGTTTAGACGTTGTGACAAGACTGACTGCCGCATGTGAATCAACTGAGAATGCCCAAAAGCTGGGCGCTGCGGCACGAAATTCAATCGGAGAGGCTCTTTTGGATATTTCGGAAAGGGAATTTATCGATCTTGAAGCAATTGAAAAGGTGGTAATCGTCGGAAACACACCAATGCTTACCCTTTTGTCCGAAAAAAGCTATGAATTAATGCTTAATCCTGAATTTTGGGTAAAAGAGATTGATTGCCAGTCTGAAAGCAGAAAAAGCTGGGGTGAGCTTTGGAAAATTTCCCCTACAGCCGCCATTGAAGTGATTCAGCCTTTGACCGGATTTGTCGGTTCCGACTTAATAGCCGGTGTTCTCGCCACCCAAATTATTGACCAGCCAGACGTGGCGTTGCTCATTGATTTTGGTACAAATACTGAAATTGCCCTGTGGGATTCTGAAAAATTATGGGTAAGCTCTGCAGCCGGTGGCCCGGCCTTTGAAGGTTGTGGCATTTCCTGTGGAATGCATGCAAAACCCGGGGCCATCTATAAGATTGATTGGACGGCTGCCCGGTCAGACTATTATTTCGAGGTGATCGGAGCTGCGGAACCAAAGGGGATATGCGGCTCAGGAATGGTCGATGCGATCGCATATCTTGTTGAAAACGGTAAACTTAATGACCATGGAAAGATCTTAGCACAAGACGCATCCGAAGGGACTTTCGTTTTGGATGAAAAGCATAAAATCATGCTGAATAATCATGACATTGATGTTTTTCAGCGTGCCAAGGCGGCTGTGGGAACAGGCATTGACTGCTTGCTGGAAAATGCCGGAATAAACCTGGGGGATATTAAAAAAATTTATGTCTGTGGGGCTTTCGGGGTTTCCTTGAATGTGGCAAATGCCCAAAAAATAGGACTCTTACCTGAAATTGTGCCTCAAAACGTCATATTGGCAGGAGATACTGCTTTAGCCGGGTGTGAATTCCTGCTATTAAAAAGAGATGCGAAGGCATTGGTTGAAAAAATTAAAAGCAAGGCTACGCTTATTAATTTATCATATTATCCGGATTTTTTTGAAGTCTTTTTGAAAAATCTTTTTTTGAAACCCATGAGGAGCAAGTCTGATGATGAAAAAAACACAAGCAGGAAACAGTTCCCAGTTTGAAAGTTATATTAAAGCGACCCAATATATTCTGCGGCTGACACCAAAGCAGGACATATGGGAACATACAGGCAACTTAATCGTCGAGTATTTCAATGCTAAATGGGTTGCTTATGTTCAATGCGATAAAAATAAAAAAATCATCGTTTATTCCAGTACCTCGTCTGATATTGAACTGCTCTTAGGTTTATATGGCGGTCATATCAAAGAGATTATACTGGATACTCTTGCGAGTGGCTTTATCGCCTTGGAAGACATAAAATCTCCGGAACCTTTAAAGTCGGTTTTTATACCTGTTATGAATGGGGATTTAGCGGACAAAATAATGATCATTGCCCATAAATCAATTGAACCCCTTCCTAGGGAATTGATCAATGTCTATCTGGGCT
>NZ_DATCHP010000055.1:0-71904 GCF_036508315.1 Acetobacterium sp. | reverse complement strand
GAGCTTATCGGGTAACTGATAAGTTTAAGCGTAGGCAAACAAGGTAGTAGGCTGAAAGCTGAAAAGTTGAAGTGATTGAGCCTCGAAATACCGAAAATAGGAAGGCAGATGCCGTTGTCAGAGCAGAATGCAATATTGCGATCGACGTTTGGTAAGAAGGTCGTAGCTTCCTCGGGGTCGTAGAACTCAGCATGCTATACAAAGTTTACGATACGGGAACTTGGGAGACCCTAATTGCTCTTCAGACGTAGGTCTGGAGTACGTGTAACAAGCGATAATAAAGTAAGGAAGCGGAAGGCATTTAGAGATAAGAGATACGGTGCCTGTGAAACCTCCGAAAAAGGCGAAGCTGGGAAAAAATATGCAAGTTTTAATTATTGACTTTCAGGATCATTTGAATTACCATAGAGAAATTGCGTAATTTCAAGTTGCATTGCTCAATTCAATAACGAAAGCAAGCTATATTTGCAAGGAGAATCCTCAAACTTTCATGCTATTACAAAAAAGAGAGTTTTTCGGAGGTTTCCCTGTCACTTAAGTTATTGAACTTAACTTATTGAGAATCTGTGGGTTGTTTTATTGCTTTTATATTTTTGAAATATGGTCAATTTTATTTTCCAATATTCTATTATTCTATAGAAAGAGGGGTTCCATCTTTTCTAAGGGATGACTAGATTATGCATGATGTTAAAGTGAAAAGTCTGGATTAGCATCTAATTTTTTTAAATACTAAGTCTCTTTAAAAGAAAAAAATCGGCTGAAGCAGACTTTCCATGTAAAAAGTGTTGCGATACAACAGAATATCGTTGTATATTTTGTCGATATGACGTATGCTTACATTATGAGGTGATATTATGTATAGAACAGCGATTGAAGACTTATATAAATGGAAAGCGAAGATAAATAAAAAACCACTCATTATTCGCGGTGCAAGGCAAGTTGGCAAGACCTGGCTGATGAAGGAGTTCGGCGGAGATTCTTTTGAGAAAACCGTCTATATAAACTTTGACAATAACCAGCCTATAAAGCATTTATTTTCATTTGATTTTGATATAAAACGGATTGTAACAGGGTTGGAGCTTTACTCCGGCCATAAGATCAATCCTATAAATACACTGCTTATCTTCGATGAGATTCAGGAAGTACCAAAAGCATTGACAGCGCTTAAATATTTCAATGAGGATGCCTCAGAATACCAGATCATATGTGCAGGTTCACTCCTGGGGGTTGCTTTGCGTCAGGGCACATCATTCCCAGTTGGCAAAGTAGAGTTCTTAGATTTATATCCTCTTAGTTTTTCAGAGTTTTTGATGGCAATGGGTAACGGACAATATGTTGAATTGCTGGAAAAAGGTGACTTTGGGTTGGCAACAACATTCAAGCAGACATATATTGAGATGCTCAAATACTATTACTATGTAGGCGGGATGCCAGAGGCTGTGCGTTATTTTTCCGAGACTAGAGACTTTATCGAGGTACGGGAAATACAACAGCGCATTCTTGATGCTTATGAACAGGATTTTTCCAAACATGCGCCTAATGAAGTTGTGCCGAGAATAAGAATGCTCTGGAACAGTATTCCCGGACAACTCACAAAAGAGAATAAAAAATTTATCTATGGACTCATAAAGGAAGGGGCACGTGCCAGGGAATATGAACAGTCCATGCTTTGGCTCATCGATTGTGGTCTTGTTCATAAAGTGCATCGTGTAAATGCCCCAAGCCTTCCACTCAAAGCCTATGAGGATTTAAAAGCCTTTAAATTATTTATTGTTGATATCGGTTTGCTTTCCTGTATGGTGCGACTGCATCAGGAGGTGCTTTTGAATGGCAATGAGCTTTTCAGGGAATTCAAAGGTGCGCTGACAGAACAATATTTTTTGCAGCAGTTAAAAACCTTAAAAGGTTTGGAGATTTACTATTGGACAAATGACCGGGGTAGCGCAGAAATTGACTTCCTTATTGATAATGGTAACGCAGTCATTCCAGTTGAAGTAAAGGCCGAAACGAATTTAAAGGCCAAAAGCCTAAAAATGTATTATGAGAAGTTTCAGCCAAAGTTATCAATCCGTTCATCTATGACAGATTATAAACGTGAGGGTTGGTTGCTGAATTTGCCGCTTTATGCAATTAATTCCATCAATACATTAAGTCCATAATAAAATAGAGTTTAGTGTTTCCGCAAATGACATTGCCCCAGAAGTGTGTTTGTGATACGGTGCCTGTGAAACCTCCGAAAAACTCTCTTTTCTGTAATAGCATGAAAGTTTGAGGATTCTCCTTGCAAATATAGCTTGCTTTCGCTATTGAATTGAGCAATTCAACTTGAAATTACGTGATTTCTCTTTGTTTATTCAAATGATCCTGAATGTCAATAACTAAAACTTGCATATTTTTTTACAACTTTGCCTTTTTCGGAGGCTTACCTGTCACTTAAGTTATTGAACTTAACTTATTGAGTGATTTAAGAAGAAATTGGGGTCGGATACGGCACAAAATCTGTTTAGTCATTATATTCAGCAAATAATAATAAAAAAGGTTTGGTGTGTTGGATGCTTAGGAATAATATTTTTGGAACTTGCTTTTCGGCTTATCTGGGATGGTCATTTTAATTTTTTCGTCGGCAAGTAGGGGAGCGATATAAGTTTTAACAAAATAGGTGGGTGTTTCAAATCCAAAGTGTTGGGCTAGTTCTTCTCGTGAACGTGGCGTTGTGCAGTAATTCAGAATCGCCTGGACTATTTCACTATCTTTGCTTTGGTCAGCTGTTTTCTTATAAAATACAACTTTGAATATACCGCGTTTATTAATAAATAGAGGTGCTGGTAATCCGGCTTTTTTAAGTTCTGCTACTACGGTAGGAATACCAGAGAAACGGTTTTCGGTATCAATCATGATTTCCAAAGCGCCTGCCATATAAGGGTTTCTGGTATCGGCGGATATCTTACCTAAATCATCGACGGTTATTCTACCATAAAGTCCACCCGGATTTTCAAGTTCTAATCGATCCTCATACATTACCAAACGTATGGGTGAATGATCTGTGTGTACGCTATAATCTCGATGAATGAGGGCATTCAGTATGATTTCTCTGACTGCCTTTATTGGATATTCGGGTTTATCTGCCCGGGTTCCTTCTTCGGTTATAATGGTCTTCACCTTCATATTTCTTCGTACAAAAGCGAGGGTTCCTTCCAGCATCTGTGGAATAGACCCTTCGATTCGCTTGTTATCTACAAATCGTTCACCATCATTACCGAGTTCTCCAATTTCCTTCCCCTGTACGACCATTGCTGTCACACTCAGTTGTGGGAAAAATTCCTGGGGATATTCACCCATTAACATGAGTCCTGCCAGTGTAGGGATATCATCCTGACAGATACCTTGAGTTTCCAGTATGCGGCCATCATCAAGATTCACGAGATTCTGTTTTTGCCTGCGTAACTTTATCAAATATTCTGTTGTATTATCCTTCGACAGGTTTTTTTTTGTTGCGCGCTCAACAGTTCGTAGTTCGTCATGTATATTTCTCTTGAATGCCTCATAACTATAGATTTCGTATTCTGTCATAGGTTGATCGGAATCACCAACACGGATATAAGATCCGCGTAGTCTGCCAGCACCTTTATAAAAACATGGCTTGTCATAGATATCACATTCGGAAATTTCGGCACTGACGATTAATTTATCCATTATCTGAGCCACTGTAAACAATGGTCTTACTACGGGTTCCATTTGCAAAGATTGTTCCATCACTTTTTTTTGAAGGTCTTGGGCATCATAAACACCAATTATTTCATAGCCAGCTTCTTCATCAATTCCAAAAATAATTATGCCGCCATTTAACTGATTAGAAAAGCTTGATAAGGTATCATAAAGTTTTGTTGGTGTTCCTCCCGCTGCCTTCTTAAGCTCAATATGTTGTTTTTCGCATTTTTCGGAAATAACTTTTTTTACTAATTGTACTAATTCTTCTTCCAACACAGAATTCACATCCTTTTTGATTAATTATACAATTATTTAATGGAAATATCAATAGTTTATGAAAATTTTGTTTGTTTTAGTGAAAATAAATTAAAATTAGAAAAATAGTATTAGTTTTAGTAAAAATTTTAGTGGAATCTAACACATACGGTGTCTATCACTTTAGCTATTCAACTTAATGCGGGTTTAATTTTCCATTAAATCTTTTAGAGGTACGTTAGCCTGTCACTAAATTAAACTAAACTCATTATGATGATTGCAAACGATTAGGGGATACGGTGCCTGTGAAACCTCCGAAAAAGGCAAAGTTGTAAAAAAATATGCAAGTTTCAATTATTGACTTTCAGGATCATTTTCATAAAAGCCATTCTCGGTAAGCTCTGTTAAAATTTTATTTATATCTTCACCTGCAGAATAACACTTGGGATTCTTAATCCGTTCTTTCCTGACTTCACCAATAAGAGGTATAATTGATTCTAACTCACCTAATTTATCAATAATCATATTAAAGGACAATGGCAGCATTTTTATCTCTACATAGCGGCCAGAGAGTAATGTGGACAACTCTGATGATAAAAGATACGCATTGGAACCTGTGATGTAAATATCAACATTAGAATCCACAAGAAATGAGTTGATAGCCTTTTCCCAGGACTCAACTTGCTGTACTTCATCAAGAATAATGTAGTATTTTTTTTGAGGGTTTGTCATTTTGTTTTTGATATAGTTATATAATTGAGCATATTTTGTAATCTCATCGAATTCAAAGGCTTCAAAGTTCATTCGGATAATATGATCATTATGAACACCGTTGTTTCGTAAGTACTCCTCAAATAATGAAAGCTAGCTATATTTGCGTGGTTATATCTGTACGTGAGGATGAGGCGGTTTATTAGCTTGCAGATAAAAGAACTAAATAACGGAAGCCATAGAGGCTTCCGTAAACAATTGAATTTCTAAATGGTAAAGTCCTAAGAATCCTACGATTGCCAAGTTTTTCAAAGAAAATTTTTAATAAATGTGTTACAATGCTAGGGTTAGAACTTGAATTTTCGACAAATTTAAAAAGGCAGGTGTCTTATGACAAAGGCAAATAGAAATGAGTAAGAAAAGCAGTGTTCTTAAAAAAGTATTGATTCCCTTATTTATTGTTATCCTTTTAGCATCCTCGGGATTCTACTATGTGTATAGCAAGTCTCTTGGAAATATAAAAACTGTGAAGATCCCGGATAATAAAGAGGAATTAAACACCAAACCTGACAAAGAGGACCCGAACGCCAAATCTAAAGCTTTAGAGAAAAGCAGCGATATTACCAATATTGCCTTATTTGGCATTGATACCAGAGCGGATGACTATGATGGTTCCAGAGCGGATTCGATTATGATCGCTTCCTTGGATTTGACGCATAAAAAAATAAAACTGACTTCTATCATGCGTGACAGCTTTGTGAGCATACTAGGTGAAAAATATGACAAGATCAATCATTCCTATGCTTATGGCGGACCTGAATTAACGATTAAAACAATCAACGAAAATTTTGATATGAACATCAAGGATTATGTCACGGTTAATTTTAGTGCTCTGGAACAAATAGTGGATGCCGTTGGCGGAGTCGAGATTGATGTGAAAGATTACGAAATTGATCAAATCAGTGGTAGCAGTCTGGGGGTGCAAACTCTCGATGGGCAGCAGGCCCTGGCATATAGTCGAATACGTCATGCGGGAGATGGCGATTATGAAAGAACTGTGAGGCAGCGAACGGTTTTACAGAATGTCATAAACAAGGTACTGGAGAAAAAATCATTGCCTCAGGCCATAGCACTCATTTCAATACTGTCACCGTTCACCCAAACGAGTCTCGATAATGGTGAACTGATTGGGTTGGCAACGACGGTATTTTCTTCAGGGATTACAGCAATGGAAAATACCCGATTGCCAGTTGATGGCCAGGCAATCGGGGGTACATGGGACGGTGTTTATTATTTGAAACCGGATACTTTGAGTAAAAATGTATCGTATTTACATGATTTTATTTATGAGGAAACAGGATATGTACCGTCTCCTGCGGTTGAGGAGATCAGTAATACAATCATAAATACTGTTTAAAACAGATATTGCAAAGGTGAATCCTGACTTTTCAGTGGCGTTCCACTACTATTTTTGCAATTCTGTATATTATGAGATTGCAAGCGATGACTCTTTCTGTTAAGATGGAAAAAGTGAGGGAAAATATGAGTAGAAAATCATTAGATAGAGAAAAAAATGTTCTCGTTACAGGGGCAGCAGGTTTCATTGGATTTTATGTAACCAAAAAACTTTTAGAGCAAGGTTTCAATGTCATTGGAATCGATAATATTAATGACTATTATGATGTGAATCTTAAGTATGCACGTCTGGATAACCTTAAACTCTTTGAGAAATTCACCTTTGTTAAAGGAGATATTTCTGATAAAGATCTGGTAATGAGGGTATTTGAAAGCTATAAACCAGCGATTGCTATAAATTTGGCTGCACAGGCTGGAGTCAGGTACTCCATCGAGAATCCAGATGTTTATATACAAAGCAATATTGTGGGCTTTTTTAACATTCTTGAAGCATGTCGGTATTATCCAGTCGATCATTTAGTGTATGCATCTTCAAGTTCTGTATATGGTTCCAACAAAAAAGTGCCATTTGAGGAGACGGATTTTGTGGATCATCCAGTTTCTTTATATGCGGCTACAAAGAAATCAAATGAATTAATGGCCTATACCTATAGTCATCTCTATCAGATCCCAGCTACAGGTCTACGGTTCTTTACCGTTTACGGACCAATGGGTCGGCCGGATATGGCTTATTTTGGTTTCACTCAGAAATATTTTGCAGGGGAACCGATCAGTATATTTAACAATGGTGATTTTGAAAATGATTTATATCGGGATTTTACTTATATAGATGATATTGTTGAGGGAATCGCAAAAATTCTTACAGCGCCACCCGTCGCGGAGGCACCTCATCGGGTTTTTAATATAGGAAATAATAGCCCTGAAAAGCTCATGGTTTTTATAGAAACACTTGAGAAAGCTTTAAGTCATGCTGCTGGCAGAAAAGTTGTATTTGATAAAAAATTTGAACCGATAAAACCTGGTGATGTACCCGCTACCTATGCATCAACTGATTTACTCCAGGAAGCAATTGATTTTAAGCCATCAACGGCCATTGCGGAAGGTTTACAGAAATTTGCTGACTGGTATGTTATGTATTATGGGGTGAAATAGGTAAAATGTAGTAGAAACGATGCCTGTGAAATCTCCGAAATCAAATGGTTATGCCACGTACCAATAGTAATGAGGTCAAAAGCGGATTTAGGTGAAAGGCACTTGAAACTACAGCAACGGCCACTTAATCCATTGCAAACGATGACATTTCCTGCTAAGATAGAAGTTTCAAAGTGTAATTTTTATTGCGAACGATGACACTTTCTGATAAGATAAAGAAAGTGAAGTGATTTTTATTAGTGTAATAACCATGCCATAGCAAGGCGTTGAAGCATTTCACATAGTTCAAATAAAATAGAAAGAAGAAAAATTGATGTATGGAATACTTTGGGATATTGAGTTTTCACCGCCAGACATTTCAGATTTACAAATCGAAGAAGTAGTTAATGTCCTGGAGTCCGGTTGGATTACCACTGGGTTAAGAACGAAAGCGTTTGAACAAAAAATTGCAGAGTTTATTGGGGTAAATAAAGCAGTATGCCTTAATTCGGCAACTTCAGCCATGGAACTGACACTTCATATTTTAGGCATTGGTCCAGGGGATGAGGTAATAACGACTGCATATACCTTCACAGCATCTGCATCAGTTATTCACATGGCTGGAGCAAAAATTGTATTGGTTGATGTGGCAGAGGATTCTTATGAAATGGACTATGAAAAGCTTGCCGATGCCATAACAGTCAACACGAAGGCCATCATAGCTGTAGATATTGCAGGGAAGATGTGTGATTATGATGCGATTTATAAAGTGGTTGAAAGCAAGCGGGATTTATTTACACCGAATAATGAGGTGCAACGTTTATTTAATAGGATCATTGTGATTGCTGATGCTGCACATGCATTTGGTGCAGAGAGAAAAAAAATAAAATGTGGGAAAGCTGCTGACTTCACTTGCTTCTCCTTCCATGCAGTTAAGAATGTCACCACAGGAGAAGGCGGTGCGGTGGTTTGGAGAAATGACCTTGGATTAGACGATGATGAAATATACAGGGAATTCATGCTTAACAGCCTTCATGGACAGACTAAAGATGCCTTTGCCAGGATTTCAGAAAATTCATGGGAATATGACATAAAATATCTTACCCGTAAGTGTAACATGACAGATATCCTGGCTGCAATTGGATTAATCCAGTTAAACCGTTATGATGGGTTAATGGAAAGACGTAGAGAGATTATCAGGATGTATGATGAAGCGTTATGTCATTTAGGAATAAAGGTTATTGAGCATTACGGAGATGATTTTACATCATCGGGACATCTTTATTTAGCCAGAATTCCAGGCATTGATGAAGCTGAAAGAAATGAAATTATTTGGAAGATGGATGAAGCAGGGATAGCGACAAATGTGCATTATAAGCCATTGCCAATGTTTACAGCCTATAAGAATTTAGGGTTTAATATAAAAGATTATCAAAATGCATTTGATATGTACAAAAATGAGATTACATTGCCACTACATACGTTGTTAAGCGATGATGATGTGAAGTATATTACAAAAAAAATAATAGAAATCATATACAAATTGAAGCAATGAGGTGGCGTGATGTATAAGTATTTTTTCAAGAGAGTTTCTGATTTATTTTTTTCAATGATAGCACTTCCTTTTTGGTTTATTATATTGATTATTGTTGGTTCAGCAATTTACTTTGAAGATAAAGGCTCAATTTTCTATAATTCTCCTCGTCTTGGTAAAAATGGCAGGATTTTCAAAATGTATAAATTTCGGTCGATGAAGATGAATGCACCGGACATAAGGAATGAAGATGGATCAACCTTTAATGCGGAAGACGATCCAAGATTAACCAAGATAGGGAAGTTTATAAGAAAGACGAGTTTAGATGAGACACCCCAACTTTTAAATATCCTAAGGGGTGACATGAGCCTAATCGGACCACGGCCTGACCTGCCAGAGGATATTAAAAAATATTCTGCCTTTGAAAAAAACAAATTATCTGTAAGACCTGGAGTCACTGGATACAGCCAGGCATATTATAGAAATTCTATTAAGGGTAAAGAAAAATTCAAAAATGATGTTTATTATATTGAGAATATTTCTCTAATATTTGATCTGAAAATTTTATTAAAGACTATATTTAGCGTAGTGTTAAAGAAAAATGTGTTTAAGTAAAGTATAAAAAATGAAATCCCAAAATAGAAGGAATATAGAAGTAGCATAGGTTTGAAAATAGCGAAGATCATGATGTTGTATTAATGGGGAGAATATATGAAAATGAATAAACAGAAAAAGATCATGATTCTTGGCGCCAGCATTTTGCAACTACCGGCAATATTAAAAGCAAAAGAAATGGGATTGCAAGTGATAGCAGTAGATATGGATAAGAATGCCATTGGCTTTAGATATGCTGATATCTGTCTTGTTATTAGTACGAATGATATACCTAAGGTGGTTGCAGCAGCTAAATTGTATAACATCAATGGAATCATGACACTTGCAAGCGATATGCCAATGAGAACAGTTGCTGCAGTTGCAAAAGAGCTGAATATTGTTGGTATTGATGAGGTTATGGCTTTAAAAGCTACAAATAAAGGAATAATGCGGATATGTTTAAAAGACAATGATGTACCAGTCCCTAAATTTTTTAGAGTGAAAGAAATTGATGAATATATGGCGGTTATTCATCAGTTTAAAAACAAATGCATCGTCAAACCTGCCGATAATTCGGGAAGTCGTGGTGTGTTTTTGGTTAACGATATTAATAATAATGAAATGATTATGTTTGCCTTTGAATACAGCAAAAAAAATTCATATGGTGGGGAAATAATTGTTGAAGAATACATGGAAGGCCCAGAAGTTAGTGTTGAAACTTTAAGTGTTGATGGCAAAGTTGAGGTGATTTCGATCACGGATAAATTAACATCTGGTGCACCTAATTTTGTTGAAATGGGACATTCAGAGCCGTCTGATCTTTCCAGGGAGATCAAAAAACAGATTGAACGAGTTGCAATATCAGCAATTAATGCAATAGGTATTGTGAATGGCCCATCTCATACAGAAATAATTGTAACTGATGATGGCACTAAAATAGTCGAGATTGGGGCAAGGCTTGGTGGAGGTAATATTACAACACATTTAGTGCCTCTTTCTACAGGCGTCGATTTGGTTAAATGCTGTATTGAAATTGCATTGGGAGAAAAACCCGATTTTGAAAAAAAAATCAACATGGGGGCAGCCGTTAGATATTTCAAAACTAATGAAGGCAAGTTAATTAATATAACTGGAGTAAATGAAGCGAAGAGTATACTTGGAGTTAAGCAAATATGTTTTGTAAAAAATATTGGCGATACTGTGGGAGCTTTAAACAACGGTTCTGAAAGAATAGGATTTGTTATTGCACAGGGTTATGATGCAGAAGATGCTATAAGAATTTGTGAAGAAGCAATAAAGATAATTGATATTATTATTGAGTAAGCAAAGAATATGGTGTTGAGTTCTTAAACGAGAAGAACTTTATTCGAATGAAGAAAAATCAGCTGATTTAGATAACGAAAAGATAAGTCGATAAAAACTTGATTTGGAGGTAGTGCTTTTGAAGGTTTTAATACAGAGGACGAGCGGATTTGATACACCAGGTCCATCAAATCATTTGTTGAAAGCGTTAATAGAAGATATGATATCCGCAGGATTCTCTGTTCATTTAGTGCAAGCAAGCATAAAAAAAATCGGAGAAGAAATGAATTCAGACTTGAAAAAATTAGATGGTTTTACTTGGGACACGCTTGAAAGAAAAGATATACCTAAAAATAGGTTTGTTAGAAGGTATTTAGAAGAGGTGCAATACACTTTTAGAAGTGTGAAATATTGGAAGAAAGTTAATGATATTGATGCTGTATATATTATCTCCTGTCCAACAGCCCTGTATGGAATTGTGCTAACAAAAATCATTTTGAAAAAACCTTTATTTTATGGAATTCAAGATATGTTTCCTGGCAGTGCTGTAAATTCTGGTGTTATGGGGAACAGATTCATTGCGAAAATATTCTATTTACTACAGAAAATTGCGTATAGATATAGTGATATTATAACTGTTATTTCTGAAGATATGAAAAATAAAGTTGTTGAGCAAGGTGTGCCAGAAAAGAAAATATTTATGATAGTAAATTGGTTTGATGATCGAACAGTGCATGAAGTTTTGTGGGAAGAGAATCGGTTTGTAAAAAAATACAACCTTTCTACCAAGAAGTTCTACGTCCAATATGCTGGAACAATGGGATATGTTTTTGATTACAAAATGGTATTGGCGGTTGCTGAATTACTTAAAGAATATAACGATATTGAGTTTCATATGATCGGTCAAGGTAGCCAGAAAGAAGTTTTTATCGAAGAAAAGTCAAAACAGAAACTTGATAACATATATTTTTTTCCGCTGGAACCACAAAATATGGTTTCTGATGTTTATAGTGCGTGCTCAATTTGTATGATTCCTTTAAAAAAAAGAATCATAGGTAATTCTGTGCCAAGTAAAGCAGGCTTATTGATGATGTGTAACAGAGTAATTGTAAATTCTGTTGATTCAGATTCAGAATATTTTAAAATGTTTAGTGAGTATGACATGGGGATCTCGGCATCGAATGATGATCCGAAGGCAGTGGCTGATGCGATATTAGAATTATATCGTGATGAAGATGAACGCCAGCGAATGGCAAAGAATGCGCATGAATTTGGAGAAAAATACTATTCAAGAACCGTTAACACAAAGAAATTCATTGATTTGTTTCATTTGATAGTCGATAAGAAAAATAGAACGGAGGGGTAATATGTTCAAGGATAGAACTTTACTTATTACAGGTGGAACTGGCTCTTTTGGAAATGTTGTATTAGAACGTTTTTTGAATACAAATATAAAAGAAATTAGAATTTTTTCTAGAGACGAATTAAAACAGGATGATATGCGAAGACATTATCAGAACGATAAAATTAAGTTTTATATTGGTGACGTACGTGCTATTGAAAGTCTGCGTAATGCCATGTATAATGTTGATTATGTTTTTCATGCAGCAGCACTTAAGCAAGTACCTTCGTGTGAATTTTTTCCAATTGAAGCAGTTAAAACAAATGTATTAGGAACAGAGAATATGTTAACAGCCGCAATAGATGCAAGAGTAAAGAAGGTTATTTGCCTTTCTACTGATAAAGCAGCATATCCTGTAAACGCTATGGGAATCACAAAAGCTTTGATGGAGAAAACATTTATCGCAAAATCCAGAACGATATCTCCGGAAAGGACGTTGATATGTGGAACAAGATATGGAAATGTTATGGCTTCCAGAGGATCGGTAATACCGTTATTCATTCAACAGATAAAAAGTGGACAACCGATTACTGTGACTGATCCTAAAATGACAAGATTTATTATGAGTCTTGAGGAAGCAGTAGAGCTTGTGGTATATGCATTTAAAAACGCAGAAACAGGCGATATCATCGTGCAAAAATCTCCTTCGTGTTACATAGGAGATTTAGCGCAAGCTCTTATAGAACTTTTTAAAGCAGATAATGAAATAAAAGTCATTGGGACACGACATGGTGAAAAATCATATGAGGTTTTACTTACCAGAGAAGAGGCAGAAAAAGCAATCGATATTGATAACTTTTATCGAGTTCCCGCAGATAATAGAGATTTAAGTTATGAAAAATATCTTGAAGAAGGCTCTCACCAGATTACACTGACTGAAGAATACAATTCAAACAATACAAGGATTCTTTCTGTTGAGGAAATAAAAGAGAAACTCTTAAACTTAGATGAAATCAAGAAAGAATTGAGGCTTTGGGAGGAGAGATAGATGAAAGTTTTAGTAACAGGAGCAAATGGTTTTCTGGGTAAAAATCTAGTTACTTCTTTGAAGGAAATGAAGTATATCGAAATATTGACTTTTGGAAGGAATGATGATGATAAAAAATTACAACAATATACAAAGGAATGTAATTTTGTGTTTCATTTAGCGGGCGTTAACAGACCAACTGACACTAAAGAATTTATGGTTGGAAATTATAGTTTTACGAAAAATTTACTGGGAGCACTAAAGTTAAATAAAAATACTTGTCCTATTTTATTTGCGTCTTCGACTCAAGCAAAATTAAATAATCCTTACGGAGAGAGTAAAAAAGCAGGTGAAGATTTACTGCGTGATTACGGAAAACTAACGGGTTCCCATGTTTTAATTTATCGCTTTCCTAATGTGTTCGGGAAATGGTGCAGACCAAACTACAATAGTGTAGTAGCGACTTTTTGTCATAATATTGCTCATGAGATAGCCATAAAAGTTAATGATCCAAGTGTTATTATGAACCTTGTGTATATCGATGATTTGATTGAAGAACTCATTAATGCACTTGATGGTAAAGAAAACAGGACGAGTGAATTCTGTGAAGTACCAGTGGACTATACGATTGCTTTAGGTGAAATTGTTGACTTGATTGATTCATTTAAGAAAAGCAGGGAGGATCGTTCCATCCCAGATATGTCAGATGCATTTACGAAGAAACTTTATAGCACATATTTAAGCTATTTGCCAGAAAATCAATTCAGCTATGAACTTAAGATGAATGTAGACAATAGAGGTTCTTTTACCGAGTTCATAAAGACTCCTGATAGAGGGCAGATTTCAGTGAATATTTCTAAACCTGGCATCATCAAAGGCAATCACTGGCATCATACTAAAAGCGAAAAATTCCTTGTAGTATGGGGAAAAGGTGTCATACGATTTAGAAAAATAGACACGGATAAGGTTTTGGAATATTTTGTCGCTGGAGATAAGATGGAAGTAGTGGATATACCAATCGGCTATACTCACAATATTGAAAATCTAGGTGAGGATGATATGGTCACCATCATGTGGGCAAATGAACCTTTTGATTTAAATAAGCCTGATACTTACTATATGGAGGTATAGCGGCCAATGAAAAATGCTAAATGGAAAATCGGTATTTGGGGTCAGTTTGGTGACGGTGGCCAAATTGCAGATGGTCAGGCGGTTAAAACCACTATAATTGCTAATGAAATTAAGGGCAGATACAATCCTGAAAATGTTAAAGTTTTAAATACAAATAATTGGAAGGGAAACCCCATTTCTTTTTTTATAAAAAGTATAATGCTGATTGTTCAATCTAAAAAGGTGATTATCTTCCCTGCAGACAATGGTTTTAAGGTAATAGTGCCGTTATTATCAATTGTCAATTTATTTTACAAACGAGAAGTATATTATGTAGTAATTGGCGGATTTTTATTCAGTTTGCTGCAAAAGAATAAAATATATATTAATCCGTTAAAAAAATTCAAAGCGATTTTTGTTGAAACCAATACTATGAAAAAGGATTTAGAAAGTTTGGGTATTGATAATATTTATATACTTTTTAACTTGAAAAGGTTAGAAAAAATCAACGAGTCAGATTTAAAGATTGAAAACAAAAAAAACATTTCCGTGTGTACATTTTCAAGAGTTAGTTGTACAAAGGGGATTGAGGATGCAATTGAAGGGGTTAGGATAACAAATCAGAGACTAGGCGATGATTTTATTCAATTAGACATTTATGGTATGGTAAATAAGAATTATGAGGAAAAATTCAAAGAATTATTAGCTAAGAATCAAGAATTTGTTACTTATAAAGGGGTAGTCGATTATGATAAAACTGTTGACACTTTAAGGAATTATTTTGCATTGATTTTCCCAACATATTTTGATGGTGAGGGTTTTCCAGGTAGTGTCATTGATTCATATTATTCTGGTTTGCCAATCATAGCGACAAATTGGTTATATAACAAAGATATAATTGACGATGGTTTCAATGGAATACTTGTCCCCATAAAAAAGCCGGAAGCGATAAGTAAGGCAATACTAAAATTGTATAATGACCGGGAAATGGCATTTAGAATTGCGGTAAATAATGTACGTGAAGCAGAAAAATACACACCTAGTGTTGTATTAGAAAAACTATTCATGTTTTTGGATAAATAGTTAAATTGCAGCTTAAAATTGAATTTTTGAAATAAGGGTGTAAGATTTGAAAAAAATAGCGTTATTAATCCCCACATTACAAGGGGGCGGGGCGGAAAGGGTTGCATCAATATTATCAAATGCTTTTGAATTAAGTGGATATGAGGTTTATGTTATTGTATATGAAGATCATGTACAAGACTATTCTTATTCAGGGAAATTACTTTCGTTAAAAACACCACATAAAAAAACTGTTTTTGGAAAATATTTTTGTTTTGTACAAAGGATCATCAAGCTGAGAAATATTAAAAATAAATATTCACTTGATACTGTAATTAGCTTTTTAGATAGTCCCAATATTCTAAATATATTAACTAAAGGAGATAGTAATACGATAGTATCAGTTAGAAACTATACTACTCAGAGTAATACAGGTTTTTATGGTAAGGTTGGTAATTTGGCTATTAAATATTTATATAAAAGAGCCGATTTTATTGTTTCTGTTTCTAACGTAATAAAAAATAGACTCATTACAAATTATGGCCTTGAAAATGTTCAAAACAATATAACAATTTATAATCCTTATGATTTAAATAAAATAGAGTTATTAAGTCAAGGTGAGTTAAAGAAAGATGAATTAGAGGTTTTTAGGCAGCCTACAATTATTACGATAGGCAGATTGATAGATCAGAAGGGGCATTGGCACCTCATTAGATCATTTAGTGAAGTCAAGAAAAGTATACCGGATGCAAAACTCATTATTTTAGGAAAAGGGAATCTAAGTAACTATCTTAAGCAGCTTAGTATGGATCTTGAGATAGAAGAGGACATTTATTTCCTTGGATTTAACAGTAACCCTTATAAGTATTTAAGTAAAGCAACCCTATTTGTATTTCCATCATTATTTGAAGGTTTCCCTAATGCTCTATGTGAAGCGATGGCTTGTGGCCTTCCAGTTATATCTGCAGATTGTAAATCAGGACCAAGAGAAATATTGGCACCAAACACATCTTTAGATACAGAAATCAATTCTGTTGATTTTTGTGAATATGGTGTTTTGATACCTGTATGTGATGGAAAAAAGTATGATGCAGCGGAACCTCTGAAGGCAGAAGAAATACATTTAGCAAATGCAATAACAAGCTTACTACAAACTAAAAGGTTACTTGAGTTGTATTCTAAAAAATCAAAAGAAAGAGTAAAAGCATTTAGTGTGGAAAATATTGTGAAAGAATGGGAAAAAATTATATGAAAAATAAGCGGTTAAACAAAATAATAGAAGCTTTTTCGATCTGACAAGCCTTAGGTGTCAGGATACTTTTCATAGGGAATTAAAAAGTGTATAGTATAAAAAAACGAGGAGAAACTTAATGTCAAAATACAGTCAAACTCTCAAAGACAAGATATTGAATGAAATGATGCCACCCAAAAACAAATCTGTAGCGGAATTAGCCAAATCTTTAATTCATTTTATATAGTTTCTAAAATCAGGGAAAATAATTACATAAGTTAAAGTTTTCACTTAATTGGACTTTTATTTGGCAGTTTTTCATACAGTGAATGGGGGGTAACATGGGATGAAGAAAATCACTTTGAATCAACTTATAAATTGCATAATGTTTTTTTATGTATTAAGTATTTATGTATTTACATCCCAGGCAGGATGGAATATCTTGAGTAATTGTTTAGCATTGTTTCTAATAGGCTTGATTTGGTTAGAGATTTTGTTGTTGAGGAAAGAAATTATATTCAACTTTTTTTTATTTGTTTATTCATTATTTATTATTATTTGTATGGTGTCAGTATTTTATGCGATTGAGCCAAGCACTGCTTTTAGTAAAATTCAAACATTAATTTTAATATATATTCTCATTTTATCGCTTATTAATTATGTTGATACATTAGAGAAATTATACTTTATAATGAAATGCTTTATTTTTTCAGGTTTTATTACAAGTATTTATATATTAATTAATGCTGACTTTACTGTTTTAGAAAGAATTGGAAGTGAGCTTGGAAATGTAAATTCTATAGGTATGATTATTGGGATCTCTTCGATTCTCTGCCTTTTTTATTTGCTGAAGACTAGAAATTATTGGTATTCTGTGATTATATTAACTGATTTAATCGTTATTTTACTTACCGGATCCAGAAAAGCATTGTTATTTGTAGTAATTTCAATAGTACTTATGTTGATTTTTCAAGAGGACATTAAGCTGGGCAGTAAATTTAGAGCTTTATTCATAAGTATAGTGTTTATCTTTGCCATATTTTATATAATAAATAACGTACCCCTTTTCTACCAAATTATTGGGGAGAGAATGGGTACCATGTTTGATTTTTTTTCTAGTAGTGGTACTGCTGATAGCTCTATGAATATTAGGTCAGAAATGATTCTATGGGGATGGTCATGGTTTAAAGAACATCCGTTTTTGGGGTATGGCATTGATAATTATAGAGTTTTATTGAGCACTAGTAGTGGCCAAGGGTACACCTATTCACATAATAATGTAATTGAACTTTTAGTTGGAACCGGTATTATTGGCACTGCATTATTTTATCTTGCTAATGTTATTGTGATAAGGGATTTAATGAAAGCATCAAAAGTTATCTCAAAATCATTATGCTACATGTTTATAGCAATTATTGTTGGATATATGATTATGTCTGTAGGCATGGTTTACTATGACGATAAAGGTATAGGTTTTATATTAGCGATTGGAAGTATAATATATAGATTAGCTAAAACTGAAAACTAAAGTTGGAAAATTCTTGATTTCAATCAATTAATGATTACAAGGAGAGGTTATTATGATTTTAAAAAGAATAGTTAAGGGGATTAGGAATCCATGGCTTGTCGTTAATTATATCCTGGGTCAGAGAATAACAAGAATAATTCCAGATGAAACGTTTGTTAAGTTAGAATATAGAGCATCGATTGGGAGAAGGTTGAATCTCGATAGCCCACAGTCATTTAATGAAAAGCTTCAATGGTTAAAACTTTTTGATCGAAAACAAGAGTATACCCAATTAGCAGATAAGTATAAGGTGAGAAAATATATTAAAGGCACAATTGGTGAAGAATATCTCATACCGCTTCTGGGGGTTTACGATTCCTATGATGAAATTGATTTTGAAGCATTGCCAAATCAATTTGTATTAAAACCCAATCACACATCAGGGGATGTTTATCTGTGTAAGGATAAATCAAAAATCGATTACGTAGAGTTAAAGAAAACGGTAAAAAAATGGATGGAAATAGAATATTATTGGATTCACCGGGAGTGGCCATATAAAAATATAAAACCCGAAATTATCTGTGAGAAGTTTATGTCTGAAACAAATATTCCTCCTAATGATTATAAGGTTGTGTGTTTTAATGGTAAAGCCAGACTAGTCCAGGTACACATGGGTAGATTTACCAATCACATACAAGATACATATGACTTAGAGTGGAATAAAATCGACATGACATGGGGATTTGAAATATCTGAGCATGCGACTTGTAAAAAACCAAAAAAGTTAGAAAAAATGATAGAGTTATCTGAACAGCTAGCAGTAAATATGTGTCAGGTTAGGATTGATTGGTTTATTGTGGAAGATAACCTATATTTTGGAGAAATAACTTTTTTTGATGGATCCGGTTTTACACCAATTATACCTGAGTCTTATGATTATTTACTAGGTAGTTGGATTAATTTACCCATAGAAACAAATAATTAAAAGGGGTAGGAATATGCAAATACTAATAGCAGGAGATCTTGTACCAACACAATCGAATATGGATTTATTCAATAAAGCTGACGTAAATACTCTGCTTGGTAAAGAATTACTATTCCTATGGAATTCTGCTGATATTAGGTTGTTGAATTTAGAGGTACCTCTTGCAGATCAAGAAAATCCTATCAGAAAACATGGACCGAATCTTATTGCTCCAACAAGTGCGATTAATGGAATTAAGGCTCTTAATGTGTCACTAATTAATTTAGCAAACAACCATATATTAGATCAAGGTGAACAAGGATTAAAATCAACACTTGATCTCTTGAATCAACATAAGATACCTTATATTGGAGTAGGAAAGAATCTTTCTGAGGCAAGTACGCCTTGCATTATTGAAAGAGATGGAATAAAGATAGGTATCTATAATTGTGCTGAACACGAGTTTACCATAGCAAGTGAAAAGAGTTCTGGAGCAAATCCGTTTGATCCACTAGAAAGTCTTGATCACATACAAAACCTAAAAACCCAGTGCGATTATGTGATTGTTCTTTATCATGGCGGAAAAGAACACTATCGCTATCCATCACCTTATCTTCAAAAGGTTTCCAGAAAGATGGCGGAAAAAGGAGCAGACTTGGTTATATGTCAACATAGTCATTGCGCTGGTTGCTTTGAAAAATATAAAGAATCTACAATTGTCTACGGGCAAGGGAATTTTATATTTGACGATTCTAATAGTGAGTACTGGAAGACAAGCTTATTAATCAAGGTTGAACTTAAAAATGTACTTAGTATCGAATATATTCCTTTTGTGAAAGAAGAAAATGTTGTGCGTCTTGCTAAAGGTACAGTCGCGAAGGAAATCATAGAAGCCTTTGCAAAACGTTCAATGGAGATATCACAAGAAGGATTTGTAGAAAAGGAATATAAGAAATTTGCTGAAAACAATAAATTGGCATATATGACAAGACTTTCAGGTATGGGAAAATGGTTTTCGCGTATAGATAGACGAATTTTAAATAATTTTAATATTAAACGAAAATATAACGATAAAGACTTTTTAGCTATACAGAATTATATTGAATGTGAAGCACATAGAGAACTGCTATTGGCTGGCTTAAAAGGCGGTTTTACAATTGAAAGAAAATAATATCCAAAACAAAGCTATTCATGCAGGAAAATGGTCATTTATTACTGAGTTGGCAGCTAAAACTGTTGGTCCTATTTCTAATATGGTATTAGCAAGACTTCTAGCTCCGGAAGCTTTTGGTGTAGTGGCAATTGTAACGATGATCATAAGTTTTGCAGATATGTTTACGGATGCGGGGTTTCAAAAATACTTGGTTCAGCATGAGTTTAAGGATGATGAAGAAAAATTCAAGAATACAAATGTGGCCTTTTGGACCAATTTGGGAATTTCGATTTTTTTATGGCTGATGATTATAGTCTATCGTGAGCAGATTGCGGTTTTAGTTGGTAATCCAGGATTAGGTAGTGTCATTGCTATAGCATGTTTGCAGTTAGTGTTCACATCTTTTTCAAGTATACAAATGGCTCTATATAGAAGAGATTTTGATTTTAAAACGTTATTTCTTGTAAGGATGATTGCTATTTGTGTGCCATTTACAGTAACAATACCACTTGCCCTTTTAGGTTTGAGTTACTGGTCAATCATTATTGGCTCAATTGTTATGCAACTCTCAAATGCTGTGATATTAACCATTAAATCAAAATGGAAGCCAGGTTTGTTTTATAAAGCCGAAATATTAAGAGAAATGTTATCCTTCAGCATATGGTCCTTAGCAGAAGAAATTTCAATTTGGGCCACTTCATGGATTGATGTCTTTATTATTGGTGTTCTTTTAAATTCATATTATTTAGGTTTGTATATTACATCTCAAATGATGGTTAACTCGTTAATGGCGATCATTATTGCATCAATAGTGCCGGTTCTTTTTTCGACTCTGTCTCGGTTACAGGATGATAATATTAATTTCAAAAAAATATATTATAAAGTTCAGCGTCTTGTTTCTGTTTTAGTACTTCCTATGGGTATGGGTATATATATTTACAGTGATTTGGCAACTCAAATTTTTTTGGGCAGCCAGTGGAGCGAAGCAAGTAAAATCATTGGAATTTGGGCTTTAACAAGCGCTGTAATGATAGTATTTGGTAACTTTTGCAGTGAGGTATATCGAGCCAAGGGAAGACCTAAGTTATCCTTCCTTGCCCAAGTGTTACATTTGGTTGTCTTAGTTCCGACGATTTTAATTAGTGCTAAATATGGTTTTTGGACACTTGTATATGCGAGATCATTAATTCGAATGGAATTTGTTTTAGTTCATTTTTTAATAATGAAGGTTGCAATGGGATTTCCGATTCTAGATACAATCAAAAATGTACTTCCAACAGCTTTTTCGGCTATATCAATGGGGATTTTGGGATTCTTCCTGCACCAAATGAATTCAAGTGTACCATGGAGTGTTTTATCAATTACAATATGTGCTTTGTGTTATTTTGGAATATTGTACTTATTTTCGAATATTAGAAATGAGATATTTGAATTTGTAAAAAGTCTAGTGCAGCATGGTTAATAAAATAAAAACCGATAAACCATTCATCGCTTAACATATCTTTTTTTGAAAAAGGTGTACATTTTATATTGCAATTTTCGCAAGGAAAAAAAGTAGAAAAATATATTGACTATTAACGATAAATGTGATACATTGAATCTATAAATATGTATTGCGTATCAACTATAGAATTCAATATTTTAATGATTCTTACGGAATGATTTTTCAACGATAAAGGCAAATTTGTTGAAAGACAGGGACACAAAACTAGCGGCCTGTAAAACGATAACCAGATAACGAGAGAGAGGTTTTGTTAGATCAAACAAACTATGTGAATTTAATAATAGTCGTGAAATAACTTTTCAACGATAAAGGCAAACCTGTCGAAAGGCAGGGACGCAAAGCTAAAGGGCCTGTAAAATGGCAGCCAGTTTCCGAAAGGAGAGTTTTTTTGTATTCTATTTATTTATTGTCCAACGATAATGGCAAACCAACTGAAAAGTTGGGACGCAAAGCCAAGGGCCTGTAAAATGGTAGCCGGCTACCGAAAGGAGTATCCATCATGAAAAAGCTTTTTGTATTTTTGATCGCATTTTTCTTATTGTTTAGTACTATGCCTGTATACGCCGCAACCGCAACGAAAAATGTAGTTACAAAACCAGCAGCAACGACAACAAAAGCAGCAACGACAACAAAACCAGCAGCAACGACAACAAAAGCAGTAACGACAACAAAACCAGCAGCAACGACAACAAAACCAGCAGCAACGACAATAAAACCAATAGCAGGTAATTATGGGTTAATTCCGAATGATGCCAGCCAGAAGGACAACAATGCTTCATTGCTTAACCGTGCATTGAACCAGTATGGCAGTATCACATTAAATGGCGTGTTCTACATTGGAAACACATCTGAAGCAGTGACGAATCCTAATATTGCAATCACTGGTATGAATGCTTCAGAGTTGATTTTTAATAACGGAAAAAATACTGTTTTATTCGATCCTGAAAAAATCAAGAGTCTGACAATAAGTAATATGAAATTCACCAATTTGAGTAAGGTAAATGCTTTATTGATCGCTTACAATCCTGCAGAGAATAGTTCTTCAAAAGTCAACAGCGTGAAAGTCGATGGCTGTACATTTGAAGGAGATATTTCCTTATACAGACAGCAGGGAAATAAGAACTTAAATCCTGTGGGAGTTGATTTTGGTATTGATCAGTTTATATTTACAAATAATAGTGTCTCAAACACGACATACAGTTTTATCGTTTTAAGTGATATACCTTTCAGAAATGTTGAAATCAGAAATAACACCATTCATAATTTCCAGAACGTTTTTGCAAGTATGAGTATCACAAATGGCATCACATATGAGGCACAGATGGTGGAAGCCAGAAAATTTGTTGGGATCTATAACAACAAGGTCACATGTGATGATAATTGGTGGGCTGAAGCAGGCGGCGGCGAGTATTATGCATTTGCATTAACTGAAAATAAAGAGGTGGTCTATGATTCTAATCGTGTTGAAGGGATGAAGGCGAATTTTGATGTAGCATTATACGATGCTTATTTAAGCTCCGGCATGGTTACCTACACCAATAACACATGGATCAACAATATTTGCTTTGATGCAAACAAAACGAACAATGCATTGATAAAAGCAAAACAAGGCGGCGTCGGCGGTGACGCGGGGAATAGTGTTCCCGTAAATAGAGTGTATTCAAACAATACATTTATCGTAGAAGAATCATACGCTGATAGACTGGGACAACCGAAAAGTGAATTGTTTGTATCTTTTATGGAGTTGACAACATGTGCAAACAATTTTACAATTGAAAACAACAAAATCGATGTTTATGATTTAAGATTTCCAGGTTCAAGTCAACAAATTACGAATTTCAAATTTAACAACAATGAGATAAAGTCGAAATATGCACTTGGCAACATAACGATACTGAGATTAACCGATAATTGTCAACCGATCATAGAAATGACTAATAACAATATTCAAATAGAACAAAAGGATGCACATCCATCTGGTATAACAAGAGGATTGCAGTTGTTACAAATTGTAGATGTAAGAACCAATACCAGTAAGGGTTTAGCAAAGTCAATAGTGGTAAAAGATAACATTATTCATGGACCATTTGATTATATTTTTTTCACGCTACTGGCGGACGCATTGGTCGTTCAGAATAATCAGATCAGTGTAGCAAGTGCACTCTATCAAAAACCCTATTATCTTGGCAATCATCCGGAATTGGCCAACATTCTTGTTTCAAAATATTAAAATGAGTGTCAATTTACAAGTTTAAGACAAAAATTTATCATAGAAAAATAAAACACCCATTTGTGAGATGCCAGGTTTGCAAAGAGCCTAAACTCACAAATGGGTGTTTTTTCATATTAGCGGTTTCTTTATTGAAAAAATACTTGGATTCATAATAATAATTATGCATTAAATTAATGGTTAGCTAGTGATAAAAAGGGTACAAATATATTAAATATATTGCTGAATTTCGTGTAAATTTGCGGACTGGTATATAGAATATTTTATTGTTGAATAATAAGCATTATGATATAATGTGGAGGCTGTTTTAATAATCAAGGGGGCATAGCGTGAAAATAACAATTGCAGGTACCGGTTATGTAGGATTGTCAAATGCGATCTTACTTGCTCAGCACAATGAAGTGATTGCACTCGATATTATAAAAGAAAAAGTTGATATGATCAACAGAAAAAAATCTCCAATTTTTGATAATGAAATTGAAGATTTTTTAGTAAATAAAGAACTAAACCTAAAAGCAACAACAGATAACTATGAAGCCTTTAAAGACGCAGAATACGTTATTATTTCTACACCAACAAACTATGACCCAAAAAAGAATTACTTTAATACGAGAACAGTTGAAGCCGTTATTGCAAATGTACTTGCCATCAACCCTGATGCCGTTATGATTATTAAATCTACGGTACCGGTTGGGTATACAGAAGCTGTTAAAGAAAAATTTGAAACAGAGGATATTATCTTTTCTCCTGAATTCTTAAGGGAAGGAAAAGCGCTTTATGACAATCTATACCCTTCAAGAATTGTTGTTGGAGAGCAGTCAGAAAGAGCTAAAGTCTTTGCGGAATTACTTGCTCAAGGTGCCATTAAAGAAGATATTGATATCCTTTATACTAAATCAACTGAAGCAGAAGCGATTAAACTTTTTGCGAATACCTATCTTGCATTAAGGATTGCATATTTTAACGAGCTTGATTCATATGCTGAGGTAAGAGGTCTTGACACGCAAGATATCATCAAAGGCGTTAGTCTGGATCCGAGAATAGGAAACTATTATAATAACCCCTCATTTGGATATGGTGGATACTGCTTACCAAAAGACACAAAACAACTTCTTGCTAATTACTCAGACGTACCCCAAAACATCATGTCTGCCATCGTAGATGCCAATAGAACGAGAAAAGACCACATTGCGGATATGATTATTAAGAGAGAACCAAAAATTGTAGGAATCTATCGGCTCACCATGAAGATGAACTCAGATAATTTCCGCGAATCTGCTATTCAAGGTGTCATGAAACGAATTAAAGCGAAAGGAATAGAAGTAGTTGTATTTGAGCCAGCCCTTGATGAAGATGATTTTTTCAATTCTAGAGTCATTAAAGATTTTGATGAATTCAAAAAAATTTCTGATCTTATCGTAGCAAATCGATTATCCGATGAGATTAAAGATGTAGTGGATAAAGTGTATACGAGAGATTTATTCAGTAGAGAATAATGCGCGTGATTTATAAAAACCGTCAAGTATTTATAATGGATAAGATTGTTAACAGAAGGAGCTTTTTATTATGACATTGAAGCAAACAAATAAAGAGAAAGTGATGTTATGATTGATACACACATACACTTGGTGCCAGGCGTTGATGATGGTGCGAAAGACATGGATGTAGCCATACGGATGCTACATATGGCAATCAATGAGGGTGTGAGTGAGATGATTTTAACACCCCATTTTAATATACCCATTTATTACAATCAAAATGTTGAAAAACAATATAATTTGATAAAAGACTACATTATTACTGAAAAAATTGATTTAAAAATACATTTAGGTAATGAGATTTATTTAAGTGAAGAAAGCATGGAAGGGATAAAGAATGGTCAAGCCCATACCATGGGGGATAGCCGATATCTATTGGTGGAATTACCCTATTATCATTTCTACCCATTTCATGAAGCCATGATGCATGATCTCCAGCTCAGTGGTTACAAGATTGTACTGGCTCATGCTGAGCGTTATCAGATTTTCATGAAAAAACCTGATAAAATCAAAGAATTGGCAGAAAAAGGCATCTACGCACAAATAACGTCAAGCTATATTATAGACAAAAAAACCAGAAAAAAAGCACTTAAATGGATAGAAGGTGGTTCGATCCATATTGTTGCATCGGACGGGCATAATGTTGACAATAGACCACCAGTAATGAAAAGGGCCTATGATAGTGTTTCTCAGGCTTTTGGGGAGCTTTGTGCAGAGACATTATTTGTCGATAATCCTAGATTGATGATCGAAGATGGTGCATTAATGATTGCGGATATAGAAAAAGCAAGAAGATTTGGCTTGCGTATGCGATAACAGAAATAAGTCATTAATTTATACTGAAAAATATATAAGTTATGCTAAATATTTGGTATGGTTTTGTCGATATTCCTTGTGGCATTAAATACATAATAGGTAAGTCGAAATGATAGCAACGCAGGAAGAATTAATAATGATTAAAACCTTTGGAATTATTTGGTTGACCAAAGCATTAGCCGATTTGTTGGCATTGTCAAAAAATCTGACATTAGAAACAATTAAAAAAGCACCAACATAATGTTTCTATGTTAAAAAGTGAGGTATACCATGGGAACTAAAATGAGCAGACACTTATTTCTAATTATTGCAGATATGTTGGCTGTGAATATAGCTTTCTTTGTGGCGGTATACCTACATTATGAAGGCATTGTACCAACAGAGATCATAAGTATATACTTAAATAGTATATTCATTTTGACACTGGGTAAGATTGTGATCTACCGATACTTTGATTTGTACAACAGCATATGGACCTATGCATCAGTGGAGGAACTGATGAAAATTGTACTTGCCGGGGTTGTATCAAATATTTTTGGCACCATTATTCTGATATATATGGGGGAAAGACTATACTTTGGTATCTATCTAACCATCATGATTTTTGAAATTGCCATTGCTGGCAGCACCCGTTTTAGCTATCGGCTTGTTAGGAGTTTGAAAAATAAACAACTGTTTAATAAAAAAGGTTCTGAGAAAAAAATATTAATTATTGGGAGCGGTGCTACGGCGACTCTGATTGCCACCGAGATTAAGAACCATGCGTTTAACTATGGACATGTTATAGGTTTTATTGATGAAGACGAAAATAAACTAAATAAAAACATTGCAGGGGTCAAAGTCCGAGGCAACAATAATGACATCGGAAGTATCGTTCATAGATTTAGAGTTAGCGAGATCATCATTGCCACACCAACAGCGGATCCCACCACCCTGAGAATGATTTTGAGTGAATGTAAACGAACAACTGCCAAGGTACGAATCATACCAGGCATCCGTGAGATGATTGATGGTCAAGTCTCTTTAAGTAAGATTAGAGATGTTGAGATTGAAGACCTTCTTGGGAGAGAAACAGTGAACCTTAATGTAAGAGAAGTAGTCAGTTACATTGAAGGTAAAATTATCTTGGTGACTGGTGGCGGTGGTTCCATCGGTTCTGAATTATGCAGACAGATTGCCAGATTCAACCCAGGTAAGCTTATTATACTTGATAATTATGAGAATAATGCCTATGAAATACAAAATGAACTTATACAGGATTATGGCAGCAAGTTGAATCTGGATGTCATCATTGCATCGGTAAGAGACCGAGATGATGTTTTTTCTATTATAGAATCAAATCATCCAGATGTGATCTTCCATGCCGCAGCTCATAAACATGTGCCACTGATGGAACATTCACCAAACCAGGCCATTAAGAATAACGTCTTTGGGACCAAAAACATGGCAGAAGCAGCCCATGAATATGGTGTTGAGCGCTTTGTTATGATTTCAACAGATAAGGCGGTCAATCCAACCAATATTATGGGAGCCAGTAAGCGCATATGTGAAATGATCATCCAGGGCCTTGCCCAGCAAAGCAAGACAAAGTTTACTGCGGTTAGATTTGGCAACGTTCTTGGCAGTAACGGCTCAGTCATACCACTTTTTAAAAAACAGATAAAAGAAGGCGGACCAGTGACGGTCACCCATAAAGAAATTATTCGGTACTTTATGACTATACCAGAAGCAGCTCAACTGGTGATGCAATCCGGTGCCATTGCAAAAGGCGGGGAAATATTTGTTCTTGATATGGGCCAACCGGTAAAAATATATGACCTGGCCGTAGATCTGATTAAACTTTCCGGTCTTAAGCTAAACGAAGACATTGAGATCGAGATCACAGGACTAAGACCAGGTGAGAAGCTCTATGAAGAACTTCTGATGGATGAAGAAGGTTTAATCGATACCCGATATGAAAAGATTCGAATAGGCCAACCCTGTAAAATCGATTATGTCAGCCTTAAGCAATCTATTGCCGAGTTGACCCTAATACTAAACTCCTCAGATAAAAAAGAACTCATTCGTAGAGTAAAAAAAATCGTAACAACCTATAAAGACAATCATGAAGTGAATAATAAAAGCGAAATAAAACTCCGTTTGATCTATGGTGTGGATCGTAAAACAGCAGAATAAGAAAATCAAACTTGTTGAAACCTATTATAATAAAGGGATAGAAACCGATGCTAACGCACTTAAGATTATGGATTATATTAAAATGAGTAGCTGGGATGCAAATATTACCTATGAAAATTATCGTCTGAAAACTTACTCTGAGATCATCGATGGATTATGGTACGAGTTATACAACCAGGAGGATTTAGATTTGATTAAGAATTTATTTGATCAGAAAGAAGAAATGAACTTAGAAAATTGGAAATAAGTAATATGTGATAAAGTGGGTTATAGAGGATGGGAGATCATTATGAAAACAACAAAAAGTATCAATTTATTAGAGCTGTTTGATATTGTTATTAAAAAATGGTGGCTGATATTGTTACTTACAATGGCAGGCTTTGCGACGGCCTATTCTATAACAGCCATATTCGTGACACCAATTTATGAAGCAAAAACAGTTTTGTTTATCGGACAGGAAAATTCAGGTTTGGCATCAATTGGTATTTCCCTAGGTCAATTGGAAGCGGATAGTCAGTTAATCACTGATTACAAGCAAATTGCTTTAACCCACTTGGTTATTGATGAAGTCATGAAAAATACAGGGATGAATATAGCATACAATGAGTTTCAGAAAGATGTAGTCATTGAAACCGTTAAAGATTCGCGGCTTTTTACCGTTGGATTTAGACATACTGACCCTCAAATTGCAAAAATGGTTTCAGATGAACTAGCTAAGCAACTGACATTAGCTGTTTCGCAAATCGTTGGGGTGGAAAATATTCGTATCCTGGACCAGGCCACGGTACCTCAAAAGCCCATTGCTCCGAATAAATTGCTGAATGCAGTAATCGGAGGCCTTTTAGGTCTTTTTGCTTCATTGTTTATTGTAATCATTATGTTTTTACTTAATGATACGGTTAAGGATGAAGAGGATATTGAAACTCTCATTGGGATATCAGTACTGGGAAGCATTCCAAAATTTAAAAGGGAGGCTAAATAATATGAATCTATCAAGTTTAGTAACATTAAGCAGTCCCACATCATTTGAAACAGAAAGTTATAAATTGTTAAGGACCAATTTGAATTTTAAAAATTTTAAAAATAAATATCAGGTCATGCTAGTGACCAGTGCGGGCAAAAAAGAAGGAAAAACCACCACCATTTGTAATTTGGCAATAACATTTGCTCAGTCAGGTAAGAGGGTGCTGATCGTTGATGCAGACTTAAGACTACCGCGTGTGAACAAAATTTTTGATATTAATTCAAGACTGCCAGGCTTGTCGAATATGCTCGTTGATGGATTGCCGCTTGATTTTGTATTGAATAAAGTTGGCGACCTTGAAGAATTAGAAGTCATGACAGCAGGAAATAAACAAGTTTCACCAACAGAACTGTTGAATTCTGATGCTTTTGAGAACATGATTATCGAATGCAAGAAAAAATTTGATATCATTCTGATTGATACGCCACCAGTATTAAGCTTTGCGGATGCAAGTATTGTATCCAAAGTAGTCGATGGAGTACTACTGGTTGTGGCAGCTCAGGAAGCAAAAAAAGCAATGGTTGTTGAAGCAAAAAAAAACCTTGAAAAAGTAGAGGCAAACATTATAGGTGTTGTCTTAACAAAAGTAGAATTTAAAAAAAGTGCTCTCTATTATGGATATGGTTATAGTCGTGATCAAGATAAGGTTCAGTCAGGCAGTCATCATAAAAAGAAAGGTCTTTTCCGGCGGAAAGATCAAATTACAGAAGAAAACAGTGATGTTAATTCAGAGGATTCAAAGCCATGAAAAAAGCAAAGGCATAACTAAACAGGTTTTACTGAAGCATTTCAGACTGTTGATGCAGATATCTATTAATATACCTGCTGTATTTGCAAGCTCAACGCTATACAACAAGGTGCCCAATGGTTTTTGCGAGCCTACGCCTAAGCTACCTTTTTTATGAAATTCAAGGTATAATAGAGACGATAATCGAGAAAGAGGGCTTATATAATATGGATGATTCATTTTTAGAAATTGATAAAAACCCTGCAACACTTTTTACAACCGAAGATAAAAAATATTTTTTAAGAGATCCGGGCGCAATCGATAAAGGGATTAAGGAATTGGCAGACGCTATTAATTCAGTAAATGTATTTTTTACGATGAACTCCTGCCAGGGATTTCTTATAGAAAGCGAAAGAGTAGACCATTGTCAGGAAACTTATGTTGATTTTTATGTATTAAATCAACAATACGCTATAGCAAACATGCTTTTAATATCATTGGTTAGTAAATTCAATTCATTAATCGATTGTAAATTAGTCTACGAAGCGGATTTTAATTGTATTTCAGAGGATGAATTAGAAGTCACTGGATTTGTAAATTTAAGATATGGTATTAAATTATTCGAATTAGAACCTGAGCTCATGGAAACCACATATAGGGAAATAATAAAACATATTAAAGAATTTGCTGAAGAGGTCAATAAAAAAGTTGGTGAAGTTTCGGAATAAGAAAGGAATATCTTATGGTTGGTGTGATTTTATTAAGAAAACGGGTAGGTATATAATATCTACATAAGGAGGATTAATATTATGAAATATCAATTTGTAAAAGAATTTCCACACCCTTTAATGGAAAAAGGAAAGAGTCCGGTAATATCTATTTATATTGATACCAATATTAAAAAACCGGATCGGCTTGAAAATCCTATTCGTTTCAAAAATCTTGTCAGAGAGGCACAGGAGGCGTTAAAAGATAAAGAGGTCAAAGGGTTTAGAGATCTGTTTTCTCTTTTCAAACAAATGGAAGAGGATATTATATTCTGGGAAGGTGCTACAGAAGGAATGGCGATTCTGGCGGATGAGGAAGAATGTATTGTATACAAACTGCCCATTAGCGTAACCAGCCGTGCCATTGTATCCGATAGCTATTATATAAAACCCCTATTGAAAAGTTATCAGTTAAACGGCCGGTATCATGTTCTCGGACTCAATCGAGATCGATTCTTTCTTTTTGAAGCAGATCATTATGGACTTCATCAGATTTCATTAGACGAAAAAGACTCAACAATGGAAGGTGTTTTAGGGACTCAAACAACAGAAGGGCATCTGTCCCATGCCAGTACCGGAGGCGAGCAATCCACATATCACGGATACGGAGGCGCTAAGGATGAGAGAAAAGTAGATGAAGAAAAATTTTTCCGCCACGTGGAGACCTTCGTTGAAGAGCAGCATTCCAAGCAGTATAAAATACCCCTTATACTCGTTGGGTTAGATGAACATCAAGGGGAATTCCGAAAGATATCAAAAAATCCATATCTGATTAAAGAAGGTATTAAAAGTGACATTGAGGCAATGGACGAAAAAATGCTTTATGAAAAGGTTCAGAATGTCATGATGGATATTTTCAGACAGCAACTGAAAGAACGAATGGAAATATTCAACCAGGCTCATTCAAAAGATATGGGCTCAAATGATGTGGTTGAAATTGCCAGAGCGATTACAGAGGGACGGGTGGAAGTCCTTTATCTGGAAGAAAATAAAGTCCATCCAGGTAGATATGAGCCTAGTCACGGTACCATTACTGAAGGCGTGGCAGAAGATTTTTACGTTGGAGATATTTACGACGACATGGCTGAAGCGGTTCTTAGTCGAGGGGGAGAAGTTGTGATCCTAGAAAGTGAGGATATGCCAACGGAAAGCGACCTGGCTGCGGTATATAGATATTGATAACCCATCGGAGATCAATAATTAAAAAATAGGATTTTGGTGGCAGGCACTTGGAAAACAGTAGCCTGCCATTTATTTATGTAATTTTATACCGAAAAATACTAATATAAAAGTACCAAAAAGTTTCGCGAAATATTTTTTCGACATTGAATGGGGGGATTTATTGCTATGGGTATTATCTGCTTTGTATATTGCAACCGTTGACAATTTCTGCTAAGATAGAATCAGTGAGGTGGGTTTTATTGTGAAGAATGCCGACGGTTGAATATAAGCACTCTACACTTACACACACAGAAAGAGGGAGAAAAATGAAATTCGAATGTGCATTTATTTATGTGGCGCCTGGTTTGGACTCAAAAAAAGATAGAGCGATCATCCCTTCAGAAGCAATTAATATGAATGTAGTGGGATGCGCTGACTATGACGAAGCAGAAAAAGTAGCAATAGAAATGGTTGAAAAGGGATGTAACGCATTAGAATTATGTGCCGGATTTGGAAATGATGGAATCGCCCGTATTAAAAAAGCTGCTGGGAATGATGTCGCTGTTGGGGCAGTGAAATTTGACTTCCATCCGGCTTTTGGCTTCAAAAGCGGCGACGATATGTTCAGCTAGAAACATTTGAAAGCTTTACATTCTATTTAGTTTATGATACACTAAAAAAAATTAAATATTGTAACACTGCTTGGGGTGCCGAAAGGCTGAGAGAAAACTCTGTTTTTAACCCATTGAACCTGATATGGTTAGCACCATCGTAGGGAAGGCATTAATTTTAACAAATTATTTGACTCGCCCATATTGGTGCGGGTCTTTTATTTTTTGCCATAATAAAAAAAATGATGTGATATGAAGGAGTATTAAATAAATTATACAACACAAATGGATGCAGCTCGAAAGGGTATTGTTACACCGGAAATGGAACAGGCGGCGGCCACAGACGCTTTAAGTGCGCAGGAACTTATGGAGCGGATAGCAGCAGGGTCCGCAGTTATTCCCGCCAACAAAAATCACCGAAATCTGATCCCGAAAGCCATTGGCAGGGGATTAACGACTAAAATCAATGTTAATTTGGGCATTTCAGAAGACGTATGCAATTTCGATAATGAGATTGAAAAGGTGAAAACCGCAGTTAAGATGAAGGCCGATGCCATTATGGATTTAAGCTGCTTTGGCAAAACAGGAGATTTCAGAAAGCTGGTTGTTGAAACCGCGAACGTTATGCTGGGCACCGTGCCGATTTATGATGCCATCGGCTTTTATGATAAGAATCTCACGGATATTACAGCAGCGGAATTTATCAAGATTGTGGAAGTTCATGCTCGGGATGGCGTGGATTTCATGACAATCCATGCCGGCATTAATCGTGAAACGGCAAGGCGATTTAAAAAGACGGGCAGGTTGACAAATATTGTATCCCGGGGAGGTTCACTGCTCTTTGCCTGGATGGAGCAAACTGGAAAAGAAAATCCCTTTTATGAGCACTATGATAAAATCCTCGAAATATTTGAAAAATACGATGTCACAATGAGTCTTGGTGATGCTTGTCGTCCCGGATGTATATATGATGCCACTGATGCTGCTCAGATTGAGGAACTTATTGTCATGGGCGAACTGACAAAGCGTGCCTGGGAGAAAAATGTTCAGGTTATGATTGAGGGTCCCGGACACATGGCTATTAATGAGATTGCTGCAAACATGCTGCTTATGAAAAAGCTATGTCATGGCGCGCCCCTTTATGTTTTAGGCCCGATAACCACTGACATCGCACCGGGTTATGATCATATAACAAGTGCCATCGGTGGTGCTTTAGCGGCAGCCAGCGGTGCGGATTTTCTTTGCTATGTTACCCCGGCAGAGCATTTGCGTTTGCCTGATATGGATGATATGAAAGAAGGCATTATTGCTTCAAGGATTGCCGCTCATAGCGGAGATATTGCCAAAGGGATTAAAGGGGCTTCAGATATTGACTATAAAATGAGCACTGCCCGTAAAAACCTTGATTGGGAAGGGATGTTTAATCTTGCTTTAGATCCGATAAAGCCACGTCGTTACCGTGAAAGTTCAAAACCGGAAAATGAGGACAGCTGCACAATGTGCGGAAAGTTATGTGCGGTACGAACTATGAATCGTGTATTGAGTGGTAAAAAGGTGGATCTGAAGTGAGGCGCTTATAATGAAAACTAAAAAATTAGCTCTTGCAGGGATGTATGTTGCTGTTGGCGTTGTTTGCTCTCCATTTTATATTCCATTAGGAATTACAAAATTCTTTCCAATACAACACATGATTAATGTGCTTTGTGCAGTAACATTAGGTCCGTTATATGGTGTGATGTGTGCTTTTGCTATTTCACTGATAAGGAACTTACTTGGAACAGGTACACCTCTTGCATTCTTTGGGAGTATGATCGGGGCATTACTTGCTGGAATTATTTATAATAAGACTAAAAAAATTCACTTTGCTGTACTCGGTGAGATCTTCGGCACCGGTATTATCGGTGCTTTGCTTTCTTATCCTGTAGCCAGGCTTTTACTTGGAAATTCAACAGCGGCATGGTACGGATTCGTTATTCCTTTTTCGGTTAGTACCATTATCGGTTCATTGACTGGTTATCTGCTCCTGATTGCTGTTAATAAGGCAACTAAAGGTTCATTACTGACAAATCATAACCTATAGCACAAAAAAACGGAAGCCAGATTGGCTTCCGTTTTTTGTGATTAAAGCATTAAATTTCTAAATGGCAGAATCCTTCATTCTGGTAAAGAATGACTCCCAGATTCTCTCTTTGTGCTGCTTCAACCAGTGCTTCGATGGAAAGTCCTGGGGCGTAGCAGTCCACTGCATAACCGATGAGATGCTTGGAATTAGGGATGCCGCCGACTTCCTGATTACGGGTGGGGCAGCGGACACCGGAAGTGACAATGATTGGTGTGTTGAGATTCTGTCTGACAGATTCTAAGTGGTTTAAGAGATCCGGATGCATTTCATTTGGGAAACCGTTACAGTATCGTCTTTCGCAACAACACTTAAATTCCTGTCGGTTAAAGTGAGGGGTGAGTTGTCCGGGTTGTGATGGAACCGGGTTGGTGTCCTGAAAAAGTGCCTGATGGGTCATCGGGCCAACCATCCCATCGGCTTCCAGGTTGTGATCTGCCTGAAAAGCTTTAATAGCTGCAAGTGTTTGTGGTCCGGCAATATTATCCAATGAGCCTGGGAAATAGCCGGCATTTTGAAGGGCTTCCTGAATTTGCAACATGTACATATTAATATTTCTCCTTTTCCTGTTCTGATAATTGTGCCAAAACCTTCTTTAACTTTTCCGGAATGGGAAAACCGATACGGCCAAGATTTTCCATAATACATATTGACTCATCCGTTCAAAAGCATAATACTATTAGATGAGATAGGGCAGATGTTATGTGCTGAATTGATAGTGAGAAGGTCACAACATAATTAAGGTCATCAGCCCTCAAAGTGTTTATTTCAAATGCTTTTCAAGATATTCATTTTAAAATGTTTTAGATGTTTGCTTAAGTTAATTGAACAAATGAGTTTAATATTTTTAATGGATTATTTATTTTACTTTCTAACTTAAATTATAAAATTTGTACTATTTTAGTACTATTGATAAAACAAGTAATTTATAGTATGTAGATCGCAATAAAAGAAATATTAATTAGTATAAGTATAGAGAATAACAAATACTATCTTCAAAATCATGAGAATGATCTCAGATTGATCTTATTTAATTGGATGGATATTATATCAGTTATTTAATTAAAGTTAATCTAGGCCATTCTGATAGCTTTTAAAGCACAATAAAATTAGTAATTAAATGCGTTTATATAAATAAAGGTATAAAGCGGTGTAAAAATAAATTAAAATAAGCCTGTACACATTTAATGATATGCTGTATAATAGACTAATGGGAGAAATATATGAAAAGCAAAGCACTCAGTGAGTATAAGAAGTATACAAATTTATATTTCAACAGATTTGGTGAAGGTTATCCTATGATGCAATACATGGACTATCCAGAAAATGTTACTAAAAAAATAAAGAGATGTTTACAAGAGAATAAGAAAGTAGAAGTTCTATATCCTAATAAGATTCCGGATGATGTTGACTATTAAAAGAAAAATGGCATTACGTAGTACTTAACTTAATAAACTAGAAATTAAATATAAAAATGTTCAGAGGAACAAGGTCTATCAGTAATGATGGTAGATTTTTGTTCCTCTCTTTTTTTTGCTCAACAAAATGATTAGAAAATCAGAAGTAATTTCAGAAAGGAAGGTAAGAATGATTAGCAAAGCAAAACAGGGCTTAGACGGATGTGCGTTCGAAGTAGTATTTCAAGGTGAGTTGAAGAATTTACCAAAGCAGCCATTGATAAACGAACATGGCAAAAAGTATGGTACAGTAGAAGCTAAAGACGGAAAGGCAACGGTCAGATTAGTTTTACCACGATTCATAAGAGACGATAATATTCAACCATTTTCTATTGTGGACAGCATAATGCTTGAAATGATCAAATCGGATTGTGAAAAACAACTAAAGCAACTCTTCGGAAGTGAGTTAAACAGCACGATTAAAACCATTGAGTGCAACGTAACGCAGAAAGTATCAGGGAATGCTACTCAATCAGATGTGCTAAATCTTTTAAACCTATCAACGCTATCAACAGAGCGGGATAATATTAAATATGTGGGACCAAGTAGATATTGCAGTTTAAAAGAGGAAACTCATACCGTAATAGCAAAAAGATTACATTACTACATCATTAAGGCGTATGACAAAACACAACAGCAGATCATGGAAAAGAAGGAAAAGAAACAAAATTCAGATGCAGTACCAGATGGGTTGTTACGAATTGAAATAATAATGATCGAAAGGACGCTTGAGAAACTATTTGGAGGGAAAACAACGTTCGCAGATATCCTCTGTAAGGATGCTCTAGTTTCTATTATAAAAGAATATCAACGTATCTTCTGCGATGAAATAATTAAGGAAAAGATAAAACCATATCTAAACAAGTGTACCTTACTTCTTATTGAATCATTGTGTGAAACAGAAAATATCGTGAAGACAATCGCAAAACAAAGGGACTTGATAGTCGATGCAGAAGTGTTGAAAAAGTCCGTAAGAAAATGGAACGTACTAAGAGGAAGGTCCGATCATTTAGCAAGGGACTATCAAAATATAATTGACAAATACGCCCTACCTCAAGATATAATTGAAACTTTTTCTGAATTCAAGAAGTCATGTGGCTAAAATTTTTCTAACTCAATTAACCAATTATGGTTAAAATGGGCCATAAATTTTTAAAAATAAATTTCATCAAATCTATATGTAGAATAGCATATACAACACGTACAGCAGCGTACACTGCCCGCAGGATGAAAACATAACTTTGAAATCCTGTCCCAATATTGAGGACAGTGTAACATAAAGAAGACAACACACATTAACTTATCAACAGCAATATAATGAAAGGAAATATCAAATGAAAGTAACCAACGGAAATCAATTTCACAAACAATTGGTATTAAAGTTACAAGCAGAAATTGCTGAGACGCAACAACTGTTAAAGCAGTTATCTACACCATCAACAAAAGCTGAAATCATTAGACAATGGGAAGAAGATAAAGAAATTATTGAAGTAAAAGTTTATGCATAAGGGAGGTGACTAATATGTCTTTTGTAAAAGGACAATCAGGCAATGTCAAAGGACGACCAAAACAAACGGAACAGCAAAAGGATGAAAAAGAACAATTTATTAAACTATTAAAAGAATCAACTATCAAGTCCTTAGAAAGCATTATCTATATAGCAAAAGATCGGCTATCAAAAGATAGATTCAATGCATGTAAATATCTAATTGACAAGGCTTATGGTGTTGAAACAGCATTTCTACTAGATGGTAGTGAAGAAGCAGGACCACTTGTTATTGAGGTGGTAAGAAGAACTAAGGACCCAGACATGGAAACTGAAACAGAAGAGGATTGGGAATAACCCACATAATAAAGGAGAAATAATATGGAAACAATATCAACAGTAAGCATGGTGGAAGAACATAATGATCTATTCGAAGGAATACACAAAGCAGAAACCCGGGAAGAAATATCTAGCTTATATCAAGGTGTTAAAAGCTTTAAAGATAATTACAGCGAAATTGATTCAGAAAGTACAGACAGAATTTGCAACCAGTATTCAGAAAAGCTCAATAAGATGTTAGAAACAAATGAAGAAATATACCAGGAATACAGTCAGGAATTAGAAGAGGTTAAAAACAGCCAGTATTCTTTTAAAGGTGAAAAGGACGATACACAAGCAGTCAACTCCAAGTTGTTACAGTTGTTAGCCCAAATGCCTAAGTATGTGACGCAGGCCAATGAATCCCTAATAAGAAATAATTTAGTTAAAGAAGTTAAGTCCGGAATTATTGGTAGTAAAGCAGTATTGCAATTATTGAACTATTCAACTTACGCAGGTCTATTAACACCAGATATCAAAACAAAAGCTTTGAATAGCAGCAAATCGGAAAAGCAATTAAAGTTTGAAGCAAATAAAGAAAAAACAGAAAAGAAAGTTTCAAGTGTAGTTTCAAAAGCATTCATGCGTGGTTATCATTTACGTAATTTAGCGGAGAAAGTCAATGCAGATAATAAGATATCTAATTGGAATAATCCAATAAATAAGTAGCAAGCTTATAAAGAATAGATGTTAATCAGAGGCTATCAGCCATCATCAGTTTAACTTTAATTTATTAGTTAATAAGAATATATAGGAATAAAATAAAGCCTTTCTAAAGTCATCCTAAATGATTTAAAGATATATAAAATAAAATGAGAAAACCAATAAAAGGCATTAAATGCAATATTCAGTTGAATATACTTTAAAACATAATTTAACTGAAGGAGATACAATGGAAAGTACAATAACAATCCCAAGAATGAGAACAATTCGGCAAACTGCAGATGAAACAGGTTTTGCTTATTGCAATATCATGCAATTATGCAAACAGAATAAGATCGTACATGTAAAAGCAGGTACAAAATATTTAGTAAACTTTGATAAGTTTATCGATTATTTGAACACTGGCGATAAAGAACAAGACGTGGGGTAAGTATTATGCAGCTACCCACAACAACAAAGACCGGAGAACCTATTTACTGGGGAAAAATAAAGAACTACAAACGCTATCGTATTTCTACTGATGGTCAAGTTTATGATACCAAAACAATGAGAATGATGAAGCAAAACAATCATAATGGTTATATGCGAGTTCAATTAGTTTCTGATGACGGGCAATGGAAAAAAATAAGCGTTCATAGACTTGTGTATCAAGCCCACGTCGGAGCAATACCAGACGGATTGCAGATCAACCACAAAGATGAGAAAAAGGCCAACAATTGGGTATGGAATCTGGAATTAATGACGGCAAAGGAAAACAACAATTACGGCACACGCAATGAAAGAGCTAGAAAAGCAATTTCAAAACAAGTGTACCAATGCACACTTGATGGTAAATTAATTGAGATGTGGGAAAGTGCTACAGAAGCGAGTGATTGGGGATTTAGCCAATCATGTATTAGTAAGTGTTGCCGAGGAAAATTACAAACACACGCAGGGTCTATATGGTCACTCATTATGCCTAATCCAATATCAGCTTAATATTGATAGTCTCAGAATTTATACATAATGATACTGGTAAAAAGGGCATAAAAACATTACCAAAATCTTATCACTAGAACCTTTTGATAATACTCAAAAGATGTGTGTACATTTTGATACCTGCTAAGTATAATATAATCATAAACGAACATCTGTTCGATTAATTCTTAGGGAAGAGGTAATTGTATGAAATATGTTGCATATCACAGAACCAGTACAAAAGATCAGCATCTTGACAGGGGTATAACAGAGCTTACAAAATTTGCTACTGATAACAAAATCAATCTGTATAAGAATAAAGTATATACTGATCAACAGACAGGAAAGAATTTTAATAGACCTAGATACATGATCATTAAAGATGAAATACTAGAGTCGGGCGATACTCTGGTTGTCACAGAGATTGACAGGTTAGGTAGAAATAAAAAAGATACACTTAAAGAATTACAATACTTCAAAGACAATGACATAAGGATTATGGTTTTAGAGTTACCAACCACGTTAATTAAAATATCAGATATGCCAGACTCTACAGCGAAGATGATGTTAGAAACAATTAACAACATGATGTTAGAACTCTTTGCAAGTATGGCACAAGCAGAAATTGAGAAAAAAGAAAAAAGACAACGAGAAGGTATACAAGCTAAAAAAGAACGTGGCGAATGGGATAATTATGGAAGACCAAGAGTTATGAACATTGAAGATTTTTCAAAACAATATTGCTTAGTGCAGCAAGGAAAGAAAAGACCGTTTGAACTAATGAATGAATTAGGGATGACGAAAGCTACCTTCTACCGTTATAAAAACCAAATTGAGAAAGAGTGTTAGAAATGGCATCAATAAAAAAAGTAGAAAATAAAAAAGGTGTAGTGTTTAGAATAACAGTTTCTAATGGATATGATATGCAAGGAAGAAAAATAAAGCAAACTACTACCTTTACTCCTGATATATCAATGACACCAAAACAACAAGAAAGATCAGCTAATAAGTTTGCAATGGAATTTGAAGATAAAGTAAAGCATGGTGCGTGCTTTGATGGAGAAAAACAATCATTTGAAGAATTTGCTTATAACTGGCTTGAATACATGAAAGACAATCTTACTTATAGTACATATGAAGGATATAAATATTACTTGGAAAATAAAATGATCCCATTCTTTAAGAGTTATAAAATTGCTTTTATAAAAATACCATTAATTGAAGAATTTTATAAAACCATGGTTGATGAATATGCTCACTCAACTATTGCTAAGTTTAGCTTCATATTAAGTAGCATGTTTAGTACGGCAATACGTTGGCAAATGATTGAGATAAATCCTTGCAAAAATGCTATTCTTCCAAAAACGAATAAAGAGAAACCAGGGATAAAATATTTCACACCACAACAATCACTATTATTTTTAAAATCATTAGAGATGACTTTTCCTGTTAAATACACAGGACACAACAGGGTAAATGATGAAGGTAAGATGTATCACATAAATGATTATTATATGGATTGTAGGGAAGTTTCAACGCAATACAAATTATTCTTTAACATTGCATTATTTTGTGGGCTAAGAAAAAGTGAGGCTTTGGCTTTGCATTGGAATGATATTGATTTTGAGAAAAGGATTATTGATATTAGTAAATCAGTAACAAAGACAGAAGAAGGTATTGAATATAAAAAGCCCAAAACATACTCCTCTATTCGTATAGTATCGATACCTGATTCTTTGATTCCATTGCTTAGACAATATAAAGCTGAATATAATCAGTATAGACTTTTATTAGGGGATGCATGGAAAGGTGATGGCAATCTCTTTATTCAAAGCGATGGAAAGTTAATGGGAAGAAGCACAACCTATAATTACTTTATCAATCATATTAAGCGCTATAATAAATGGGTAACAGAAAACAAAGAGTATCCAAAAGAAAAAGGACTTGAAGAATTACCAATGATAGCTCTTCATGGATTAAGACATTCATGTGCAACACTTCTAAATTATTTGGGTGTAAATATTATTGATATATCCAGTATCTTAGGCCATGCAGATACAAGCACAACAATGAATATATATGCTCACAGTTTTGAAAAACAAAGTAGAGTGGCAAGTGATAAAATGGATGAGTTTATAAGGATGCATGCTTAAATTAAATAACAGAGTATTGGGAAAAGGCTATCTTGCGGTAGCCTCTTTTTTTTATTTGAAAACATGGTACTGTTTTTGTACTAAATTTACGAATAAACATGTAAAGTCATAAAAAGTCAGGAGAAGGGAAAACCTCATAAAACCAGTGTTTTGAATACTTCTGAAGAGTTTTAAATAGTTATTTAAAGTAAAGCACAATAATAATACTGATGCCTTCATTGGCGGTGTAAAAGAAAATAACCGCTGTGCGCATGGCATCACCGCCACCGAGCAGGTTTTGATCCAACAGGTGGCCCATGGCCACCATAATAAGGATCAGCATTTTTTTGAGAATTCCCTTAAAACCGATTTCGCTGGATACTTGCCTTGTGATGATGGCCGTCATCACTCCGGTGAGGTAATCCATTAGGATAAAGCTTAAAAGGGTATAAAGAAACCCGTCATAACCTCCCATGAGAAATCCCACCAGGGATCCGATAATGGCAAAAAACCTGGGCAAGTGGTATACTAATTCTTTCATTGCATTGTTGAAACCTCCTTTCTAAATATTCGCTTCAAGGGATAAATGGGATTTTAGAGAAAAAGGTGTCATACAAGTGTAAAAAAATTAATGAGAAGAGGTTTTCAGGGATGTTGAAGAAGAAGCTGCTTTTATTTCAAGCTAAAAGGATTATCACTGAACAGCTCATGAAAATCAAAGGAAATGTGGAATAAAATGGAAGCATCTCCGCTTACTAAAACTAGAGAACCATTTTGGCAGATTATCAGGGGCCTATGCATTATTATTGTTGTTTTAATCCATTGCAAAAGCGGTATAGGATACCAAAAAACACCGATTGATTACTGGAATTTTGATTACTGGATTATCATGCGACAATTTATTAACTTTCCGGTAGCAATATTTATTTTTCTGGCAGGATATTTTGTCAATATTGAAAAAGTTCTGAAATCGGCACATTCATTTATCAGGAACAGGATTGTCAGACTTCTCATTCCTTTTTTAATATGGTCTTCATTCTACACCCTGCTAACCGTTTATTTGGCTGGAGGAAAGGTGAGTGTTTTTGATTCTCTGTTTAAGCTTATCTTTGGATTATCATCCATTCAACTTTATTTCATCGTCGTATTACTGCAGCTGGCGATATTCACACCATTTTTAGTTAGAGCAATACAGAAAAATCGAGGGACGAAATTATTGCTATTGATAACCCCTTTATATTTGATTGGTTTATATGCCTATGCCATCATTTTTAAAAGTCAGTTTGCATTTTATCAGACGTTTTTCCCGGCATGGTTCATTTTTTACTATGCCGGATTGTGGGTTAAAATTAAAGGGTATCACCCGTTATTCAGAAAACATCAATTGTCTAAGGCAATTCTATGCTGTTTCATCGGTTTGATCGTCAGTATTGCTGAAGGGTATGGGCTGCTGGCATTAGGGTTTCCTGGAGAGTTTGCAACCATTCAAATTAAAGTCTCATCAATTTTTTATGTCTTTACAATCATTAATTTATTGATGGTTATTAAACCGTCTGTGGCAAACAGCGAGTGTAAATGGCTGAAATATCTGGGAGATAATTCTTATGGGATCTTTTATATTCATTTGTTCTGGGTTATGATCAGTTATATTATTCTTTCGTTTGTGCCATTCATTGGAGAGATTTTACCGGCTTATCAATTAATACAGCTTACCTTTGTAGTTCTTCTAAGCTGTCTGAGTATTTTTATTATTAAGAAAATAATTGGGAAAAAAATAGCCTGTAAATTTCTGGGTTTTTGAAATATTAAAGTCATTGTAAATAGAGTTTAGTGTTTCTGCTAATGACTTTAGTTAAAGTGAACAAAAAAAAGAGGCGGGGCCTCTTTTTTGGTTCGCTATTTTTGTTATTCAGTTCCATGAAGTATTTCTGAAAAGCTTACAGGTGAAAGTCCAATTGGTTTGGTTCATGTCTGAATTTGCGACTGCCATTGGCATAATCGATGACGCACTGGCCATGGCCGACAAGCTTGTATTTGTAACTGAGCAGCCCATCAAGTCCGACAGGTCCCCGGGCATGAAGCTTAGAGGTGCTGATGCCGACTTCGGCACCAAAGCCGAAACGGAAGCCGTCGCTGAATCGGGTAGAGCAATTCCAGAAGACACAGGCGGAATCCACAAGGGTCATAAAAGTATTTACAAAATCTTTATCAGCGGAAAGAATCACATCGGTATGACCGGAGCCATAGGTGTTAATGTGATCAATGGCCGCATCCATTGAGGGAACCAGGCGAATGGCCAGGATATAATCCAGGTATTCGGTTTTCCAGTCTTCTTCCGTGGCGGTTTCCGCAGAAATAATTTTGCGAACGCCTTCATCCCCTTTAATAAGAACGCCTTTGTTTTCCAGGGCGACCTTTAGGATGGGCAACAATGAGACCGCAATTTTTTCGTTTATCAGCAGGGTTTCCAGGGTGTTACAGGCGGCAACGTATTGGGTTTTAGAATCCACAATGATATCCACAGCCTGTTTCAGGTCGGCATCATCGTGGACATACACATGACAAATGCCGTCGGCGTGACCCATGACGGGAATCGTTGAATTGGCCATAATGTATTTTACAAAATCATTGGAGCCTCTGGGGATAATCAGGTCAATGTATTGGTCAAGGGCCAGCATGGCAGTGACTTCTTCCCGGCTTTCAAGGTTTTGTATCCATCCCTGGGGAATCCCGGCAGCGGCAGTGGCTTCCTGAATGACTCGGCATAGGATCCGGTTGGTTTCCAGGGCTTCTCTGCCGCCTTTTAATAAAACGCTGTTTCCGCTTTTCAGGCAAAGTGTGGCTATTTGGATAAAGGCATCGGGCCGGGATTCAAAGATAACCCCAATAACCCCGATGGGGCAGGTGACTTTGTAAAGATCAAGCCCTTTATCCAAATGGGTGGAAAGCTTTGTTACTCCCAATGGGTTATTAAGCTCGGTAAGACTGTAAATTCCTTTGATGACATCATTAATTTTGTCAGCATCAAAAGTCAGGCGTTTTAACAAAGGGGCGCCAAGATTTTCGGTCTGACTCCGTTTCATATCCTCGTTATTGGCAGTAATAATGGCAGCGGCGTTTGCTTCAAGCCCCCTGGCAATGGCTAACAGTCCAGCATTTCTTGTTTTACCATCGGTGGCGGCGAGAAGAATACTTGCATCTCTGCCTATTTTTCCACGTTCATCCATTTGCATTTATGGGTCCTCCTTATTTTTTATTATTCTAGGTAATTTCGAAATTTATAAACATAATCGTAAATTGCTTTGATGTCAGTTTTCATAACCATAAGAAATCGCTATGCGAATTTCTTATGGTTCGCGGGCAGTCGCCAACTACAAGCGAGCTTGTGATTGGCTCGTTGCCTTCACGAAAACAATTTTATAACGTATAGGCGAACAGTCGTTAGACTGTACGACGTATAGTGGAAAAATTGTTTCATGTAAACAGACAGTGAAGCTCAGGATACTTTCGCAATATCTATTCTTCTTTAATCTAACAGATTTTCGCGAATTTTAGCAAAGTCCTGGGCGGTGAGGTCGGTTTCATTGAGTAAATAATTTTCCACTGATCCGAAGTTTTCTTTAATATAATTGATGGAGATTCTGAGCCAGTCGGGTTTGACACCGTAGAACTCCCAAAGATGATGGTTTTCAATACCAAGTTCTTCGGACATATTATCCCCTAACAGTCCAAAGCTTTCATCAAAGGTGAGGTTGGTAAGGGTGTAGTCGGAAATAATTTTATCTTCATCAACCCCGAGCAGACTTAAAATTAGGAAGGTCATAAATCCGGTGCGGTCCTTACCGTTGGTGCAATGATAAAGAATGGGCAGTTCACAGGGCAGGGTTAGATATTTTAGAACCTCAGCAAAGCATTGGGCCCGTTCTTCGGTTTGAATTTTATAAATAGAACGCATAAATTTATCCACAGTGCCGGGTTGGGTAAAATCTATTTGCCCAATGCCAAAATCGAGACTGTCAAATATGGGCAGGAGATGATATTCGGTGGCTTCCGGTAATCGGTCCACCTGTTTTAAGGCTTTTGATTTATTCCTAAAGTCAAAGGCATGTTTTAAACCAAGATCCTTAAAATAGCAGACGTCCTTATCGGAGAGGTGAGCCAATTCCTCGCTGCGAATGATCCTGCCCCATTTTACGGTCCGGCCGTCTAAGCCGGTATAGCCGCCGATGTCTCGAATGTTAATGGAATTCTCCAGTTGAATTAAACGTTTTCCCAGCTGGCTTTCATCACAATAGATGAGATTATCTTTATTTTTAAAATCATAAAGTGGTGTACCATCTGGGGAAAGCGGTCCGGCATTAGCTTTTATCATTGCTTCTTTATAGGCTGCTGCATAGGCTGCTTCAAATAGTCGCTTTCGTCGCCGTTCCCGGCCAATGAACAATGCTGGAATAACCGTAAAAGCACCGATAATCAGTGCAAGCTTGGTCTTTTTTTTCATAAAATTTCCTCCCTTTGATTTCTTTTCAATGGTTGTAAAGTTATGTTATTATTATAGCATAGCTTAATAGAAAGAGTCATTAAAAATGGTTGAGGTGAAAAATGAATGCCCTTGGAATATATTGTCATATCCCTTTTTGTGTAAAAAAATGTGCCTATTGTGATTTTCCTTCCTTTAGTATTAGCAGTGATGATGAAATTAAACGTTATTTTAATGCTTTGCAAAAAGAAATAAAGACTTTTGCAATAAAAAATAAAGGTGAAAAACTGCCTTTGGTGGATACCATTTACTTTGGCGGCGGCACCCCTTCGTCAGTTCCGGCCGAATATGTAAGCGAAACCATGGGGCTGATTCATGAGGTCTTTTCAATTTCCAGTGATTCTGAGCAAACCATTGAGATTAATCCCGGAACGTTGAGCGCTGAGAAAGCGCGGATTTTCAGGGAAGCCGGCTTTAATCGGGTGAGTATGGGTTTACAGGCATGGCAGGATGTGCTTTTAAAAAGCCTGGGACGGATTCACCGGCAATCGGATTTTATAACAAGCATGGGGCTTTTAAAGGAAGCTGGCTTTGAAAACATCAGTGTGGATGTGATGTATGGTCTTCCGGGTCAAAGTATTAAGGATGTTGTTGAGACTTTGGAAGCCCTGATGGCCTTTTCGCCAACGCATTTATCCTGTTACAGCCTGATTCTGGAAGAGGGAACCCCAATGACAAAACGAGAAGCCCGAGGGGAAATTGTTTTACCGGATGAGAATGTTGAGCGGGAAATGCACTGGGAAATTGATGGCTTTTTGAGGTCTCAGGGCTATGAGCATTATGAAATTTCCAGCTTTGCGAAGCCGGGTTATGAAAGTCGGCATAATCTTAAGTATTGGGAGGAAATTCCTTATTGCGGCTTTGGATGCGGGGCCCACGGGTTTTATAATGGCGTTCGTTATGGCAATACCGGGAATCTTTCAGACTATTGCCGGTTGGTTGAAAACGACGAAAACCCTGGGGTAACGGATGCTCCCTTAACAAAGAGCCAGCTCATGAGTGAGTGGCTGTTTTTAGGTCTTCGGAAGCTGAAAGGCATTGATGACGCGGCTTTTCAACAGCGTTTTGGAAAAAGTTTTTTCCTGATTTATGAAAATGCGATTACTTCACTTATTAGTCAGGGGTTATTGGTTCGAGAGGGATCAATCCTTCGCCTGACGGATCGGGGACAGGATTTTGGAAATCAAGTCTTCATGGCTTTTTTATAAGGGGCGTTTTTTAATAACTACCTTAAGAAAACTTTAAAACTTGAATAGAGTATTATAGAAATCAGTTGACAAAGTCGGGACAGGGTGGTATATTTAATTCAGATGTTAGCACTCGATTATCGTGAGTGCTAGTAACGAGGTAAAGCATGGAACTCAACGCTCGAAAAAAGAAAATATTAGAGGTCATCATTCGTGATTATATTAACAGTGCTGAACCGGTAGGGTCACGAACCCTTTCAAAAAGGTGTAACCTGGGGATTAGTCCGGCGACCATCCGAAATGAAATGGCAGACCTGGAGGATTTAGGTTTTTTAGTACAGCCGCATACTTCTTCCGGCCGGATTCCGACCCAGCAGGCTTATCGCTATTATGTTGATGAGATCATGGAAGTTAAAAAACTGGAAAAAATGATCCGTACGGACATCCATCGTGGTTTTTTGAATTATACCAGTGAGTTGGGCAACACCATGGATCATACCGCACGGATTTTATCCCAGCTGACGAATTATACGTCAGTGGTTTTAGCACCAAGAATAACAAATATTAACTGTAAGCATGTTCAAATTGTTTCGTTGATTAAAAATCGGGTACTAATGATAGTAGTTACTCAAGAAGGCATGGCAAAGAATGTTGAAATGTGCCTTTCCTTTGAAGTAGACCCGCTGCTTTCACTAAAGCTCACCAATGTTTTGAATAGTTTTCTTAAGAATAGCTTTTTGAGAGATATGAGCTCTGAGTTCATTGATCAGATACAGGAGCTAAATGAGAAGGAAACTCAGCTTATTCATGAGATCCTTCCCCATTTAAAGAAGGCTCTCATGGAAGAAGGATCTGAAATTCATTCCATGGGGCTAACCAATCTTTTTAATTATCCTGAATTCAGTGATGTTGAAAAGATTAAAAAATTGGTTAACATTATTCAGGAAAAGCAAGTGCTTTCGGATATGATGATTACCAATGATGGCAATCGGGTCATTCATATTAAAATCGGGAGTGAGAATGACAATGAAAGCTTGAAGGATTTTAGCATTATTACTTCTACCTATGAGTTGGAAGGCGAAATGATGGGAGCCTTCGGAGTGATCGGGCCCACCCGGATGAACTATGACAATGTTTCATCGGTGCTGAATTACATACGCAATGAGTTGAATTTACATATCTCAAATTTATTAATGAAATAGGTGGTTTTATGACAAAACAAAAGAAAGATCAGTCGGAAATTTTAAAAGACGAAGTTTTGGAGGAGAAACCTTTAGAGGTTAAGAAATCTGATTCAAATGAGGCGGAGGCATCTGCGGATGAGCAAACCGCTGAGGAAGCTCCGGAAGAAATATTGAAGGAGATTGTGCAAGAAGATGAGCAGGTACTAAATCGCTTAATTCGACTTCAAGCTGATTTTGAAAACTTCAAAAAAAGAACATTAAAAGAAAAAGCAGAGATTTACAGTTTTGCTATGGAAAATCTGATAACCAAACTTATTCCGGTTATGGATAATCTGGAACGGGCCGAGGCATCGTTTGACGGTGCTGAGACTGAGGGACAGACTTATGTCAACGGCGTCCAGATGGTGTTTAAGCAGCTTAAAGATGTTCTTAAAGAAGAGGGTTTAGCAGAAATTGATTGTGACAAATCCTTTGATCCGAATTTTCATCATGGCGTTGCTGTCGGTGAGGATCCGGAAAAGGAAGATCAGGATATTTTAGAGGTATTCCAGAAGGGTTACAGTTTTAAAGGGAAGGTCATACGACCGGCCATGGTTAAGATTTGTAATAAATAGTAAACAAAAAACAAATAAAAAATAATAAATTTCAGGAGGAAATAAAAATGGGTAAAGAAAAAATTATTGGAATTGACTTAGGAACCACCAATTCATGTATCGCTGTATTAGAAGGCGGGGAAGCTGTTGTTATTCCTAACGCAGAAGGAAATAGAACCACACCATCAGTTGTTGCTTTTACAAAAGATGGCGAACGTCTTGTTGGGCAGGTTGCTAAACGTCAGGCCGTAACCAATCCCGATCGTACCATTGCTTCAATTAAAAGAGATATGGGATCTAATCGTAAAGTCGTAATTGATGACAAAACCTATACACCACAGGAAATTTCAGCAATGATTCTTCAGAAACTGAAAGCTGATGCTGAATCCTATTTGGGAGAAACGGTTACTAAAGCTGTTATTACAGTCCCTGCTTATTTCAGTGATGCTCAGAGACAGGCAACCAAGGATGCAGGACGTATTGCCGGTTTGGAAGTATTAAGAATTATTAATGAGCCGACTGCGGCCGCATTGGCTTATGGTCTGGATAAAGGCCAGAACCAGAAAATCATGGTTTATGACCTTGGCGGCGGAACCTTTGATGTGTCCATTCTTGAATTAGGTGATGGTGTGTTTGAAGTTAAGTCAACCAACGGAAATAACCGTCTTGGTGGGGATGACTTTGACCAGAAAGTCATTGACTGGATGGCAATTGAATTTAAAAAGACTCATGGGATTGATCTTTTAAAAGACAAGATGGCACTTCAGAGACTTAAGGAAGCTGCTGAAAAAGCGAAAATTGAGTTATCAACGGTTATTAAATCCGATATCAATTTACCTTTTATTACAGCTACGGCTGAAGGTCCTCAGCATTTGGAATTATCTTTAACCCGGGCTAAATTTGACGAGTTAACCAAAGATCTTGTTAAGGCTACAATCGGACCTGTTGAAAAAGCTATGAAGGATGCCGGTATTGCCAAAAACGAGTTGGACAAAGTGATTCTTGTTGGGGGATCCACACGAACTCCTGCAGTTCAGGACACTGTTAAAAGTCTGACCGGTGAAGATGCTTATAAAGGGATTAACCCGGATGAATGTGTTGCCATTGGTGCAGCTATTCAGGCTGGTGTATTGGCAGGGGATGTTCATGATGTGTTGCTTCTTGATGTCACACCATTATCTTTGGGAATTGAAACCTTAGGTGGCGTATTTACTCGATTAATCGACAGAAATACGACTATTCCAAGCAAGAAAAGCCAAACCTTTTCCACTGCTGCAGATAGCCAGACTTCCGTTGATATTCATGTTTTACAGGGTGAACGAGAAATGTCCAAGGACAATAAAACATTGGGCCGTTTCCAGTTAACCGGCATTCCTGCCGCTCGACGTGGTATCCCACAAATTGAAGTGACCTTTGATATTGATGCCAACGGGATCGTAAATGTATCCGCCAAAGATATGGGTACCGGAACGACTCAAAATGTTGTTATTAAATCCACCACCAATATGAGTGATTCTGAAATAGATAAAGCTGTCAAAGAAGCTGAACAACACGCTGAAGATGATAAGAAAATAAAGGCAGTTATCGAAGCTAAAAATGTTGCGGATTCTACCATTTACCAAACCGAACAATCCTTAAAGGATATGGGAGACAAGGTATCTGAGGATGAAAAAGCCAAAGTTAATGAAGCGATTGTCAATTTAAGAACTGTCAGTGAAGGTGAAGACGTAGAAGCCATTACCAAGGCAACGGAAGCTTTAAATGAAGCATTCTATCCATTGGCTCAAAAAATGTATGAAGAAGCTGCTGCTAAGAAAACACCTGAAGAGCAGGAAGCTGCTGCTGAAGGCGAAGATGATGTTGTGGATGCAGAATATGAAGAAGTAAAGGAATAAATAAAGAAATAAGTCCTGGTGCAAGTTAAGTACACAAGTGGCAGCTGAGGCTGCCACTCTTTTTATTTTAGAATCAGGGTTTCAAATATAAAAAAAACTTCCACTCTTAGGTTATAAAGGGTATAATTTATAGTTGTGACTATTTAAAGAAGGATTCAAAAGAGGTGAGATAGATTTATGAGTGAAAAAAGAGATTATTACGAGGTACTTGGTGTTAATAAAAACTCAAGTGCGGACGAGATAAAAAAAGCCTATCGAAAAAAGGCCATGCAATATCATCCTGACAAAAATCCAGGGGATAATGCTGCTGAAGAGAAGTTTAAAGAAGCCAATGAAGCCTACGAGATTTTAAGTGATCCTGAGAAAAAGGCTGGTTATGATCAATTCGGTCATGCCGGAACAGATGCCAGTGCCGGTGGCGGTGGCTACAGTTATAGCGGCGGTGGCGGACGCGGTGGATTCGAGGATATCTTCAGCGATATATTCAGTTCCTTTGGCGGTGGCGGCGGCTTTGGCGGCGGTCAGCGAACGCGTCAACGCTCCAACCGTGGTTCTGATATGAAAATCAGTTTGACATTAACATTTAATGAAGCTGTTTTCGGTGTTGAGAAAAAGATTAAAATTAAACGTAAAGAGGAATGCCCGGTTTGCGGGGGATCCGGGGCTCAAAAAGGCTCGGATGTTAAAACCTGTGATCAATGCGGAGGGGCAGGACAGGTTTATGTCAGACAGCAAACGCCATTCGGCACGATTCAACAGGTCCAGGAATGTGATAAATGCCACGGTGAAGGCACGATCATTGAACGGCCTTGTGATAAATGTCATGGAACAGGCCTTGAGAATAAAGAGCGTACCATTAATATTAAGATTCCGGCAGGTGTGGATAATGGTTCAATCCTGCCACTCCGTGGGGAAGGAAATATTGGTCCTAATCATGGATCAACCGGGGACCTCTACGTCTACATCACGGTTCGGGAAGATACCATCTTTAAACGAAATGGCGATGATGTTTACTATGATTTACCCATTACTTATGCCCAGGCGGCTATGGGCGACAATATTGTGGTTCCTACCATTGATACTAAGATTAAGCTGAAAGTCCCTGAGGGAACTCAGAATGGCAAAGTCTTTCGGTTAAAAGGAAAGGGGATTCCCAATGTCAATGGCCATGGCAGAGGGGATCAGTACATTACCATCAAGGTTGAAGTACCGCGTAAACTCACCCATGAACAGAAACAAATTCTCCAGCAATTTGCTCAAGTTACAGGAATGGATTCCCATCCTGAAGGGAAACGTTTCTGGGCTCGGGTTCGCGTTGAAGAAAAAGAAAAAGGACCAAAAAAAAGCGTGTGACTAATAATCAGAATACCGGAGAAATCAGGTATTCTTTTTTTGGCTTATATGGGTTATAATCTAAATAATTATTGATTTTATATTGACAAAAAAAAGTCTGAGGCATATAATGAAATTAGGTTATTCATATCGACTTAATATGGATTAGAATTTAGAAAGATGAGAGGTACCACCATGTCAAAAATTGCAAAGAGTTTAACTGATTTAGTTGGAAACACCCCATTATTAGAATTATCGAATTATGAAAAGAGCTTAGATCTGAACGCAACAATATTAGCAAAACTTGAATATTTCAACCCATTGTCCTCTGTTAAAGATCGTATTGGTCTGGCCATGATCGAGGATGGAGAAAAATCAGGCAAAATCAAGTATGGCACAGTGATCATCGAGCCGACCAGCGGTAATACCGGGATTGGCCTCGCTTTTGTGGCAGCAGCAAGAGGTTATCGTCTGATTCTAACCATGCCGGAAACCATGAGTGTGGAACGTCGAAACCTTTTGATTGCATTAGGTGCTGAGCTGGTATTAACGCCGGGTCCCGGCGGCATGAAAGGGGCCATTGCCAAGGCCAAAGAATTAGGAGAAGAAATTCCGAATTCTTATATACCACAGCAGTTTGAAAATCCTGCAAACCCGGAAATTCATCGAAAGACAACAGCCATTGAAATCTGGAATGATACAGACGGACAAGTTGATTTTTTTGTAGCAGGCATTGGTACCGGGGGTACCATTACCGGTGTTGGAGAAGTGCTTAAAGAAAAAAGACCTGGGGTAAAAATCATCGCTGTTGAGCCTAAAGATTCGCCAGTGCTTTCTGGCGGGAAACCAGGTCCTCATAAGATACAGGGAATTGGCGCAGGGTTTATTCCAGGGGTTTTAAACACCAAAGTTTATGATGAAGTCATTACCGTAAGTAATGACGATTCCTTCCAGACATCACGGCTCGTGGCCAAAAAAGAAGGGCTTTTGGTAGGGATTTCTTCCGGAGCTGCCATTTTTGCAGCAACAGAGCTGGCAAAAAGACCTGAAAATGCCGGAAAAACCATCGTCGTTCTTTTGCCTGATACAGGCGAAAGATATCTCTCAACGGGATTGTATAACTAATGAAGATTTCAACAAAAGGCAGATATGCCTTGCGTTTAATGCTGGACCTGGCTTTAAACAATACCGGGGAATATATTCCCATTAAACGGATTGCAGAACGGCAGGAGATTTCGGAAAAATATTTAGAACAGATTATCACTCAAATTTCCAGAGCAGGATATGTGCGAAGTGTTCGAGGGTCCCAGGGTGGTTATCAACTCACAAGGCGACCGGAAGAATACACGGTGGGAATGATTCTAAGGTTGATGGAAGGGGAGCTTTCTCCGGTGGCCTGCCTGGATGTAACGGATAGCTGTGATCGTGCAGATCGGTGTGTGACAATTGAGATCTGGCAGCAACTTAAGGACGCTATTGAAAATGTAGTGGATAATGTGACGCTGGCGGATTTAGTCAAGCGATATCACGAAAAGGGCAGTTGCGAGTATGTCATTTAGGTAGGAGCAAGCGGACGATTAAATAATTAAGGAGTATCAGGGACTAATGATCCTTTGATTCTTAAGAATTAATGGATCATTTGGACTTTAATAAGTTTGAAAAAAATGCTCTGTTGGCTGAGTCAAAATTGACTCAGCCAACAGAGCATTTTTAAATTTTACAATTTTACAATAAATTCACTGTATATTTTAGTTGGAAGTTAGGGTACAATAATAGATTAGAAAAGAAAATAACAGGAGGTGCGGAAATGCTTTGGAAAGAAGTTCAAATCACAACAACGTTGGAGGCAGAAGAAGCAGTGGTTAATGCTTTTTATGAAAGTGGAGCTCAGGGAGTTGTGATTCAAACCCTTCATGAGGTACTCTTGATTCAACAGGATCCAAAGGTGAATTTTGTGGATGAGTCTCTTTTGGAAATTGATCCGGATGCTTCGATTGTCACAGGATATTTCAGCGAAGTTACCAACACCGATGAGGCGCTGTATCTACTCATTACCCGGGTGAAGGCATTGCCGACCTTTGGCATTAATCCCGGCGACTGCGAAATGATGATCACTGAAATTGAAGAGGACGATTGGGCAAACTCCTGGAAGAAGTTTTATAAACCTACAAAAATGGGAAAGAGCATGGTCATCAAGCCCACCTGGGAAGATTATGAACCAGCCGAGGGTGACGTTGTCATCAATATTGATCCTGGAATGGCCTTTGGTACGGGTACTCACGAAACCACCCAGCTTTGTGCCATTAAACTGGAAGAATACATTAAACCCGGGGATGTGGTACTCGATATTGGCTGTGGTACCGGCGTTTTATCACTTATTGCAGGAAAACTTAAGGCAAAAAAAGTTGTGGCAGTGGATTTCGACACCCTTGCAGTTAAAATTGCCAGAGAAAATGCTGAGCTCAATGACCTGGGGAGTATGATTGAAATTCGTGAAGGCAATCTGCTGGACGTTATTGATGAAGTCGCGGATGTGATTGTTGCCAACATTTTAGCCGAAGCCATTGTGGAATTGTCAGGAATTATTAAACCATATCTTAAAGAAAATGGTATTTTTATATCTTCCGGGATTATTATTGAAAAACTCACCGATGTTCTGATTGCCCTTAAAAATGAAGGCTTTAAAATCCTCTATGTTCAGCAAATGGGTGAATGGGTCGGCGTGGTTGCTCAAAAGAGAGGTTAATATGCATCGTTTTTTTGTTAACCCCAATCAAATCAATGATCGTGTAATCAACATTGACGGAGAAGATTTTAAACACATTACCAAAGTTTTAAGACTTAAAAAAGGCGAAATCATTGAAGTTTGTGATGGCATGGGACTGGACTTCCGGGTTGTGTTGGAAGCACCTGGGGATGGAACCATTGCCGGGAGGATCACGGAAACCTCTCTCTCAAAAGGGGAAACAACCGATATGTGTATTACACTGTTTCAGGGCTTGCCTAAAGGATCTAAAATGGAAGTGATTATCCAAAAGAGTGTGGAGCTGGGGGTTAATCGTATTGTCCCTTTTCAGTCTAAACGCTCTGTTTCACAGATCAAAGAGAAAAAAGATAAAAAAATCGAACGCTGGCAGCGCATTGCCTATGAAGCGGCGAAGCAGTCAAAACGGGGAATTATTCCGGTTATCGGAGAGCTCAGTGAATTAAAGGATATTCTTCAGGATGCAAAACACTTTGATTTGCTGCTTCTGGCCTATGAGGATGAGAAAAAACAGTCTCTGAAAGAAGTGCTTACAGGTTTATGTCAGGGGCAGGAGATTAGAAAACCGCTTGATATTGGGGTAATTATTGGTCCTGAAGGGGGCTTCGATCCCACGGAGGTTAGTATGTGCCAGTTGGCTGGGGTGAAAAGTGTTTCTCTTGGAAATCGCATTTTACGGACTGAAACCGCTGGGATGGTTGTTTTAAGCCAATTAAATTTCTGGAGGGAAGGATAAGCTCGATATGACAGTGCAACAAAAAAATGTAGCCTTTATGACTCTGGGATGCAAGGTTAACACCTATGACAGTGAAGCCATGATGGAAATTTTCGAGGGTGCAGGCTATCATCTTGTGGATTTCTCTGAAGTTGCGGATGTGTATGTCATCAACACCTGTACAGTGACTAATTTAGGAGATCAGAAATCTCGAAAAATGATGCGCAAGGCAAAGCGGCTAAATCCAAAGGCAATGATTTGCGCAGTTGGCTGTTATGTCCAGGCTTCCCGGTCAGAAGTTGAAAAAATCGCGGAAGTTGATTTGATGATCGGCACTAAAAACAGAGGGGAAATTCTCAATTATATTGATGCCCATTTAAAAGATCAGACCCAACGTGATTTTGTCTCTGATATAATGGAAGAGAAAGTTTTCGAACCTTTGGTGATTTCCGAGGTTAAACGAAAAACCCGGGCCTTTATTAAAATACAGGAGGGATGCAATCAGTTCTGTACCTATTGTATTGTGCCTTATGCCCGGGGACCCATCAGGAGCCGTCTTAAGGCAGATGTCGTCGCAGAGGTATGTCGGGTAGTGGCTGCGGGTTACCAGGAAATTATTCTCACGGGAATACATATCGCGTCTTATGGCCTTGATCAAAATGGATTTGATCTTGTTGATTTAATGGAGGAACTGGATAAGATTCCCGGACTGGTACGGATTCGTTTAGGATCACTTGAACCGAAATTTATTACCGAGGATCGTTTGGATCGTTTCCTGGCCATTGAAAGTTTTTGCCCTCATTTTCACCTGTCACTTCAAAGTGGCAGTGACACAGTACTTAAGCGAATGGGTCGGCGTTATACCTCTGCTGAATTTCTGACCATTGCAGAAAATATAAGGAAACGCTTTCCTTTAGCTGCCTTGACCACCGATGTGATGGTAGGATTTCCAGGGGAAACCCAAGAGGAATTTAATCAAAGTCTGGATTTTGGCAGGATGGTGGGATTTTATCAAATTCATGTCTTTAAATACTCTCCAAGAAAAGGAACAAAAGCGGCAGAGTTTCCCAACCAGGTAGATGAAAGTGAGAAAATAAGCAGGAGTCATCGTCTGAGTGAGCTTTCCCAGGAACTGGAGATTGAGTTTTTAAAAAAGAATGATGGAATTAAGGCCAAAGTTCTTTTTGAGCATTACACCAAAGGAGATTCTCACCAAGGACATACTGAAAACTATATTCCGGTATTGTATACCACAAAAGAAAAAATCGATGGTACAATTTTAGAACTTAGGGTATTATATACTCAAAGACACCCACGTAAATTGACTGGAAAAAATTTTTAAAAGGAGGAAAAAAGATGTCCGATGATTGCATTTTTTGTAAAATCGCAAGAAAAGAAATTCCAACTGATTTTATTTATGAAGATGACCTGGTAGTGGCGTTTAATGATATTAATCCTCAGGCACCGGTACATGTGATCATTATTCCTAAGGAACACCATGATTCAATTTTAACCGTACTGGCAGGAGATGATATTATCAGTCATATCCATATTGTAGCCAATCGCATTGCATTAAAAACAGGGATTGCAAAAACTGGATTTCGTCTGGTAAATAATTGCGGAAAGGATGGAAATCAGACAGTACTCCATTTGCATTATCATTTATTAGGTGGAAGACCACTTTTATGGCCTCCAGGTTGAATAATTAATTGACAGCGACCAAAATTTTGCTTATAATATAAGTTGACTCATACCATGTCAGAAAATAGTTCCAGAAATCATGAACAGATTAGAGGGGGGGGTTAAAAATGTCAGAAGTAAAAATCAAAGAAAATGAAACACTCGAAAGTGCATTGCGCAGATTTAAAAGAAAAACAGCAATGGCGGGTGTAATGTCTGAAATTCGAAAAAGAGAGCATTACGAAAAGCCAAGCGTAAAGCGTAAAAGAAAATCAGAAGCAGCTAGAAAAAGAAAGATGAAAAAAAGATAGGATGTGACTAATTGGCATTAAAAGATCAACTACAAGCCGATTTAAAAACTGCAATGAAAAACAAGGAAAAGATTAGAAAATCCACCATCACCATGATCCGGGCTGCTGTTTTACAGGTAGAAAAGGATAATATGGTTGAATTGGGAGATGAAGAAATCCTTGTGATTATTGCTAAACAACTTAAGCAATGCCGGGATAGCCTGGTTGAGTTTGAGAAGGCTCAAAGAGACGATTTAATCCAGCAAGCTCACGAAGAGATTGAAGTAATAGTGAGTTACCTTCCTGCACAACTAACTGCTGATCAAATCAGGGTTATTGTGAATGAAACAATTCAAGAAACTGGAGCGGTTGACGCAAAAGACATGGGTAAAATTATGGGTGTCCTGATGCCGAAGGTTAAAGGTCGTGCTGATGGAAAACTTGTGAATCAAGTTGTCAGGGAAAGCCTGATTTCATAAATAGTACAATGAGAGGTTTGTCGTTATGACAGGCTTCTTTTTTTTCGTAAAAAAAAGCAAACTAACCATTTAATAAGCCGGGAATTCCTGGTCAAGTGAGCACTATGATTATTTAAGATTGCGGTGATATAATTTAGATTACGAATAAACTTCTGGGAGGTCTCATGGAAAAAACCATCAATCCTGAGTTTGGTTTAACCCAGGCCCAGGTAGAAGAAAGGATAAAAGAAGGCAAGGTTAATTCTCAACCACCATCGAAAACCAAAACCATGAACGCCATTATTAAGGATAATATCTTCACCTTATTCAATATCCTTAACATTGTCCTGGCATGTATGATTATTTTTGTTGCGTCTTATCGGAACCTTCTTTTTATTAATATTGTAATTATTAATACCATTATCGGTATTGTTCAGGAAATAAAAGCAAAGAAAACCATTGACAAGCTTTCTTTGATTTCTCAGCCCCGGACCACTGTCCTGAGGGATGGCATTCGACAGGTCATAAATTTTGAAAGCATTGTTCTGGATGATGTGTTGATTTTAACCCCGGGAAAACAAATTCCTTCAGACGGGATTGTGATCAGGGGTGAAATAGAAGTCAACGAATCCTTATTAACCGGAGAGTCAGAGCCAATTGTGAAACACCTGGGGGATACTCTTCTTTCAGGGAGCTTTGTGGTTTCCGGTGAAGCAACGGTTCAAGTGACAAAAGTTGGCTTAGAAAATTACGCTTCAAAAATAGCAGAAGATGCCAAGGTTATTAAGGAACCAAATTCGGAAATAATGCGTGCTCTCCGATTGATTATGAAGGTTATTGGAATTGGTATTGTCCCTATTGGGATTTTATTATTGTACAATCAGATTATCCTCCAGGGGCTGACCCTGGAAGAAGGGGTAGTTGCCACAGTAGCAGCATTGATTGGAATGATTCCTGAGGGTCTAGTCTTATTAACCAGTGTGGCTTTAGCGGTAGGCGTTATCCGATTGGGACATCATCAAACCCTGGTCCAGGAACTTTATTGTATTGAAACACTTGCCCGGGTAGACGTGCTGTGTCTGGATAAAACGGGTACCATCACTGAAGGTAATATGGAAGTATTGTCTTTGGAAATATTACAGAATGAAAAGAATCCGGTTCAGGGATTACGGGCTCTGGTTGCTAATCTTAAAGATGACAATGCCACTTTTAAAGCTTTAAAAGACTATTTCAAAGGTGAACCACCTCAATGGCGCTGCGAAAAAATAGTTCCCTTTTCTTCAGCACGGAAATGGAGTGGGGCTAATTTTGGAGGATTCGGAACTTATGTGATTGGTGCACCAGAAAATATTCTAGGGAGTCAATATCATAGTATTCGGGAAAAGGTTGAAATATATGCCGGTCAGGGAAATCGGGTTTTAATGATCGGGTATTCTAACAGCGCGTTTAGAGGTGACTATGAATTGCCTGATAACATCGAAACCATTGCTCTGCTTCCCATGGGGGATAAGATTCGCCCTGAAGCGAAAAAAACACTGCAATATTTTCATAATCAAGGGGTTCGCATAAAGGTTATTTCCGGAGACAACCCAGTGACAGTATCCCAGGTGGCTAAACGGGCCGGGCTTTGGGAATCAGATAATTATATTGACGCTTCAACACTGACTACAGATGAGGATGTAAAAGAGGCGGCTTCAATTTATTCGGTTTTTGGACGGGTTACGCCAAATCAAAAACGGGTTTTAATTAACGCACTGAAAGCAGCAGGCCATACGGTGGCAATGACCGGTGATGGCGTTAATGATGTTCTTGCCCTACGGGATGCAGACTGCAGCATTGCCATGGCGCAGGGAAGCGATGCAGCCCGTCAGGTTGCCCAGTTAGTGCTTTTGGATTCTAATTTTGCCAGTCTAACCCGGGTACTCGCCGAGGGCAGACGGGTGATTAATAATATCAGGCGCGTGGCATCACTTTTTTTAGTAAAGACTATTTTTTCATTTATGCTGGCGATCATTGTTGTTATTGCCAATGAAGCCTATCCCTTTGTTCCCATACAGCTTACGTTAATCAGCACACTTACCATTGGAATACCGGCTTTCTTTTTAGCCCTGGAGTCCAATAGAAGCAGAGTCACCGGGAATTTTCTAGCATTTGTTTTAATGAAATCCATGCCGGGGGCCCTGGCCATTGTGACTAATGTCATTATTATTATGATTCTTGGCGGTTTGGTTCCTTTGACCAGACTGGAAATTTCAACGCTTGCAGTGATCCTTACGGGCTTAGCCGGTTTAATTATTCTTTTCAGAGTGTGCCAACCAATGAACAGTGGGCGATGGGGATTATTTTTTGCTATGACCGCAGGCTTTATTTTTTCTGTTGTTTTTCTGGAAAACTTTTTCTTCCTATTACAGCTAAGCGAATTCACTGGGGTCATGGTTGCCATTTTGGTTATACTATCTATGGCTATCTATCCATTAATCAAGTCTTTCACATGGCTGATTTCGGCCATTGAAGGGTATTGTTTTCAATGGATAAAAAAAGAAAAAAGAGTATTAAAGAAGGATTGAACAATAATAATTTAATGGTTTAGGTATGAGTCAAAAAAAAGACCCATACCTAAAAAAAAGACTTGCATTTATGGCTCTACCTATGCTAAAATAATCAAGTCGTAACGGGAAAAACTTTTCGAAAAAAGCAAAAATATAAAAGTTAAAAACCGCTTGACAAGAACAACAGAAAAGTATACAATAAAGGACGTTGCATCGAGGTGTAGCGCAGTTTGGTAGCGCACATGGTTTGGGACCATGGGGCCGGAGGTTCGAATCCTCTCACCTCGACCATTTTTTTAAAAAGTAATTAAAGTAATTTTTGGGGCCTTTAGCTCAGTTGGTTAGAGCAACCGGCTCATAACCGGTAGGTCCGGGGTTCGAGCCCCTGAAGGCCCACCATATTTTTTTTGGCTCGAATTTTATATAGAGCACAGGATGCCCAAATAGCTCAGTCGGTAGAGCAGAGGACTGAAAATCCTCGTGTCGGTGGTTCAATTCCGCCTTTGGGCACCACTAAAGAAGTTAACAGCGAGAGCTGTTTTTTTTTTATGAAAAAGCAAAAAAGCTCGGGAAGGTAAGCATAAGCAGAGAACCCAAATCTGTGATTTGGTGTGAATCGCTTAGTCAAGCAAACTCTTTTCTACCACATGCTTTTGAAATAGCAACGAGCAATTGAATTAGTATTAGTAAATATAATTTGTAGAGGACTGAAAATCCTCGTGTCGGTGGTTCAATTCCGCCTTTGGGCACCACTACAGAAGTTAACAGCGAAAGCTGTTTTTTTTTATGTCTTTTTATGTTTTTTCACTTGTTCTTCACGAGATGTTCAGATAACATAGGTATAATAATAAAAAATAGACGAAAGACAAAGAGAGATTGAGCCGAAGAAAAGAAAGATGAGAAAAGATGCTGTATTTGGCCTTGTTATAATTTTTTCGATATTAATAATGATGGTGGCATTATTTAGAAATAGCCCAAGCTTTTCGGAGGCATTAAATACTTTCAGTGAAAATGTGAAGGCTGAGAAGTCAGAAGATAAGGCTCATGAAATTTTTATTCGCAGTGGAGAAGACAAAACTGACGCCGAAGTCCTTGTGTCGATTCTTGACTATTTTAGAGTGAACACCAATGCATTGGCAGATTTAAAATCCACGGATCTTACCGGATTATTTAAAGATAGTACCAGCGAAAACGCTCAAATTAATCAGAGTGTTTTAGATTATCTCATTAATTTGAGATTAAATCAGACCAATGATTTACATATTACCAATTATCTGGTTGGATTATCCATTACGGATGTTACTGAAAGTGATGGGCTAATAGAAGTGACAGTATTAGAAGATCAGACGGTTAATTTTGCTTTTATTTCAGAGGTTGATTCTTCAAGCAGTGGAATAAAGCACACTTTTTTTCTTGAAAAAGGCATTAATGGCTATGCAATTGTAGAACATACTAAGGAAGAGGATGTTTTTATATTGATACAGGAAACTATCCAGGAATATGGTTATTCAGAAAGACTGGTAGACGAACTTACAGCAAAAGAATCTTCGGTAATAGCTAAATTGACTGCAGCAAAAGAAGTGTACAATGGAACAGATGAAAAAACAACAGATACTTCTGCTGAAAACAGTTATAATTCAAAAGATGCGGTTGACTATGCAATAACCTGGGTTGATCCTGTTGAGGTGATTCGAAATGAGGATGATTATACTGCCTATGATGATTATGGCGGTAATTGCAATAATTTTATTTCACAGTGTTTGGTTGCCGGAGGAATTCCCATGGATTATTATGGGGATATTGATACCCAATGGAAATGGTATGGTGAAACCGTCGCTATTGATGAGGTTTCCAGTGGGAGAAGTCCTGCCTGGGCAGGGGTGCCTGAGTTTTATGCCTATGCCAGCGAAAACACCGGTTATGGACTAGCTGCAGCGGTGGATGAAGATATTTTTAGCGGCTGCGCCGGGGATATTCTTCAATACGGAAACAATGGGGAGTGGGTTCATTCAGTGATTATCACCAAGGTGGTAATGGATGATCAGGGAAATGTTTTAGACTATCTGGTTAATTCCAATACCACTGACCGGATTAATTATCCAGCCAGTGCTTATGGTTATTCAGATCTGCGATTAATAAAAATACTGGGTTGGAATGAAGAATGATTAATGCTTCAATTCCAGGCGTTTTTGTTCGCTTAATAAATAATGGACCAATTGCTCGGCAGTACGGCCAGAGGTATTGATATGGCGACGTTCCCACATAATTGCCCGAGATTCAAGCTCAGATGGATCCATGATTACACCAAAAGATTTTGCCAACTCCTTGACGATGCACAGATATTCCTGCTGGTTTGGGGTGGAATAGGTAAGTACCAAGCCAAAACGACTGCTGAGAGAAAGCTTTTCTTCTAAAACTTCCCGGGCGTTTACGGCATCTTCCCGTTCGCTAAAACGTTCCTCAACGAGATGTCGTCGGTTTGAGGTGGCATAAATACGAATATTACTGGGATTTTTCTCAAGGGATCCTTCCAGGACTCCCTTGAGAATTTTGTATTCATTATCTCTGGTTTCAAAGGTGAGATCATCAATAAAAAGAATAAATGGGTAAGAGCGATCCCCCAGTTGCTTAAAAAGATGGGGAATCTGAGAGAGCTGGTCTCTTTTTATTTCGATGATTTTTAGTCGGGTGTTACGAAAGGTATGAAGCAGTGCGAGAACAGTTGAGGATTTTCCTGTGCCCATGCTTCCCTGGAGTAATACATTAAGTCCCTGATCATAATCAATTAAAGCCTGAGTGTTGTTAATGATTTCTGTTTTTTGAAGGTTATTACCGATTAAATCATCCATGGTTTGGTTCGTTTCTTTGCTAATGGGAACAAGCTGACCTGACGCATTAACTTTAAAGGAAGCATTATTCAAAAAAATACCCAGGCCGTTTTCATATATAAAGTGATTTAATGCACTAAGAAATTGGTTGGGATCATTTTTTTGAATCGCTTCTGTTAAGGGGGTATTCTGTGAACTTAATAAAGATGTTTCTTTTGCTAAAATATTTTCGGAGTCTATGGAATATTCATCTAAAAAGATTTCCCATTGGAAATTTAACATTTGTAATAAAATACTAACATCCTGTAACATACTGTTATAGAAATGATGATTCGTTTCCATAAGCTGGGTTTCACAAAACAAAGTGAGTGCGTTTACGTCATTAAAAATGTTTTTAAGTAAAAAATACTGCCAAATGGATTTTCCGACCGGGTGTTTAGCCAGAGATTGTTCTGGTTCCATATAGTCCTGTATAAGGATTGATTTTAAATGATAATAAGCCTCGACTAATTCGGGAGATGGCTTATTATCAGGGGATTTCTCGGATTCACTTAAGATCTTCGAAAAGCATTTTACTAAGGGGGTATTATTAATTTCGCGAAAAAAAACAAGTTGTAAAGGGGTTGTGCTGGTTAAGGGGTTTATTTTGATAGCTTTCATTTGTCACCGTCCAGTGTTTAATTATTTTTCTATAAAATTATAACATAAAACTAAATTGTTTTAAGAAGAAAAACAAAGAACTTGTAAAAATAAAATTATTGTGGTATTATTCTTGTAAAGAAACTGTAACAAGGAGAATACATGAATAATATTGAGAAATATTTCTCGCAAATTAAAGAATGGTTAAAGAAGTTCCAATTTAACCAAACAACCGAAAAAGTTGAAATTCATGAGAAAACGCATGTCAGTCCTAAGCGTCGCACCAGCAAGTCTTTTAAAATGCGAAGTACTGCAGTTGTTGTTAGTGCTTTCTTAGTTTTAGCCGGAGCAGGGGTTGTGGATGCCCAAACAAAAGCCTATGAGATTATTTATAAAGGAAACAGTATTGGGTATGTGGAAAATCCTGAAATTTTCAAAATGGCCTTGAGTCGGATTGATGAAGGAAAAGTTGCAACCCCTGTTGATGAAAATACCGATTATGAAGTGCGTCCCGGAAGGGCCACTGAGCGCCTAAGTGTTGAACAGGTTGTTGAGGTCATTTCAGATACTGATTCAGCAAGCCAGGCAAAAGCGCCTGAAACAGACAGTAATGAATCGGAAACGATCACAACAGCTATAACCCCGGCAGCAGCAGAAACACCTGCAGCGCCAGAAACACCTGCAGCAGCAGAAACACCTGCAGCAGTGGAAACACCTGCAGCAGTGGAAACACCATTTGAAGAAGCACGCTTTATAGAAACCCCGGCAGTGGAAACGCCAGTAGTTGAAACGCCAGTAGTTGAAACGCCAGTAGTGGAAACCCCGGCAGTTGAAACCCCGGCAGTGGAAGCCCCGGCAGTGGAAACCCCAGCAGTGGAAACTCCGGCAGTGGAAGCCCCGGCAGTGGAAACGCCAGCAGTGGAAACTCCGGCAGTTGAAGCCCCGGCAGTGGAAACCCCAGCAGTGGAAGCCCCGCCAGCGGTAGAAACACCTGCAGCAGTTGAAACTCCAGCAGCAGATCAAGTAACGGCAGATCAGGCAGCAGCAGATAAAGTTGCAGCAGATCAGGCGGCAGCAGATAAAGTTGCAGCAGATAAAGTTGCAGCAGATAAAGTTGCAGCAGATCAGGTAGCAGCAGATAAAGTAGCAGCAGATAAAGTAGCAGCAGATAAAGCAGCGGCAGATAAAGCAGCGGCAGATAAAGCAGCGGCAGCGGAAACACCCCAGTCAGAATTTGAGCTTCCAGCCAGTGGTCTTATTGGAGAAATCTTTCGAAATTATGATGGTGGATATTATAGCAATCACTACACTGGTGCTGCAGTAGATATTTTAAACAGTGCTGGAACACCTGTTTATGCTTCGGTATCAGGAAAGGTGATCTCAGCTGATTGGAATGGTGGTTATGGAAAATGCATCATCATTGATAATGGCAATGGATATTCAACCTTATATGGACATTTCAGTAGTTTAGATGTCTCTGCAGGTCAAACAGTAACCCAAGGCCAAAAAATTGGTGGTATGGGATCCACAGGATCATCCACAGCTAACCATGTTCATTTTGAAATAAGACTGAATGGCATAGCACAGCCAATCCAAAATTATATTAATGTTAACACCGGAGACCGAGTATAAGATCTAAATCTAATTTTAATGACAATGATTTATCATCTGAATAGATATTATTATTATGTCTATAAAAGAAGATGCCTTTGATCAGGCATCTTTTTTTATGGAATTTCCAGAAAAAACTTGTCGGGAAAAAACAAGTATGATAATATTATTGTAAACATTATGTAACAAAAAATAACAAGGGGTAAAGATATGCACGAGGATGTAAAACTCGAACGGGAAATAAGAAAAAAAATAAGGCAACGAAAAAAAATGCGTACGACAATATTAACCATTACCCTTATAATTGTTATAATGACGGTGGGAGTTGTGAATGCTCAGACACGGGGCTATGAAATTATTTACAATGGTCAAAGTCTTGGCTGTGTTCGAACAACAGGAATTTTCAAGACTGCAGTTGAGGGTATAGAAGGAAGTCTCCGGGGAAGTTACAATAATGATAATATTGTTCTTGGTAATGGTTTTGAACTTGTGGAAGGTAGGGTTGAAAATCCTATGGATCTTGAAACTTGTACCCGGGTTTTAATTAATAGTGACATTGATCTTTATACCAATGGTGCGATTATTTTAATAAGTGATCAGGAAATAGGTGCGGTGTCATCCGTTGAAGAGGCACAAAGCATTATTAAAACCTATCAGAATCTTTATCCTAATGCCAATAATATTCGTTATACTGAAAAAACGATTCTTTTGTCTGAGACCAAGGATTTTGCAGCAGTACTATCATCCATTAAAGGAAAGATGAAATAAGGAAAATGTGTTATTTTATCTTTAGACAAAATGTGAAATCACCAGCAAATGGATGTTGGTGATTTTGTTTTTTAAGGAGGAAGTTAATGAAAGTAAATCAAAATCAGAAGGCCATGGATTTGGCAGTAAAATATTTATCCTTCAAGGCCAGAACAGAAAGTGAAATGGTTGAATATCTTAAGAAAAAAAACATGGAAGAGGAAACCATTGATCATGTTATGGGTAAGCTGCGAGAGTATCGCTATGTGAATGATGAGATCTATCTTAAAAATTATGTGGAATATAATCGCCAGGTGACCCGTTACGGATCTAAACGAATACGCCAGGATCTGGGAAGACGAGGTATCAGTGACGATTTATTACTCAGCTTAGAGGATCTTTTTCCAAGAGCGGAAGAGCTTATATGCTGTGAAGCTCTTGCGGAAAAAAACGTTGAAAAGTTAAAAGGTCAAACTGTCCAGCAAAAACGCAAAAAACTTTATGACAAGCTAAGTCGAATGGGATATCCTTCGGATATGATCTCCGGGATCATTCGAACCCTGGATTTGGAGGAAGCGGCCATAGAATTATCTGAGGACGAGGTTGCACTAAAACAGATGAAAGAAATGGATAAGCTTAACCGGGATTATGAAAAATACGAAAGAACCCATAAAAATAAGGGATACAAAGGAAAAGACTTGGAATATCGCATTACCAAAAGTCTTATGGGTCGGGGATACCCGTATGAAACCATAAAAAACAAGATTGCTGACATGAAAGAAGAGTAGAGGCGATTATTAATCGCCAGCTCAAAAAACGTAGGGGCGATTATTAATCGCCTGCTAACCTTGAGCTCAAACACCCACGTCTGCTGGCGGGTACTACCCACCTCTACAGTATAAAATCAAGGTTCGTTTTCAAACCGTGAACCAGCTATAAATAACGTTGAATTTTAGGAACCTTTCTGGGTTTCTCTTTTTTTTGCGAGGCATGTTCAAGCTAATGGTCTGAAGGATAAAATAAGCTGCTGTTTTTATACGGATATAAATATAAACTACTTGATAATATTTCGCTGAAAGGGGTAGTACAGTAAATAAAGAAAGATAAAAAAATGGTGGCGTGTTGCTTATTGAATTACAAGGTGCTTGAAGTGGTTTATAATTAGTCAAGTCAAGAATTAGATGGGCATCATAACGAAAAGCAAAAGACTTTAATAAAGTTACTAAATAAATTGGAGGGCAGTTTTATGGGTGACAATATTTACAAACAGCCAGTGGGGGAGCCGACAACAGAGTCAATGAAAACGGGACTTAAAGAAAACGAAGCGAAGGAAAAACGGACTGAGGAGTTAATCATTGCCAATAAAGAGCTCGCCTTTCAAAAAGAGGAAAATGAAAAACAGATAGCAGAGCTGATGATTGCTATAAAGCAAGCCGAAGCCGAAAATGCAGCGCTGAAAAGTATTTCAAAATATAATCGTAATTTAATTGAAGTAAGCCCAAACGCCCTTGTAACAATAGCACCGGACGGTATTGTCACAGATGTGAATGCTGCTATGGAAAATGCCACAGGACTTCACAGAGAAAAGTTAATTGGGACAGAATTTTCAGCTTATTTTACCCAGCCCGGGAAAGCAAAAGCCGGATATCAACAAGCATTCAGAGAAGGGATGGTCTTTGATTATGAACTTGAACTCAAGAATATTAATGGACACACAACCCCTGTTTTATATAATGCATCAGTATACAAAGACGATGCAGGAAAAACAATCGGCATTTTTGCAACAGCAAGAGATATTACTGCTACACGAAAAGCTGAAAATGAACTGCTCTATTTAAAAAATAATCTTGAACTATTAGTCAAAAAAAGGGTTGCGGAGTTAGTCATTGCGAATAAAGAAATTGCCTATGAAAAAGAAGAGAAAAAACAACGGGCGGCGGAGTTAGCCATTGCGGATAAGGAGCTTGCCTTTGAAGTCGGAGAAAAAGCAGACAGGGCTGCGGAGTTAGTCATTGCGGATAAGGAGCTTGCCTTTGAAGTCGGAGAAAAAGCAGACAGGGCTGCGGAGCTAGTCATTGCGGATAAGGAACTTGCCTTTGAAGTCAGAGAAAAGGCAGACAGGGCTGCGGAGCTAGTCATTGCGGATAAGGAGCTTGCCTTTGAAGTCAGAGAAAAGGCAGACAGGGCTGCGGAGCTAGTCATAGCCAATAAAGAACTCGCCTTTCAAAACGAAGAGAAAGAAAAACGGGTTACAGAGTTAATCATTGCTAATAAAGAGCTTGCCTTTCAAAACGAAGAAAAAGAAAAACGGGCTGCGGAGTTAGTCATAGCCAATAAAGAACTCGCCTTTCAAAACGAAGAGAAGGAAAAACGGGCCGCTGAATTAATCATCGCCAATAAAGAGCTCGCCTTTCAGAATGAAGAGAAAGGAAAAATCCTTCATTTAAGTTTTCACGACCAACTCACTGGAATCTATAATCGGAGATTTTACGTCGAAGAATTAAAAAGACTTGATACAAAAAGAAACCTGCCGTTATCTCTGATCATGGGTGATGTTAATGGATTGAAACTCATTAATGATTCTTTTGGACATGCCGTGGGAGATGTACTCATTAAAAAAGCGGCAGAAGTGATGAAAAAAGGATGCCGATCTGATGACATCCTTGCCAGGCACGGAGGGGATGAGTTTGTTATTATTTTACCTAAAACCAATGGAAGAGAAACTGAGGAAATTATTAAACGCATAAAAACGTTGTCCTCAAAAGAGAAAGTAGGGGGGAGTGATATTTCCATTGCCTTTGGATATGCAACAAAAGAAAAAGAGAAAGAAAATATTCAGGAGATATTTAAAAAAGCGGAAGAGCATATGTATCGAAACAAGCTTTGTGAAAGTCCCAGCCTCAGAGGAAAAACAATTGAACTCATCATGATCACCCTCTATGAAAAAAGCAAAAGGGAGCATTTGCATTCAATAAGGGTGAGTGAAATCTGCGAATTGATTGCAGCCAAAATGAATTTTGATAAAGATGCTGTCATTCAGATCAGAACAGCAGGTCTGATGCATGATATCGGGAAAATAGGAATTAAGGATGAAATTTTGAACAACCCTCGAGAGTTAACTCCGGATGAATGGAATGAAATCAAGAAACATCCTGAAATAGGATATCGAATACTGAGTTCAGCGAATGAATTTTCGGAAATAGCCGATCAGATTCTGCAACATCACGAACAATGGAACGGGGAAGGCTATCCGAAAGGTCTAAAAGACGAAGAAATTTTGTTGCCGGCAAGGATTATTTCTATTGCAGAAGCTTTTGATGCAATGACCAGTGATTGGATGTTTCGCAATGCATTAAGTGAAGAAGAAGCCATTAATGAAATAAAAAGATGTTCAGGCACAAAGTTTGATCCAACCATTTCAAGGATATTTATTGAAGAAGTTTTAGGAAAAGATTGGGTAAAATAATCAATAGGAGGCTTTAATGTGCACCCATTAGGGTGGTTTCGAAGCAAAGAGCCATCGTTAATGAATTAAAAGACATCAGAAATAATCCTGGAAAATATGAAAAGAAAAAGGTGCTAAGATGAGCAGAAAACAAACTAAAGAAATGAAAAACCAGAAGAAAAAAATCCGTATTGGTATTAAGATTTCAGTCGTCCTGCTGATCCTGGCAATTATAGGTGCTGGGGCTGTTTATACAATTGAGGCTGCTTATACTGCTTATGCTGCTAAGCAGATGGATATTTCTGACTATCAATATCAGGTTAAAGAAAAAACAGAAATTTATTCGCAGGATAATGTGTTGATTGCTGAATTGTATACAAAAAACCGTACCTATGTAACCCTCGATCAGATTCCGGTTCAACTGCAACAGGCACTCATTTCTGTTGAGGATTCCCGATTCTACGATCATTCCGGCATTGACCTTTTTGGGATTGCCCGTGCGTTTTTTGCAAATATCATAAATAAAAACAATGGGGAGGGCGCCAGCACCATTACCCAGCAACTGGCCAGAGTATTGTTTTTGTCGGATATTGCCACAGAACAAACCTTTAATCAGTCATTGACCCGCAAATTAAAGGAAATTTCCATTGCACTGCAATTGGAACAAAAATATACAAAACAGCAGATCCTGGAGATGTATTTTAATGAATACTACTTTGGATCCGGCGCTTACGGGATTGAAGAAGCCGCAAAAGCATACTTTAATAAGAGTGCTTCAGGGGTAAACCTGGCAGAAGCGGCAATGCTTGCCGGGCTGCCCCAGGCACCAAGTGCCTATGCGCCAAACACTCACTTTGAAGCCGCAAAAAAACGGCAACGCCAGGTATTACAGCGAATGGTCAAAGAAAAATATATCACCCAGGAAGAATCCGATGCGGCGGTAGCCACAGAAATTACGATCAGAGACCCGGAAACCATCAATAATGATAATCAGATTGTGGATGGTTATGAAGCATTCATCGGGAAAGGACTGAATGAATATGCTAAAACCCAGGTTTTAGCTGTTATGCAGGAACGGGGAATCACCGAGGAGCAGGCAATTAACTATATTAAAGAAAACATTGCCAGCGGTGGTTACCGTATCTATACTACCATTAACTCTGTTTATCAGAAAGATGCCATTGACAGTCTGACAACCGGCCTGGATAAAAACGGCCTGGATACTGAAACAGGGAGTGTTGTCACCACTGATTTAGATGGCAGTGTCAGAGCCTATTATGGCGGGAATACCCAGATTGACATGGCAGATACCCCGAGACAGCCGGGGTCTAATATTAAACCCCTCTATTATGCAGCAGCCATAGATAAAGGTTTAATAACATCTGCAACTAAAATTCTGGATGCCTATACTGATTTTGGCGGATACGCCCCTAAGAACTACGGCGGAGTTTATCACGGAAATGTTACCGTGAGACAGGCTTTAGTCTATTCCTATAATATTCCTTCAGTTAAGGTCTTTGATAAAATTGGACCTTCAAACGCAATTGCCTTTATGCAGACAATGGGAATCTCAACCTTTGAAGACGATGATTATTACCTTGCAACAGCTCTTGGAGGGATGACCTACGGAATAAAACCGCTTGAAATGTCAGCGG
>NZ_DATCHP010000054.1:0-3434 GCF_036508315.1 Acetobacterium sp. | reverse complement strand
GTGAAATTCCATTCATAAAGAATGTCATCGGTTTGCTCTAAAATAATCCGATAGCGCTCTTCTCGAATACACAGGATTTTTTCTCTTTGCTTTCGTTTAGCAATGTCTAGTGCACTTGAATTTTCCTTGAAATAGGAGGTGATATTATTTTTAAAGTTTTTCATGGAATAAACTCCTTCGTGTTTTTCTATTAAACAACGGTTAAAACACATTAAATCTATAAATGATTAAGTATGCACATTACACAATATACCCGAAAAAAATAATAGTAAACACAATAAAACGCATGATAGCAGTTAGGCGGAATAAACACATCAACTGTTGATTTACGATTTGCTCCGCAATCAAGTCTTCATTTTCTCTGAGAATCCACAGTGTGCTTTCTTTACGTGTCATTTTTTATCACTCTTCTTCTTTTATCCTAATTTATAGTTTGTTAATTGTTACCATACTTTTCCCATGACCTTTTCAACAAATATTCTGGCAATTTCCGGATTAAATTGCGACCCTGAGCATTTTTTTATTTCCTCAATGGCATCTTCTTCACTGAGTGCATCACCATAAGTTCGGTAACTCGTCATTGCATCATAAGCATCCGCTATCCCGATAATCCGTGCCTGTACTGAAATATTGTCGCCCTTAAGCCCCAACGGATATCCCTGGCCGTCCCATTTTTCCTGATGTTGCAGAACATACATCGCCAATTCCATAAATTCAGCTGAGGAATTTAAAATGCGATAACCAATTTCCGGATGCCTTTGGATTTCTTTCCACTCGGCATGATTTAATTTCCCATGCTTGTTGAGGATATTTTCATCGATCCCTATTTTCCCGATATCATGCACGAGTCCTGCCAACTTGATTTGATTGACCATTTCTGTATCAAAGCCCATATGAAGGGCAATTGCTTCGCAAATTTCACTGACTCTTTTTGAATGCAGCATTTCCCGGTTATTTTTTTCATAGAGTGTTTGCATCACAAGATCAACGGTTTTGGAGACTTCTCCGGAATTTTGATAGAGTTTATGCCGATTCAAATCATTTTCTGCTTGTCTGAAAATGTCCCGAATGCTTTCTTTCTCATCATTTTTAGTTGCATAGCCAAATGCAATTGAAATTTTAAAAGCAACAACTTTTTCTTCCGGTTCATGATCTCTGATGCGTTTAATGATACGTTCCGCACCAGCTGCATCGGTTTTGGGTAGAATGATAATAAAGTCATCCCCACCCAGTCTTGATACAACATCATTCCCCCGGCACCCAGCGGAAATTTTTTTTCCAACTTTTTTAATGACGTCATCCCCCACCACATAACCTAATGTATCGTTAATTAATTTCAACCCATTGATATCTGCCATCAGAAGAGTCAACGGCAGGTTATTTTTCGTATCCAGCCGCACTAACTCTTCTTCATAGAACCTGCGGTTAAAAAGTCCTGTTAAAAAATCATGATAACCGACATAGCGGATTTCTTCCTGTCTTCTCATTACTTCGGAAACATCTCTGAATACAACGACTACGCCGCTGATTTTTTCATTTTCTTCTAAAATCGGTGCTGCACAATCCTCTATTGGCCGGTGGCTACCATCTTTAGAAATCAGAATCAGATGATTTGAAAGTTCTACAATTCTTCCCATACTCAGAACTTTATTCACGATATTATCGGATTTTTCACCGGTATACCCGTTAATGACATTAAAAACTTCTTCAATGGGTTTTCCTAATGCTTCTGCCTGGGTCCAGCCGGTCAGCAACTCCCCAATTTTATTCAGAAGCACAATCTTTCCTTTATTGTCGGTGGATATGACCTCATCTCCAACCGATTGCAACGTCGTTTCCAATGAATTCTTTTCATTCAAAAGTGAGAATCCTTTTCTGATTCTCATCAACGATCAGTATCCCGTCAAGGGATGCATTTGCCTGTGCTTCAATAAACCTGCTTTTTGATTTCAATTCATTCATCAGTTGCAAATGCTCACTGATATCCTGAATACTCTCAATGGCACCAATAGTGTTCCCGAACTGATCATAGATTGGTAATGCCATAGTATAAACCCATGCCCCTTTATTATTGTAGAGGGCCGGGCAGAATACTTCCGCTTTAATCACATCACCTTCACGGGTGAGCTTCGAATACCTGGATGCAATCTGATCATCATCCTGAAAAATCAAATCCATCAACTGGGGTTGTGCCTCCCCACAAAACGGGATACTATAAGCATATGCACCCTTACCAATCATCTCCGTGGCAGGAATACCCGTCATTGTCTCAATGTCATTATTCCAAATGATCACTCGCTTCTCATTATCAATGGCCAGAATCGCATCTGGCAAAAATTCGATGATATCCGATAATTTCCTCTGGTACGTTTGTAAATTTACTTTTTCCTGAGCGTTCCTGCAAAAATCATTACTCATGTCTTACACCCCCTCCTTCTTTGTCTTTCAATCAAAGAGGCCCTTGTTTTATTCAAAGTCATACTTGATTCTCGATGACCTTATTTTGATGTATATACCCTCAATAGGATTAAACTAAAGCAGCAAAAAACAAAAAATCACTATAAATAGCATTTTCACATAAAACCTGAAGTCCCGGAAATTTATATCTAGGAGTCTGCAAAAAACTAATTCAGCCACTCGCTCTGCCAGTGCCTGGGCAGGCATTAAACGTAAATTTAGCCTTAGGCCTAGCGACAGCGTAGCCCAGGGTGAAAGACCTGCAAGCAGTAATGCTGACACGAAAAAAGCCTCGGGAGTTAAGCCGGAGGCGCGGGAAGAGGACAAATGTAATTAGGCAGAGTGGCATGACGAAGACGTATATGATGTCATACAATGCAGGCAGTTAAGGCAAGTACATAAAGCACCGGTCAATTGCTTTTCCCTGGATTCTACGTCAAAAAATTGTAAAGCACCCTCTATAAGGGTAAGTATTTATAATTTCATTAAAATTGTCGTGCATACGCAAGGTATTCATCAAACAAAAAAAGAGCCGAAACGGCTCTAATATGCAATTCGCAAGAAATTCATTCGTTTTCTCAATCCAATTATTCAATTTTTTTTATTTACACACTATTTTTTTCACTAAAATGTCTATTAAGCTTACCATGTTGTTCCTGATGTGCATAAATTGTGCATGGTTCAAACGGTCTAATTGGCGCTTAATGGCCTTATTAATTTTAGGATTACAATGCCCTAAAAGATTGCACCACCTGAGCTTATAATATCAATGTATTCCTTGCCGTTTTTATCATACAAAAAAACGCCTTTCCCATGATCGATGATGATCGGCTTCAGATACTCATATCCAACTCAGTATCCCCAACTTTAACCTGTCCAACAATTGGTATTTCAGTCATTTCTGCCACTATTTTTATGTTATCTTCTTCCATCATCCCGCCATGGTAATTGTTGAAGATCACCCCTTTTATAGGTAT
>NZ_DATCHP010000053.1:0-19279 GCF_036508315.1 Acetobacterium sp. | reverse complement strand
GGAGAAAATGGTGTGGTAGGCGAAAAGGGAAACCGGATCAATGCAACCAATCCCTGTTCTGAATATGCCTTCCTGGATGACACCGCCTGCAATCTGGCATCCATAAATATTTTCCGGTTTTATAACCCTGATGACAATAGTTTTAGAACCGAGGAATATGTTCATTTAGTGGGATTGATCCAGTGCACCTTGGAAGCTTCTATTTATCAGGGACAGTTTCCGACAAAAGACGTTGCAAGAAAAAGCTATTTATTCAGAACAACGGGTCTTGGTATTGCCAATGCAGCATCTTTGCTTCTTGCATTAGGATACCCCTATGATTCACCTGAGAGCCGAACCCTGATTGCAAGTATAACAGGTTTGATGACTGGGGTCTCTTATTACGTTTCCGGATTAATGGCAGAAAAAGTTGGCGCATTTCCAATGTATGCCATTAATGAATCACATATGAAGAAAGTCATTCGTAATCATAGCCGGGTTGCCGGTGCAAGAACCGATGGCTATGAAGGACTTCATTATGAACCATTAAAGATTAATCATCCGCTCTTGAAAAAAATGGGCTTCAATGCAATCAGCCGTCAGCTTAAAGAAGCATGGCAACTCGCGGAGGAAGCCGGGGAAGCCTATGGTTATCGCAATGCTCAGGTATCGGCAATAGCTCCCACAGGCACTATTTCTTTTGCTATGGATTGTGGCGCAACCTCAGTGGAACCTTTTTATAATCATGTGGTTTTCAAAAGACTTATTGGCGGGGGTTCCATGGAAATGGTGAACCCGGTGATGGAAATTGCTCTGGAAAATTTAGACTACAGCTCCCAGGAAATCAGTGATATCCTGACTTACATGATTGAAAAAGACGACAATGGCTTTTGCCTCCATGAAGGCGTCGAAGGCGCTCCCCATATTAAATCAGAACATATACCTATTTTCGATACTGCAAATACCATTGCTCCGATGGGTCATGTATTAATGGTGTCAGCCATTACGCCAATGATCAGCGGTTCCGTTTCAAAAACCGTTAATCTGCCGAATGACGCAAGTGTTGAGGATGTTGAAAATATTAATTTATTGGCGTATCGGACCGGAACCAAGGCCATTGCCATTTATCGGGATGCCTGTAAAGCATCCCAGCCTTTGAGTTCAGGAATGGCAGAAGACTCTGAAAAATCGCTTGAGGATTATACCTACGATGAACTTCTCAAACTGGTAAAAGAAGGATCCAGTAAAGTGCCTAATCGTATTCGCCCGGAAGGTATGCGTTTAAGCCGAACCCATGCAGCAAAAATAAGTGATATTGAGCTTTATATTACCATCGGGTTTTATGAGGATGGCGGTATTGCTGAAATTTTTGTTTCAACAGACAAAGAAGGAACCGTGGTCAAGGGTTTACTGGCATCGCTGTCCAAGTCTATTTCCAACATGCTGCAGTACAATATTCCACCGGATCAGATTTCTAAAATGCTTCGTGGTCAAAAATATGAACCTTCGGGTTTTGTTTCACGCCATCCCTATATTAAATTTGCGTCCTCAATTTCAGACCTGATCAGCAAGGTTCTTGACATTGAGCATGGAGATTTTTCGAATTGTCAGGTTAAACCTAAAGTCTTTACCATGATGAACCAGGCAAATCTTGTGCATAAGTCAATGTCTGATGGACATGCGGTAACAGAATACAATAAAAACACTCAGGCAGAAACCCTTTATGGTGAAACATGCAGCCAATGCGGAAGCGACAGAATGATGCGAAACGGCACTTGCAAGATTTGTTTAGACTGTGGAACAACCACCGGGTGCAGCTAAACCATAAAAAGTATTTTGATGTTTGGTGTTTGTTTGATATAATAAACAAAGTTACAAGGCTTAGGAGGTTTTAATGCGAGAAAAAATAAAAGATGCACAAACCATTGTTGTGAAAATGGGGACGACATCAGTCACGCATCCCAATGGAACCCTTGATTTTAAGAAGTTGGATAACCTCGCCAGAGTATTAACCGATCTTGAAAATAGTGGTAAGAGAATGGTTCTTGTTTCGTCAGGTGCCATTGGCGCCGGTATGAATCGTATGAATATGAAGGAACGCCCCAAAGAACTGAGGGAAAAACAGGCGGCTGCTTCTGTGGGACAGGGATTGTTAATGCAGATTTACCATAAGTTTTTCGATGAGTACAATCAAACCGTGGGTCAAATCTTATTAACCAAAGATGTGTTCAAGCATTCTATTAAACGTAATAATGCGATGAATACCTTTAGTGCTCTTATTGAACGGGGAATTATTCCCATTGTCAATGAGAATGACTGTATCGCCACTGATGAAATTTTAGAGGAATGCTTTGGTGATAATGACATTCTTTCGGCAATGACAGCAGATATTGTGGGAGCCGATCTTTTGATCATTTTATCAGATGTGGCTGGGCTTTATGATGCGAATCCATCATTGAATGAGGATGCCAGACTCATTAAAACAGTGACAACTATTGATCGTAATATTATGAAAACTGCCGGGTCTGCCGGCTCCTGCCAGGGAACAGGCGGCATGGTTACAAAGTTAAAGGCAGCAAAGCACGCTACAGCATGTGGCATTGATATGGTCATTGCCTCAGGAGAATTATCTAATATCCTTTATGAAATATTAGCAGGCAAAGAGATCGGAACTGTATTTATCAGCGATAGTGTAAAAAAAAATAAAATGATTGGTTGACCCAGTCATATTTGGAGGGTTACATGTTAAAAAAAATATTGGTCGGATTATTTGCAATTACAGCAGGAATGTTAACAGTTTTTGGTGGCATCTATTTTGTTGAAAAAAGAAGAGAAGAGGCCCTTGGCGGAAAATTAATGCGGGTTAATTATCTTTTTACTAAAGATTTTGAAGATTAGGCAAGGGGTAAACTATGCCGAAGGTATTTATCTTTACAGCATCCACCGGTGCTGGCCATAATTTAGCAGCACAGTCTTTAAAAGAATCCCTGGATGAAGCTGGTATGAACACAGAGGTTTATGATGCTTTTAAAGAAAGCAACGTAACCCTTGATCGCCTGATCACCAAAGGGTATGAGCAAATAGTGATCAATGTTCCAAAACTCTATGAACAGATGTATAATCAGTTTAATAATATGAATCGCTTCCAACAAGGAATTTTCCAGGTGCTGACACGAATTATGAACCCGGAAATTGTCCCCTTGATTCGTGCCGGCAATCCTGATTTGATCATTACTACCCATCCCTTTGTTACCAATGTTCTCGGGACACTTAAAGAGCATCATGCCTTTGATGTACCGGTTTTATCAATCGTCACCGATTATAAGATTCATACCCTTTATCTCAAAAAAATGATTGATGCTTATATCGTAGGCAGTGACTATACCAAGCAAACTATGATCGATAAAGGGATTGCCCCTGATATTATTTATCCCTATGGCATTCCTATTCGGCAAACTTTTCTTAAAAATAATCGTCTTGATCCCAAGGAAAAAACAGATATAGCCGGAACCATTTTATTAATGGCCGGAAGTTTGGGAACCAAACAAATGGAAAAAGCCTTTTCCTCTTTGCTAAAAGTCAGGGACAAGATTCGAATCATTGTCGTCTGTGGTAAAAATGTGAAAATCGAGAAGGAGATTCGCAATATTAACAGCCGGGAACCATCAACAAATAAGATTGTGGAAATCCATGGTTTTGTTAACAATATTTCAGAATTAATGGATATGTCAGATGCAATTATTTCTAAACCAGGAGGACTAACCTCCACCGAAGCCATTGTTAAAAATATTCCGATGATTATTCCATTCTATTACCCTGGCCAGGAAGAGGAAAATGCGGATTACCTGGTCGATGGTGGCATGGCCATTAAAGTGAACAAGATTAAGGATCTGACCTCCATGGTTGATTTCTTATTTGAAAATAAATATATTATCAAACGGATGTCTGAGAATATGTCTGAAGAAGCTGCGAAACACTCCATGAGTAAAACCATAGAGCTATGTCAGGATTTAATAAAACACAATAAAAAAAGACTATTGAAATCAGCAGGTGAGTGAATTATGAAAAAAGAAATGTCGAAAACATATAACCCAAAAGAAGTTGAAGATAAAACCTATGCACACTGGGAAGAAAAAGGGTATTTTAAACCTGAGGTTCATCCCCAGGGTAAACCATTTACCATTGTTATGCCGCCACCAAATATTACCGGTCAGCTCCATATGGGACATGCCTTTGACGGAACCCTTCAGGATGTATTAACCCGATATAAACGGATGGATGGCTATGCTGCTTTGTGGCTGCCGGGAACGGATCATGCAAGTATTGCCACCGAGGTTAAGGTTGTCGATAAACTTCGTGAAGAAGAAGGCAAAACTAAAAAAGATATTGGCCGGGATGCCTATATGGAACGTGCCTGGGATTGGGCCCTGACTTATAAAACACGGATTACCGATCAATTAAAAAAACTGGGCGCCTCCTGTGACTGGAGCCGGGAACGCTTTACCATGGATGAAGGATGCAGTAAAGCCGTGAATGAAGCCTTTGTCAATCTTTATAATAAAGGCCTGATTTATAAAGGAAGCCGGATTATCAACTGGTGCCCTACCTGTAAAACCGCCTTATCTGAGGCTGAGGTCGAATATGCGGAGCAACAGGGACATCTTTGGCATATTAGATACCCACTTGTAAACAGCGAAGGATATCTGACAGTGGCTACCACACGACCCGAAACCATGCTTGGGGATTCTGGAGTGGCTGTCCATCCGGATGATAAGCGGTATCAGCACCTGGTTGGGAAAACGGTGATACTGCCACTGCTTAATAAAGAAATTCCCATTGTTGCAGATGACTATGTGGATATTGATTTTGGAACAGGCGTTGTTAAAATGACTCCGGCCCATGATCCCAATGATTATGAAGTAGGGCTTCGTCATAACCTGGAGCAAATTCGGGTTATTAACGATGATGCCACCATGAATGATCTGGCCGGTATTTATAGTGGCCTGGATCGTTATGAATGCCGTAAAGCAGTTGTCAGGGACTTAGAAGCTCTGGGTCTGCTGGAAAAAATCGAGGAACATCAACACAATGTTGGCGGCTGCTACCGTTGTTCCACCACCGTGGAAACAATGACCTCCGAGCAATGGTTTGTAAATATGAAACCGCTGGCAAAACCGGCACTGGAAGCGGTCAGAAATCGGGAAACTGAATTTATTCCCGATCGTTTCAGTAAAATTTATTACAATTGGATGGAAAACATCCGGGATTGGTGCATTTCACGGCAGTTGTGGTGGGGACATCGCATTCCCGCCTATTACTGCGATGATTGTGGGGAAATGATCGTTGCAAAGGAAACACCCATATCCTGTCCAAAATGCAGCGGTTCTCATTTTACCCAGGAAGAGGATGTCCTGGATACCTGGTTCAGTTCTGCGCTTTGGCCTTTTTCAACATTGGGCTGGCCAGATGATACACAAGATTTAAAGAAATTCTATCCAACCACAGTGCTGGTTACTGGGTACGATATTATCTTCTTTTGGGTCGCCCGGATGATTTTTATGGGTATTAACGAAATGGGCGAAACCCCCTTTAAGGATGTTTATATCCATGGGCTGGTCAGAGATTCCCAGGGACGAAAAATGAGTAAATCACTGGGAAATGGGATTGATCCTCTGGAACTGATTGAAACCTACAGTGCCGATGCCCTGCGGTTTACCATTATCACAGGAAATTCCGCCGGAAATGATATCCGTTGGCAGGATGAAAAGGTTGAGTCCAGCCGAAACTTCTTAAACAAGATCTGGAATGCCGCCCGATTTGTTCTGATGAATCTTGATGATGATATTATGGATAAAAAGGATGAGGCCTTGTCTCATCTTGAAAATACAGACAAATGGATTTTAAGCCGAATGAACACCATCGTTCAGGAAGTGAATCATAATATGAGTAAATATGAGCTGGGGATTGCCGCATCGAAAATTTATGATTTTACCTGGAATGAGTATTGCGATTGGTATATTGAACTGGTGAAACCGCGACTGTATGGGGAAGAAGAAAAAACAAAGATATCAGCCCAATATACATTAAGAGTGGTTCTGGATACCATACTTCGGTTATTACATCCGTTCACACCATTTATTACTGAAGAAATTAATGGCTATTTACCAGGAACCACGGTCGACATTATGGTTGCCCAGTGGCCGCATTTTGATGAATCCCTTGATTTCCCGGAGGATGAAAAACAAGTCGTATTTTTAATGGAGGCCATCAGAAGTATTCGAAACATTCGGGCGGAAATGGATGTGCCGTATTCTAAAAAAACCCAGCTCTTTATTATTTCGACAAACAAAAGCCTGATCAAACTCATGGAAGAATCACTTCTGTATTTTGAAAAGATGGCTTCGGTTTCTACCATTAAGTTCATTACAAAAAAAGAAATCGAAGAAAACTTTGTTTCGGCAGTGCTAGAGGATATGGAGCTCTTTATTAATTTGGATGAATTGGTTGATAAAGAGAAAGAAATTGCTCGACTGACCCACGAGGAAAGTAAACTGCAAAAAGAAATTGACCGCTTAAATCAAAAACTTTCCAACAAAGGATTCATCGATAAAGCACCGGAAAAGGTGGTTGATATTGAACGTGAGAAACAACGGGTATATATTGAAACAATGGATAAGGTAAGGGAACGTTTGGCTTATTATCAAAAATAGGCCTTTCATCTATTCCAATACTGTGCTAAAATACATTCAAAGAATTTACACACTAAAAGGAAGTGATTCAACCCAAGGATTTATCCAATCGTTAATGTGGGAAACATTTCCCTGATTGGATGGCAAGGTAACTTGGAGAAAGACCTTTATTTCTTAATGTTTGTTTAATAAACAAGCCCTTGGAAATAAAGGTCTTTCTATTATTTAAGGAGGAATTTAAGTGGAAAGTAAAGAGAGCTTTTTAAGCTCACCCGAAGAAATTGAAGAAATAGTTGACATTAATCCATTAACAGGATTAAGTACAAGCCAGGTTCAGGAAAGAATAAAAATCCATGGGAAAAATAAAATGGATGAAGGTAAAAGAAAAACCTTTGCGGTGATGTTTGTCTCTCAGTTTAAAGATTTTTTAATTATTGTACTTTTGATAGCAGCTGTTGTTTCAGGAGCGCTGGGAGAAATCAGTGATGCTGTTCTGATTCTCATTATTGTTATAGTTAATGCCTTAATAGGTGCCATTCAGGAAAAAAAGGCTGAAAACTCCATGGAAGCCTTAAAGAACATGACGATTCCAGAAGCAAAGGTCTTGAGAAACAGTCAGCGTGAAATTATAAAATCTGAAGACCTGGTTCCGGGAGATGTTGTCTTTTTGGACGCCGGGGATTTTGTACCAGCAGATGGTCGTTTGATTGAGGAGGCCTCGTTAAAAATTACAGAATCCTCATTAACCGGGGAGTCCATGCCCGTGGATAAATCAATCGAAGATATTAAGGATCCAGAGACGGGTCTGGGAGATCGTACAAATTCGGTATATATGAGCAGCCTGGTGAATTACGGTCGGGGAAAGTATATCGTAACAGCGACAGGAATGAAATCTGAAATCGGTAAGATTGCGGGAATGATACAGGGAACAATAACCATGCAAACCCCTCTCCAAAAGCGGTTAGAGGAGTTAGGCAAGGTTTTGGCCATTGGTGCAATTGTAGCTTGCGCTTTAGTTTTTATTATTGGACTCATTCGTGGTGGGGATCCCTTATTATTATTCCTGACAGCTGTGAGTCTTGCAGTTGCCGCAATTCCTGAAGGTTTGCCTGCGGTTGTTACCGTGGTTTTGGCCATTGGTGTTCAAAGGCTGGTAACTAAAAATGCCATTATCAGAAAACTTCCAGCGGTTGAAACTCTGGGATGTGCGTCTGTTATCTGTTCAGATAAAACAGGGACCTTAACTCAAAATAAAATGACGATTAAAAAGGTTTATATTAACGACACCATTATCGATACCGCGGACTTAAACGAAAGGTCATTAAATGGGCCTGAAAAAATGGTGGCACAAATTGGACTGCTTTGTAATGATGCGTTCATTGTTACCGGGAAAGACGGACTCCAGGAAATTGGTGATCCCACTGAGGTGGCCATGGTGGCCTTTGCCGGATCCTTGGATTATGATAAAATTTCTGAAGAAAAAAAATACCCGAGAGTGAGTGAATTACCCTTTGACTCTGAGCGAAAGCTCATGACCACCGTTCATAAAATCGGAGAATCCTGGTACAGTTTCACCAAAGGGGCACCAGACGTTATGATCGCCAGAGTTGGACATGTTTTTATGAATGATGCGATTCTTCCCATAGATGATTCAATTGTTGAAAAGATTCATGTCAGTAATGAGTCTCTTTCCAATGATGCTTACCGGGTGATTGCGTATGCTTATAAAAAATATGATGAAAGCCCGGAAATTTCTTTTGAAGAGTTGGAACATAACCTTATCTTCTGTGGAATGACCGGTATGATTGACCCACCAAGAGAAGAAGTGAAAGATTCAATTCGAATTTGTAAAAAAGCAGGCATTAAAACGGTGATGATCACCGGTGACCATAAAAATACAGCCGTGGCGATTGCAAAACAATTGAATCTATTTGAAGAAAACAGTTTAGCTCTCACCGGAGTTGAGCTGGCAAGACTCAGTGATCAGGAGCTTAGTGATAAAATAGAACATATTGCAGTGTATGCAAGGGTAGCTCCTGAGCATAAAGTAAGGATCGTCGATGCCTGGCAGAAAAAAGGTGAGGTCGTTGCCATGACCGGTGATGGTGTCAATGATGCCCCAGCGCTTAAAAAAGCAGATATTGGTTGCGCCATGGGAATCACCGGTACCGATGTTTCCAAGGAAGCTGCAGAAATGATTTTAACAGATGATAACTTTGCTACCATTGTGTCAGCTGTGGAAGAAGGACGGGGGATTTACGCCAACATTAAAAAAGCCATCCACTTCCTTTTATCCTGTAATATCGCCGAGATTCTGATTCTGTTTATTGCAACACTGGTTGGCTGGGTACAGCCGCTGCTGCCGATTCATATATTATGGATTAATCTGGTTACCGATAGTTTACCTGCTCTTGCCTTAGGTGTGGAAAAAAGTGATCCCGGTATTATGAAGGAAAAACCAAGAAGTCTGAAAGAAAGCGTTTTTGCCCATGGTTTAGGGGCACGTATTATTTTTCAGGGGATTATTCTTGCGGCCATTACATTATCCGTTTTTCATTTTGCATTGCTTAATTACAGCGTCGAAGTTGCAAGAACCATGTGTTTTGCGGTATTGGCATTTTCCCAGTTAACCCATGCCATCAATGTTCGATCTCAAGAGAAATCCCTTTTTGGTTCGGGGCTTTTTACGAATCGATATTTATGGATCGCCCTGGGATTATCCTGTGCCCTCCAATTAGTGGTATTATTAATTCCTTCATTACAAACCATTTTTCATGTTGCCAGTATGAATAGCATCCAGTGGTTTATTGTCATCATTGCTTCCCTCAGTCCTTTAGCTGTTGTAGAGTTTACAAAGCTTGTGGGACGCATACTCAGAAAAAAGCTGAAACTTAGAAGAGCGTAAAAAAATCAAAAGGAGGCTGTTGCAAAATTTTGCAACAGCCTCCTATGCTTTATTTTTTATTGGGTAAGGGTATTAAGTACAGAGGCGTAAAGTTCCTGGGTGTTAGCCTTCCAGCGGTCACAAATATCAAGAGCAAGTTTTAAGGTAGGTGCGTTAAAATTAATTTCCATGAGTAAACAATTATTTTCATGTAATTTTAATTGGACAAGATAATCGGAGCCCCCATTTTTTTGATAGTTTGCAGTGACCTTAACTTCTTTAAAAATCTTTTCTCTGTTTTCCTGAAGATAAAGGTTAATCATATCCATAATGTAAGTGGGAATCTTGTTTTTAAAAACCTTAAGGGTTTCTTTTCCAATGGGTGTGATTGTAAGAACTGATTTACCATCAAAAGCCAACGTCGAAAGAAATTCATCCTTTAACAGGTCATCAATATACAGCTGAATATCAAAATAACTGATTTGCAAATTTTCAATCACAATCAGTGCGATTTGTTCCCGGGTGAGGGAAGTATTGATTTGTTTTAAAACATATAATATAATGAGCTTATTTTCAGCCTGTTGCTCAGAATTAAAAAGCATTGTTACCACCACCTTTGTTTATTGTATAAGTAGTGATATTGTACCATATCATGAGGATAAATTGGTTATTTCTAATGAAAAAGAGGAAAATATGGAAAAAGCAAAAGTAAAATCAACCACGGCAACACCTGAAAAAATGGGGAATCTCAAAGAATCATTGATTGATCTGGGAAAGTCTTTGGGTGCCACAGAGCTGGGTTTTGCAGACATCGAATGTCTGCCTGAAGATAAACGACTGGGGTTTAGTAAAGGGATTACTGTCATCGTTCGGCTTTCCGATGGTATCCTCAATCAAATAGAAGACGAACCTACCCAAACCTATTTTAGCCATTATCGAAGCGTGAATCGTCTTATTGACCTGATTACCCTAAGGATTCTTTTGCTGCTAGAGGATCAGGGATATCCATCCATTGCTATTCCGGCATCCCAGTCAGTATCCGATCCCAATGATCCATATATCGGCGCCTTTCAGCACAAAACAGGAGCAGTGTTAGCCGGAATGGGATGGATTGGTCGAAGTGCCTTATTTATTCATAAAAAACATGGTCCGAGAATTCGCATGGGAACGGTATTAACCAATGCACCTCTGAGTACCGGGTTGCCCACCACAGAAAGTTCCTGTGGTTCCTGCAGGGCCTGCGTTGCAGCCTGTCCGGCTATGGCCATTGAAGGATGTCTGTGGGAACCCGGAATGGCTCGAAATGAACTCTATGATGCTTACAGCTGCAGCAACCATATGAAGGTTGTCTATCAGCATATCGGCAGAGGAGCGGTGTGTGGATTGTGTATGGTCGCCTGCCCGGTGGGGAAAAGTTGAAATTCAGGGCTAAAATACATTTATTAAAGCATCAGCTTGAAAAAAAACCTTAAATAGGTTTTTTTTTATGGTAAAATATTATATAATAGGAAGATAGATCTGCCGGCTAGTTTTGCGGGCAGTTTTTAAATTGTAAAGAAACAAGTGAGAAGCCAGTGAAAAAATTTATAATCGAAGGTGTGCTTGAAAATAGCATACTGGATGAAATGGAAATTGAACCAGGGGATAAGCTGATATCAATGAATGGGACACCGATTATAGATGTTCTGGATTATCGCTATTTAATGGCTGAGGAGGAATTATTATTAGAGGTTGAAAAACTGGATGGTGAAATCTGGGAGCTTGAAATCGAAAAAGATCTTGATGAAGATCTGGGAGTTCTGTTTTCAGAGGAAATGATTCATACAAAAACCTGTAAAAATAATTGTATATTTTGCTTTATTGACCAGTTGCCTAAGGGAATGCGAGAAAGTCTGTATGTGAAGGATGATGATGAACGTCTGTCTTTTCTCACTGGAAATTATATTACCATGACGAATCTTACCAGGGCGGAAATGGAACGTATTATCCGATACCGGATTATGCCCATGAATTTATCCATTCATACCACTAACCCGAACTTGCGCTGTGAAATGCTTAATAACCGTTTTGCCGGGGATGTGATGGATTACCTGGAAGCTTTTAAAGCCAATAATATTCAAATGAATGGACAGATTGTGCTGGTCCCCGGCTATAATGACGGCGAAGAACTGGTCAAAACATTGGCGGATTTAAAGGAATTTTATCCCACCCTCCAATCTGTTTCGGTGGTGCCGGTTGGAATTTCAAGGCATCGACAGGGGCTTCAAAAAATTGATGGCTTTGATCAGGCCAGTGCTCAAAGAACGTTAAAGATTATCGAAAAAGTCCATAATGAAATGGAAGAAATCCATGCTGAAGGTTTTGTCTATGCCAGCGATGAGTTTTTCCTAAAGGCCAAAGCCGTGATCCCGGACCCATCCTATTATGACAGTTTTCCTCAAATTGAAAATGGTGTAGGAATGCTGGCGGATTTTGAAGAATCCTTTAATATCGCACTGGATAAGTATGAAAAAGCAGCTTTAAAGAAAACAAGTTTTCCAAAAATTGGGATTGTCACCGGAATGGCTGCCGATTCCTATATTTTAAGTTTAATCAAAAATATGAAAAAACGGATTCCCGCCATTGATGTGGTTGTCTACCCAATAAACAATGATTTTTTTGGAGAAGATATTAGCATTTCCGGTTTAATAACAGGTCAGGATATGGTTAAGCAATTAGAAACAAAAGTATCTTCAAGAGATTTATTGCTTATTCCTGAAAATGCACTCAGAAGTGGGTCGAACATGTTACTGGACGATTGGACACTGGAAACCCTTAGTGATGCGCTGCAAGTGCAGATTAAAGAGGTGCCGGTTAATGGCGAAAGCCTGATTCTAAGAATAATAAGTGAGGAATAATAATTATGCCAAAGCCAATTGTAGCCGTGGTTGGACGCCCGAATGTTGGAAAGTCGACCCTGTTTAATAAATTAGTCGGAGAACGAATAGCCATTGTAGAAGATACCCCAGGGGTTACGAGAGACCGGATCATTGCTGATGCAGAATGGCTTAACCACCATTTTACCCTCATTGATACCGGCGGAATTGAACCGCATACCAAGGATGATATCCTGTTGCAAATGCGTATTCAAGCTGAAATTGCCATTGATATGGCGGATCTGATCATCCTGATGGTTGATGGACGTGAAGGAATGACCGCGACCGATCTAGAAGTTGCAAACATGATCCGTAAGCATGATAAAGATGTTTTGCTGGCGGTTAATAAGGTGGACAGTAAAAATCTGGAAGCCAGTATTTTTGAATTTTATAATCTTGGTTTAGGTGAACCCATGGGAATTTCAGCCGAACAGGGCCTTGGCCTTGGGGATTTCCTTGATGAAGTTATCGACCATGTAAAGAAATATTACAGTGAAGAAGAGGTAGAAGATGACCGCTTAAGAATCGCAGTTATCGGAAAACCAAACGTCGGAAAGTCAACCCTGATCAATAAAGTTTTAGGGGAAGAGCGACTGATAGTCAGTGATATTCCCGGAACCACCCGGGATGCCGTTGATACCAATGTTCGTTATGACGGCCAGGATTATGTATTAATCGATACCGCCGGACTCAGACGAAAAAAGAAAATTTATGAAGACATTGAACGTTACAGTATTGTCCGGGCCATTGCCGCAGTGGAAAGAAGCCAGGTCGTTTTAATTATGATTGATGGTTCTGAAGGGGTCACCGAACAGGATGCAAAGATTGCCGGCATCGCCCATAATCGATCAAAGCCTTCCATCATCATCGTTAACAAATGGGATGCGGTTGAAAAAGATAATAAAACCATGAAAAAACATGAAGAAGATATCAGAGATTTACTATCTTTTATGGATTATGCTCCCATCATCTTTATTTCTGCCAAAACAGGGCAGCGTTTAGGTAAAATATTTGAAACCATTGAGTTTGTTAAAGCTCAAAGTGCCAAACGTATTACCACCGGTAAGCTCAATGAAGCCATGGCAGAGTTTGTCCTCATGAAACAACCACCATCCAAACATGGACGACGATTACGACTTTATTATTCGTCTCAGGTTGCTATCAATCCACCAACCTTTGTTATTTTTGTTAATGATGCAACGCTGGTACATTTCTCTTATCAACGTTATTTGGAAAATAAAATCAGAGAAACTTTTGATTTCTTTGGTACACCAATTAATGTATTTATCAGAGAACGGACAACGGAATATTAAGTCGATTATTGACAAAGTTATGTCAATCGTTTATAATGGAACAAGTTAAAAGGGAGTAGTTAAACAATAAAGTCAACAGACTGGCTAACGCCTGGCTTTATAGACCTGAATGGTAACGAGACTTTTAGCGCGATTTATTTCGCGCTAGGGGTCTCTTTTTATTTGCCGGGAAATGGAATAATTCCGTTTTATCATAGGATTAAAAATTAAAATGCGGAGGCAACATGTGAATTCTTATCAGGAAAAAAAGATTGAAACTCTAAAACGGCTGGGAACAGATCTGGAAATAGGTTTAAACGACAAAGAAGTCATGGTGAACAGAGAAAAATACGGGAGTAATTCTTTTACCAGGGAAAAAGGAAAATCAATTTTAAAAAGAATCGTGGATGCCACAAGTGAGCCCATGATTATTATGCTTTTAGTGGCGGCGATCATCACGCTGGGTGTTAACTTAGTTCAATTATTTAGCGGCGGGGAAACCAAGTTTATTGAGTGTATCGGTATTTTTGTGGCCATTTTCCTGGCAGTGGGCATCACTGTTCTGATGGAAGGTAAAAGTGAAAAAGCATTTGAAGCCCTGAACGCCATAAAAGAAGATATTCAGGTGAAGGTATTAAGAAATGGCAGTATCACAGAGATTTCACAAAATGAACTGGTGGTAGGCGACATCCTTGAAATCGCCACCGGCGATATGATTCCTGTGGATGGACGACTCATAGAATCCAGCAGCCTCCGGGTGGATGAATCAAGCCTGACCGGAGAAAGTCTGGCGGTAAAAAAAGATGAATCCCTTATTTTCAAAGATTCGAAAACGCCTGTGGCAGAACGTGCCAACATGCTTTATTCCGGGTGTTTTATTGCCGAAGGCTCAGGAAAGTTCATTACCACCGCCGTTGGAGACCGTACCGAGTTTGGAAGCATCGCAAGGGAACTCTCAAACACCGATAAAGGCACGACACCCCTTCAGGAAAAAATGAATCGTCTTGGAAAAATCATTACCATTCTGGGTTCCACAGCCGCAGCCATTGTTTTTACTATTCAACTGGCTATTTTCTGGGCCAACGGCACCTTTAATCTGGATACGGTATCCGAAGCTTTTATTACCAGTATTGTCCTGATCGTAGCAGCAGTGCCGGAAGGGCTGCCAACCATTGTGGCGGTTTCTCTTTCCATCAATATTATTAAAATGGCCAAAGAAAATGCATTGGTGAAGAAACTCATTGCCTGTGAAACCATTGGATGTATCAATGTGATCTGTTCCGATAAAACAGGAACCCTGACCGAAAATCGCATGACCGTAACCAATATTTTAGAGGACAATGAAATCATCAAGCCGGGAGATCTTAGAAGCTCACATTTAATTGAAAATTTCTGTGTGAATACCACAGCTCATATTGATTATCAGGATGAGAAACCTCATTTTATCGGCAGTCCCACCGAAGGGGCTTTGCTGATGGCCTATACCAGGTCTTTGGGAAAGGTCTCCGAACATGAGAGTGACTATAGGGTGGTGAGAGACCAGCATGAAAATATTTTCACCTACCCATTTACCTCAGAAACAAAAAATATGACCACGGTTATAAAAAGTAATACAGATTACGTGGCCTATTCAAAGGGCAGTCCCGAATCAATTTTCAGACAATGTGAGTTTATTCGTGTTGGCGGGGATGTTGTGCCCATGACAGCCGAAATAAAAAAGAATATTAAAAAAACCATGGTTGACTTTCAATCCCAGGCAAAACGTGTTTTGGCATTTTCCAGCAAGGTCATGACAACCGCACCGGACTTTTCAAATGATCGGGAAGCCATTGAATCGGGAATGGTTTTTGACGGCTATGTGGCCATTACCGATCCTCTCAGAGAAGAGGTACCGGATGCTGTGAAAAGGTGTCGTTTAGCAGGCATTGATTTAAAAATTCTGACCGGCGATAATATTATCACCGCCAAAGCCATTGCCCATGATTTAGGAATTCTCGAAAATGATGATCAGGTAGTCGAATCCCGTGAAATTGAAGAACTGTCAGACAGTGAGTTACTTAAACGGCTTCCAAACATCAAGGTCATTGCCCGAAGTACACCGGTTATTAAAATGCGGGTGGTTAACGCCTTAAAAACTCTGGGAAATGTGGTGGCTGTTACCGGAGATGGTATTAATGATGCTCCCGCCATTAAAAACGCCGATGTGGGAATTGCCATGGGTATTTCCGGCACAGAGGTATCTAAAGAAGCCAGTGATATTGTATTACTGGATGATTCCTTCTCGACCATTGTCAAGGCCGTTCAATGGGGCCGAGGCATTTATGAGAATTTCCAACGGTTTATCCAATTCCAGTTAACCGTTAATGTCTCATCGGTTATTGTCGTGCTTGTTTCTATCCTCATTGGCATGAAGTCGCCATTCACAGCACTACAGCTTTTATGGGTCAATATCATTATGGATGGGCCTCCGGCATTAACCCTGGGACTCGAACCCATCCGTGAGGATTTAATGCGGCGCCAGCCCATATCCCGGGATGCCAGCATTGTGACCAAAGGCATGCTTGGAAGGATTGCATTTAACGGAATCTATATTTCCATTATATTCATGCTCCAGGCAACCACAAACTTCCTCCAGGGCGCACCCGGGGAAATGGCAAGTATTCTATTTACCATGTTTGTTGTCATGCATTTATTTAATGCCATCAACAGCCGTGAGCTGACCGATACCAGTGTCTTTGTGAATTTTGGAAAGAACCGGCTCATGCTCATTGTTTTCGGACTGACCTTATTATTACAGGTATTCATTACCCAGTTCGGTGGCGTTTTATACAACACCGTACCACTGGACCTCATGATGTGGCTGAAAATGATTGGCCTCGGATTAAGCGTGGTTGTAGTTTCTGAAATTGTGAAGTTTTTTAAAAGAAAAATATTCGGTCAAAGAAAAGTGTACATTGAAGTATAAGACGTTAATCTCAAACCACACCCACAGCAGTAAAATGCTTTGGGTGTATTTTTTATCACAAGGAGTGCGATCGGAGTTTAAATAAACTTATTCAATAAAGTTGAAATTTATTGACAAAACCTCTAAAATCAATTGCCAGTTACCCCCAAAAGCGGTAAAATTGTAGATACGTGAAAAGAGATAATAACAAAGAATAAAACGGCTGAATGTGCCGTATCAATAGAGATAGTGAGTAACATATGGAAAACAACAATTCAGAAAAAACAATCGTAAAGCTTGACTTAACCACCTTGGAGAAAAAATTGTGGGGCGTGCAGATATTCTAAGAGTAACTCTCAGCTCAATCCAGTACATGGAATATATATTCGGCATGCTGTTGCTCAAACGGATCAACGATCAGTTTGCGGCAGAGCAGGAAGACAAGCAGAAGAAATTTAAGCATCTGCATACAGTTGGCGCTTATTACTTAAGTTGTTGAACTTAGCCTATTGAGATAGCCAGTTCTCAAGAAATGGTGCCAGGTTCAATTGAACTTATGATTGAACACGAAAGAACTGCCCCCGAGCATCGTCCAGGCGAATACTCAAGAAATTTTACTAAATACAAACATAATAATAGTCATTGCTATTTAGTTTTAAGTGACCTAATTGGCATGGAAAAGAGAAAGACATGGAATTAATTTACATTTGGATAAATCAAACTAAAAATAAAATCATCAACGATTGTGGAGTTTGTTTTAATAAAGCCTATGATATCAATTTTGATAAAAACAGTCATGTGTTAAATATAAAAAAAGATCATGAAAATATTGGTTTGTTAACAGATGAAATAATAACAGGTGTCTCTGCGATTGTTGGGAACAATGGTTCAGGTAAAACAACAATACTAGATTATATTTTTAATCTTTCATTAATGCAAGCAAAAAAGCCTACTTCAGGAAACGAACGAATTAGATCTGAAAAAGAAACAATTCAAATTTTTGTGAATAATTCAGTTGAATCTGAAAAAATCTATGTATATCATAATTTGACCTCCAAAATCAAATTAGAATTAGAGAATTTGTGTGAAGATGATATAACAGAATGCGATATTAATTTATTAAATCACGAGGATTACATAAAAACATATTTTAATGATTTGCACCCAAATTCCACATCAAGGATTTTTCTCACAAATAGTGGTCAGAAATCTAATTTTACACATGAGTTTGGCGATGGGAAAGAGCATAATGCTAGCTTAAATCCTAAAACAATTGAAAATTTATCTTATATATTTTACTCATCAAAGACTCAAATGGAATTTGGTTATAATGTGAATAATCTATTTGATAACTTTCAGAAATTCGTAATAAGGTCGCGTTCTACGGAGACCTTTCAATCACTTTTGGATATCCGCTATTTTAATAATTTGGCTAAAAAAAACAAGGACAGCTTGGCAAAAAAAATAAAAAGCATCAACTTATCGGTAACATCAATTTTGAATAATTCTAAAGAGTATTTAACCGGATTTTCACAAAAGGCATTAGGTGCAGATAAAGAGTGGGAATCAGATATGAAAAAAGAAATTGAAAAATTTATCACTTATAGTCCTCAAGATGAGTGGGGATTTATCAAATCAAATCAAATAGAAGATATGCTTAAAAAATTTAGACTTATTAATAATAATTTTGAAAAGTCGAATATAATTTCAACGTTACTTATAAATTTATTATTTGAATTGCGGTGCTGTGGTGTTATCAGTGATGGAGAAATAGATTTATTAAAGAAAAAAAATCAAATTAAAGAATTAAAAAAAGTTATTAATTTCAACATTTTAAATTATAATGATGAATATTTAAAATCATATTATAAAAAAGCAATGAAGGAAATAGAGGAGTTTGAAGATGTTTTATCAGCAACTTCCTGCATTGGTGATAATCTAGGTATTATAAAATTACCATGTGATTCACATACTGGATTAAACGAGGACGGTTCAGAAAAATCTTGGATAAAGGTTTATGAATATATTGAAAAATATACCAATTCTGGTAGTTTCTTTGTATTGAAATATTTGAATGTTGATATTGAAGATATGTCATCAGGAGAACGGGCCATATTAAATTTTTTTTCATGGCTAAATATGATTCCTTTTTTCGATTTAATTAAAGGTTTGAAAAATGGTGTAATTAATAGAAATGTTATTATTTTGATAGATGAAATTGATTTATATTGCCATCCTGAATGGCAGCGTCGTTTTATAAATGTTTTTTTAAAAGAGTTAAAAGAAGAATTTGCAGAAAAAGAAGTGCAAATAATTTTTACAACGCATTCACCAATAATACTATCAGATATTCCAAATGACAATGTCATATATCTAAAAAGCGGAAAAATAGCAAATGAAAAAAGAGAAACATTTGCACAAAATATTTATACTCTTTATAATGATGCTTTTTTTCTTGAAGATACTATGGGTGAACGTTCAAAAAAAATAATTACAGAAGTAAATGATAATTTGTTAGATCTTGAATCTGATAATCAAAAAAAGTATTTAAATCCAGATTCATATAAAAGTAAGAT
>NZ_DATCHP010000052.1:0-8802 GCF_036508315.1 Acetobacterium sp. | reverse complement strand
GTTTGAAGTGCCATTGTAGGTCCGCCAAAAGCATAAGCCGCGTTTAGCTTATCGTATCCGGATTTGTCGTTAACATAAACATATGTATCCCGCATGAGGGAGGTTACCTTGATCTTGCTGTGCTCATAGTCAGCGCTGGCAATCATAATGGTATCTGTTCGGTCACCTTCAACATCGTCCCGGCCGTCAACACCAAAAACAGCAACATTAACAATTTTGTGTTGCTTGGCCATAGCAGCAGCATCGCTACTGATACCGTACTGATTCAGGTTTCCCTGGAGATCACTGTTGACATTCCCCAGGAAAAATGCGTTAACCGCAAAACCAGTAATCGAAAGTATGATCACAAGCATAATGATGGTTTTAAAGAATTTTTTAAACCCATGATGTTGTTTGCTTTTTTTCGACTTTTTGCGATTTGCCGGTGGAGGAGATTCCAATCGTCGATTTTCCTGTCTTGAATTCTCTTTCGGCTGTGGTCTAGAAGTGGGGGTGCGTCTATTTTCTATAACACTTTTTTTTCGTTTGCTCAATATTGATACCTCATTTGGAAATTCCTCACAAAATAAAAAACAGTGTGAAGATGTGCAGATTTAAAGACTTGTGATAGAGCATAGGTGCAATTAAATTTGGAAATGAGTCGCTTATCCTGAAAATGTTCAGTTTAAGTTTATCATTATACCATACTTGTAAATAAAATGTAAATAATTATGGTCAAGAAGAAATATCAGGGGAATATAAAATCTTATTATACATTTTACAAAATCTTTGTTATAATAGAAAATAGTGTTATACATCTAAATTGAAATAACAGGAGTGGGACTAAATATGGTAAAAGAACCGGAACTCAGTGGTAAGAATGAGTACTTTGAATATGTTGAGTCGAGAATTGAAGATTTAGAAAAGCTGATATTAAAAAAGGATGATGAGTTAAAATCTCTGATTTTAAAAACTGTAGGTAAAGAAACACCTCAATCCGGGGGCAGACCACGTCGAGATAAGGTTCTCATTAAAGGGAAGGGAAATTTTGAACGTGTGTTTCAGGATATTAAGGAAGAAGAAGAACGATTGCTGAAAAATGAAGGGACAACCCCTGAATATAAGGCTGAAGATCTGAACGAACAATTGACAAATATCGAAAAACGGGAAAAAATGGTTCAGGAAATGTTAGACTCTCTTGGAACGGCTCTTAACATTTTGAAACAGCGTCATGAGGAAGTCAATCGCAAGGAAGAAACCCTTAATCGTGAGTATAAAAAGCTCCAGGAGATTGAAGCTTTTTACCAAAGTTCAGGTGGAATAGATAAATTGGGAGCAACCTTTAATAATCTTTCTTTGGATAAAGGAAGTTCCAGGGATAACAAAAAGACTTCCAAGAGAAAAAACAGCAAGGAGTGATTCGATGAAATTAAGTCTGAGAAAATGTTGGAGCTTGCTGATTTTTGATATCATTGGTTTAGCGCTTTCAGGTTATGCTTTTTTATTGGCGTATCAAGTGTTAATGACACTTCCGAATGCCAGTATCTTTATTATTTTAATGGGGATTTTTGTGGCTATTAAGGTTGTCATAATGGCATTGTATGATTTAAATCGAAATTTACTGCTAAAAAATATTCCATTTATTGCTGCACTTATTTCGGTCATCGGCAATGGGATTGTCTTTGGTATATGCTGGTATCTTTTACCGGAGGTACCCTTATCATTTTTCATTGGCCTTACTATTTTTGATTTCATTATAGTATTAATTTGCCATTCACTATGGTGGGTCCTCATTGGTAAAGATGATGAAAAAGATGAAAAAGATGAAAAAGATGAAAAAGATGACGATGAAAGAGCTGAGAAAAATGAAGAAGTGGCGAAAATCGTTGAGACAAAAGAAAGTTCTGGAGATCGTAAAACATGGCTAACTCATTCTGATGAAGAGTCGGAATATGACAGTATTTTTACGACTCTTTTAGAAAACGAAAAAAAAGGATCACAAAATAGTCCTGAATCCGCGAAACCAGGAATCATTGAGAATGAGAAACGCTACCAAACCAGCGAGTTTTTAAAGGATATCAAGCTGAGTCTGGCAAAAAACATGGAAGAACCAAAGCAAAGTGCGGAGACAACGGCTGTGCCTGTGACTCCGATTAATTCATCGGAACCCAAACCGGTAGAATTACCAAACTTGGAGAAAACAACGGTTCCTAAAGCAACAGTGCATGAAGAAGTGCCAATTATCGAGGAGACAGTAGTCCTTCCCTTGATCACAACTCCGGTGTTGGAAGAACTTGGGCAAGAGGTGCAACCACAAAAAAAAACAGTGAACATGAAAGAATTATTTAAAAATCCACCCAGTGTTGAAAAAGGCGATGAAAGTATTGAAAACGACAACCTGCAATCTAAGCCACCGACGACCGATGAAACTTCGAAAAAAAAGACTGCATTGTCGGAAGACGTTCATCTTGAAAATGAAGATGATTTTCTCGATATTGAGCTGCGATTGGGAACCCTCTTTTGTGAGATTGAAAAATCCATGGAAGAAACCCATTTTTTACAGGGTGCGGTGTCAGACTTTCATGATGCCATAGAAACCTATACTCCGATCACCGGAGATGAAAAAATCATTGCCACTGGAAATTTAATTCGTGAAAAGCTTAAAGCTATCATCGATAAGCAATTTGTGGTGGATGAAGTATTGGATGATCTCATTCGTTTATCCAAACTTATTAATAATCGAATAGACGATCTTGATGTCATTGAAGCCGGACTTAATCAGAGAAAAATGAATCTAGATAAAAAAGAAGTGTCAATTGCGGATCAACAAAGTAGTACTGTTGCAGATACTGATATTAAGATTATGCCCGAAGAAGTCATACTTGAAAATCTTGAGTCTGAATTTATTATTGCAGAAGGCGATTACGAAACCATTCGAAAATATCTGACAGAAAATCCGGAAAAATGACAGTCAATAACTAAATATAAGCAGCCATCTTTCATAAAAGATGGCTGCTTTTTTTGGGCGATTAGGGTTTTGTTTTCGGGTGTTTTACAGGATGAAATGGAGTAGTCAACAGGGTATCGTGCATTGGTGCGGATTTTTAGTTCTAAATCAATTGAATTATGAAAGGTGAGGCTCAAATGACCTTGGGTGATTAAATATTTTATTGCGGATTTTCAACAAAAATGATATACTGCATACTGTATTAAAGCGGGTGTATTGAGTAAAGATGCACCCAAATATTATATTAGGAGGAAAAGAAATGAAAAGAATCGCAAAGCTCGGTGTTTTATTATTTGCAGTCGCAATAATTTTTTCACTTGCTGCCTGTTCCAGCGGAACAACAAAAACAAGTGACGCAAAAACATATGTGATTGCAACAGATACCACATTCAAACCATTTGAGTTTGAAAATGACAAAGGTGAACGTGTTGGTATTGATATTGATCTCTTAGCCGCAATTGCTGCAGATCAGGGATTTAAATATGATCTTAAAGCAGTCGGATTTGATGCTGCTCTCGGAGAAGTAACGTCAGGTCAAGCCGATGGCATGATCGCCGGTATGAGTATTACAGATGCAAGAAAAGCTACATTTGATTTCTCTGATCCATACTTTGATTCAGGTGTCGTGATGGCAGTATCATCAGGGGATAACACCATAAATTCATATGCAGATCTTTCCGGAAAAAAAGTTGCTGTTAAAAATGGCACTGAAGGCGCAACCTTTGCAGAATCCATTAAAGCGCAGTACGGATTTGAAACAGTTTCATTCCCGGATTCAGCCAATATGTATGAAGATGTGAAAGCTGGAAATTCTGCAGCATTATTTGAAGATTACCCAGTAGTTGGAGATGCCATTGCCAGTGGTGTGACACTGAAAATAGTTGGTGAAATGCAAAAAGGAAGCTCTTATGGATTTGCAGTATTAAAGGGAAAAAATCCTGAACTGATTAAAATGTTTAATACGGGATTAGCCAACTTAAAAGCTAATGGCGAATACCAAAGGATTCTTGATACCTACATCAAAAAATAATCTGTCAGTAATAATTTATCCTATTGTTTAATTAAGTCATCTGTCAGCAGAAAGCTCTGCTGACAGATGACTTCTCTAAGTTATCCAATAGTCTTTACTCACGAGTGAGTAAAGACTATTGGATAAATAGATCCATTATAAAGGAGTTTTAAGTGAGTATACCAGAACTGATTATACAAACCTGGCCACGGCTTTTAGCAGGCCTTGGAATGACTGTTCAATTGACCATAATGTCCCTAATTATTGGGGGAACCCTTGGTCTGATATTTGGTCTTTTATCGGTATCAAAGAAAAAAACTTTGCGGGCAATCGCACTTGTTTACGTTGATATTGTTCGCGGAACACCATTGATCGTACAGGCATTTTTTATATACTTTGGAATTCCAGCTGCGCTGGGAATACGATTAGATCCTAATCTAGCAGGGATTATTACCTTGAGCCTCAATGCCGGAGGGTATCTGGCAGAAATTTTCAGAGGTGGCATTGAATCCATCAGCAAAGGACAAATGGAAGCAGCCCGCAGCCTTGGCTTACCTTACGGAATGGCCATGCGCAAAGTTGTTTTGCCCCAAGCCGTTCGCACCATGACACCAGCCCTGATTAATCAATGTATTATTACGCTGAAAGATACATCCATTCTTTCAGTTATTGGAATTCAAGAGCTGACCCAAACCGGGAGATTGATTATTGCCAATAACTATCAGACCTTTGAAATGTGGACGATTATTGCGGTGATGTATTTTATTATCATCATGATTCTAACTAAAATATCAAAACGTATTGAAAGGAGAATGTCCTATGGGAAAAGTAGTAATTAAAAGCTTGAAAAAGAGTTTTGGTGACCTGGAAGTCCTGAAGGATATTAATCTGGAGGTATCCGAAGGGGAAGTGATTTGTATTATCGGGGCATCCGGTTCCGGTAAAAGTACACTCCTCCGTTGCATTAATGCTCTTGAAGATGCCAGCAGCGGAACCGTCGAGGTTGATGGCCATGACATTACCGGAGCCCATGCCAATATTAACAAATATCGTCAGGATATAGGCATGGTTTTCCAGCAATTTAATCTTTTTCCTCACATGACGGTGTTACAAAATATTTCTTTTGCACCATCCTCTCTTAAACTAAAGACAAAAGCAGAAGCACAAGCCAGGTCCATGGCGCTTTTAAAACGGGTGGATCTTGAAGAAAAAGCCAATGTTTATCCTGAACAGCTTTCAGGTGGACAGCAACAGCGTGTGGCCATTGCCAGAGCCTTGGCTATGGATCCGGATGTCATGCTTTTTGATGAGCCGACTTCAGCTTTGGATCCTGAAATGGTGGGCGAAGTTCTGGCTGTTATGAAGAAACTTGCCCATGAAGGAATGACCATGATTGTTGTCACCCACGAAATGGGTTTTGCCAAGGAAGTGGCTGATCGGGTGATTTTCATTGATGAAGGGTATATTGTTGAACAAGGACCACCAAAAGAAATCTTTGAAAATCCGAAAAACGAGCGGACCATCAATTTTTTAAACAAAGTTTTATAAATAACTGCTGTCTCTTGCCTGAGGCGGCTTTTTTTTGCCTTTTTTGGAATTTGCACTGGTAATTATCTAAAAATACGGGTATTATTAGATAAAAGCATAAAGGAGGAAATAAACATGACAATATTGAAAAACAAGGTGATTGCAGGTGGGATTTTTGTAAAAACAAAGGTTCAGGAAAACAAACTCAGAACCGTGGCTCTGTTTTGCATGATTTTGGTATTAGGTAGTTTTTTTCTTCCTTTTATGAGTGCAAAAGCTGATGTATCACTTACAGGGGTCATGGATAATACGGTGAATGTAATAACCCCTCAAAATGACATTCTTACTTTGAACCTTGGTGATTTTGTTCTCCAGAAGCCCATTGATAATATTAAAGTTTTCAATATACCGCTGGGAGAGGTGAAAATATTTAACCAGTCCCTACTGACTATTCTCAGAAACCCAATTCCCGATAAAGGAATTATAAGTAATATCGATCAAACTTTATCCAGTTCAGCATTAAATTTTCTCATTGATCCTAAAATCCATGAGGTGATTTCCACAAAACTTGCAATGGGTGATCAGATTAATATTATTCTCACAGATACCTACAACATACTTCAAGAGGCAAAAAGTGTCGTAGGCGCGGTAAATAATGTGACCATTCAGGCCCGGGATTCCATGGCTCAGGTTAATGCCGCCATGGCAACCATGGATGGTTATAAAACCACTGCCAATATCATTGTTTTTCTTTTATTCACCCTGGGGTTGGCAATGATCTTCCTTCTATTATATAAGCGTGCCCCTGTGGCGATTGCCATAGGACTTTCAAGTTTCCTTTTTCTTATATTTGCCGGGGTTGGCATTGGCGTAACAGCTGCTAACAACCAGATTAATGCCCAGCTTGCGGCCCTGACAGCACAAATCAATAATGGCATTGTGGAAAACCTCCGGTCAATACTTACAGAAACCCTGGGGGATATGGGAAATTTCATTGCCAATTTTATAGCTACCCGAGGAAATTTCCTGTATATGAACTTTTATATTCAATTGGAGGTCGGGTATTGGCTGATTTTACTGGGCCTGGGTGGAACTTTGATATTAACCATTCTGGTGGCACGACAAAATAAGAAAAATAAGAGCCCGGAACAAACAGAGATTGATGAAGCAAAGTCTGATGAAATAATAGCGGTAACAGAAATTGAAGAAATAAAGTCTGATGAAATTGAAGATAAAGATGCGAGGAATACTAAAGCATAATTCCAATTAAAAAAGGCAATCGCAAATTTGCGATTGCCTTTTTTAAAGTTTATTCAACTAATTGTGAAATTGAAACGCTTTTGGTATGCTCAATGGGTTCCCAGATTTCAATGGGTTTAATGAAACATACAACGTTAATGGGAATCCAGGACACAAGGTAAAGCCAAAAGGAAATGATGGAAATATTATTGACCTGTTTAATTTTTTTACCTTCCAGCCACAGTATCATAGCAGTGAAAATCACACTGAAAATCAGGCCGCCAATAGAAAAAAGTATGGAAAAGCTCAAGGCACTCGACCAAATACTGGTGGTAACAAGGAGCATGCCCAAAATGATAAATGAGCAAATAGTATAAATACAGGTGAGAACCTGGACAAAAGGTGCAATCAGGAAGATAAGCATGTCCATGGCACATTTATTTTTATCTTTTCTAAAACAATCAAATAATTGTTGGGAATATATCCCAAAGCATTGAATAATGCCTGTAGACCAGCGCTTACGCTGGGACCAGGATTGCTCAAAGGTAAGAGGATGTTCATCAAAGGTGACGGCTTCCGGCACCCAAGCCACACGGTAGCCTTTAATCACACATTGGATGGTAAATTCAATATCTTCGGTGAGGCTGAATGTTTTAAAGCCTTCTTTAACAACATCTGCATGTACCATGAAGCCAGTACCATTTAGCGTTGCTGACCAACCCAGTTTATGACGCGACAGATTCAGAAAACGGTTCAGCGTCCAATAGAATACTGATTGACATCCGGAAACCCATGAATCATCAGGATTTTTACTATCACGGTAACCTTGGGCAATTTTTTCTCCAGAGGCAAGGGCATTATTCATTGAAGAGAAAAAGCGTTTATCAACCAAATTATCAGCGTCAAAAACACAAAAAGCATCATAGACATCATTTTTTCTAAAAATATGATCGAAAAATTGGGAAAGGGCATCACCTTTGCATTTTACTTCAAAATTGCACTTCATAATTTTTGCACCATGGGCAAGAGCAACCCCCTCGGTATTATCTGTACAATTATTGGGGATCACGTAAATGTCAATGAGCTCTTGTGGATAATCCTGCTGATGCAGACTCTCAATCAGATTACCAATGACGAATTCTTCATTTCGAGCAGCAATGATGGCAGCCATGCGATGCTTTGGTGGTGCCGGAGTATATTTATTATGCTTAGAATAGCCAAATAATCCTAAAACTAAATTGTAGGTCCCATAAATAAAAAAGGGAATGCCTAAAATAAATAATAGTGTAAAGATTTGTGAAACCATAGTTGTTCTCCTTTTCAGTCTTTTGAAATGTTACACTTCAAGAGCACAACCACCACGAATGTTACATTTCATGGTGGTTGCTTTGTCCATGCTATTGATTGCTTAAATTTAGCTTATTATATCACTAAAAAGAGTAATGATCAAGAAAAGAGCATGGTTACTGAAAACGTAATCACTGAAAATTTAAGGCAATCTAAAGGTTTGAACGTGTTTTAAATCCCGTATGTCGCCTATAAATCCTTTTTAATGATATTTGTTCGTGGAATCTCATGTTTCTGGATATTTGATAAGTAGCCCCACAGCATGATGAGTCCTATTGGCCAGATTAAAAAAGACCAGAGAGCTATCCAAACATTTGAATAATAAAATGGTTTTTTTTCTGACATTTCTTCCTTGATGTCGGCATCCTGCAGATCTGATTGATCTAATTTTTGTGCACACATTGTTCTTACCTCCTTAATGTATAGAATTGATCTTATATGATTATTACCCATAAATCGCTGAGAATCAACATATTTCAATAATTAAAGTTTAATTTATAAATGAGTTTCCTCAATGCTTTCTTCCAAATTCTCGTTTTTCTCAAATTGAGAATTATAAAGTCTGGCATAGAATCCGTTGGCTTCAATCAGCGCCGCATGGGTACCCTGTTCCACAATGTCACCATTGTCCATGACCAAAATAAGATCGGCATTTTTAATGGTGGACAAACGATGGGCAATCACAAAGCTGGTT
>NZ_DATCHP010000051.1:0-11565 GCF_036508315.1 Acetobacterium sp. | reverse complement strand
ATCTGCCTTCCTATTTTCGGTATTTCGAGGCTCAATCACTTCAACTTTTCAGCTTTCAGCCTACTACCTTGTTTGCCTACGCTTAAACTTATCAGTTACCCGATAAGCTCCAAGGCTAACTACGGGTGGTTGGTCTACCTTACCCGGCGGGATTCGCACCATCTATATGATACGACCTGGCTCGGCCGCACTGACAGGCACCGTATCTTTAATCCTTATTAATCCTTATTGGCATGATTACCATTGACTATATAACAGAATTCGTGTATAATTTTGTTATATAAGGAGGTGTTTACCATGCCAACAATCAAATCAAGTGCTGATCTACGAAACAATTACAATGAAATCTCAACATTCTGTCATAATTATTCGGAACCCGTTTTCATTACCAAAAACGGGAAAGGCGATCTTGCTGTAATGAGCATTGAAGCCTACGAGGAAATGAACAGCCGTTTTGAATTATACAGACTAATAAAAGAAGGAATGGATGATATTGCAAATAGCAATACCCGTCTCTTCTCTGAGGCAATCTCTTCTATCAGGAGCAGACGTAACAGATGACCTATGAAATCTACATCACAGCTGCCGCTGAACGAGATCTTTTAAGAGCCTCAGACCATATTGAATTTATTCTCAAAAATCCAAAAACTGCTGATGACCTGCTAGACGAAGCTGATGCGCAGATCAACTCCCTTGCTGACTTTCCTGAGAAATTTAAGCTGGTGGATGATCCGGTTTTAGCTTCCTGGGAAATCCATTTTGTTATTGTGAACGGTTACCTTGCTTTTTACGTCATTTCAGAAGAAACACACCGAGTTATCGTTGTGCGTTTTCTGTTTCAGAAAAGCAACTGGACAGCTATCCTGGGTCAAGGTTTCTCCTTGCTGTAAACAATCACAGGCCTGCCATTTTATGGCAGGTCTGTTTCACTATTTCATATATCTGCATCCCACAAGACCTATAATCGCCACCTCCATACTAGTTGACACTGGCATTATAAATGGCTATTCACGACATTTCACTAAAACACCCGACCCCAATTTCCTCTTGAATTAATCAACAAGTTAAGTTCAACAAATTAAGTGACAGGGAAACCTCCGAAAAACAAACTCCACTATATATTTAAACAAATTATTTTATAAATATACAAGCTATGATATCAACCAATTTTCTTGTGTGAAACACCCAGTAAGAACATCGCTTTTCAATTGCTGAACTACATGGTCCGAATATGGGAAAGAAAAATTTAATGCAGGACTCCAGTTAACAAAAAACGATATCAATAAGATTATTTATAAACTTGAAACAACCTATCCAGGAGGGAGTGATACAATCATGACATTAGCTGAAATTTTAAGAGCAGAAGGACGAAATAAAGGTTTGGAAAAGGGCATGGAGAGAGGTATGGAGAAAGGTATGGCACTAGGTAGCAAAAACAGCAAAATCTTAGTCTTATTATTTCACAATATCCCAATATCCCGATGTATCAGAACCTAGGCGGACAATCACTTTTGCTTCTTGAATTTTTTTCATATTCCTTTCAATCGTTCTAACTGTTTTATTCAACTGTTCACTAATCTCAGCCTGAGTAATGTGTTTATTTTGCTCAATGAGACTTATAATTTTCTTTTGAGTGTTGTTTGGCTTAAAAATATTCTCACCGATATTCTCACCGACATTCTTAATAGGGAAACTAACCCTTAAAAAATTTGGGCTAAATTTGAATATTCTTCTATCATACACTTTCAATATTCTTTGAACACCGGATCCAAGCTGTTCAACTAACCTGACATCTTTAAATACTCTCATTAGTTCCTTGTTCCTTGGTGCAGAAATGCCTTCGAAGAATTCTTCTTGACTTAGTTCTTGGGGCAATCCACCCGAAGAAGTTATAACATACCGATCAAAAAATATTTCAAAAACCGGAGGTATGCCATTTGAATAATCATTATGAATTATCGCATTTATGACAGCTTCTCTTAATGCCGTAGGATCAACGAGTCGCTTTTCTTTACGGACAGTTGATGTGATTTTCGTCTTTGTTATATTTTCAATCTCTAATTTGTTTAGAATGTTCTCTGTTGCTTTTATCAATGAGCAATAGCCAAATTCAGCGTTCTCAATTAAATCAACTTTATCTACCCCTGAATATTTTGCAACTTTCATAGAGATTCCATTCTCATCAGCTAGCAAATAAGCGGCATAGTTAAACTTATTATCTTCAGTGTATAGTTCTAAATTATTCAAAAATTTGTCATTCAAATCAAAACCATTTTCTTTGAGAGAGATGGCACCGCCAATTAACGTCAGGCACCGAGCCTTCTGCAAGTGGAAAAGTGGAATATTCAATTGATATAATGGGCTAATAATGGTATAATTAAGTCATAATTTAAGGAGGTAGCTATTATGCCAAAAATTATTCCAATTAAGGATTTGAAAAATACATCACAAATCTCAGAAATGTGTCATGTTGCAGAAGAACCAATTTATATTACCAAAAACGGTTATGGTGATATGGTAATCATGAGTGTTGAAATGTACGAAATTACAATGAAAAGATTAAACATGTATCTTGAACTAGAACTTTCTGAAAAACAGATTGATACTGGTAAAACAAGGGATGCAAGGGAATCTCTTGATAATCTAAAGAAAAAATATGCAATATAACCTCATTATAACAGAAAGTGCCGAGGAATTACTTGATCATATTGCAAATTATCTTGTTAATCAATTAAAAAATCCATAAGCAGCTGGAAATTTACTAACAGAAATCGAGCACGTTTATGATAATTTGGAATATAATCCAAAAATGTATGCATATTCCGATGACCATCTTATGAAATCCAGGGGATATCGAAAGGCACTTGTACCGCATTACAATTATATCATCATTTTCCGTATCGAAGAAGAAACCCATACGGTATATATCATGGGATATTTTCATGAATTAGAATTATACAAAAATAAATTATAGAACAACGATAAAGTAGCTTTTATCGGCTGTTTTTATGATACTGGGCATCGCAAAAGAAAAAGGATTAACCATAGTGGATGCCATTTTTGAAGCAATCATTCTTTTGTCTGTGATAAAATTGATGATTACAACAGCAGCTTCTACTATGAAGCACCCCAAAATATCCTGAATGCTTTTCTGGATGGGAAAATTGAATAAGCAACGAGGGCGCACACAGAGGCCGGTTCTAATAAGTTAATATATTATATGTCAGGCACCGAGTCCCCATTCAAACGGGATGCTTATCCTTACCCCTGTTAAAAAAGATGATCTTGCCTTCTCAGAAGAAATTCTTGCAGATTTAATTAGTCAAGGCTATGCTGGAGAGAAATTGCTTTCTGAATTTAAAAAGATTAACATCAGGTTCGACCTGCAATAGAAAAAATCATAGAAGAAGCTGACGCCCTTGCAAAAGCATCCTCAGAAAACTATAGTGATCCAACTGATGCAATCTTTGGAACTGATGAACTGGAGGCTTAAAGATGCTTCCAGTTATCTACACACCTATTGCAGAAAAATTCTTTAAGAAGCTCAAAGATAAGCCCCTGAAAAATGCTTTCAAAGAAGCGATTATGAGTATCCGAGAAAACCCTGATATTGGAGAAGCTAAAACCGGTGACTTAAAAGGTCTTAATTGTCTTGATCTATATCACAACCGGACAAACTATGAACTCGCCTACCGCATATCTCAATTAGAGAATGGTGACATAGTTATTGTGATCATGGCTGGGACACAAGAAAACTTTTATCAAGAACTAAAACGATACTTAAGATAAAGATAGCACTTCTTTCATGAAATAGAATAATCATTCATGGTGTTGGGAAACGTTGGTTTTATGGTTGTTTTTTGGAGGTTTCACAGGCACCGTATCTTGCAATTTGCTCTTCTCCATCGAATATCTGCATTAATTCCTGAGCAATTTCCCGATTGATAAGACGCATTGCAGAATCATCGTCCTTCTGGAATCCAAGAATATTTAAACTCCCATACCATATCAGCTGATTGTCAATTACAATAAATTTCTGAGTTAAATCCTTGTGAAACATAATATTAAACCCTTTGTCGAAAAACGAATGAGTAACTTCTTCAATTTTACTTCTTTCGGTTTCTTTGTAACTTTCAACAGGTTTTGTTATAATTATCACTCTAATACCGTCTGAATATTTTTTCATCAGCAGATCAATCCATAGTAATACCTTTTTCTTTTGCAAATATGGAGTTGCAATTACCACCGATATATTAGCTTTGGTAATATCACTTTCCAACTGTTTAGAATAATCGTATGCCGAAAAAAGACAATTTATTGCACTCTCTATATTATCCTCTGCTTTTAATTTGTAACCCACTGCAGCATAGCCTTTAATTCTCTTTTGAAACATACGCTCCAACACACCCACATGTACATCCACATAATCATAAACATAAACATCTTCTTTATCTTCATAATCCCTATTAAGACGGCCGACATATTGTGCAACAGTTCCTCTCCATGCAATCGGCATAGCTAAAAATAAAGCATCAAGTCTCGGTAAGTCAAAACCCTCACCAACTAATTTTCCGGTTGCAACAATGACATATTGTTCTGTTTTCGTAAAATTTTCGAGTCGTTCATATGCTGCTTTTCTTTCTTTTTCTGACAATTTTCCCGTTAATGTAATGACATTTTGCCCTTTTGATAAAAGTAATTCTGATAAAACATGAGCATGTGCTGTTCTTTCGGTTAATACAATTGGTGTTCGACCTCTGCTAATACAATCTAAAACATCCTTTAGAATTAGCTGATTTCTCAATTCATCTTCAGATAGCAACCTATAAACATCACTGATGTGCCATTCTTTATCATCCTGATAGATTGGCTTTCTAAAAGAGGTGAACCTTGGTACCACATAATGTTCAAAAGAATGATGCTCAGCTTGTTTTTTCGCATCGACTCTAAATCGAATGGGTCCGCATTGCATAAAAATATTTGGATGATGACCATCTTTCCGAATGGGTGTTGCCGATAATCCATAAACATAGGTGGCTGTAATTTCATTTAAGATCTTATTAAAACTGGATGCTGAAATATGGTGGCATTCATCAACAATGACCATACCGTAGTCTTTCACAAATGGTTTAACCTCTTTTTCATAAAATAAGGATTGCATGATCGCGACATCGATTATTCCATTTACTATGTTCTTACCAGCACCAATTTGTCCAATAATCTGCAATTTCTTTTTTCTCCCATTTTTCACAATTCGCGGCTCTTCAATTGTTTCATGAATATCCAAAAACTCACCCAGTTTGTCTATCCATTGGCTGGCTAGCTTCCGGGTATGGACTAAAATTAGTGTATTCACTTGTTTCTCAGCAATTAAAGCTGCTCCGATGACTGTTTTCCCAAAACCTGTCGTTGCTGATAGGACACCGTTTTTATACTTAACCAATTTATTAAGGGCTTCTTTCTGTTCCAAACGTAATTCGCCACGAAAAGAAATATCAATATGTTTTCCGAAATTCGTTTGATCATCTATTACAACTTTAACTTCATAATCATTCATCAGTTCTAACAGTTGTTCTTCTACGCCCCGTGGTAACCACAGAAAGGTATTGGTTTCTTGATATACCCTTATAACTCGCGGAGTATTATAAGTTGACATTCTCATGGCCTGCTTAGAATAGAACTCTGGATTTCCAAATGATGCTAGCCGTCGCAAGTGTTTGATGGCTCGGGCAGATAACATTTCTTTTCTAAGGATAAATCCACTTGACTTCACTATCACGATTTCATTTGGAAAATCCGACTTATTTAAAGCACTTTCCTTTTTAAGGTCGTTCTTTACTTGTTTTTCTATCAAAGAATGACCTTCTTCAATTGTTAATTCAGACAAATTAAATGTGTCATTTTTTGTTTTTATCAAATTTTGAATTTGCTCAATTGTTATTTTCTTTACATGTGCAAGGTAGTTCCACTGATCTTCTATCGGTTTAAGACCTTGATCCATAAATTCAGTATTATTTTGTTTCCTGGCATTTCCATTTAATGGTAATGCAATTAAATTACCAAACCCTTCTTTCTGTAAAAAGTCCTGGCTGGGAAATAGACGATCATAAGAATCAAATCCGATATTTTTGCATAAATTCATAGCTTCGGAAAGCATGTGCAAAGCAAACTTTCTGGCTAAACTGGCTTTTACTGCTTCATTAAAGAAAAACCAAAGATGACCACCATTTCCTGATTTAGACCTCTCCGCATGAGCTGAAATTCCATTTAAAAGACATGCTTCACTTACCGCTTTCAAATCATTTTCCCAACTTGCTTCATCAAAATCAATCGCAACAAAATAACACTGATCATTCTGTATCATAGGATAAACGCCTAAAAAAGTCTCACCTCTCAAATGCTTTTCTATAGCAACTGCATCGAGTTTAATAAAGCTTTGTTTATCGCATTGTGCACATTTTATCTTCAGCTTAAGAGTCTTTAGACAAACTCCATCTCTCCATTCGTTTACACAATTTGGAGAATACCCCTTCCCATTCTTCCACTGCTTTGCGCAAACATCCTCTCGGCCTCTAAAAAGCGATAAATACAAAGCAATCTTCTTCTCTGGAGAGCTTCTTTTGTTAATAATATCCTCTCCAGAATCATTGACAGATGAATATTCAATTAATTCATTCATCTCAGAAGTAAGATCAGTAACGTTTAATTCTTCAACATTTTCTATTATTGGAGAACCATATATTTGCTGTCTCAGTTTTTGATTTTCTTCTTCTAGCTTTTTATACTCTGCAAGAATCTTAAAATACGCAACTTTCATTTGATCATAATTCATATTTTTCTTCACCACCATATAAATTGATACTGGCATTATATCTGGCTATTCCAGGTATTGCAAGAGATCTGTTTCCCGTCCTTAAATAGTCTGTGCCGCATCAAGGCTTCCTATTTCAATCCAAATCTCCCACCTGCTGATGATTCTATTAAGCCCTCCAACTCCATGATGGACAGATGCTCCATCAGTTTTACCTGATTAATGCCTGTGAGGTTGCCAATCTCCTGTATGGTTTTGTCCGAGTCCATTAAAATGGTCTGTATTTGCTTCTCCACTGCTGTCTGATTTCTGTTTAATGTATCTATGCTACTATTCTCATTTTTCTTTATTATTCCCAAGTGATCCAAAAAATCAAACCCTGAATCACTGCCTGCCGAATAATCATTAAATAATAACTGAGCTGGTTCCAAATAGGGAATGGCACCCTTCCTAATTAATCCATTCGTTCCTTTTCCATTTAAGCTATAAATTTCATGAGGAGGCACCAAAACTTCCCGGCCCAGGGATTTTGAAAGTTCTGCTGTAATCAGCGCACCGCTTTTCGCTGAAGCCTCTACCACCAAAAGTTTTTGACTCCAGCTGCTGATCAAAGCATTTCTCCTCGGAAAATGTTCAGGTCTTGCTTTTATTTTTGGAAGGAATTCAGATATCACCGCGCCATTTTCTTCAATACCTGCCTGTAGATCTGCGTGTTCTTTTGGATAGTTAATATCCAATCCATTTCCTAAAAACGCAATCGTATATCCTCCCGCTTTTAAACAAGCCGTATGGGCATAACCGTCAATCCCTTTGGCCAGACCGCTAATCACAGGAATGTCGTGTTGTGCCAGATATTGGGCCGCTTCTATGGCAATCTGTTTTCCGTAACCCGTACACCGGCGAGAGCCTACAATTCCTACACCGGCACTGTTTTCTTGAAGGGTTCCCTTATAATACAAAACTATCGGTGCATCAGCCATTTCTTTTGTGATACCTGGGTAAAGAGGATCATCATAAATGAGTATTTTTATTCCCCCATTATCTAATTCCTCCAGAATAGAAAAAGCCCCATCCAAAGAACGGGCTTCTCGGATAGACTGAGCCAGTATGGGTCCAATCCCCGCAATCGATAATAATTCTTCTTCCGATGATTCATAAATACAATCGGGCGTTTTAAAGTGCTGCAATAGCCTCTTTTGTGTGATTGGTCCAATACCCTTTAACTGACTTAGCCAAATCCAATACTCCATTTGTTTTCACCTTATAGGACAGTCATCACTGAGCCATCCTTTTCTAAATCTCTTGCCATTAGCGCCAACGCCACATCTTTTTTTCGAATGTTATGGGATCCATCCAAATCCGCAAAAGTTCTGGATACCTTTAGATATTTATGATAAGCTCTGGCACTATATTTATACCGCTCGTAAGCTAACATTAACAGCTTTTGTCCTTCATCTTCCAAGTGACAATGTTCTTTAATTAAGATATTTCCCATTTGAGCATTGCAATTGATGCCGCTGATATTTTCAAATCGCTGCTGCTGAATTTTTCTGGCAAATTCAACCCGCTCACGAAGTTCCTGTGAACTTGTCTCGGTGAAATCATTGGATAGATCCATAAAATTAACAGGCCTTACATACTTCTGAATATCCATTCGGTCCATAATCGGGCCTGATATTTTCTGACGATATTTCAATACTTCATAATCAGTGCATTTGCATCGATCATTTCCATAATATCCACAGGAGCAAGGGTTCATTGCTGCCACAAGCATAAAGCTCGCCGGATAGGTATTTGTATATTTTACCCGGGATATGGTAACCTTCTGATCTTCCATCGGTTGTCTGAGGGATTCCAGAGTTTTCTTGCTAAACTCAGCAATTTCGTCCAGAAATAATACCCCATTGTGGGCTAGCGATATTTCCCCGGGAGTCGCATCATTGCCGCCGCCAATGAGAGAATTGGTCGATGCATTATGATGGGGTGCTCGATAGGGTCGATTTAGAATGAGCCCTGCTTTCTCTCTTAGTATGCCTGCCACACTGTAAATTTTTGTGACCTCCAGAGATTCTTCTTCCGTCATACTTGGCAAGATCGTTGGGATTCGTTTAGCGATCATTGACTTTCCACAACCCGGTGAGCCAATCATCAGCAAATTATGGCCTCCCGCCGCTGCCACAACAATATATTCGATGAGGCCATCCTGACCCTGAACATCTTTAAAATCAAGACCATAATGTTCTTCCGCCGGTTCATGATTAGCAATCATTTGATCATGGACATATTCTTTTTTACCGGCTAAAAAATCCACCACATCCATTAAAAAATCAAACCCAAAGACATTGACGCCTTTAACCAATAACGCTTCCGCTAAATTATCCATTGGTACAATAATATTATTAACCCCGGACTCCCTTGCTGCGATGACCATGGGTAAAATTCCTGAACACGCTCTTAGCCTTGCATTTAAAGATAATTCACCGATAATCCCGAATTTCTCCGTTTTAGTTAACAGCAGTTGACCGGTTTCCATTAATAGTCCAATGGCGATGGATAAATCAAAGTGTGAACCGCTTTTTTTTAAATTGCTTGGTGCTAAATTAATAACAACTTTTTTTTGGGGGAAAACATACTTTCCATCATTAATTGCCGCTTCAACCCGCTCGCGGGCTTCCTTAACGGCTGTATCTCCCAAACCCACAATGGAGATCATCGGCTGTCCACAAATTGTTTTGACTTCAACATCCACTAAATAAGCTTCAACCCCTGAAATAGCAAAACTGTTTACGATAGAAGCCATTGTACCCTCCCTCTAGATGCATTTATAAATCTTTATGACACATTAGATAAATAGCCACTTCACTTACAGATATGTTTTCTCCAATGGCGCGCATCGTATAATTTTCTTTCATTGCGATATCGATGTATTCTTTTTTATAACAGCTCAAATTTCTCTTTCTTGAACCGGATTTTATGGCTTCATAGATGACATGATCCATTGTGACTTCTTTTAAAAGTTCATCCAAAGTTCTTTGAATCTTAATTTTACAAGGTTCCTTTGCTGTTTCATTATTAATATCTTCTCCTTTGCCAACAAAATCAACCCCTTCAAAAATCGCCTTAGCTTCAAGCTTGTTAGCGTCCATAAAATCACTATAGGCTTTTAATGCTTTGATTCTGTCTTCTGAAAAAATATCAAGGATAAAGTCAGTGCTCACAAGATCCTGCTTCTTGTTATCCCGATAATACAGATCGCTGCTCCAGGGATAATCTTTAACATGATAACAAATCTTTGCACAGACTGGATTTTGGTGGACATACCGCAGTAATGACAGCAGATATTTATCATCAACGACCAGCAACCCTTTATATCTGTTTTCAAAGACATGACCTGTGCGCTTGTTTTTCTGATTATAATATCGACTGAATTGATTATTGATCCGATGCATGATGTCCTTTACCGGCACTTCATGTCTTCTGATAATCATATGATAATGATTTCCCATGACCACAAATCCATAACATTCAAATCCCATAATCCTCTGAGATTTTCTAACCAGTTCCAAAAGATAGGCCTTATCTTCTTTACATTCAAAGATAAACTCCCGATTGTTTCCCCTCTGAATTAAATGATAAATGCCGCCACTATATTCAACCATCGACTTTCTTCCCAATAAAAATCACCTCGCTTTTCCTATTTTATCAGAAAGTGTCATCGTTTGCAATCATCATAATAAGTTTAGTTTAATTTAGTAACAGGCTAACCCTACCTCTAAAAGATTTAATGGAAAATTAAACCCGCATCATGTATAATATGAACAAAGTGGTGATCGAATGAAAATACAAAAATACAAAACCCCCATGATAAATTTTTCAAAGAAACCTTTGGAAATTTAACAGTAGCTAAAGATTTTCTGCGAAACTATTTGCCTCAAAACATTATGGATATCGTCGACATTAATTCGTCGGAACCTCAGAAAGACAGCTTTATCAACGAATAACTTCAGGAAGTGTTTTCAGATATGCTTTTTCAGGCAGACATCAACAATAACGATGACAAAGAAACCGGTATGGGTTATTTTCAAACCTTTATCCGCTAAGTATTTAATGCCGGAACCCAGTTAACCAAAAACGATATCAATAAGATTATTTATAAAATTGAAACAACCTATCCAGGAGGGAGTGATACAATCATGACATTAGCTGAAATTTTACGAGATGAAGGAAAAAACGAAGGACGCATTCAAGGTATAAAGGAAGGCATTGAAGTTGGTGCAAAAAGCAGAGCTTTGGAAGTTGCCAGAAAATTGATCAAAATGAATCTAAACTTAGATCAGATTGTAGAATCAACAGGCTTGTCAAAAAAAGAAATAGCGAAACTGATCAAAGAAATGAGCAGCTAAAACTTCTCTAGTCTTACAAGATTTAAACTGTATTTTCTCACCCTAAATTCAAAAGAAGCACTGACCAGTATTGGGGAAATTACAACCACTGGAGTGCTTCTTTTCTTTATTTGAAGTTTGATAAGAACAGGCAAAAAACATCAATAACTTAAGTTCAACAACTTAAGTGACAGGGAAACCTCCGAAAAACAAACACCAATGTATATTTAAGCAAATTATTGTATGAATATCCGAGCAATAATATCGACCAATTTCCTTGTATGAATTATACCATTAAAGCTATTAAAAACAGGCAAAAAATGGTATAATAATAGTATGAAAAACGTTGCAATCAGGAGGTTTCAGGCCAAT
>NZ_DATCHP010000050.1:0-6339 GCF_036508315.1 Acetobacterium sp. | reverse complement strand
AAGCTGGGAATGCTCTGGTCCATCGGAAAGGATTCCACGGTTTTATTGTGGCTGGCAAAAAAAGCCTTTTACGGACACTGTCCATTTCCTTTCATTCATGTGGATACCACCTACAAAATTCCTGAAATGATTACTTACCGGGATAAGATTGTAAAAGAATTGGATCTTGACCTAATCGTTCACACCAACCAGGAAGCCATTGATGCCGGCATGGGCCCTGACCACGGCCGGCTGGTTTGTTGTAAAGCCCTGAAAACCGAAGGTCTTCAGCAAATGTCGAAAAAATATCAGTTTGACGGTTTAATCGTTGGGGTTCGCCGGGATGAAGAAGGTTCCAGATCCAAAGAAAGAGTTTTCTCTGAACGTAATAAAAATGACGAATGGGATTACTCCAATCAGCCACCGGAATTATGGGATCAGTTTAAAACAGATTTCCCCAAAGGAAACCATATCCGTGTTCATCCTTTGCTGGCCTGGAGTGAAATTGACGTCTGGGAATATATTAAACGGGAAAATATTCCCATCATTGATTTGTATTTTGCGAAAAACGGGAAGCGCTATCGCAGCCTGGGCTGTGCACCATGTACCGGACAGATTGATTCAGAAGCCACAACCCTGGATGAGATCATTTGTGAACTGCAAAATACCACTGTCAGTGAACGGGCAGGTCGTGCCCAGGATCAGGAAGATGCTTATGCAATGCAAAAACTACGTAAAGATGGATATATGTAAACTACTGGGAGGTAAGAATAATGACACAGTTAAATGAAACAAGAGACACTTTAAAAATAGTCGTGGTTGGACATGTGGATCATGGAAAATCCACGGTTATCGGCCGATTACTCTACGATACGGATTCCCTTCCGGAAGGAACGGTTAATAAAGTAAAAAAAATAGCCAAAGAAACCGGGAAACCCTTTGAATATGCCTATTTACTGGATGCTTTTGAGGAAGAACAAAAACAGGGGATTACCATTGATACCACCCAGTTGCAGTTTCGTACGAAGAAGCGTGATTATGTGATCATTGACGCCCCCGGGCATAAGGAATTCCTGAAAAACATGATTTCCGGTGCCGCCAATGCCGAAGCAGGATTTCTGATCATTGATGCAAAAGAAGGGGTACAGGAACAGTCAAAACGCCATGCCTATATTTTATCGCTTTTAGGGATCAAAAAAGTATATGTGGTTTTAAATAAAATGGATTTGGTGGATTATTCCCAGGAAATTTATGAAACTATCAAAAAAGAAATGACCGAATTTTTGGCGGACCTGAAAGTTTATCCCATTGATTATATTCCTGTTTCCGCTTATTTTGGGGAAAATATTTTACACCCTTCTGAAAAACTAAAGTGGTTTAAAGGCAATTCCTTTGTGGGCGCCATGGATGCCATTGAAACGGAAAAAGGTCTGGAAGATAAACCCCTTCGCTTTCCCATTCAGGACGTGTACAAATTTGATGACCGACGAATCATTGCCGGTCGAATCGAAAGCGGCCGCATTAAAGTCGGAGACAAAATCACCATTTATCCAGAAGGAAAAAAGACAACCGTTAAATCCATTGCCTATTGGGCAGAACGGGATAAAAAGGATGTTGCTGTTGCCGGTGAATCCACAGGAATTATTGTCGAGGATGAATTTTTCAACAAACGTGGGGAAGTCATTGCCTTTGAAGAAGACAAACCAAGCATTTCCAATTCTTTCCGGGCCAATGTATTTTGGATGGGGAAAAACGATCTGGTAAAAAATAAAAAATATAAGATAAAATTGTCCTCCCAGGAAGTGGAAGGCGAAATTGAAGAAATCATTGGCATTGTGGATTCTTCCAGCCTTGACAGCAAAGTCAACAGCGGAAAAATCAAGCAGAATGATGTGGCGGAAGTCATTATTACCACCAATGAAGATGTGGTTTTTGATAAATTTGCTGACAGTCATGTCACCGGACGCTTTGTCATTGTTGATGGCTATGACGTTGCCGGAGGCGGAATCATTGTCGATGCGGAAGAGCGAAGAGAACTCAAAGAACTGCAGACCTTCACTTTCGAAACCCTAAAAGCAAGAGGGGATATTTTCGAAGAATTTTACTATAATGTCGAAGAATTTTCAATCGACCAGTACAAAGATTTCAATAAATCCTATACAGTGGGTGATGAGATTCCCATATCGGGAGAAAGCTACAAATATCCGGAGAGTTTCGATGTCCTGGTTTTACGTGATAAGGTTGCCATTAAAATTAGAAATAAGATCATCACAGAAATTATCACCTTAGATCAGTATGGCTTTACCGGTTATCCGCTCACCAACGGACGCGGCTTTGCCATTCAGGCATTCACACAACCGGAATTTGAAAAATTCATGAAAGAATACAGCAAAACCGATGAACGACGAGAAGTTGAATTTTTAAACCAATGGGTAAAATTTGATACCTATCGTCGGGTCATTTTCCATAATAATTTTTGGGATATTTAATTTTATACAAAAGAACAGCCTGGTATCGAATCAGGCTGTTCTTTTTTCGGCTATAATAATTCTTTTTTTTCATAACTTTTCTATTTCTATTAAATTGCAAAAATGATACAATAATTGTGCAGTTCAACAAGAAAAAAAGTACTTAGTGAACCTTTGCTTTAGTAAATTCTAACTAAATATATTCATAAAAAAATCAATGCCAGAAACAGAAAGAAGTAAGTATAAATGGTAATTAAAGCGTAATAACATTGGCCGCAAATTATGAAATTGAGGGTTCAAAGATAATGGATTATAAATACGTAAATCTTGTCTATTTTACTGGCACAGGAGGGACAGCCCGGGTTGCCGATGCCTTTGAGCAAGCTTTTTTGAACCAGTCCATCAATGTACATCGAACTGAATTAAACGGAAAAAATCAACCGGTGGATAGTTGCGACTTGCTAGTGGTGATTTTTCCGGTTCATGCTTTTAATGCGCCAAAATCTATTGATGAATGGATCGAACAAGCACCTCCGGGTCGGGGAAGACCTGTTGCAGTTATTTCAGTGTCCGGCGGTGGCGAAATTTCGCCGAATACCGCTTGCCGCGCGGCAACCAACCAACGTCTTAAACGAAAGGGCTATCATGTTGTTTATGAAAAAATGTTCGTGATGCCTTCAAATTTTATGATAAAATATGAAGATATTCTTTGTGCAATGCTACTGGGTGCGGCTCCGAGAAATGCTGAAAAAGCTGTTTCAGAACTTTTAACTGGGATCTGCCATCGAACAACTCCTTTTTGGATCGATCGAGTGGCTTCAAAGCTAGGGGTTTTAGAAAAGATTGGCGCAAAATTCTTTGGAAAATGTTTGAAAGCTAATGAGAATTGTATAAATTGCGGCTGGTGTGCCCAAAACTGTCCACGAGGGAACATCACCATTGTAAACGATAAGATTACCTTTGGTGGTACCTGCGTTATCTGCCTGCGGTGTGTTTATGGCTGTTCTCAAAAAGCCATCGAGCCAGGAATTGGTAAATTTTTAATTCTTAAAGGCGGATTTGATTTAAGAAAGATTGAAAATAAAATAGGTTATATGACAGTATTTCCATCGGTTGAGCAGGTCACACAAGGTTCATTGTTAAAAAGGGTAAAAGCCTATTTAATTGAAAGTGGTGAAAAATAACTGGCTAGGTGCCTGCTAATTAGCATGTTATACATAGCACATAAAAGAGGATTATTTTTAAATAGTTCTCTCATATCAGCAAATAAAACATTAAACAATCAATCATTTTTATTCAAAGTGACAAAAAAATAAAAAAGGTGGAGAACTAATGGCACATAAATTTAATATCAAAAGTAAAAGTAAACTTGACAATGAATGGCGAAGGGAAAACCTTCAGTCGGAAGCAACCCTTCTGAGTTTAGGTTTAACTCCTGAGGATAGTATGGCGGACATTGGGTGCGGGATCGGATATTTCACAATTCCAGCGGCTCAAATAGTGAATAACCAGGTTTTCGCATTGGATACTTCTGAAGAAATGCTTGAAGAAGTGAACCAGCGCATGGTTGCCGCCGGGTTGGCTAATGTAACCACTCTGAAAACGGATGAATACGATTTAAAGATTCCCATTGAATCGGTTAGTTTTGCATTGCTTGCTCTGGTACTTCATGAAATTGACGATAAAAAACGGATGATTACTGAGATTCATCGCATCTTAAAACCTGAAGGCCGCATTGCCGTCATCGAATGGATAAAAGAAGACACGGAAATGGGACCACCTTGTGCACACCGTATTGGCAAAGAAGACGTGGATGCCCTTTTCACAGCCGAAAAATTCGAACGCATTGACTCAAAAAAAATTGCAACCGTATTTTATGGCAGTATTTTTAGAGTCAAAGCCTAAATCTTAGATTTGAAAAGTGGAAAAATCAGAACATTTATCAGTAAAAAGAATAAAAAAGCAAACGTTAAAGAGGTGTGAAATGGATAAACAAAGCTTTGTAGCTTTGGCCGCCAATTTTATGGAAAATGCCAAAGATAACCAAATCGAAATGGATCATTCTGAAGATCTTCCCGGGACTAGAATTTATGACGCTCCTATTTTTGGATTTGCCAATCCACAAGATCCAGAATTTCTTTTACTTAAATCGACCAAAGTTATTGGGGAGCATTTCAGACTTCCCAATGAATGGTTGCCATCGGCTAAAACCGTGATTTCATTTTTTCTCCCTTTTTCTCAAACAGTAAAAAACAGTAACGGCCAGGGGAAAATATGGCCTTCACAGGAATGGTTAGTAGGCAGAGTTGAAGGCCAGCAATTATTGAATGAACTGGGGATTTATTTGCAAAATGAATTGAACAATTCAGGCTTTACCAGTATTATTCCATCCCTGGATAAGAACTTTTTCAGCAAAACAGCACCCGAATCGGAATTGAACGAAAAAGGTGAATTACAGGAACAACAGCTTTCATTCACCAGCAACTGGTCTGAACGACATGTGGCCTATATATGTGGCTTAGGGACTTTCGGGCTATCCAAAGGACTCATTACCTCTAAGGGCATGGCAGGTCGGTTTGGAAGTTTAGTCACAGAATTGAAACTTGAGCCGGATCAAAGAACCTATGAAACCTTTGATGCCTATTGCACTAAATGCGGGTCCTGCATAAAACGTTGCCCAGTGAAGGCAATCTCTTTTGAAAAGGGAAAAAACCACCGGAGCTGCAGTGACTTTCTAAAAAAGACCCGGGAAAAATTTAAGCCACGGTATGGTTGCGGAAAATGCCAGGTGAGTGTGCCCTGTGAAAGCGGTATTCCAGAGAAGGCTATATTATGAAGATGAAAATACGAGGAGAACTCAAATGATCGGTGAAAAATATGGAGAGATTAAAAAAGTTGAGGAGATTATTAATTTCACATATCGCGGATTAACACTTCTGATTCGTGATACAAATCTAGGCAACCTTGATTCGAAATATGAAGTCGGAATGATCCTGAGAGAATTAGGATTTACTGATGCAAGTTTGCATCGGGGAGGATTGTTAACCACTCATCGAATGGCTATTTTATCCAATCATTACGCAGACCTCCAAGCCTATGAATATGGCACAAATTGGGGCCTTTGTGTCATGGATCAAGGGTCGTATTTTAAAGTTTTAGACCAATATACCATCGAAGATAAAACCCAAATCACCCTTTTACACTTACCTGAAAATGATTGGGAAATTTTTGGTGAATGCCATACAAACGTTGACCCGAAAGTGGTTAATATTATTCGAAATGATTTTGAAAAATCCATTATCCTTGCGCCTGCTCCTGAATTATCTACCAATCAATGGCTCAAACGATGTTCCTATCCCATTGGCATGACGGATGAAGGGGGTTTGTTTTCCATTAAAAGAATAAACAGATAATTGGATACAGAAAATACCGGTTACATTTTTGACATCATCATAAGTATAAAATGGAATCTATAGAATGGACACAAAAAAGTCTATTCAAATAGGTTCTGTTTTTAATTAAAAAATGATAAGGAAATAGAGTACAATGATATTTTGAAAAAACATGAATGAATGGATGATATTTTGATAATATTTAAACAAAACGGGTAAAACATTAGACAAAGAGAGAAATTGAAAGGAGGCTTTATGCCGTGAAAAAGAATGCTGAATTATACAAATTCTATTTAAATCTTGACCGATCGATATTCATTAATAGATAATATAAAACAAATTGATATATTTTAGGCAATTATTAACGAGATCCCCTCGGAATGAAGGTGAAAGTATGGATCCTATAAACAACGGAAAAGACCGATTAGAAATACTTGCTCTGGAGGATTCTCCCATGGATGCGGAATTGATTTATGCTTATCTGTGTGAAAATTTTGAAT
>NZ_DATCHP010000049.1:0-14944 GCF_036508315.1 Acetobacterium sp. | reverse complement strand
AACCGCTAACGCTCCTTTGAACCTATTTGTTTTTTAACAAAAACAAAGCTAAACTAGTCTCGCGACGATGGCGGAAGGGCCACACCTGTTCCCATACCGAACACAGCAGTAAAGTCTTCCAGCGCCGAAAGTACTTGGTGGGTAACTGCCTGGGAGGATAGGACGTTGCGAGTCTTTTTTATAAATTTAACACCGGAAGGTGTTTTTTGACGTTTTTACAAAAATTCATGAATTTAGCAGCAGGTGCAGCATCGTGAAAAAGCTAATGTCTTTAGAAGAGAAATTTTACCAATAAAAGATAAGAGATTTCTGTTTTAAAGAAGTTGCAAGTTGAATAAGGAAGAGGGAAGTATGAAATATAGCTATGTTCCCCAGGGGGTTTGCCCTAAAGAGATAAATTTTGAATTAGATGGTGATAAAATCAAGAACCTTAGCTTTGTAGGAGGTTGTAAAGGTAATTTAAAGGCTTTATCCCTGATGCTTGAAGGTAAAAGCATCAGAGAGATTAGCGGCCTCTTTAAGGGCCAGACCTGCGGAAAAAAGGAAAGTTCTTGTATGGATCAGTTAGTTGTTGCATTAGAAAAAGCTCAGGAGGAATCAAAATGAATGGTCAAAAACGAAGTGATGTTAAAGTAGGTGCTTTAGTCGATATTGTCTTAAAGGCCGATCAACGAACAGGTAAGTTAACTCAGGGTCGGGTCGGGCGGTTGCTTACTAAAAGTCCCAACCATCCTCATGGGATTAAAGTCATGCTGGCTGATGGCCAGGTCGGACGAGTTGCAAAGATCTATGAAGGCTAGTCAAATATCGAATTAAAAAAGGACGTACCCGACAAGGTGCGTCCTTTTTGCTTATTAATAATTAACTATTGAACTATTGAACTGGTTTAATATTCTCACTAAAATCTTTCAAAAAATTATCAAAATGGTCTGGCGCTAAAAGAAGTGGCTTTCCAGTAGTTTCAACATATAAAGCTTTTTTACCATTAAGAAGAACTTCGGCTTCAGTGCCATTTTCTAATTGAAAGATCCCTTCTCGATAATCTCTGATCTTGGTGCCAATCACTTTGGACTTAACAGAATATTCCGGTTGGTTTTGCAGATCAACAACCTTGGCAGAAAGGATATCATCTCCAGTATAGGTGGCAAAGGTAAATCCGGTTGGAAGTCTGAGAGACAGCTCGTTTTTATTGACACTAATCCCTGAAATTAAAGGAGCTACGATAAAGAGCCCTAAAATCAGAAGAGTTATTGGGACCCCAATTAAAATTTCCCGAATAGCTTTCCCGCGAAGATCAGGAAAGACTTTGTAGGTATAAATAGCTTTCCCGATAAGCAGTCCGGTGATTAATAGGAGCGCAAAAAAAAGCGGATTAAAAGAACTCAAAATAGAAATTGAATAGTTCATTGTTTAGTTTACCATGGCTTCAGCCAGAATAGATGAGCCGTTGCCTTTCTTAAATATTAATAATACAGTATGAATGAATTTCATGATTTTATTCCCTTCGTTTTTTCATAGTGTGACAGATCAAGAGCAAGTTCGGACGGAGTTTTTGTTTTCAGGTTACCAATATTAATATTAAAATAATAATAATTGATATTTTCAAAGATAGAAAAAGCGAAAAGAATAAGCCCAAAGAGATTCATAGGGACAAAAAGCTTTCCTGGATCAATAATCAAAAGATAAAGGCAAAGCAGAGGATACAAAATAAATAAATACCGGTTTAGTCTTTTCAGATGGCTAAAAAGCGGCATCACCCAGGAATAATGACCTTCCGGATTGTCTATGAGTTGATGGCGATAAAACCAATACCCAGCACTTTGAAGGATGATGAAAATAAGTATAGAACCGGGAAGGAGGAGGCGGATATCCAGTTCACCGCCTGGGGATTCAGAGAGCATATAAATCAGAGAACCGCAGACAAAGGCAGTGACGATTTCGCTCATATATAATCGATTGAGTTCTTTTTTCGAATTTTCTTTCATTAAAAGCTCCTATTTTTCAACTTGTGAATCTGATGGGGGATCATTTTGTTTTTTACTATGATGGATGAACCTGGATAACCGTTTCCGATTTAAATAGAGGATCAGGATTAAAAGGCCGTAGAGGATGCTTCCTATAATAAATTGGGTTGGACTGTCCTTCATCATGCCAGCTCCCACCATGTTGTTGATAAAAACACTGGGAGATCGTCCAATAATCGCAATGATAATGAAGGTTTTAAATTTCATTGTAGAAAGTCCGGCAATGAAGCACAGTATATCATCAGGGAAAAGCGGAAAAAGAAAGATAGCAAAGAGTACCCCATTAAGCTTGGACTCTTCGATATGCTCATATTTCTCTATAATCGGCGATTTTACAAATTTTAGTACAAAAGGTCGACCAAAGCGCTTTGCCAAAAGAAAAACAATGCTGGAGCCAATCAGGGTACCAGCAATGCTTAGGATAAAGCCCCAGAAAGTACCAAAAAGAGCCCCTCCCACTAAACCAACAGTCCCACCAGGAATCGGGGCAACGATGATTTGTAAAAGTTGCAAAATAAAATAAGCCAATGGTGTCCAGACTCCAAATTGCAAAAGAAAAGTTTGAATGGATTCAAGTGTCGAAAAAATTTCCATCAATTACCTCAAATGTATTTTTTACCATTTTAACATAAATTGATTAAATCCGCTTTAATGTCAGTTAAAACTCCTCATTTTTATTAGCTTTATTAAGTAAAGAGTCACTAAGCCAAGGGCTTAACGACTCTTTAGAAATTAAATCCTATTTTTCCGCGATTATTTTGTAAAAAGATTGATAATAGCCAGAAGAATAACTGCTCCAAGAAAAGCCACAAAAATACTCCAAAGATTAAAACCGGTAACGCCTGTGCCGCCGAAAAAGCCAACAACAAAGCCTCCAATCATCGCTCCTAAAATACCGACAACAATATTTTTAAGTAAACCCATACTCGCATTATTTTTTGTTATAATGCTTGCCAGCCAGAGCTCCAAGAACAATCCACGATATAATTCCCATTGATACACGTCCTTTCATTTAATTTATTTCAAAACAAAGATTCACACAGATTTAAAGTTGATGATCGTGATTTCCTTCGCATTGTTGCGCTCCATCAAAGGTTCTAATTAATGCGAGTTCTCTTTTTTTCATTAAATCAAGGGCCTTTGCCCCGGAATGATCTGAACCCAAGTACCGTGTTATATAAGCATCGGCTAAAATATCGAATTCTCCACGATTCAGTTTTCCGGTAATAATACCTTCACAATTAAAATCAATGATCTTTTTTGCCAGGACCTCTCCTGAAAAACCGGTTTCGTTTTCGATCGCTTTAACGCTCATACCAGAAGTATTTACAATGAGTAAATAATTACATAACTCAAAGTGCTGAGACACACTAGTCTCTAATGTTTTTCCATCCGATGTTATTGCAATAACCATTGTTATCTCCTATCATATTTCTGTTTTAATAGTTATTATACTACGTATTATAATAAATTTATAGTGTTTCATCCAGAGTTATTCAAATATATGAAGTAAAATTAGGATTAAGTCGTTAAATCCCGTTGATTAAATAAGATATAGGCTATCGTGGTAAAAATAATCGTCAATACCAATAGAATCCCCATAGAACTCAGAGAAATTCTTCCATCAATCACAAGCATTTTCCCCTCAAAATATTTAAAAGGGGTTAGATATTTTAAAAATGCAAGCTTGTCGTTTAAATCCACAGCCACAGATATAAAGAAGGTTCCCATAATAATCCCGGCTGCAGTGGAAGTTGCAATTTTAGTGGTTTTAAGCAGTGCGCCCAGCATGGCACCGAGGGCTAAAAAGAATAGTTGGATCACAAAAAGTGCAACCATGGTAATGGCAATCTTGTCGATCATTGCATCACCGTTGTTGTATTTGGCAATAAAGAATACAGAAGCGGCAAAGGTCACCAGATTAAAAACCAGAATATTGACAACCCCGGCCAACAGCTTAGAAGTAATCACCTGATATCGTTTTACCGGCCGGGAGAAGAGAAAATCAGCGGAATGGTCCCGCTCTTCTTTGGAAACAATCACTGCACCGAACATAATAGCGTGGACAGCGGCTAACAGCATAAAGTATAAAAAGAATACGGAGTAGAAGCCGGCCACTTTAGAAAGATCAACGGATCCTATTCCAAAAACTGTCATTAGTGCTTTAGGAAAACTTTCAAGAAGTTTGTTTACATCTACACCAGAAGAAGAAAACCCCTGGTATTTCATCGTACCGGCAAAGATAACGAAGAATTGAGCACAGCACCAGATGATCAGGGATTTAAAATTCGATTTGAGTTCTATAAAAAATACATTCATAAGAGCCTCCTATATCGATGGTAAGTCTTTTTTACCGAACACATGGAACGTTAAATAGACAAACAGAAACACCAAAAAAGTCCACAGTACGAGATACACAGAATCATAACTCATATTTTTTGAAATAGCAGAGAGAGCAAAGTAATCAAAGGGTGAAATATAACCGAGCTTGACATCCTTCAAGGTTTCATTGAGTAAAAATATAATATAGAACAAAAACACCACTCCCATACTAATGGGGAGAACTGTTTTAATACGTCTTAAAAAGACCGAGATAAAAAATCCAAAACTGGCAAAGAAAATCTGAATAAAAAACAAGGTCCCGGTGAGTAATATAAAAAGGTTAGTGTCAAAACTTGTTGAACTGATCATAGTTAGAATAAGCCAGGAAGCGATAAAGAATGCTGCATTTGTAATGACAATTTGGATAAAAACAGCCAGCATTTTCATTGAAATAATACGCCTTCTGGAAACTGGTTTGACGAAAAGAAAATCACCGGTCTTATCTCTAACCTCGGATGAAAGAACAGAGACACCTAAGTTCATTGCCTGTACCGCTCCGGCCAAAAGAATATAGGTCATGGTAAAGGTATAATAACCTAAAACATTTCCTATATTCAAATTTTCAACGCCTAAGGCACGTTGAAATTCAATGGGGAAACTATTGAAAACCTTCTGGAAATCTGCCATCTGAGCAGAAATCGATGGATACATTAACATAAAAAAAAGTAATACACTGATTAAGGATATACACCAAACCACTAAGGATTTCCATTCCATTTTAAGCTCTTGCGTTAAAATGTTCATGTTAGTCCTCCTTTTGGTAGTAATGGATAAAGATTTCTTCCAGGGTAGGTTCTTCAACCAGCATATTTTGTAATACTTGGCCCTGAAGGCTACTGATGACTTTGTTAATGTCTCCTCTGAAAAGAAAATGCAACGTTTTTTCATCTTGAGACATATTAGTAATGCCATCAAATTTAAAACAAGACAGATTAAGGGGTCCTTTAAACTCTAAAGTGAATTTTTTATAATTATTTTCCCGCAAATTATGAATATTCTCAACTTTGATAATAGTGCCATCTTTTATAATGGCAACACGCGCACACATCTTTTGAACCTCTGTGAGAATATGCGAGGAAAACAATACTGTGGCTCCCTTTTTATTTTCATTCTGAATTAATTCAAAAAATTTCTGTTGCATTAAGGGATCTAAGCCACTGGTTGGTTCATCAAGAATAATAAGTTTTGGTTCATGCAAAAGGCCTTGTACAATACCGACCTTCTTTTTATTTCCATAAGATAAGTCATCAATGCGTTTATGCAAATCCAAATCCAAAGTTCCAGCCAGGGTCTCAATTCTCCTCAAATTCACATGCTCATAAAAGCTTGCCGAGTATTTTAGAACATCAATAACTTTCATGTTTTCATAATAGAAAACCTCTGATGGCAAATAACCAATATGTTGACGTATTTCTTTTCCATATTTGATACAGTCTTTACCAAAAATTGTAGCAGTTCCACTTGTCGGATAAATAAGGGATAGTAATGTCCGAATTGTTGTTGATTTTCCTGAGCCATTTGGACCGATAAAACCAAAAATTTCGCCATCTGCTACAGAAAATGACACATCTTCAATACCTCGATGCTTTCCATAATACTTTGTCAGATGGTTGATTTCAATAACATTCATAAAACACCTCTTTCTTCTCAAAATATTTCGATTAGTTGCGATTCATCATAGCTATAATTTGAAGGCTCCTTTACCCCCCCATTTCCAGCAAGCTGATTTAGCATTCTATACAACCTTATACCATTACTACCCTATGTCAATCATTTCAAACCACTTCAATGCAAGTTGGTTGCCAAAAATAACCCATAATACAAGAGATCAATGACAAGAGATCAATGACAAGAGATGCATTCGGGAAGTAGAAATTCAAAGAGTCAGTGTTGCAGAGTCTATCTATTAAAGGTTTTAAGATTAAAAAATCCATGAATTAGAAATATTTTCAGGCTGGATTAAAGAAAACATTGACTTCTAAGGGATAACACCTTATAATAATCTAGCATGTAAAAAATGTGCAAGAACAACCTCTGGAGAGATGTCTGAGCTGGTTGAAGGAGCACGCCTGGAAAGCGTGTGTACACGTAAGTGTACCGAGGGTTCGAATCCCTCTCTCTCCGCCATAATAAAACCGCATAATAGCAGCGTTTAGGCTGTTTTTTTTATGCGGTTTTTTAGGTTTTCCCTTTACAGATTTTTCACACCCTTTATGAAGCCTTCCATGCGGTCAGCACTATCTTTTCTCATACGATCCGATTCATGGGGAGCATTCACTCATCGAAGTGGGGTTTTATACAGGTGAAATTATGATATCGGGTATAGGGCCCAAATACTCGATATAAAAGGTTTCTTTAAAATTTGGTACTAAGTGACCTGTAAATTATTTTAATGTCTTATTTTAGAGCCTATTTAAGGTATCGGCATGATCTTATCATTACACAGGCTTTTTAGGATTAGGTATTCAAGGACTCTATCAATTAATTGACAATGACTTGAAGAAATAAAGTAAGCAAGTGAGTGAGGTGAAGGGTTTAGCACTATTTGTAATTCAATCAATTGACCAAATGATTGACAACCATTTGGTAAGATGCTTTAAAAATTTCATCACATAACTAATTGAGAAAGATAAATGAACAGCCTTGGAAAAAGGGGGTTTGTACAAGCTTCCCTTAAGTTTTAACCAATAATATAGTAGAAGATTATATAAATCAGTAAATAAAATCAGACAATATAACCAAAAGAGGGTATAATACAAGTACCTAATATTAAAAATTAACTTATAGAAAAGATAAAACTCCAAAATATGATATTCAATTGAAGATATTTGGTGTTATATTTATTAGGATAGATAGGCCCTGGGAAGGGGCTGAGTAGAGGAGAAAAGTATGGAAGAAAATTATTTAAGTATAAAAGAGTTTGCAGGTCTTGCAGGGGTAAGCACTCAAGCAGTTTATCAACGACTTGACAAGGACTTAAAAGAATATGTTGAAATCATTGATGGTAAGAAAGCTATTGATATAAAGGCACTGGATTTATTTTCAGTTCAACCCGTTGAGCAACCAATTGACAATGAATTGACAACCATTTTAAGAGAGACGTTAAAAGTTTTAAGCGGACAGCTCACCGAAAAAGATAGGCAAATAGCAGAGCTGAATGAACGACTAAAGGAATCCAACGAATTGAATCGAAATAACCAGATTTTAATAGGACGGCAGCAAGACCAGCCCAAACAAATTGAGGAAAGCAGCTCAATACAAGAACCTGAAAAAAAACAAGAACCTGAAAAAAGAAGTTTCTGGAGTAGATTTAGGAAAGAATCATAAAACAGTTGGATTGTTTTCGTTTTTAAATTAGAGAACTATAACAATTTAAGAGGAAAATAAAGCATTCAAGCAGTTTATCAATAACTTGACAAGGACTTGAAAAAATGGATTCAAGTCCCTAAAGCAAGGCAAACCTTTATATTGACAATTTAATTTATCAGTGCTTCAGCCAGTTGGTCAATTATTTTGCAATGAGTTGACAAGGGCTTTAAAATAATGCTATTTGTTGCCAAGTTTTTTCCAAAACTTGGCAACAAATAGCCTGGAAATTTCAGGATCAAACTGGATGCCAACACTGCGTTTATTTTTCGCGTTTTATTTTTTCAAGGGCTTCTTCTTGACTAAGTGCCTTTTTATAAGTACGATCATATGTCATGACATCATACGCATCGGCAAGTACAATGATACTTACCTCTAGTGAAATTTCACTCCCTTTGAGACTTTTAGGATATCCTGTTCCACCATATCTTTCATGATTTTCAAGCACAAAGCCAGCGATATCTGAATATTTAGCAGCTGAGCTTAATCTACGAAATCCAATCTCAGAAAGTCTACTGACTTCTTTCCAATCATCTTTGCTCAATTTTGAAGTACAGTGTAGCTTTCATTGATATCAAGAAACACATAGTTAATCGGTTTACCTTCATAAGCGGTTATTATTTCGTGGAGCCCCACTCTGTTTTCTGCAATTCTTCGTTTTGCATTTCCAGCTCAATCCGATAGTTTAATATTTAACACGTTTAAGTAAATAAATTCGCAAAAAAAGACGAATATAGAATGTGTATGATTTATTTTTATAAATATAAAAAAGGCAATAAATCATACATTAGTGGCATCATATTACCGAGTATAAGTCCGCTTGTGGTATAAGTAAATACGAATTTGTTGGAATTATGTAGAAATACAATTTTTTAAATCCAGGATTTCATTAAAAACCGATGAATATAAATGGAAAAACATTTCTAGGTGAAACATGTGCAAGTTATCAATGCCTTGACAAGTAATTGATAGAATATATTAAACCGATTGAAAGCAATAGAGCCATTGATAACAGCAGCTTTAGAGACTATGTATTTAAGTAGTTGGTCAGCCAGTTGACAAGTAATTGAACAAGACTTTAACACTTTAATACAATCAATTGAATGAAAAAAAGAAAAAGATTCTTAAAAATAGCCATTTCTTTTAGATCGATTCTTATTTTAGCCCAGAGTAGGGAAGTTTTAGCCATGGCTTTTTAGTTAAGTTTGGTTAAACATTTATAGTGTAGGCGTTTTTAATTCAAACTACAATAATTATTAATTTGTTTTTTAAACAAAATGATGATTATTTATGATATGATATAACGCATATGCCTACTGTTGTCTTCAATTAAAACAGATATGATAAAAGCATGGTTTTCAGGCAACATAAAAATTTGAAATATGAATGGTGAGTAAAGCGTGCAGATTAAAAAAAGCATTAAATCAAAAGATGTTTTTCATATGGGTTTTGAAATCGGACTTATCCTAAAGGGCATTAATGGCTTATTGGAAATAGTTGGTGGCCTGTTATTATTGTTTTTAAATCCAGACAGGATGGATAAGCTGATTATAATACTCACACAGAATGAGTTATCAAAAGATCCAAATGATAAGGTCGCCAATACATTGATCAGCTTGGGTCATAGCCTTTCAATCAGCCCCAATCATTATGGTATCTATTACCTAATGACCCATGGGTTAATAAAGTGTATTTTAATTTTTCTTTTGTGGCGAAAAAAGATTTGGGCCTACCCACTTACGATGGTTGTATTAGCCATATTTATTACTTACCAGCTATACCGTTATACCATTAGTCCTTCAGCCTTTCTTATTGCATTGTCTGTTTTTGACAGCATTATGATTGTTTTGATCTTTTTAGAGTATAGGAAAATAAAAAGCCATCAATAAATTTATAGTCAGGAGTCAGGTGATATTGACAGAAGAAGTGATTTATTCTCTGAAGGAAACAATGATTCCTTTTATCCGGATTTCTACGAAGTATTTTTTAAAAATCTATTTTAAAAACCCATGAGAGAGCAAACATGATAAAACAAATACAATTAGTGAACACTTCCCAGTTAGAAAGTTTTATTAAAGCCACACAATACATTTTAAGGCTGACCCCACAACAGAACATTTGGGAGCATACAGGAAAGTTAATCATAACCTATTTTAATGCACAATGGGTTGCCTATGTTCAATGTGATAAAAATAAAAAGATCAGCATTTGTTCCAGTACGTTTGCAGATGAGGCATTACTCTTAAGGCTGTTTGATGAAAATATAGAAAGAATTATTCATGATACCATAGAAAGCGGATTTATCGCATTGGAAGAAATAGATTCTTCCCCAAAATTAAAATCAGTTTTTTTACCTATTTTGAATGGCGATCAGGTAGATAAGATTATGATCATTGCACATCAATTAAATGAACCATTGCCAAAGGAATTGATTAATGCCTATCTGGGAATTGCAAGCTTGGTAGGAACAGTCAATGAGCTCAGAAATTATCGCATTCATCTTGAAAAATTAGTCAGCCAACGGACAGCAGAAATGGAAAAAGCTTTAAAGCAGAATGAACTCATCCTTCATGCAGTGGGAGACGGGATATACGGTGTGGATTTTCATGGTGGACTTACTTTTATAAATCCTACCGCTGCTCATATGTTAGGTTGGGAATCTGACGAGCTCATTGGGCAAAATGTCCATAATATATGGCATCACACCAGGGCTGATTATACCCCTTTTCCTGAAGAGGATTGTCCGCTTTTTTCCGCGATAAAGAGTGGGAAAGTTTATCGCAGTGATGACGACGTTTTCTGGCGAAAAGATGGGACGTTTTTTCCAGTGGAATATATCAGCAGACCCATTGTGGAAGGAGACCCCAGTGCCGGGGCTGTGGTTGTATTCAGAGATATTACCCAAAGAAAACTGGCAGAAGGGGAACTTGAATATTATGCATTTACCGATCCGATGACAGGGGTTTCTAATCGAAGAACAGGATTTTTGATCCTGGAAAAGGAACTGGCTCTGGTATCAAGGAAAGACATGCCCTTATCAATCTGCTTTCTTGATGTGGATGGACTTAAAAAAGTCAATGACACCTACGGCCATGAAGAAGGAGATTGCTTAATTAATTTTATTACCGCAAGCATTCAATCATTAATTCGAGAAATCGATGAAATCAGCCGTATGGGCGGAGATGAGTTTCTCGTCATTTTTCCGGGCTTTAATGAATCAGAGGCTGAAAAAGTGATTAAACGAATCGATGATAAATTAGATGAATATGATAAAAAAGGATTAAAACCATTTAAACATTCTTTTAGTTATGGAATAATCGAGATAACGGTGGATAGTAAGTTAAATGCCAATGATGTTATTAAAGCCGCTGATGACAAAATGTATGAAAGTAAGATGTTAAAAAAGAAAGCAAAAGATTAAGCATAGACAGCTATGGGTATGAAGTATCTTATAAAAACAAGGAGGAAATATAATGAAAGACATCATTCAAGCTGGAGAAAAGGCTCCTGATTTCATATTGCATGATCAAAGCGGAGCAGAAATATCACTCAGTAGCTTTAAAGGCAAAAAAGTTCTTTTATCATGGCATCCATTAGCATGGACAGCCGTGTGCACTGATCAGATGCGCTCATTGGAAAGAAATTTTACACGTTTTGAAGAAAAGAAGACAGCAGTATTGGGTTTAAGTATTGACTCTCAGCCAAGTAAATCGGTATGGGCAAGAGCACTGTCTTTAAACAAAGTAAAAATCCTGGCGGATTTTCATCCACTAGGAGAAGTCGCAAGGGCATATGGGATATTCAATGAAGAACTTGGTTCATCAGAGAGAGCAAATATTCTCATCGATGAGGACGGCAATGTCATTTGGTCTAAGCATTACGAACGTCATACACTTCCAGATGTGGAAGAAGTACTGCATCAACTTTAGGTACATTCCTGTAGAGTCATAATGCTAAATGATATCAAAAACACAAAGAACATTTTAGAACTGGCTGAGAAAAAACCAATGTTAGAGATAGTCAGGAGTGATGGAGAGCATGGGACTAAAACTAATGGGGTTGGAAGAAAAAGATTACAAGGAAATATACAATTTAATGAGGGCTTCTTTTCATAAAGAAGAAACCAGAACCTATGAAAATGGTTTAAAACAATTAAATAATTCGAATTACCGGATTTTAATATCTAAAATTAATAAGAATACCATCGCCGGATTTTTTGCCGAATGGGATCTTGGTTCTGTTATTTTCATTGAACATTTTGCTGTTAAAAAAGACCTCAGGGGATGTGGTGTCGGTTCAGAAATGTTGGAAACCTATTTGAATAATGCCAATAAAATGGTTGTTCTTGAGGTGGAAGGTAATGAAACTGAAATTGAACAAAGACGTATTGATTTTTACCGAAGAAATGGTTTTTTTCTGTCTGAATTTGGATACTTACAGCCAGTATTAAGAGGAGATTCAAAAAAAGAAATACCCCTTAAAATAATGAGTTTTCCAAAAGAACTCTCAGAGCAAGGGTTTCTAGAGTTTAAAGAGGCGGTTTTCAGTAATATTTACAAAGTTACTGATTTAGGCATTGAGAAATAATTAACAGTCACAAAAAAGAATCCTTTATTATAAAGGATTCTTTTTTTGAAGGGAAGAAAATGATTCATCTTTTCGGAGAAAAAGAATGATTATCTATGTCAAACCGGTTGAGAATTCAAGTTAACTCACCGATGTTAATTCGTAAAGCACATCTGCAGCTTTGGCTACTTCTGGGGAGTGTGTCACAATAATCACACACTTATTTTCTTCATGGGCCAGTTTCTTAAAGATGTTGATGATACCCTCCTGGGTTTCACCATCTAAATTTCCTGTGGGTTCATCGGCTAGGATGATTTCCGGATCATAGGACAAGGCACGGGCGATGGCCACCCGTTGTTGCTCACCGCCTGATAATTTTAGTATCCGGCGGGTGGCTTTTTCCTCCCCCAATTCAACTTTGGATAGGGCTTTAAAACCATGATGCACCTTATCAGGGAAGATTTTGCCTGAAATATCCATGGATAATTGGACATTTTCTTCAGCAGTTAAGTGGGGCAGTAAATTATAACCCTGAAAAATAACACCAACCATCCGGTTTCGATAGTCATATTTGTCAATGTGACTAATGTCTTGTTCGTTAAAAAATATTTTTCCATCCGTTGGGGTGGTCAGTCCTGATAACAGGGAAAGCAATGTGGTTTTCCCTGCACCGGATTTCCCCATAATACAATAGATTTTCCCGTTTTCAAAGTCATAATTGAGTTCATCCAATACTTTCTTCTGTTCACCATGATAGGTGTACGATAGATTTTCTAATTTTAATACACTCATTTTCACTGCTCCTTTACGAACGATTGCTTAAGATATTTAATGGGTCATATCTTAGAATGAATACCATGGCGCCACAACTGGAAAGAACAGTTAATAGAATTCCAATACCAATAAGTTCCATTACCACGGTAATATCAGTGGCTGAACTAATGCTTTGGATATAGGTCACCGAGGCGGCTTGCCCAGGTTGTCCTGATCCTCCACCGCCGCCACGCCCAAAATTACTTTGTTGGGTACTCTGTTTGGTTTGAAGGGATGTAATCTGTTGAGATAATAAAGCATTGGTTATGGGTACGGAAGCAACTGCACCAATGCCTGTTCCCAAAAGAATGGCCAGGATGGTCACAATAAAGCCTTCAGTAATAAACTGAATCACCACATTTTTTTTCTTCATACCAATGGCGGTGAGAACGCCAATTTCATACTTGCGCTCACGCATACTTAAAATGTTTAGCACGACTAAAATGCTGCCGCCAATGAGTAGTACAAGAAACAAAAAGATGGTGGCAAAATTATTCAGGTTTTGCAAAGGTAATAAACTGTTTTCATAGTTCGTCACATCCGTTGAGGTGACGGTATAAGCAGTGGGTAATCCCATGGTGGTGACATCGGTTTTGAAATTTTCATAAGCCGTCATATCCGCAAAGATATAAGTCCCATTTTCCTGGGTTCTCAACGCGGTGGTGGTTTGATTGCCATTGGTATCAGTTCCTACTGTAGCCACACTAATGGACTGACCACCAATGGCTTTTAGGGTATTGTAACTGGTATAAATCTGATTTGCCGGATCAGAAGCGGTTGAAAAACGCATATTGTCTGAATTGGTGGCAGCAGTGGTGGTGTTATAAATTCCCGCAACCGTTAAGGTATACACTTCGGTTGTTGCATTGGGATTAATCACTTGGATGGTGCTCCCTACGGATAGGCCATTCATTGTGGCCAATTCCTCACTAATGAGACAGGTCATGTCGGCGGTATCAAAGCTGAATACCTGACCACTGGTCACTTGATTGGTGCCGCTGACAAAGCTGGCCATGGCATTTTCGCCGCTATAACCGGTAATGGTGAAATCACCCTGAGTACCCATTCCAGAAGGGACATCAACCTTGGTCGCGTTATCTGTTGGGGTTTGCCCTGATGTCGTCTGCCCTGAGGTTATCTGATTGGTTGTTGCAGTGGCATTGGCTGTGGTGGTCGTTTTACTTGTTGATACAGGTTCCAGGCCAGACCCTTTACTCACTGAACTACTCAAAGTGTAGTAAAAATCTTTCACATATTGAGAAGTTGCATAATTTTGCATTTCTGCAAGAGTAAGATCCTGATTCTCTTGCATCAGGGATTGCACATCAGTACCGGAAGCCTTAGCTTGGGTCATTAGGGATTGCCGGTCAACTGAAATACTGCCAGTGATTTGAATGTTATTCAGGCCAGTTGCTTCCAGCTGTTTAGCGGATTGTTTAATGGATAAGGCAACGCAACTGGATATGGCAATCACCAATACAATCATTCCGATGAGAATATTGCGCCCGGCATTACGTGTGACGTTTCGAATACTGTTTTTCAGGATATACATCTTTGACCTCCATGATGGAATTAATTGATTTTCATCATTTTAACTTAATAATGTGGCTATCTTTTGATTGTTATGTGACTTTTATGTGAACTTTGGAAAAGATGGAATAATAACTTTATTTTTTTGAAAAATATTCAGAAAAAGCTTAATTAATTTGAAATTAAGCCGATAATATAATAGTATAATAGCATTAAATAATCTTCAAGAAAATAGGAAGAGGTAGTTAATATGAATTTGAAAT
>NZ_DATCHP010000048.1:0-4832 GCF_036508315.1 Acetobacterium sp. | reverse complement strand
ATCCGTCCCGGAAGTTCCATAAACACAATGCCAAAAGGATGCTGATGCTTCATGGTATACCCTTCATAGGCACTGTCAAGGGCTTGCCCCAACCGACTGTTTTTTACATACCGCCCATTCATGAAAAATATCTGATCCTCTCGATGACTTCTCATAGTTGTTAAATCACCGATAAAACCCTTAAGTTTCATCGGGCTATTTTCAAAACGGATGGGAATGAGTTTTGAAGCGACTTCCTCCCCATACAGCGTACTGACCACATCCAAAATATTCCCGGAACCTGGCGTGCTTAAAACACTCCGGCCATTACTGTTTACCAGAAAGGCAACCTCCGGGTTAGATAATGCCAGCTTCTCCATGAGATCCCGAATAAGTCCTGCTTCTTTTTTATCCTTTTCTAAATGCTTTCTCCGGGCCGGGGTATTATAAAAAAGATCCCAAACTTTCATTTCTGTTCCCTGACTATAGGAACACACCCGCTGGTTTATCAGCGTACCACCTTCAAAGAGGGTAACACTGCCAACCTCTTCACTTTCGTTACAGGTGGTTACCTGAACCCGAGCCACCGCAGAAACACTGGACAACGCCTCTCCGCGAAAACCCAGGGACTCAATTGACTCTAAATCATCGATTGAAGTGAGCTTACTGGTGGCATGGCGTTTAAAAGCCAGAGGCACCTCATGATAGGCAATGCCACAGCCATTATCTCTAACGATCATCTGATTTTTCCCACCGGCTTCAATGTCAACGGTAATACGGGTTGCCCCGGCATCTATGGCATTTTCAACCAATTCCTTAATGACAGAAACCGGGCGGATAATCACCTCACCTGCTGCTATTTTATTAATGGTATCCATGTTCAACATTTTTATTTTCATAATGAATATTATAACACGTTGAATAAAAATTTCATTAAGAAAATTAATCAATCTTCTTGTGTGAATGGATTTTATTTTTTCACAAAGCAATTATTTTCGGAAATAAAAAACAGAGCCTGTCATAAGACAAACTCCTGTTTTTTATTGTATTTCTTTTTATTTAACTACTTTTTAAATTCAATTGAACCTTTGATCCACCACCAGGTTGGTTGAAAACAATCTTGGATTCAGGAAGCTCAACCCCCAGGGCTTCGCGCAAAACATCTTCAATGGTAGAAACATGTATAATGGTCAGTGCATTACGTACTTCTTCAGGAATATCCATTACATCTTTTTCATTTTCCTTTGGCAAGAGTATTTTTGTAATACCACTACGCTGAGCAGCAATTACTTTTTCTTTAATCCCACCAACTGGAAGCACTTGTCCGCTTAAGGTAATTTCACCTGTCATGGATAGTTTAGAATCAACCGCTTTTCCTAAAATAAGAGAAGCTAAAGCGGTTGTTAACGTAACACCGGCCGATGGACCATCCTTTGGTGTGGAACCTGAAGGCACATGAATGTGTGTATCATATTTGAAGAAATCAAAACCATTGGTGAGTTCTCCTAATCGTGATCGAATAAGACTCATGGCGATGGTCGCACTTTCCTTCATAACATCTCCCAGTTGCCCGGTAAGGGTAAGCTTTCCGCTTCCTGGCATTAAGCTTGCTTCGGTAAAGAGAATTTCTCCCCCAACAGCGGTCCATGCCATACCGGTTACCACGCCTGGTTTATTATTTTCTCCTGCTTTTTCATGTCGACGGGTTTTATTACCTAAAACATCCGCGATATTTTGTGTGGTTACAACAAAAGGTAACTCAACGGTTTTTGATACAATTTTTGCTGAGAGCACTCGCGCAATTTTAGCCAATTGTTGGGTTAATCCACGAACACCAGCTTCAGCCGTATAATTCTCTATAATCGCTTCAATGGCAGTATCTTCAATTTGAAGCATCTGATCTGTGAGGCCATGATCCTTTAAGACCTTTGGTAATAAGTGATCAATGGCAATGCGCTTCTTTTCGCCATTGGTATAACTGGAAAGCTGAATGATTTCTGCCCGATCAAGCAAAGGTGCCGGAATGGTGCTTAAATCATTGGCTGTGGCAATAAAGAAGACTTCCGATAAATCATAGGGCACTTCCAGATAATGATCGGTGAACGTGCAATTTTGTTCAGGGTCCAGTACTTCCAGTAATGCTGATCCGGGATCCCCGTTATAAGACATTCCCATTTTATCAATTTCATCCAGAATGAACACCGGATTTTTGGCATTAGCATTTCCGATTCCTTTAATGATTCGTCCTGCCATGGCTCCAAGATAGGTTTTTCGATGACCGCGAATTTCCGCTTCATCTCGAACACCACCTAAGCTTACTCGTACATATTTTCGGTTGAGAGCTTCGGCAATACTCTTACCAAGACTGGTTTTTCCGGTGCCCGGAGGTCCCACTAACAGAAGAATGGAGCCTTGTTTGTCTTCCTTGAGTTTCATAACCGCGAGATGTTCAATGATTCTTTTCTTAACATCATCAATACCAAAATGATGGGAATCCAAAACCTTGCGGGCATGATCAATATCAATTTCTTTGATTTCACTGACCCATGGGAGATCTAACATTTGATCAAGGTAATTCATAATCACATTGCTCTCGCCACTATTTGGTTGTGCGTTTTCCATTTTTCGAACTTCTTTAAGCGCTATTTTTTTAATGTCTGGGGGCATATCCGATTCCTGAACACGCTTACGGTAGTCCATTTCCTCTTCAAGATCGCCTTCCATTTCTCCAAGTTCTGCCTGAATGTTTTTCATCTGTTCTCGAAGCATGGACTCACGATAAGTTTTATCTTTTCTCTGAGAATATTTCTTGCTGATTTCAAGCTGTAAATGAACAGAATCTTTTTCGCGGATAATATAGTCAATAAAACTAAGGGTCCGTTCCTTTAAAGAGTCAATCTCTAATAACGCCTGTTTGGTTTTTAAAGGGAGACCCATCATCGGCACGGTATATCCCATAATTTCTTCCAGCGATAATAAACCATCAAGGATGCTGACAAAATATTCCGCACCTTTAAAGTTATGGCTTAACTCCTTCATTAGTCCCTTAACGTAAACAATCATTTCTTGTTCTTCATCTTGATTCACGTCCAAAATATCTTCCTGAACAGTGTAGGATGCAGTGATTTGTTTTTCCTCAAAGGTAAAATCCAAAACTTTTACTCGATTGATAGTGGTAATGTCGATAATATAACCGGTATCTGATTTTTGTATTTTATCAAACTTCATCAGAACGCCAATACGATAAAAAGAATCGGCTGTTAATTGTACAAGCCCCTTATAATCTTTGGTTGATAATCCAATGGCCAGGGTATTGTTTTCAACGATGAGCTCTTTAATATTTTTCCCAATTTCCTCGTTAACAAAAATCCGATTAGCAATTCCAGGATAAATCACGGTTTCCGTAATAGGGATCAGTGGTGCATTTTTAATTTCTAAATTATTCATTTTTTCTCCTTATCCTTTTGCTTTCAATTTTTTAATGCTAAAGGATTTTGTTTAGTAGTGTGATAAATTGACTCAGCTCATTATCTGTGAGACTATTTCTAATCCGGTCTATAAAACGTATCTGTGTTCTTTCCTGAGCTCTGGCAATTAATTTGCCTTTAGGTGTCAGATAAATATAATAGACCCGGCGATCCTCAGAGGAACGCTCTCGGTAAACACAGTCCATCGAAATAAACTTGCTGATCAATTCGGTAATCGTTGGCTTTGAATTACAGGTTTCCTGAGCCAGTTGGCTAAATGTCACCTTATCATTTTGATCGATAACTCTCAGGTAATAAACCTGTTTCAATGTCATATCCTGCGTCTGACATTCGCAATCCTCATTTTCAAGAAGATCTGCTTCAATCTGGAGCAACTTATGATAGGCCTTATATAACTCAATTTTTTTACATGCCATAACATCACCTAACCAAACTTTATTAGTTAGTTTTAACCTAACTACTTAAAATCATTATAGCCCTCTCCCTGGCGATTGTCAAGAGAAGGGCTATTGCCATAATATTTATTAAGAATCATTTAAACTGTTTTTAAACTTCAAATCAATCTAACTGGATTGGCTCCTTTGCTCCATTTAAACAATTAAGCCAATCCTTTTATTAACCATAAATTTCAAACCTTTATATTGTAAATATTGACAAAAATTGCCTCTCAGGCTATGATCTTTAGGAAAGAAAATTATTCGCAATGATAAAGGAGACTATTATGGAAAAAACCGCTTTGGCAACCGTTGAAGGTAAAATTATTTACACCTCGGATTTAGATGCCTTAATTAAACAATTACCCCAGGAACAGGCAAACCAGTTTTTAAGCCCTGAAGGACGTCATCAACTTTTAGAAGAACTCATCGCCCAGGAACTTTTTTATCTGGAAGGTAAAGAAGTAAAAGCCGATGAAACAGAAGAATTTAAAAAAATGATCCGGGAAGCAGAAGAAAAGCTCCTGAAAACTCATATGATCGCACAGTATATGATGGATATTACCGTTTCAGATGAAGAAGTTCAAAAGTTTTACAATGAAAATCCTGAACAATTCGTTGCGCCTGACAGTATTCGTGCAAGCCACATCCTCATACCTGCAGAGCAACAGGCCATTGATATTATTTCAGAAATTAAAGGCGGTAAATCCTTTGAAGATGCTGCGAAAGAATATTCCACTTGTCCTTCAAAAGATAATGGTGGAGATTTAAACTATTTCTCCAAAGGCCAGATGGTTCCTGAATTTGAAACAGCTGCCTTTGCTCTGGAAGTGGGCGAAATGACCGAGGTTCCGGTACAAACCCAGTTTGGTTTTCATGTGATAAAGCTCACTGATCGAAAAGAATCACAAAACGTTTCTTATGATTCAAT
>NZ_DATCHP010000047.1:0-26153 GCF_036508315.1 Acetobacterium sp. | reverse complement strand
AGAAGAAGGTGAAAACCCATTCATTTTAGATTCAGATGAACCGGATATTGATAAATTTTCCCAATTTTTAGACTCGGAAGTTCGTTATACTTCCTTGAAACTGACATTTCCGGAAGTTTCTGAAACCCTTTATGCCAGAGCAAAAGAAGAAGCACTGGAACGCTATATGGGTTACAAATGCCTGGCTGAAAATAAAAAAACTAACTCGAAAAAGTTTTATTCACTTCGTTGTCTACAATCTCAGGAACCCTTAGAGGCAATGTCATTAACTTAAGTAGTACATTGCCAAAAACAATAAAGCGATTCTCTTCTATTTTGAAGGGAGTTGCTTTTTTTTAGCCCGAATACGGTAAAAGATTGTAGTGAAAGCAGTGAACAGGGGGTAATTATGGCTAATAAAATTGATTTTAAAGCTAAGAATCTTTCAGGGTGTAATGGAGTAAGTGTTTTTTATAGTGGATAAGGTTACAATAATTTTCGTCTTTTGTACGCCGGGAACTGTTTTAATTCGGTTTAGGATCTTTTCCAGGCTTTCCATATCTTCTGTAATAATTTTAATTAAATAATCATAGTCTCCAGCCAGATAAGAACATTCAATAATTTCATTCTCCTTCTGTACCAATGTCACGAAACCTTCGATATAATTGGGATGTTTAAGAGAAACAAACATATTGGCAACAAGATTTTTTTTTAACTTCCTGGCACACAAAATAATGGTGTATTTTTGAATAATCCCGGAAGAATCTAATTTTTTCAAACGTTCACTGATTGCTGGAACCGACAAGTTCACCCTACTGGCAATTTCCGATGCGGTAGTCCTGGCATTTTCCTGCAATAGTTTAAGAATTTGAATATCAATTGAATCCATTCATATCTCCTCTCTATTAAAATTATTAATCTAATTATATACCCTTTTCATAATAATACAATAATATTTAAGCCTGAATAACAATACGATGTAACTATTTAATAAAAAGCACACTCGTAAGGACTGTTTCTTAATTTATTTAACTTGACTTATGAGAAAATGCCAGAGGAATATTTTAATGCCATCGAGTCCGAAAAAAAAATTTACTGGTTTGAAAAATCATGTCATTTTCCCCATTTGTAATTTTATTTTGTTTTATCGAAATAAAAATCTTTTTTAAGGTTTTATTTCGATTAGCTCGATAAATTCAAATCTATTTCTATTTTATTTCCCTAAAAACAGGATTTGCCGCTATATCCAGCTGTCATTCATCTGTCATTTTTTGTTTCATCTGTACATAAATCAATCTGATGCGATCGTCGTGACCAGCGGAGAAGAAGACTCGCTTCGTAATCGATGAAGGCATTCGTCTGTTTAAAAAAGGTTATAACGATTATATTATATTTTCCGGATACAATAAAGATAACAAGATGATTCATGATTCATGATGCAATGGCGGCCGCCGGTCTTTCTGATACGACCTACACCATTGGCGATCAGGCAACGTCAACCATCGAAAATGCAACCTTTCAGGAGGCCTTCTGCCAAGAGTGCGATATCAATATCTTCAGAAAATCTTCTCAAATCTGCATAACACTTTGTCAACGACATCCCACCCTTAAATACAATTTTCTTTCCCATTTCGGAAATTGATAAATTATTCATTTCCCTAATTCACAAAAAAAATAAACACTTTTCTAACCATTGCTATCTGGTTAGAAAAGTGTTTTGTTGTATTTTTTTTATTCCCACTCGATTGTAGAAGGTGGCTTGCTTGTGATGTCATAAACGATCCGACTCACGTGTTTTACCTCGTTAACAATTCGGGTTGAGATGCTTTCCAGCACATCAAAGGGGATCCGTGCCCAATCCGAGGTCATACCGTCAACCGAGGTAACAGCTCTCAGGCCAATGGTGTAGTCATAGGTACGTTCATCCCCCATAACCCCAACACTGCGGTTGCCTGGAAGCACCGCAAAGTACTGCCATATTTCTTCATCCAAACCGGCTTTTGAAATTTCATCCCGGAAAACGTAATCCGCTTCACGTAATATTTCCAGCTTTTCTCTGGTAACATCGCCCATGACACGTATGGCAAGGCCTGGCCCGGGAAAGGGCTGACGCCATACTAAATCATGGTCAAGACCGATTTCTTCGCCTACAGCCCGAACTTCATCCTTAAAGAGGCTTCTCAGTGGCTCAATAAGCTCAAAGTCCACATCATCAGGAAGGCCACCAACATTGTGATGACTTTTAATCACTGCTGCGTTTTTAGTTCCGCTTTCAATGACATCGGGATAAATAGTCCCCTGGAGCAGAAAATGAATATCGTTGAGTTTACCGGATTCTTCTTCAAACACCCGAATAAACTCGGTACCGATGATTTTACGTTTTTCTTCGGGATCACTGACGCCTGCCAGTTTGTTAAGGAAACGTTCGGCGCAGTTGACCCGGATGAAATTCATCTTGAAACGATTTTTAAAAATCGCTTCGACTTGATCACCTTCGTCTTTTCGCAGCAGACCATGATCCACAAAAATACAGGTGAGTTTATCGCCAATGGCTTTATAGACTAAGGTTGCGGCAACGGAGGAGTCCACTCCGCCGCTTAAAGCACAGAGAACCCGTCGATCGCCAACCTGTTCTTTAATGGCTGCAATTTGTTCATCTGCAAAGTTTTCCATGGTCCAGAGACCGACACAACCGCAGACATCGTAAAGAAAATTATTGATAATCTCTTTTCCGTATTGGGTATGTTCCACCTCAGGATGAAATTGAACAGCGTAAAGTTTGCGTTCATGACATTCGATGGCCCCGGTGGGACAGGTTTCCGTAATGGCTGAAATGGTAAAGCCTTCCGGGATCTGATTAATATAGTTCGTATGACTCATCCAACAGGTCGAGCCATCAGCTATATTTTTAAAGAGAACACTGGTTTCTTTGAATGTTAAGGCTTTTTTTCCATATTCACCAATCGCTGCCAATTCTGTACTGCCCTTTAATTGTTCTGCCATTAACTGGGCACCGTAACAGATTCCTAATATCGGAATGCCCATATCATAAATTCCGGGGTCGCATTGGGGTGCGCCGGGTTCGTGTACACTGGAAGGGCCTCCTGTGAAAATAATACCTTTTGGATTTTTCTTTCGGATTTCATCCAGGGTAATATCATAAGGAACCACTTCTGAGTAAACCCGGGCTTCTCGAACACGTCTTGCAATAAGCTGATTGTATTGCGCTCCGAAATCTACAATAAGGATCAATTCATTTTCATAATTCTTTTTTATCATCGATTCTCCCTTAGAACTGTGCACTATTATAGTTAGGTGATTCTTTAGTTATTGAAATATCGTGAGGATGACTTTCGATCAGTCCCGCACTGGTAATCTTAATAAATTGTGAGTCTTCCCGTAATGCTTTAATGGTTGCTGTTCCGCAATAACCCATACCGGAGCGTAATCCTCCAACCAATTGATACACAGTATCAGCCAGGGGACCTTTATAAGGAACTTTTCCTTCAACCCCTTCAGGAACCAGCTTTTTCTGGCCTTCCTGGAAATAACGGTCAGAGCTGCCATCTTTCATGGCGCCCAGCGAACCCATACCGCGATAGGTTTTAAAACTTCGTCCCTGGTAAATAATGGTTTCGCCGGGACTTTCGTCGGTGCCTGCAAAAAGGCTGCCGATCATGACAACGTCGGCTCCGGCGCCAATGGCTTTTACGACATCACCGGAGTACTTGATTCCGCCATCGGCAATAACCGGAATATCATATTCACCGGCAACCTCAACCACATCCATAATGGCAGTTATCTGAGGCACACCAATTCCTGCAACCACACGGGTGGTACAGATGGACCCTGGTCCGATTCCCACTTTAAGGGCATCTGCACCGGCTTCAATTAAATCCCTGGCGGCGCTGCCGGTGGCAATATTTCCAATAATCAGCTGAACATCCGGATATTTTTCTTTAATGGTTTTTACCGTTTTCACAACACCAATGGAGTGTCCATGAGCAGTATCCACTACAATCACATCAGCCTGGGCTTTTATCAGAGCATCCACCCGTTCCATGGTGTTACTGGTAATCCCCACCGCACCGCCAACAATCAGACGACCGCGGCCGTCTTTGGCGGCGTTGGGATATTTAATCCTTTTTTCAATATCCTTAATGGTAATCAGTCCCTTAAGGTAGTTATCCCCATCAACAATCGGAAGCTTTTCGATTTTATGCTGTTTTAGAATAGACTCGGCCTTTTCAAGGGTTGTTCCCTCTTCTGCTGTCACAAGGTTTTCTTTGGTCATGGCATCCTTGATCTTTTTTTCAGGGTCGCTTTCAAAACGCAGGTCACGATTGGTTATAATCCCTACCAGCTTGCCGTTTTCTGTTATCGGTACTCCTGAAATTCGATAGCGGGACATCAGTTCAAGGGCATCGCCAATACGATGTTCCGGCGATAAGAAAAAGGGATCGACAATGACACCATTTTCTGAGCGTTTCACCATATCGATTTCGGCTGCCTGTTTTTTAATGGTCATATTTTTATGAATAATACCAATGCCGCCTTCTCTTGCCATGGCAATGGCTAAACGTCCTTCGGTAACTGTATCCATTCCCGCACTCATTATCGGGATATTCAAAGAAATGTTTTTGGTTAATCGGGTTATGGTTTTTACATCTCCCGGTAAAACTTCTGACCTTCCTGGGATCAATAGCACATCATCAAAGGTGATGCCTTCCTTTAATATTTTCTTCAAACTTTGTATCTCCTTTCAATTCTTGGCTTTGTTCGGATACAAAAAAACAGATAATCGGCGGTTGCTTTTTATCTGCTTCCTTTGTATTATGTAATCTTATTCTTAATTTAAGTCTAACATATTTTCCTTAGAGGTGACAATGATTTTTTATTGGTAACGTTATCTTTTCTTCAATTCAAGCTTTTTCAGCTTTTTTAAAGGAGCAGCAACGATGGGTTTTCCATATCCGCTTTCACATCCTGTAAAAATTTTGCCCCTGTCAGGCCATCGGCTGCACGATGATCGAGGTTCAAGCTGATCTTCATTACCGACCGCATCATCGGTTCTCCCTCATAGAGCCGCATCCGGTGAACGACTGTACCGACACTGAGTATAGCGCTGTTTGGCGGGTTGATAATTGCGGTAAACTCAAGAATACCAGCCATTCCCAGATTGGTAACGGTAAAGGTACTGCCCTTAAGATCTTCTGGTTTAAAGTATTTGTTCTTGACTGATTTTAATGTTTCCGCCCGATTTTTAACGATCTCGGCAAAGCTCATTTCATGAGTGTTCTTTATGACTGGTACAATCAGACCATCATCCGTGTCCACTGCTAATCCCATATGAACATCAGGGTGTTTTATGATCTCACCATCGATGAGACTGCTGTTAATTTCAGGATATTTGATTAATGATCTTGAAACTGCCATTATCAGAAAATCAGTAAAGGTGCAACGGCATCTATTCTGATCTTCAATTTTCTTTGCAACTTTTTTTCTGAGATTTTTTACCTCGGTCATATCAATTTCTATTGTCAGGGTAATCACAACATTTTCTAAATTGCTTTTAACCATTGAGCCGGCAATGATTTTTTGTTTTTCTGAAAGGCTGGTTTTGTTAAGCATCTCAGTTTTTTCTATGGTTTCAGACGTGCTTATCAGAATTTCATTTCTGTTCAGGGGAACGCTTTCTTCTATCGTATCCATCTCAGGTATTACTTCCTCACGTTTGGGAAGGACTCTGACATATTCACCATAGTCCCCGGTAAAATCGTCATCATTTTCCTGAAACCGCTTGATTGAACTCAGTTCCCCGGGAACCACACGTCCATCAGGTTCGCGGGTATCCAATCTTGGTTTCAGATCAAAATCATCGACGATTGACATGAATTTTGCCAGCCCCGGAACCCGTTGTGTTAACTTTTCTTTTTCTTTACGGCCACCCGAAAAGTTTTCCGGATGTCCGAAAATTTCTTCTAACTGGGAGCTGATTACCACTGGCTCCGGTTCTTCAGAAGGCAATGGCTGGGCTGCCAATACAGCCTCCACATTTTCAATCTGAATACGTCCATTAGGACCGGTGCCAACAATATTTTCGATGATAATATGATGTTCTTTTGCCAACCGCCTGGCTGCCGGTGTCGCTCTGACCTTCCCAATGCCCTGATCGGTTTCGCGTCTTAAACCAAGGTCTTCTGTCGATTGAATTTTTTCGGCATTCGGATTTTCTTCCTCTAATGCTTCCCACTCTAATTCCGGTAATATTATTTCTTTCGCCATAATTTCTTTTTACTCCCTATTCGCAATCGAGCAAACAGTATACCGCACGAATAAAATCCTTCGTCTGAGGTACCACTGCGGCCTCAAGTTTTCTATTATAGGGGATGGGTATATCCAGCCCGGCTAATCGGATAATGGGTGCATTGAGATAATCAAAGGCTTCGCTCTCTGCAATACGTGCCACAATTTCACCGCCAACACCACCGGTTTTTGAAGCTTCATGAGCAACAATCACCCGACCGGTTTTAATAACTGATTCCACAACGGGTTTCATATCCATGGGATATAATGTCACCGGATTAAGAATTTCCACATCGATGCCTTCTGCTGCTAATAAAACTGCCGCTTCCATGGCCTTTGGTAAAAGGGTACCATAGGTAACAATTGTTATATCTTTCCCGGGGCGTTCGATGAACGTTTTTCCGATTTCCACCATAAAGTCCTCATCTAATGGCACATCATCCTCAATTTTATATAAAAGCCTGTGTTCAATAAAACAGACCGGATTATTATCCCTTATTGCCGCCTTTATTAAGCCCTTGGCCTGGGCCGGAGTTGATGGCGTTACGACCTTTAACCCGGGCACATGACAAAGCCAGGCTTCAAGGCTCTGGCTGTGCTGGGCCCCTGCCCCGGTGCCTGATCCTGCCGGTAAACGCAAAACCATGGGAACCTGGGTTTGTCCTCCAAACATGTATCGCATCTTGGCTCCCTGATTGACCAGAGCATCCATGGCAAAGGTTACAAAATCCATGAACATTATTTCACAAATAGGGCGCAGGCCGGTGGCGGCCGCGCCAACGGCTGTTCCGACCATAGCGGCTTCGGAAATAGGGGTATCCAAAATCCGTTCTTCCCCAAATTCATCAATCATTTCAGCCGACAGACAAAAAGCACCAACCCTGGGGCCAATATCCCCCCCCATAAAAATGACGTTGTCATCCCGGCGCATTTCTTCAGTCATTCCTAATCGTATCGCTTCCCGGTAGGTCATTTTCTTTAATTCATTATTATTCATTCTCCCACCTCACATGCGTATACATCGTCTAAAACGGCTGTTACTTCCGGTTCAGGACTGGCCATGGCAAATTCCAAAGCATTTTCAATGGAATTCCCGGCTTCATCTTCGATGGTCTGAATCTGTTTATCGGTAAACACCTGATTGTCTTTCAAATAATTTTTCAGTTTGAGGACGGGATCTTTTTTCCGCCATTCCTCAACCTCTTCCTCAGGGCTATTATCCTGGGCGCCACTTTTTGAGTGCCCATTGTAACGGTAGGTTTTTGCTTCTAACAGCACCGGTCCCTTACCGGCTCTGGCATAACGCAATGCTTTTAACAGCGTATTATAAACTTCAAGAGGATCGCTCCCATCAATGGTAATACCGGGAATATCATAGCTTGTGCTTCGGTCTGAAATATTTTTGATATTCATATGCTTTGAAACAGGTGTTGTCAATCCATTAAGGTTATTTTCAATTAAAAAAACAATGGGCAGCTTCCATATAGAGGCTAAATTTAATGATTCATGAAAACTTCCCTCGTTGGCTGCCTCATCTCCGGCAAAGCACAGTACCACTTTTCCGGTTTTTTTATACTTTTGGGTCAGTGCCGCTCCGCAGGAAAGGTTAAAGCCACCGCCAAACACGCCGTTGGCACCAATATTGCCGTTTTTTACATCGGCAATGTGCATGGATCCGCCTTTTCCTTTACAATAGCCGGTGGCTTTTCCCAGGAGTTCAGCCATCATTAAATTGACATCCAAGCCAAAACCAATGGCCTGGGAATGACCGCGGTGGGTCAACGACACCAAATCCCCTTTTTCCAATGCCAAACAGGAAACCACATCAATCGCTTCCTGTCCCATGGACAGAGGTGCTGTCCCATGAACAAGTCCCCCGGGCATAAGATCCGCCACTTTTTCTTCAAAAAAACGGGCCTGGTTCATTTTATAATACATTCTTAATAATATTCCTTCTGATAATTCAATCATCGTTTCCTCCACATTTTCATAAAGATATCAAGGATGGTTTACACTTCTCTCATTATATCTTTTTTTCAATCATAAAGAAAGAATGCCGGGAAAAACAATGCGCTAATCCACTATTTCCGTGTCATTCTTTCATTTCTTTAATAATCTATTAATTTTTCCTGGCCCATTTATCGTTTTTTTTCATAACGTTTAATGATGGATTCTGCAATTATCAAATCTTCCGGTGTGGTAATTTTTATATTTGTATACTGTCCGATGACAATCTTAACCGGACAACGGAGTCTCTCCACTAAAAAGGCATCATCGGTTCCTTCAACACCTTCTTCTATGGCATTTTCATGGGCTCTTCTCAGGAGCTGATGTTCGAAAGTCTGAGGGGTTTGAATTTCGATGAGGTAATCCCGGTTGGGAGTATACTCCACGAAGCCGCTGGCATTAATGACCTTAATGGTATTCTTTGCCGGCACACCGACAACCGTAGCCTGATGCTCCATGGTTTCGTAAATACTCTTGATAATGACGGATTCCTGGATAATCGGTCGTGCGCCATCATGGACCATGACAATGTCTGCTTTAGAATTTACGGCTTTTAGTCCGGCATAAACGGACTGCTGCCGGGTGTCTCCGCCTTCAACCAATTGAACCTTGGTATAATGATAGGGTTTTAATACCTGATGCTCACAAATTTTAAACTCGTCCTTGTTAATCACAAGGACAATTTCATTGATCATGGAACATTTCTCAAAGACATCCAGGGTATAAGCTAAAATAGGTTTCTCATTTAATGTTAAATATTGCTTATTAATTGTTGAGTTCATGCGACGTCCCTGTCCCGCTGCCGGGATAATCACACTGGTAAACTGTCTTTCCATGATCTTACCACCTTAGATTTTTTTTAAGACTCGCATTATTTCGGGATGGGTTGTTTCTAGAATAATTTCTCTTTCATCCGGAGTATTTAAATCGGATATTAACGTAATATCAAGCTTTGGCTCAAGGGCATAGTCAGTTGCCAGATCCGGCCATTCTAAAAGCAGGGTTGCTCCCTGATTGAGATAATCCTCAAAGCCCATTTCATAAAGCTCATTGCTATCGAAAAGACGATACAGATCAAAGTGAAAAACCTTTGGAGGGTTTCCATATTCGTTCACAATGGTATAGGTGGGGCTTGTGACTTCATCATCAATCCCCAATCCTTTCACAAACCCTTTTGAGAAAACGGTTTTACCCATTCCCATTTCCCCATGCAAAAATACAACCAGAGGAAAGTCAAGAACTGCGCCTACTCTTATTGCAAGGTCAAAGGTTTCCTGACTGGATTTTGTTTTCATGACAACAGAAAACATTAACGCTGGCTCTTTTCTTTGGGTTGACCACTAAATTCTTCGACCTCTTCGATATCTTCAACATCTTCAATATCTTCAACATCTTCAATATCTTCAGCTTCTTTTGCATCTTCAGCTTCTTTCGTAATTTCGGGGTTTTCGGTATCTTCGGAATTCATATCGTCATCGATAATTTCATAATCCACCTCAACAACTTCTCTTTCATCAATCAGCTTCCTGCTTGGAATAAGCAGCGCCAGAGCAACATAAAGAACGATGCTCACAACTCCGCTTATGAAGTTGAATATAAAAGGAAGCACCGGCAAAATAAACAATACTCTGAATATCCAGGGGGAAATGTTAAAGTACTCACCTAAACCCACACAAACTCCGGCAATAATACCCTTCTTAGTGTCTCTCAATAATCGTTTTTTCATTTTTCTTTCCGTTCTATTCTTATTCTTTATTTATTATTTCTGATAATAAGTACTCATAAACCGTTCCAAACGGTCCATGGTTTCGGTTAACTCTGCCGGGTGCGGCAGAAATACTATTCTGAAATGATCCTGCTGTTTCATGTTAAACCCGGATCCCTGAACCATGAGTACATGCTCTTCTTTTAAGAAATCCAAAGCAAATTGAACATCACTGGTAATATTAAACCGTTTAATATCTATTTTAGGGAAAACATAAAAAGCGGCTTCGGGCATGGTACAGGATAATCCTGGAATCCGATTGACCCGATCAACAACAATTTTTCGTTGTTCGTACAAACGTCCTCCGGGCTTAAGTAAATCATTGATACTCTGGTAACCTCCCAGCGATGTCTGGATGGCGTGCTGTCCGGGAACATTGGAACACATCCGCATATTTGACAGTATCTTTATACCTTCGATATAATCCCTTGCGGCCTCTTTATTGCCCGTTAAAATCATCCAACCCACTCTGAATCCGGGAATCCGATGGGATTTTGACAAACCATTTAGGGTTACAACCAGTACCTCATCGGTCAGGGTTGCCATGGGTGTATGGACTGCCTCATCATAAAGAATCCGGTCGTAAATTTCATCGGCGTAAATAATCAGATTGTTTTCAACCGCCAATTTAACAATACCTTCCAGAATTTCTCTGGGATAAAGGGCCCCGGTTGGATTATTTGGATTGATAACAACAATGCCTTTGGTATTTGAATTGATTTTGCTTTTCATATCCTCCAGATCCGGATACCAGTTGGATTTTTCATCACAAACATAGTAAACCGCGGTTCCTCCTGATAGATTCACCGCTGCCGACCATAATGGATAGTCCGGGGTTGGCACTAAAATTTCATCGCCGTTGTTTAAAAGGGCTTGCATACAGAAAATAATCAGCTCACTGACCCCATTTCCTAAAAACACATCCTCTACTTTCAGATCCATTAATCCTTTGGTCTGATAATGCTGAACAACAGCCTTTCTTGCAGAGAATATGCCCTGGGAGTTACAATATCCTTCTGAACTTTTAATGTTGTATTTAATGTCCTGTATAATTTCATCCGGAGCATTTAAATTAAAGGGTGCTGTATTACCGGTATTGAGCATAATAATATCAATACCCTGTTTTTCCATACGATTGGCCTCATCAACCACCGGTCCCCTAATATCATAACAAACATTGTCCAATTTTCTTGACTTCTTAACCGTTTTTGTCACTGCTCTCGACCCCTTTTATTTTTAACTTTTACTTTCGATTATTCTTATGCGTTTTTGTTTTTCATTTTTTCAATAATATGACGATAGCCCTTTCCATATTTCAGGCAACGGTTCACCCGGCTAATGGTGGCAGAACTGGCCCCTGTGATTTTTTCGACATCAATGAAGGTTTTTCCCTGGGATAACAAAAAGGCAATTTCAAAACGATGTGCCATATCCTCAATTTCTTTAATGGTACAGATATCTTCCAGGAGCATATCGCATTCTTCTTCGGTTTCAAGAGCCAATATTGCCTGGGCCAGCACCTGTCTTTTTATGCTTTCTTCCATTGATTATCCTCATCAATTTCCTGAAAATTACAGAAATTTTCTTTCTAAAAAGATTTTATCCATTGACACTTATTCTTATCTATAGTGTATAATATATTATCATAACATATTCAGATTAATAAATAAATTGAAAGGTTCAAATATATGAAATTTTATAATACCATAACCCAACAAAAAGAAACCTTTATCCCCATTGAAAGCGGCAAGGTACGCATGTACTCTTGCGGCCCAACCGTTTATAACTATTTCCATATTGGCAATGCCCGTCCCTTTATTGTTTTTGATGTGCTCCGCCGATATTTAGAATACTCTGGCTACCAGGTTACCTTTATCCAAAACTTTACCGATGTGGATGATAAAATTATCAATCGCAGTCGTGATGAGGGAATTACCCCTCAGGAGCTATCGGAAAAATACATTAAGGAGTATTTTATTGATGCTGACGCCCTTGGGATTGAGCGTGCCAGCGCTCATCCCAAGGTTAGTGAACATATGACGGAAATCATCGACATGATTAAAATCCTTGAGGAAAAAGGCCTGGCCTATAACGTTAACGGTAATGTTTATTATCATGTGGACAATTTCCCTGATTACGGGAAGCTTTCAAAACAGTCCATTGAGGATTTAAAGTCTGGGGCCCGGGTTGATGTTAACGATGAAAAGCAAAGTCCTTTGGACTTTGCTCTCTGGAAAAAGAAAAAGGCTGGTGAGCCGTTCTGGGAAAGCCCTTGGGGACAGGGCCGTCCCGGCTGGCACATTGAATGTTCCGCGATGTCAAAAAAACATTTAGGAGAAACCATTGATATTCATGGTGGCGGGCAGGACCTTATTTTCCCACACCACGAAAATGAAATTGCCCAATCCGAAGGTTCCTGCGGCAAACCCTTTGCCAATTACTGGCTGCATAACGGCTATATTAATATTAACAATGAAAAGATGTCAAAATCCAAGGGCAACTTTTTTACGGTGAGAGATATTGCCAAAAGCTTTGATCTTGAAGTGGTTCGGATGTTTTTACTGATGGCGCATTATCGCAGCCCGGTAAATTTCAGTGAGGAACTCTTACAGCAGGCTTCAACTGCCCTGGACCGTTTTTACACCGCCAAATACCAGATGGCATTTCTTTTGGATAATGCCACCACGGATGCAGCAACAAAAGCAGAACAAACCTGGATTTCCTCTCTGGATGCGTATAAAACTGCATTTATCAAGGCCATGGACGATGACATTAACACCGCCGATGCCATTGCCAGTATTTTTGAATTAGTCCGGGACCTTAACTCTCATCTTACCCCGACCTCTTCAAAAGAGGCTATTATTGCAGGCCAAAAACTTTTTGGGGAACTCACTGGCGTTTTGGGACTGGCTGTTAAAGAAAAAGAAACAAATCTCGAATCTGAAATTGAAGATTTGATAGCAAAACGTCAAGCCGCCAGAAAAGAAAAGGATTTCAAAAAATCGGATGAAATCCGGGATGAACTGCTTGCCAAAGGGATTATTATCGAAGATACACGGGAAGGTGTTAAATGGAAGAGAGTCTGACCGACCTTAAATTAATTAATGAAGCCCTGGAAAAAAAGTTTGCCCAAACCCAGGCAAAAGCCATGAACCCACTGGCTCTGGCTTATATCGGCGATGGTATTTTCTCAGATACAGTAAGGAAATACCTGATTGGTTGTGGTCAGCAGAATGTTAATCTGATGACCAAAGCCTCAATCTCCTATGTCAGAGCCAGTGCCCAGGCCCAGATCATCCATGCTCTCATTCCTGAGCTGACTGAAGATGAACTTCGCATTGTTAAACGGGGCCGGAACGTACACTCCCAGGTTCCCAAGAATGCCAGTGCCGCGGATTATTGTTATGCCACCGGCTTTGAAGCCTTACTGGGGTATTTACACCTCAGCGGTGAACCTCAGCGCCTGGAAGATTTAATGGTAAAAAGCATTGCCATTATTAATCAGTTAAAGCCCTGAATTTCAAGAACGATTATTGTTCGTGAAAAAACGCCATTAAAATTTGCATTAAAAAAAGATCCAGTTAAAAGAGAAAATTTCTTTTAATTGGATCTTTTGTATTTCACTTATAAAGCCGCCGGATGCGGTTCCCAGGAATCGAAAATTTGATTCTTAAACCGTCGATACATAAACAGTTCATAGGAAAGACAAACTATTTCGGAAATAATAAATCCATACCAGACTAAATCAAGGCCGCCAATGGCTGCCAGTATATAGGAACTCGGTAGGAGAACAATCATTTGTCTAATAAAGGAAGCAATCATGCTGACATAAGCCTTTCCAATCGCCTGAAAACTTACGCTGATCATAATGGATATTCCGGCAAGAGGAAAAGCAATGCTGATACTTCTAAAGCAATGAATACCAATGGCCAGCATTTCATCTGAAGCGTTAAAAGGCATGAGGATCTGTTCCGGGAATACCCAAAACAGAATGGTTCCAATACTCATAATGACTAAAGCCATACTCACCGCAACCTTAAGCGTCTGTTTAAAGCGTGCTTCGTTTTTAGCTCCAAAATTATAGCCGAAAATCGGCATTGCTCCCTGACCCAAACCAAAAATCGGCATAAAAATAAAGGATTGAATCTTAAAATAGACCCCAAAAACAGCCACAGCCGACATCCCGAAGGTTGCCACAATAAGGTTATAGCCGGTGATCAAAACTGAGCCCAGGCCCTGCATAATGGCGGCCGGTAAACCGACCACAATAATATCCTTAAAGATGGACCTTTCAAAGTGAAAAATTTTGTAGTTGAGTTTCAGTAAATTCTTTTTACCCTTGAAAACAACAATCAGCATATAAACCATGCCAATAATTTGTCCGGTTACTGTTGCAACAGCCGACCCTCTTATGCCTAAAGCCGGGAATCCCAGCAAGCCGAAAATCAATATCGGATTAAGAATAATATTGCATACCGCACCAATGATTTGACCGATCATCGGTTTGATCATCTCACCGCTGCCCTGAAGGGTAGCAAAAGCGGCCTGGGTAATAATGCTGCCAAAACAGAAAACGGTGACAATCAAAAGATAATCTTTTCCCTGGGTAATAATAAGCGGGTTGTCGGTAAAAAGACTGATGAATTTCTCGGAAATAAGAATTCCGAAAATAGCCAGAATCACCGAGAGAATCACGGCAATAATAAATCCATGCTCCGCAACATTTGCCGCTGCTTCTTTTTTATCTTCACCCAAACGCCTGGCAATGGCCGAATTGATCCCAACGCCCATTCCGACAAAACATGAAATAATGAGTATTTGTATGGGAAAAGCCAGGGAAACCGCGGTTAGTGCTTCTTCCCCTATTTGAGCCACGAAAATACTATCCACCACATTGTACATGGACTGAATAAGCATGGAAATAATAGCAGGTAGTGACATAGCAAAGAGGAGCCTGGGAATTGGCACAACCCCCATTTTGTTTTCTTTTACTAATAGAGTTTTTTCCGATTCGCTCATGGCACCTCCTGGATAACTTTATTTAATTATTTGCTATTTCTTTTTAGAAATTTCAACCTTGACCTTATGGTCTTTAATGGTTTTTCCATTTAATTTTTTTTCTACTTTTTTTGCGAAATCTTCATCAATGTCCACAAAAGTAAATTTATCGTACATATCGATGTTTCCTACGGTTGAAGATGGAATCCCACATTCGCCGCAAATGGCTCCAAGAATATCACGTTTTTGAGCATTGTCTTTTTCCCCAACGCTGATAAAGAGTCGCTGTGTTTTTTCCGGACCCGGACGTCTTCCACGAGTACCTTCTCGGCTGCCGCCATCTCGGCTGTCACGACGACCACGACCACTGTCTCGGCTATCACGACCATCTCTTCGAGGACCTGAATCCGTTCGTCTGGGACGACGTTCCACCGTATTTAAATCGGCTGCTTCTGATAAAGGTAATTGGGCCTGAAGTAAAACTGCAGCAATTTCTTCAGCTGTATGTCCTTTTGTCTTTAATTCCTCAACAATTTCAGCATAACAGGCTAAACTTCCTTTTTCTGCACGAATTTTAAATCGTTCGTGAAAATGGGCAACTTTAATATCGTTAATAACATCACTGGTTGGAATCAAACCGCGTTCAATGCTTTTTTTGGTGTAATCCGTGATTTTTCTTAATTTGAATTGATCACGTGATCTTGCCAGAGTCAGTGACATACCAGTTTTTCCTGCCCGTCCGGTTCGACCGATACGATGCACATAATATTCTTCATTGTCAGGCACATCATAATTAAAAACAATATCGATATCATCGACATCAATGCCTCGGGCTGCAACATCGGTGGCAACCAGAATACTGAGCTGTCCACGGCTGAACTGTTTCAGTACTGCCATACGTGAAATCTGACGCATATCACCATGAATTTTATCCACAGAATATCCCAGTTTTTTCAAGTCATCGGTAATTTCATCCACGTATTTCTTAGTATTACAAAAAATAAGGGATCGGGTTGGTTTGTAAACATCCAGTAATCGGGTTAATGCCTCAAATTTATGGTGATCACTGATATTGAAGTATTTTTGTTCAATTCCTGGTGCAACCATATTTTTAGGGGAAATTTCAACGAATACCGGGTTTTTCTGGTAGGTTTCCGCAATTTTCATAATCGCTTTCGGCATGGTGGCTGAAAACAATACAGTTTGGATCTCATGTTCAATTTCATCAAGGATTAATTCAATATCCTCACGAAAGCCCATGTTTAACATTTCATCCGCTTCATCTAAAATAACCATTGAAACTTCGCTGAGTTTTAATGTTTTACGGCGCATATGATCCATCACACGTCCCGGGGTTCCCACCACAATGTGTACGCCTGATTTTAGTTCTCTTATTTGTCCTTCGATGGAAGCTCCCCCGAATATTGGAAGAACCTTAATGCTTCTATCATACTTTAGTACCTTTTTAAATTCATCTGAGACCTGAACTGCCAACTCTCGGGTTGGGCAAAGTACTAAAACTTGTACTTTCTTTATGGTAGGATCAAGCTTTTCAATGGCTGGAATGGCGAATGCCACGGTTTTCCCTGTTCCTGTTTGGGATTTACCAATAAGGTCTCCTCCCCCCATTAGTTGTGGAATTGCTTGCTCTTGGATTTCGGTCATTTCTTCAAAGCCCATCTCCTGGATGCCTTGTAACAATTTTTCATTAATCTTTAGTTCTGTAAATTTCATTTAGTATCCTTTCTCGAATATATAACATCTAATTATAGACTAGTTAATGGTAAAACACAAGTTGCATGCTTATTCTTTTTTAATTATAATTAAGAAACCATGCCTCCCATTGCTGTTTTTATCAATATTATTGCTGGTTTGGCATTTATTTGTAAAATTTCTGGTAACATTATGATTAAATAGTGTATACTACCATTAAAAGTTAGTCTCATCATCGGGTTGAATTCAACTTTAGAATTATTTAAAACGGAGGTAAACGAATGTCAACTTTTGGAACACGATTAAAACGTCTGCGGATTAACAGGGATATGACACAACAGGATTTTGCTGAACATTTTGACTTAAATAAGAGTTCAATTTCCAAATATGAGAAGGATAAAAACCTTCCCGAGAATCAATTACTGATGGAAATTGCTGATTATTTCAATGTATCAGTTGATTATCTTCTTTGTCGTACCAATAATCCAACATCTTTAAACGATGCCAAGCTTAAATTGGAAGGATGTCAAGATCCTTCAGAACAACTGACCAAGCCTTTGGAAATGAAGGACCTTATGGGTCTTTTCGGTTATGCCCTGGCAAGTGAAGAATCTAAAAAAGAAATCTTGGATTTCATTAACTTTAAGCAGGAAGTTCTTGTTCAGCACTATTCCAACAAAAATTGAATCGGATGATTCATTGATTGTTGCTGACAAAATCAAAGTGAGAAATCCGTACCGACAACTGATTAACAATTAGTCGGTACGGAAGTTTATCAGCAATCTGAAAGGCAGCGCCATTTAATGGTGCTGCCCTTTTTTTATCTTTTTTGCACCCTTCTACAGCTCGATATTATCAAGGGCTTTTAACCATTGGGTGGCATGGGCATCCGAAGGCATCCGCCAGTCTCCCCGAGGGGAAAAGGAAACCGACCCGACCTTTGGACCATCCGGTACACAGGAACGTTTAAACTGCTGACTGAAAAAACGACTGTAAAATTTTCTCAGCCATTTGAGGATTACTGGTTTTTCATAAACACCTTTAAAAGCATTTGTGGCTAAAATATATATTTTCTCAGGACCAAAGGCATAGCGCACCATATGAAAGATAAAAAAGTCATGCAGTTCATAGGGCCCAACGACCTCTTCGGTTTTTTGCTGTATTTTCCCTTTTTCATCCGGCGGTAAAAGCTCCGGTGAAACCGGCGTGTCCAATACATCATATAATATTTCTTTTATCACTTCTTCTACTTCTAAATGATCCGCCACCCACTCTACCAGATAACGTATGAGGGTTTTTGGGATACTGGCGTTTATGCTGTACATGGACATATGATCCCCATTATAAGTGGCCCATCCCAGACCCATTTCCGAAAGATCCCCGGTGCCAACGACAATCCCACCATACTTGTTGGCAAGATTCATGAGTATCTCGGTTCGTTCCCGGGCCTGGACATTTTCATAAATCACATCATGGACCTCAATGGGATGGTCGATCTCAATGAAATGGGCCGTGCAGGCATCCACGATGGAAATCTCGTGAAAGGTTACCCCAAACCCTTTAATAAGGGCCACCGCATTATCATAGGTCCGGTCGGTGGTTCCAAACCCGGGCATGGTTACCGCATGAATTTTTTCCCGGGGAATATCAAACCGATCACAGACATTCACGCAAACCAGTAATGCCATGGTAGAATCCAGGCCTCCGGAAATTCCTACCACCATCGGGGCATCCCCGATATGTCTCAACCGTGTGGCCAGGGCCATGGTTTGGATATTAAAAATCTCTTCACAGCGTTCACTGCGACGATTGGGATCCCCTGGAACAAACGGAAAGGGATTGATATCTCTTTGAAACTCCTGGCAGTCCTGGCTGTCAAAAATAATACTGCGATAGGTTTTATCTTTGATGAGGTCTGCCGAATCTGAAAATGAGTGCTGCATTTGCCGGTCGTGAACCAACGCTTCAATGTCAATGTCTGCCACCAGTATTTCATTTCCAAGGTTGTATTTCGGCAATTCTTTCAACAGGACTCCCCGATCACAAATCAGAGCGTGTCCGCCAAAAACTAAATCCGTGGTGGATTCCCCAAAACCTGCTGAGGCATAGAGATAACCCGCATTGCATCGCCCGGATTGCGAACGGATCAGGTCACGACGATAATCACTCTTACCCACGATATCATTGCTGGCGGAAGGGTTTAAAATAACGGTAGCCCCTGCCAATGCATGATAGCTTCCCAGTGGAATAGGTGCCCATAAATCTTCGCAGATTTCGATGGCCACCACAAAATCTGCCATATGGCTGTTTTGGAAAAGCAAATCAGTTCCAATCGGCACACACTGTCCGAAAAGCGTGATTTCCGACTGGTAAAGAGATTTTGAAGAGGCAAACCAGCGCTTTTCATAAAATTCCTGGTTGTTTGGAATAAAGGTTTTTGGAACGATTCCCAAAATTTTTCCGGCATTAAGAACCACTCCGCAATTGTACAGACTTCCCCCGACAGCCAGTGGCGTTCCGGCAACCATGAGTATTTTTTTACCAACTGACCATTCAAGTAATTGTTCCAATGCTTTCAGGGCATTTTTTTGAAGCTCCCGTTGGAAAAATAAATCGCCGCAGGTATAGCCGGTAATGCCAAGTTCAGGAAAAAGCAGAACTTCAACTCCCTGAGCCACGGCTTTTTCAGCTAAACCAATCATTTCTTCCACGTTATTCTGGCAATCTGCCAATTTTATTTTTGGAACGGCACAAGCCGTTCGAACAAAACCATATTTATGCATTCAATTCACCTTTTATCTTTAATTCTCAATCATTCATGATTGATGACTCTCATTATATCCCCATTGAAAGTTCCTTGCAATCACCTTTTTCTTTTCCACAGGCTGTGGTTAAAAATTCATTGTTTATAAACAGGGCGTTGTTAATTTCTTAAGAGAACCTTTGGCTCTATTCATGGGTTTGACGTAATTTTAACATGTTTATCCACACTATCCACAGATAAAACCTATGTTCTCCACAATTTTTGAGATAATTTATGGGTGTTTGAAAGTTATCCACAGTTATCCACAGGCATAGATGTTGTGTTTTTCGACATTAAAAAAGTCAAGATCTAGGATCTCGACTTTTTTAATCTAAATATCTCTTCCGGATAATGCTGCTTTTACAAAGCTCAGAAAGAGTGGATGGGGTTTATTTGGACGTGATTTAAATTCAGGATGTGCTTGTGTTGCAACAAACCAGGGATGGTCTGGAAGCTCAATCATTTCAACCAGTACCCGATCCGGAGACATTCCGGAGAAAATCAAGCCTTTTTCGCCAAGAATTTGAATGTACTCATCATTCACTTCATAACGATGGCGATGACGTTCACTGATTTCCTTTTGTCCATAGGCTTCAAAGGCTTTAGTGCCTTCAGCCAGTTCACAGGGGTACAGGCCTAATCGCATGGTTCCGCCCATATCACTGATTTTCTTTTGTTCTTCCATCAGGTTAATCACCGGGTATGGGGTTTCCGGATCAAGCTCAATGCTATGGGCACCGTCCAATCCGGCCACATTTCTCGCAAATTCAACAACTGCCAGTTGCAGTCCCAGACAAAGTCCTAAAAAGGGAATTTTATTTTCCCGGGCAAATTGGATGGCATGAATTTTACCTTCCACGCCGCGGTGGCCAAAACCACCGGGAACAATGATCCCATCCAGATCTTTTAGAATCCGATGGACATTTTCTTCATTGATATCCTCGGAGTGAATCCACTTAATCACCACCTCGGAATTATTGTCAATGCCGGCGTGTCGTAATGCTTCGGCAACGGATAAATAAGCATCATGGAGTTCAACATATTTTCCGACTAAACCAACGGTGATTTTATTTTCAAGACTTTTTGCTTTTTTTACCAGGTCTTTCCAATCCGTCAGGTCCGGTTGGCCACAGTCGATTTTTAATTTATCACAAACCAATCGCGCCAGACCTTCTTTTTCAAGCATTAAAGGCACTTCATAAAGCTCTGAAGCATCCAGATTGACGACCACTGCATTTTTATCGACGTTACAGAAAAGAGAAATTTTAGCCTTTAAGCTGTCCTCCACTTCATGTTCCGATCTGAGCACAATAATATCAGGCTGAATCCCAATGCTTCGTAATTCTTTAACCGAATGCTGGGTTGGTTTTGTTTTTAGCTCCCCGGCTTTTCCCAGGTAGGGTAACAGGGTCACGTGAATGTATAAGACGTTTTCCTGTCCCAGATCTCCATGAAATTGACGAATGGCTTCCAGAAAGGGCAGGCTTTCAATATCACCAACGGTACCGCCAATTTCGGTAATGACCACATCCGGGTGACTGTATTCAGACACCCGAAGGATGCCATCCTTAATTTCATCGGTGATATGTGGAATAACCTGAACCGTTCCGCCAAGATAATCCCCGCGACGTTCTTTTGTAATAACGTTCCAGTATACCTTACCCGTGGTTACATTGCTGAACTTTGACAGATTTTCGTCTGTAAAACGTTCATAATGCCCTAAATCCAAATCAGTTTCAGCACCATCGTCGGTAACAAAAACCTCTCCGTGCTGGTAGGGACTCATGGTTCCCGGATCAATATTCAGGTAGGGATCAAATTTTTGAATGGATACTTTAAGACCTCGTGCCTTAAGCAATCGACCTAATGAAGCACTGGTAATACCCTTCCCGAGGGAAGATACCACACCACCAGTGACAAATACATACTTTGTTTGCATAAGCTAATGTTACTCCTTTTTCCTGTTCTCAATAAACTCAAATAAAAAATCACCGCAAAAAATTGAGTTTTTTTTTTTGCAGTGATGCAATAGACATACATATATATTTTAACGTTTTTTGAAAAAAATACAATAAAAATTTTACTTTTATCCCACTATTTTTTCAATATCACCTTTTCATTAAAGAATATAGAAAAAAATACAGCAATAGTGACACAAAGATCCTAAAATCACAAAAATGTGAAAAAACTCATGAAATCCGAATTCTTTGGAAAAACTGGGTTTTTTAATAGCATAAATAACCCCACCGACGGTATACATTACGCCGCCGGCAACCAGAAGAATAAATCCTGGCAAAGGCAAGGCTCGATACAGTGGAACCACTGCGAAAAGTGCAAACCACCCTAAAAAAATGTATAATCCGGTTCCCAACCATCGTGGCATATTAATCCACAACATTTTAAAGATGATTCCAAGGATAGCTATCCCCCAAATGGCAGCCATCAAGACCATTCCAAAGGTTCCTGAAAGAGCAATCAGACAAAACGGGGTATAGGTTCCGGCAATAAGAATAAAAATCATGGCATGGTCCATTTTCTTTAAATGAACAACCTTTTCCTCATTACCAAGACTTGAGTGGTAAATAAAACTCGATGTGTACAGGCAAATCAGTCCGCCCCCAAAGGCAAAAACTGAAATAAGCGTTAAAGGCGTCACATTATTTTCTGCAATAATCAGCACGAGCATGGCAAAGATGCCAATCAAGGATAAAATTGCCCCAATGAGATGGGTTAAAGCATTAATCGGATCACGAAAACGGTTCATCATAGCTCCTTTCGATCATAGTGATTATCACTATGTAATGTTTTTCATTAAACAAATTTTAAGGCTTACTCAGGGATATTCCTAGGAAATCGTCGTAATCGGTAGGGTGTCCGGGAGGAATGACACAAAATTTTTCGTCCCATTGACCTGAAACGAGTTTTTCAAGTGGCGAAATACTGCCTTGACTGATAACCACATCCAATCCAATGAGCTCACCAATGTCTTTTACCCGGGGCAGGGCCGCTTCAACATTAAAAGCACCGGTATCAATGAGCATCAAATTTTTGTAATGCTTAAACATGATGTTCATGATCATCTTAGCCCGACGCTCGCCATACTTTTTCAGATTATATTCATATTCTATATCCAGGGTTTTTTCTCCGTTTAGCCACCCCTGGGTTAAGAAATAAGTGGTGGTTCGAATACGCTCCAGATTATCTGTTTCACTTAAAAGAATCTCGATACAATCCCCATATTTGGGAATAACCAGAATTGCCTTTTCGCTCTTGAGACCCAAAAGTCCATTTCCACAATTACCATAGGCAAAAAGGATCTCATCATATGCCGCTTCCGACTTATTAATTTCAGCCTGAAGAGCATCCCGCAATCGATCCGGGGAGTCATGAAGGGTATTTGCCATCCATATGGTCTCTATTTCCACAGCCCGGTTCTTAAGTGCCAGCTCTACCTCATTACGAATGGTTTCACAAGCGATTAATAATCTCTTCATAATTTTACACCTTTTTTCTGATTGCTTTTTCAATTGGTTCTATAATGAAACATTTTAAACATTCTTCTACCAGTATAACCAACTTTTTTCAATTTTCAAGGAAAAGCACTGATAAAATTTCCTCTTCATATATTTTAACCTAAACTCACTTTGTGTTATACTGTTATTGAAAAATAAACTTTATTTTGAGGAGAAAAAAATGGATAAAAGTGCATTCCGAAAAGAAACCCTGGCTCGTCGCAAAGCAATCTACTGTGCTGAAACCGATGCCGCAATTGTAAAGAATTTTTTAGAAAGCGACCTTTACAAAAACGCTGACTGGATCATGGTCTATGTGAGTTTTGGAACAGAAATCAATACCCACGATTTTGTAAAACAGGCTCTGGCTGATGGGAAACATGTTGTCGCACCTATTTGCAATCTTGAAGATCATACGATCACCTTGTCAGAAATCATCAATTTCCCTGGAGATCTGGAAGAAGGGCATTATGGTATCCTTACCGTTCGGGAGGATTGCATGCGCATCGTCGACCCTAAACAACTTGATCTGGTAATGGTTCCCGGTTGCGCCTTTACCAAAGCCGGACATCGCATGGGCTTCGGCGGAGGGTATTATGACCGCTTCCTGGAAACCATTAACGATGATTGCATTACTGCCGCACTGATCCGGGAGGATTTTATTTTTGACAAAATTCCAATGGAAGCTCATGACAAAAGCGTTGACTATATGATCACAGAAAAAGGTCTTTCCTGTTGTCCCATTCAGGAGGACTGATTAAACATGAATGTATCCGAAGCTATTACCTATATTGAAGCAACTCATAAGTTTGGCACCAGACTCGGACTTGAAAGCATGAGTCTCCTGCTCAAGGAGATGGGTAACCCCCAGGACAAGCTAAAATTCATCCACGTTGCCGGCACCAATGGTAAAGGTTCTACCGCCGCCATGATTTCCGGAATTTTAAAAACAGCCGGTTATAAAACCGGGCTTTTTACCTCCCCTTTTTTAGAAGCTTTTAATGAGCGTATCCAACTCAATAGTGAACCGATTGAGGATGATGGTCTTGTGGCTGCCACCGTCTTTGTGAAAGAACACATTGAAGTACTCATGAAACAGGGTGAACCCCATCCCACCGAGTTTGAAATGGTTACCGCCGTGGGTCTCCAGTATTTTTATGAAAAAAAGGTTGATTTGGTGGTTCTCGAGGTTGGCCTGGGAGGACGTCTTGATGCCACCAATATTATTAAAGCTCCTCTGGCCGTTGTTATTATGAGTATCAGTATGGATCATACCGATTATCTGGGGACAACCCTGGGTGAAATCGCCTTTGAAAAGGCCTCCATCATTAAAGAAGGCTCTGACGTCGTGGTTTATCCCCAGGCACCGGAAGCAATGAAAGTCATCCTTGATTTTGCCAGGTCCAAAAATGCCTCGGTTATTCTGGTTAATCCTGATGATATTTCCATTGTGGACTTCAATACAAAGGTTCAAACCTTAAAATACCTGGGAACCACCCTGCCCTTAAAGGAATTTCATTTAAAACTCCTTGGCAATCATCAATCACTGAATTGCCTCACTGCCCTGGAAGTCATTGGCCTCCTTATTCGCAAAGGTTATCACATTGAAACTTCCCATATCGAAGAGGCGTTATCCCAGGTGGTTTTCCCCGGACGTTTCGAAATATTTTTAGAATCCCCGGTGGTGCTCATTGACGGTGCCCATAACAGCAATGGCATTCAGGCTTTTGTTCAAAACATGAATCAGTACTTTCCCCAAAAGAAAGTCAATCTTTATTTTGGGATGTTAGAGGATAAAGACATTGAAGAATCATTGTCTTATCTGGTGCCCATAGCGGCCACCATCCATACCCTTACCCCGAACAGTGACCGTGCCCTGCCGGCCGAAGAAATGGCAACGCTTATCCATAACGAATACAAAAAATCAGTTGATTTTTATGATGACATGGATGCCGCCGTACGCAGCATTGATCTGAATAAAACCGAAGAAGTCAACGTTTTTGTGGGCTCTCTTTATATGATCGGTGAAGCCCGAACCTTAATACGAAAACTTTTAGTGAAATAGCCAACAGCAACTTGAGCTTCGCTGTCAGTTTACATGAAACAATTTTTCCACTATACGGCGTACAGTTCTTTGAACTGTTCGCCTATACGTTACAAAATTGTTTATGAAAACTGACATCAAAGCAATTTACGTTTGTATTTATAAATTTCGCAATTACCTATGAAATATCAAAAAGGAGCTTTTTAAGAAGCTCCTTTTTTTTGTGTTCAGCCTTCTAAAACCCCTTTTAAAAGGCGAATGACCGTGGCCTTATCTGATGCTCGAAACAGCTCATTTCTCAGCACTGTGGAGTGTCTCAGGCCCTTAGTGTAGGATACCAGATGCTTGCGCATTTCCCGAAGACCGGCATCCTCGTTTTTTAGCAGTGATAACAATTCAATATGCTCCAGGGCTGTTTCAATTTTTTCCTCCGCGGTGGGTTTCTCCCGAATCTCACCGGTTTTTAAATAATGGTCAATTTCCCGAAAAATAAAGGGATTGCCAATGGCCGCTCGCCCGACCATGAGACCCTCCACGCCCGTGGTTTCCAGGGCTATTTTTGCCGCTTCGCCACTGACAATGTCACCACTGAGAATAATTGGAATCCCGGCATTTTTTTTAACCTCTTTGATAATGGACCAATCGGCCTTTCCTGAATAATAGGCTTCCCGGGTTCTTCCGTGAATGGTCAGGGCTGCTGCCCCGGCATCCTCAACTCCTTCTGCAATCTCCCGAATATTAATGGAATCCTCATCCCAGCCAATCCTTGTTTTTACAATCACGGGCTTGTTCGATGCCTGAACCAAAGCCCTGACCACCTGAAAAAACAATTCCGGAGTTTTCATCAAAGCCGATCCTTCACCATTTTTGGTGATTTTCGGTGCCGGACATCCTGCGTTAAAATCAAGAAAAGCATGTTCTGTTATATTAATATAACGTTCCACCACTTCTCCCAGAATCTCCGGATCTGACCCGAAAATCTGAATCCCCACCGGAGCTTCTTTCTCGTTTGTAATCATGAGCTCC
>NZ_DATCHP010000046.1:0-4727 GCF_036508315.1 Acetobacterium sp. | reverse complement strand
AATGTCCAGTCGCCAAATTAAGGCCTATGTCGACGATCTCTTCATTGGTGCATTCAATTAAAAAGCTACAGGTGCCAGGCACACTTAAGTTTTTTCGATAAGTTCGGTGACGATTAATCCCGGGGACTCAGTTGTTTTTGTTATTGACAGTGTTGTGGTGGGTCCTGAAGATGGTGATCATAGACACCGCCATATCAGAGATTTCTCTATTCTAAAGTGGATTATAAACGAGGCAAGGGGGTTATTGTATCATTCCGTAGTACCCAAAAACGGCCAAAATTGAAAACAACAATTTTGGTCGCTTTTTATGATGTTATTAATTTTTCATTAGTGGCAATAAAATGATACAATATTTCCATTCAATTCGATCAATACAGACGGTGCCTGGCTCAACTTAACTTAAATGCTGGGACTTTATTTTTTATGTTAAGCGCTGAATGGCATTGTAATAAGCACGTAAAGGGAGGAAAATGATGAATGTAATTGTTTTTTTAGCAGAAGGATTTGAGGAAGTGGAAGCCTTAACAGTTGTCGATTATTTAAGAAGAGTCAAGCAGATTACGGTTCATATGATTGCCATCGGAGACAGCCTTCAGGTTTCAGGAAGTCATCATATCGAAGTAAAAGCGGACAAAAAAATCGATGATCTGTCAAAACTCGACTCATACGAGGCCGTCATAATTCCAGGAGGAATGCCTGGGGCAGCGAATCTAAGAGACGATCAACGGGTCGTAAAAATCGTCAGAAAAATGAATGAAGCAGGGAAATTAGTGGCAGCGATCTGTGCCGGGCCCATCGTTTTAGAAAAAGCAAAGATCATCGATGGGAAAAATGTGACTTCTTACCCCGGATTTGAAAAGGATTTTCCCAATTCAATCTATCTAGCGGACGCTGTAGTGAGTGATGGAAACATTATCACATCTCGTGGACCGGGAAAAGCGGTGGATTTTGCCCTTGAAATCGTGAAGGTTTTAGCTGGAGAGAAAGAGGCAGAGACCTTGAGAAAAAATATCCTCTATGATTAGAGACCTCTATGGTTTTTTCTGTATCGATTAGCGCAGCATAGCGTTTGCCGATGCCCATATCCGGTTCATTACCCACTCCGGTAAAGATAACAGGCAATTGCAAAAGTACCGTGAACTTTGTGATTACCTATGTAAAAATAAAACTGAGGATTGGGCACATTACCCTTGGCTGGTTTCGATTCTTTTGATGATTTTCGCCGAGATACCGCCGACGACGACATTGGCCGGGAAAACAGCGCTCGGATTTCTTCCGGAGTATGGTAGGAACCGTTGAGCTCAGCAGTCAGCTTCAGGGCTTCCTGGAAATCACGTGCATCATCTGATGTATTGCGGAACCGCCTTCAACCGTTTCACCCCGGTTCAAGTGATTCAGAAAATCTCGAGTATCCATTAATCCTCCAATATTGGATCGTTTCAAGACTTTAGTGTAATTTATCCGGGAATCGATAATCAGCAAAAGATATTATTTATACCTGATGAGCTGAGTGCATTGTTTTCCCAATTAGATGGCTTTGAGCTGAAACGCGTTGTTAAGCGAAACACGCAGTGGATATGTTTAGCCCATGGAATGCTCCACTATTATGGGGTTATGGGGATTCGGACCCTAATGGAAAAGATCGAAAACCTGATGAATCAAAAAATTGATATGCTTGAATTCATACATGTTATGTCGTTTGCCTGTGATTTTTATAGGCAGCTGAGTTTCACATCTGCTGGATACCATGATCGGAAGGTATCCAATGTGAAGCTCATTATTCAAGAACAAAAAATGAGGTCCGACCTTGATGACTATCCATTCAGCAAAAAACAGTTAATGGAAGCCAGTGATCCGGATTATATTGAAAAAATACCGGAGATGAATAAGTTCATCCGTGAAGGCAAAATATAGAAAGGACGAAATCATATGACAACCATTATTTATCGTATCGACGATGAAGCCATGTTAGACGAAATTCGGGAGCTGTGGGAAGCGTTGAATCAACATCATGGCCAGGTTTCTGAAAAATTTAAATCCCACTATGAAAATTTTTCTTTTGAATCTCGAAAAAGAACTCTGCTCTTGAAGGCAAAAAATGGGCGATTACGAATTGAAGTGGCTGTTGATCAGGAAAGTATGGAAAATGTGGGGTACTGTATTTCTCGAATCGAGTTTTCAGGAGATGCTGAAATGGAATCGATCTATGTAGAGGAAAACTACCGTGGGTTGGGAATCGGCGAACTGCTCTTAAGCAATGCCATCAACTGGATGGACGAAATGGGGGCTCACACAAAAACCGTATCAGTAGTTGTCGGCAACGAAAAGGCTTTCGGCTTTTATCAGCGTTTCGGATTTTATCCCAGAAAAATGCAACTGGAACAAATCAAATAGCGTGGTCATTGGATTTAAATAACGGTCATAAAAAAATGTGGGGATTTTATGAAAAAGAGTCATACTCCGGATGAAGAACTAAAGGCTTACTATCACCGAACTTCTTTTGATCAAACGGCCCCCTTGAATGATCAGATGGGCGGGCTCCTTGCTGAAGGGTTTTCCAAAGCCGACACGAACGGATTCATTTTACAATACGAAAAATAATGGATGGAGGAACTTTTTTTGAGTGAGAATAATATAGCTCTGTTAATTGATGTAGACAATGTCAGTGCAAAATATGTAAAAAGCATATTTGATGAGCTAAATGCTTTCGGAACAGTGTCAATCAGAAGAATTTATGGTAACTGGAAACGAACTTATGGGTGGAATGAAGATATGTTACTGGAATACTCAATCCAGCCAATTCAGCAATTTGATTATACAAAAGGAAAAAATGCGACTGATATGGCAATGGTTATTGATGCAATGGACATTCTGTATACTCATAAAATCGATGTATTTTGTATCGTAACCAGCGATAGTGATTTCACGAAACTTGCGATGCGATTAAGAGAATCTCAGGCGTATGTGATTGGTATGGGGGAATCAAAGACACCGATAGCGCTTACCAAAGCCTGCAATAAATTTTTGCATCTGGATTTAATCGCATCTGATGAGCCAAAGATCGTCGAAATTGCAGAGACTGTGCCGAATGAAAAAAATGCAGAAGTAAAAGAGATAATAGAATCAAATGTCACACCGATCAGTCAAATTCAGGAATCAATACTAAATATGATTGCTGAATCAGATTGTCTGACACTTGGTGAAGTGGGTTCTTCGTTAGGTAAGCTATTTACTGATTTTGATGTTAGAAATTATGGTTATACTAAACTCAATGTTTTTATTCGTGAAGAATTTCCGAAAATTCAAATCGAAGAAAAGGACGGGTCTTTCTTTGTAAAGATGAAAAATGATGTTGATATCATTACTGTTAAAAAGGAAATAATAGAGATTATAAAAAGTAACCGCGGTGTTATTGGAAACCTGTCTATAATACATAAAGCTTTGAAAACAAAACATAATCATTTCAATTTAAAAGATTATGGATTCAGTCGGTTTTCAAGCCTTTTGAGAAGCATTGACGAAATATCTGTGGATGGCAACAAAGTCAAATTGAAAGGGAAAAATAAACAGAAAATTTAAGTGCTGGTTCCAGGTTAGACTAACTTAAAAAATTAGGTAAAGATAGATAATTATCTTAATAAGATTCTTTGCGTAGAATAGGAGTGATTTATTTGTGGATAAGCCAAAGATTAATGGTGGTGTAGTTAAAAAAAGAATTGAAGAGGAAAGAGCACGAAGAATTTTGAAATATGTTTTTCCGGATAAGTATGGTTCTTCAGAATTATCTGAAAGACCGGATATTATTGCAATTGAAGCAGATATTGGTGTTGAGGTTACAAATTCACAGAAAAAACATATCCACGAAGGTCTTGCCCGGACAGGATCTATAAGTGGAAAAAATGATGAAGCTCTGAATTCCTGCGATCTTATGAATATGGAAAAGAAGAAAGTGACTTCTAATAAAACCCCAACTGGTGAGTATATTGGTGCCATCGCTTTTAGGGGTGAGACCCATAGTCTAATCGAGGCTTATTTTTTCTAAGCTGAGGAATATGAATAAGCAGGGCTACCAGATATTTAATGAAAATAATTTATTTGTATTCTCTTGGTTCATTGATCAAGATGTAATCGATAATACTCATTTAGGGTAAAAAAGGCAATTTTTTGACAGCTACCATCATTCAGGAACTGCGGAAGAAAGTGCAGCCGCCAGCGAAGAACTGTAAAAATAAATTTATAACACGTTAAAAAATCCTTCCAGTGGCGTTCGTTGACGTCATCTGGAAGGATTTTTGCTTTTAGGAAAAGGTGCTTAATGCTCGAGAGCAACCTTGCCAATGAGGTTAAAGGGATTGGCTTTAGTAATGGATGTACTGGAGATGGTATTGTGACCGGCGTTGTCATAGGCATAAACTTGGACATTATAGTCGCCAAGTTCAGAGTTGTGATCACTGTATGGAATAAAACAGCTGGCCACATTGCCTTCAACAGTTCCTTCATGCCAGACTAAATCATCCTGTCCGCCTTTTTCGGTCCAGACTGGAAAGCGAACCTTGCCGATGCCGCTTAAGTCGTCAGAAACAAGAGCGGTGACCTTAATTCCTTTGCCTTCATAGTCGGTAACCTGCACGTCAGATATTACTGGGGGTGTTGTATCAGATGCGGTATTAACGTAATCGCCGATGTAGATATAACCCTGGAAACCGCCCACAGAGGTTGCATCCTCA
>NZ_DATCHP010000045.1:0-4676 GCF_036508315.1 Acetobacterium sp. | reverse complement strand
TCTCCCTGGGCCTCACTGATTTTTTCTAATTTTTTTGCAGACTTTTCATCTAATTCAATAATTCGCTGGAGAAGATCATCTTCAATATTTTCCGGAAGCATGGGTGATGCGTAATAACCAGTGGAGATGACTGTCGGTTCTGTGAAAAGAAAACTTCCCGACTTCAAAAGCTTTTCATTGTATTCGATAAGTGCCTTCCGATTTTCAGCGATGTAACTCATAAATCGTTTTACTTCTGTAAGTGCCATGATGGTCTCCTTTAAATTTTAATTAGTCTCTTATAAATAATGATCTTTGACTGTCCAGAGATAAAATCGCAACTTGAGAAATAATCATCCGGTTCCTTATCTTTTATGCCCAAAAATTGGTTGTTATATCAGAATTATGATATAATAATCAAAAAATAATACTTATAAGGAGCAGAAATGAAAAATCGTGTTGGAAATCTCTTATGGGGCTTATTATTAGTAGCCGTTGGTCTTGGTTTTGCCGGAAATGTTTTTGGTTTATGGAATTTTGAATTATTTTTTAATGGCTGGTGGACCCTATTTATAATTATTCCCTGTGTTATCAGCATCTTTCAAAATGGCCCGCAACTATGGAACATTATTGGTGTTGGAATTGGCCTATTATTACTTGTTTCTGCCCAGGGTTACTTTAATGGACAGTTCATCGGGGAACTGATCTTTCCGATCATTATTGTAGCCATTGGTGTTAGCATTATTTTCAAAGATAAACTTAATATAAATTCCAAAATCATTAAAAGCTTGAACAAAGATGGTCTTGCTGAGTATTCAGCGATTTTCGGTTCCCAGGAATTAAAGTTCCAGGGAGAAGATTTTAAAGGAGCCTCTTTAACTGCTGTTTTTGGAGGCATTGATCTGGACCTGAGACAATCCATTATCACAGAGGATATTTACGTTGAAACAAATGCTATCTTTGGAGGAATTAATGTTTTGGTACCTCCTAATGTTCGTGTTGAAGTATCCGGTACACCGATTTTTGGTGGTACTTCCAACAAGGCAAACAGACCACTTGAAGAAAATCCTCCGACCATTTATTTTAACAGTACTTCAATCTTTGGAGGCACAGAAATAAAATGAAAAGCAACCAATCCTGGATTAAGTATTTCGGCATCGCCCTTGGGCTGGTACTTGCCCTGGGTATTATTTCCATGATTGTCAATGGCGGTATTTTTGTCATTAATAGTCTTGGGTTAGTGGATAATAAGAGTATAACACATAATGACTCATCCGGGTCCTTCAATAAAGAATACTCGGAGTCACTTGAAAATATGAAAATTAATTTTAATGCAGGAGATCTCACTATTCAGTCAGGGGATAAATTCACGATTGGAGGCTCCGGTCTTACTTCAGATCTTTCAATAAAAGTTACAAATGGTACTTTAATCATTGAAGACAGCAAAAATTTTAATTTTTTTGGAAATCTATTTGGTCAGACAAAAGCACGAAGTCTGGTGATTACTATTCCAAAAGGAATCATCCTCAATGGTGTTGATCTGGAAATCGGCGCTGGGCGTGGTGAAATTACTGATTTAGCTGCCAGGGAAATTAACATTACCCAGGGCGCAGGAGAACTCGCAGCATCGAATATCCAGGCAGATTCCGGAAGTCTCAGTGGTGGTGCAGGCGCTGTAAACTTTGAGAATGTTAAGCTGAATAATTTTGATATTAAAAGTGGTGTTGGCTTAGTGAAAATAGCTGGTCAGCTCACCGGGAAATTTAAACTGGACTGTGGTGTTGGTCAGACAATCCTAAATATTAATGGTAATCCCCAGGATTATTTTATTAATGCAGACCAGGGTCTGGGACCTATTACAGTGAATGGTTTAGGGATTTCAGAAAACGGAACAGGTCCTAGAACAGCATCCAATAGCCTGGATATTAATGGTGGTGTCGGATCTGTTGAAATTAACTTTATTCCGTAAAACAGGCAACAAAAAGCGGGCACTAAATAGCCCGTTTTTTTTTTATATGTTATCGAATAAAATGCATAAAAACTTTGTTAACCGGATTGGGTTCGGGAACAACCCCTTTTCCATTTTCAATGAGCTTAATGAGCCAAGCCATATTTTGCGCGGTTACCTCAATGGCCTGTGACCCTTCAGTATCCTGTTCAGCTTCACCAGGCGTACGGCCATGGATCACATTCCAGTAATTTCCACTGGCTAATACCATTTCCGAGTAGGTAATAAAGTGATTGAGCTGATCCAGTGTCGTGACTCCTCCTGATCTGCGTACTGCGGCAACAGAAGCTCCGACTTTATGACGAAATAACCCACCATTGTTGCTGGCAACAAAAAAAGTACGATCACAGAAAGATTTCATATTCCCACCGATGCCGGCAAAGTGAACAGGACTTCCAAAAATAATCCCATCTGCCGCTTTCATCTTTTGTATGCCCTCATTGACAACATCTTTTTTGAAAATACATTCTTCATTTTTCTTTTTACCACAGGCCCCGCATCCGGTACAACCTTGTACCGCCTTCATTCCAACATTGAAAATTTCAAATTCAATGCTTTCCTGTGCGAATATTTCTCCTGCTATAGAAAGTGCAGTAAAGGTATTTCCTTCTGCGTGTGGACTTCCGTTTATTCCTAATACTTTCATAATCCTGCTTTCCGAAGCTTTGTTACTTCTTTATGTTTAGTTATATTTTTGTTTATTATATCATAATATTCTATGCTATGAGTATGAAAATGTGATTAGCCGCTTTCATATTGAACATTGGTTTGTGATATACTGTTATCACATTTAAAAAAGGAGCTATTCATGTCATTATATATACTGCGATTCCTTAAACTTATTTTACCTCCTATGTTTCCTCACAGGAGTCTGTCAGCCTTTTCTTTATTTGTATCTCTCCACTCAACTTCCAGTCGATGCGTCTAATACCAGTCCTTTCCTAAAACTTTTTCGATAAATAAACGTGTTATGTCAGGATCAAACTTGGTCCCGGAACATCGTTTGAGTTCATTGATGGCATCTTCTTCACTCAATGCCCTTCGAAACGTCCAATTACTGGTCATTGCATCAAATGCTTCAACAACGGCGATAATCCGTGACTCCAATAAAATTTCGCTTCTTTTCAGACCTTTAGGATAGCCTTCACCGTCAACCTGTTCGTGATGTTGCAGCACCTGATTGGCTATTTCTGAAAGTTCATTGACCGAGCTTAATATTCGATATCCGATTTCCGGATGCCTTTTGATGTCCTGCCATTCATCCGGACTTAATTCTCTGGGAGTATTCAGAATTTTATCATCAACGCCGATTTTTCCGATATCATGCATCAGCCCTGCTGTTCTAATCTGATTAACATCATCCTTGCTAAAATCCATTTCGGCTGCAATCACCGCGCAAAGCTCACCGACCCTGATCGAATGCAAATGCTCTCGATGGTTTTTCTCGTATAACGTACTCATAATGAGTTCAATTGTTTTGCCCCGAATACTGGGGCTTTCAGAAAGCTTGTCTCGATACATCCGATCTTCCGCTTTTTTGAATATAGCTTTAATGTTTTCATCCTCCTTTTCCTTTGTTTCAAAACCAAAGGAAATTGAAATGCCGAAGCCGCCAATTTTTTCATTTGCGGACAAGTCCTTAATCCGTTCAATGATTTTCTCTGTTTCCGCGGCATTTGTTTCAGGTAAAATGATGACAAATTCATCCCCGCCATGCCTGGCAATGATGTCATCAATGCGGCATCCTTTTTTTATCACTTTTGCCGCTTTTTTAAGAAGTTCGTCACCCATAGCATGGCCAAAGGAATCATTGATTAGTTTTAAACCGTTAATATCCCCCATGATCAGGGACAACGGCAGATTCCTTCTCGTATCCAGTCTTTTTAATTCTTCTTCGTAAAATCTCCGATTATAAAGCCCGGTGAGCTGGTCATAATAGCTTAAATACAGGATTTCATTTTCGGATTTCTTTCTTTCAGTAATGTCCTGGCCCTGACAGATAATCGAAACAGGGGTTAACCCGTCGGAATCGAATATAATTGCTGTATTAAACAAAAATGTTTTAACAAAACCGTTTTTATTCTGTAATTCAATTTCAATGGTGTCCCAGGATTTATCATCCAATGAATTTTTTATACGATTGATTGATTCGTTTACCTTGTCAAGTGGAAAAAGAATGCTGATGGATTTTCCGAGAATCTCATCTTCACTATAGCCTGTTAAATTTTTAAAGGCGCGATTGATTTGTTTGATATTCCATTGTTCATCAGAAATGATGATTGCCGCATTGGAGTTGTTGAACAAATTGTCCAGATAGGCATTGGCCCTACTAAGTTCAGCCGCCCGTTTTTCTTTCTCTTTGTTTTCTTTTGCTTCCTTTATCGCTCTTTCTATGGAATGTTTCAATCGCCCCAGTTTATCTTTTGAAACATAATCGGTGGCACCTTTTTTCAGAAGTTCCACCGCGGTTTCTTCCCCGATGAAACCGGATACACAAATAAACGGTGTCGTCGGGCATATTGATATTACATACTCTAACGCCACAAAGCCATTAAAATCGGGCAACATAAAGTCAGCTAAAATCAGATCATATTTTTTTAAGGATAGTGCGGAAACAAATTCTTCTTCCTTCATCACAATATCCATTTTAATATCCGATTCAAAATTTTCACGCAGATACTCATAAATC
>NZ_DATCHP010000044.1:0-35414 GCF_036508315.1 Acetobacterium sp. | reverse complement strand
GTATAAAGATTTTGACATTGATATCGCCAACCGAAGGCTGAGGGACATCCTTAGAAGATAACGGTTTTCTGAGATGCATGATGAAGTGAGTAAAACGGTATAAAAAGACAAGCGGGAACGTCCCTTAGTCTTCAAATAATTATGAAAGGTGGAATACAGATGGATATTGCAGCCGTTTCAATGAGTCTTAGTCAAATGCAGGTTTCACAGCAGGCAAGTGTGTCAGTATTGAAAATGGCCATGGAAACCGGAACCCAACAAATGACGGAAATGATTAAGATGGCAGAATCCACTACGGCTCCTGCGGCCCCATCCCCGAGCCCCACTATTGGTCAGATGTTCGACGTTACCGTATAAAAAAATCGCCGTTTAAAAAAATCCACCTGATGTATTAATCAGGTGGATTTTTTTCTACAGGTGTGGGCAATTTATGGGATTATACATCAAGGGGTAAACAGTCGGTCGTTGAAGCTGGTAACACGGTCAAGGAAAATGCAGCGGTAAACCCCACGAATGCAGTAACAGGCAGTAACTGGTCGGCCATTATTATACTGGCAGCCTCTTTCATTGTGTTAATCGGAGGACTAAATTATACAGAAGACAAATCGGATTAAGTAGTACTTGGCTGACGTACCTCTGTCTGGGGATACTGGCACGTGCCGGTCGATGGGGAGACCTATTCAGTTTGCGAAAGCAGACTGCTGTAAAAAGCCATGATGTAAAAGATGAAATTCTAGATGAATTGATTGAATAATTTATTAACTATCCTTTTTAAACCGTTTTATATTCAAATTAAAGGGTACTAAATAAGAAACAAACCGATGACACTCAGGGTATTGGTTTTGAATTGATTCTGGGTAAAGATGTTGATCCAGTGATTTTTTAAAAAGGGAGGCGAGTATCATGGCAAATATTAAATTTATCCGATGGTTGTTGGCAATCCTATTCTTCTTTGGGTTGGTGTTTCTAGTTCCTGGTTGCTCAAATACTACTACTACCGAAAAATCAGTAAATAATGACCCTTTGAATTTTTACAATAAAATCCAATTAAGTGAATTAAAAAGCGAGGTTGATGCTGCATTAGGGGTGGTTCCTGAAGAAAAGGATGGAACTTTCACTTATACGGATAAAAGTACTGGCTTTGGCATTATCGTGAGTTACGATTCCGGTAACAGTGTTATCATGAAAACCTTATATACTGCGGATGAAAGTGAAATAATGGCTCTGAGCAACGCAAAGGTAACCGAGGATCAATTGGCAAGCATTACCAAAGGTATGACCTATGAAGAGGTCAAGGGGATTCTTGGCGGAGAAGGCATTGAAATAATTTCTATGGCAAATCCCATGGACAAGAATAATCCCATCAATGTCATGATCTGGTTCAATGACGATGAAACTGGGTTTTATGTCACCTTTATTGGGGATAAAGGAACGGTTCAAAGTGTCAAATATTGGAAATAGGATTTATCGAGTAGCTTGACAGAGCACTGATGAACAGTATCAGTGCTTTTTCCAAGAAGAAATTTTTTAATTTTTTTTGACAAATAAAAATTTAATTTTTGGGAAGAAAACCCTGGGCTCAACCGTTATATAGATGTGCAGTACAAACGGAGGTGAAATTTTCGATTAAAGAAAAGGAAGGGAAAGATGTTTTATAAGGCCTTGGAATGTACAAAAATATATTATTAAAAGGAGAATGAAAAATGTTTAAAAAATTAAGTGTGTCGGTTTTAATGATGGTAATGCTTTTGGTGATAATGGTATCCACCGCATTTGCAGCAACACAAACTGCAGGTCCCTATCAGGATTCCACTGGGAATGTGAATATTACAGATGCAACGGTACCCAACACTGAATTTATGTTTGCAGGGTCAAATATCATAACAGCCAATTCGGTTTTTGATACCACCACCTTTTTTGCAGGCAATGCCATTACCCTGGACGGGGTATACAACGGGGATGTTTTTGCGGCTGGAAACATCGTTACTGTTAACGGAAAAATCAACGGTAATCTCTATGCCGCAGGGAGTCAGGTAACCATTAACGGGTTGGTTTCCGGTGATGCCTTTGTAGCAGGTTCGGATCTCATCGTATCCAAATCGGCAGCGATCAGTCGGGATCTCTTTATTGGTGCAGGCAATGTTTCCATTGACGGAACAGCGGGACGTAATCTTCGGGTGGGGGCCAACAATCTTAACATCAGTGGCACCATTAACGGTTTTGTTCAATCCGATGTCCAACAGTTAACCATTAAGGACGGTGCCAAAATCACCGGACCAATTAATAATCGCAGTGCCAACGAGGCCATTGTATCACCGAATGCCACGGCACCGACAGTTACCTGGGACAAGGTGACCCAGCAACAAACAGAGGAACAGGAAAAGCAGGGACCGAGTATAGGGTCTGTACTTTTGTCAATCATTACCCAACTTGCTTTTATTCTGGTGATTTGGCTGCTGATTACCTTCCTTACCAAGGAATTTAATGAAAACACCACAGTAATGGCGAAAAAGCACATTCTGGCATCCCTGGGAATCGGCGCTGGATTTATGTTTGTGACCCCTTTGCTGGCTATTGTTTCCTTTGTAATTTATGTGCCTTTTGGAATCGCCATGACCTGCCTGATCGTTGCGGTTATGATTCTTGGTATGCCAGTGGCAGCGGTTGTCTTTTCCAAACTCCTTACCGGGTATTTCAATACTAAAATGAAACCTTTACTGAGTTCTTTTGTTTCGGTTTTAATCATTGCAGGGGCAATAATCATTATAGGATTCATTCCAATTTTGAATATGCTGGTAGGATTATTCCTGGCTGTTTTTGGTCTTGGCTTTATCTGGTACAACATCATTTTCACCAACAGAAACCTCAAGGATGAAAAAGTAGTGGCGAATGACCTTCTCCTGTCAGAACACATGACACTGGAAGATAAGAATGAAGAGGATAAAAAATGATTGTAGTTTATGCAAATTGCAATGTCAGTGATGAAAGCTCTGAAGAATTTATTGCGCTGGCAGCAAAATTAATTGAAGAAACCAGAAAAGAAAATGGTAACATCAGCTATGAATTAATTCGTGGCACTGAAAATAATAATCTTTTTGCATTTCTGGAAAAATGGGCAGATAAAGAAGTCCTGGGTATCCACATGAAGACAGAACATTTTAAAATAATCGTTCCAAAACTGAATGACTTAATGGATGGAGACATGCAAATTAGTATTCACGAGATATTGATTTAATGAAAGACAATTGGTATCACACGATGCTGTTATCGCCACTGACCATATGATGTTGCAGGCAACAGAATTAGGGGTTCAAAGTGTTTGGGTCTGTTGGTTTGATCCTGGTGTTATTAAAACTGAGTTTGATTTAGAGGAAAATTTTGAAGTAATTAATATCTTAGTTTTAGGATACAGTAATGAAGTAAAATCAAATCCGGACCGCCATGTTAAAGCACACAAACTGCTTAGTAATTTAGTCGTTTATAAATAAAGGAAAAATGAAAGACGTTCTCACAATATGTCGTGAGAACGCCTTTTTTATTATTTGCTCAACTTTCACAGCATTATCAGCCAGAATTCCCAGCTTTAAAGCATTTTTGATCATTTGGACACCGCTGATTCATGACGTTTTGAGTCCAGAAAACAATACAGAATGGTTTTTTTAGTTGCTGCAGATATCGGTATTTCAGTGGCTCAGCTGAATTTTACGGCTGAAAAAGTTGATATCATGACAATAAAGATGATAATACAAGCAGTTCTTAAGTTAGTTTTGTGATTCTAAACTACTCCATTTTAACTGATATCTTATCCTATAATTTGCGCAACGATGTCAATCTGAACATTTCAAAAATATAATACCTTAGTAATTATATGGCAATACAATATTTAAGTCTTGACAACAGACAATTTATATAATATTCTTATATGTAATTGACAATGATTGTCAATTACATGCTGAAAAGAGGTTTTTTATGTTTAGCAGTTTACTTATCTTGCGGTTACTTTAAAATTGTTTTTTACTGCAAGTCCTCGAAATTCAAAAAAGCAGTAACATTAATTTTCGCACTATTAGGTTTAAATATGTTCTCCAAACCTATCCCAAATAAATTGGTAAAGAAAAATGGTGGTGTAACCCAAGTGTGTTCGGGGTTGCACCGCCATTTTCTTTTGATCTGGTATGCATCTCCATAAGTTCTACAAAACTTACTGATATTATATGTACAGACAAGAAGTGAAAGGGAGGATTTTGAAATGGATGTAACAATCAAATTCTCGTTCCTATGTACAATATTCAAAAGAAATTAGCAGAAGGTGACAATTTGATAGAATTCACTCCTACTGAAACAGGAAACGTACCCCATAGTTGCTGGATGGGGATGATTAAGAGCAATATAACGATAGTTAATTAAAAAAATAAGAGAAAGAAATATTAAAGGAGTTAACAAAAATGAAAAAATCATTTTATTTAGTAGGAAGCGTTTTAGCAATAATCGTCATCGGGATCGTGGTATTTTCCGGTTGCAGCAGAATTTTTGGAACATCGGGAGAAAATTCTGTAAATTCGAATCCCTCACAAACCCAGTCAAGCAGTAACGCTCAAAATACAAAAACACAGCCGAGCACGGGCAGTTCCTCTGACAATGCAAATGGCACTGCAAAGGCTATCGTTAGCGATGGTGTTCAAACAGTGGCAACAACCCTGGATAATGGCATTTATGATCCGATTATCGTTCAAAAGGGTATCCCGGTTAAATGGACAATTACTGCAAATAACGGTGATCTGAGTAGTTGTAATAATAAAATGCTCATCAGAGACTATAATGTTGAGAAAAAACTGATTGTTGGAGAAAATGTAGTTGAATTTACACCGACTGCGTCAGGTAAAATTGTTTATTCCTGCTGGATGGGAATGGTGGGAAGCACGATTACCGTTGTCGACGATATAAACCAATAAAATATCTATGAATATTTCAGCAATAGCCGTTCAGCTCCAATAAATGAATAAAGAATCTTAAAAAAATGAAAATTCAAACAAGACACTAAAGTGAGGGGAATATAATGAACAAAGAAACGGTCAAAATAACAGGAATGACCTGTGCAGCCTGTGCGGCCAGAGTTGAAAAAGTTGTCAATAAGATTGATGGTATAGCCAGTGCATCAGTTAATTTTGCTACGGAGAACCTATCTGTTGCATACGATAAGACTAAAACCTCAAGAAAAAATATCAAAGAGGCAGTTGAAAAGGCAGGATACGGAACAGTGGAAATTTCCACGCAAAGTGAAGTCACCATCCCCATTGGCGGGATGACCTGCGCAGTATGTGCATCTCGAATTGAAAGAGTTTTGGGAAAACTTGAAGGGGTAACAAGTGCATCCGTTAATCTGGCGACTGAAAAAGCAACCGTTCACTACGATTCACAGCAAGTAAAACTGTCGGCTATCCGACAGGCAATTGAAAAAGCCGGGTATCAAGCCCTTGAAATAGAGAAAAAAAGTGCAATCGATGAGGATAAACTACGGAAGCAAAAAGCAATACGAATACTTAAAACAAAGCTTATTTTATCAGCTTCGTTTGCAGTACCCCTTCTTTATCTGGCAATGGGTGCCATGATCTCGTGGTTACGATTACCCATTCCAAGCTTTTTAGAGCCCATGCAGTATCCGCTCAGCTATGCCCTGGTAGAAATTATCCTGGTTATTCCAATTATTATGGCTGGCAATCGATTTTATTCAGTCGGTTTTAAAGCTCTCATTCAACGCAGTCCCAATATGGATTCATTGATTGCAATGGGAACATCGGCAGCAATTCTTTACAGCCTCTATTCTGTTTATCAGATACTATTAGGTAATTTTGGGGCAGTCCAGGATTTATACTTTGAAACTGCCGGGGTTATTATAACCTTGATACTGTTAGGAAAATACCTAGAAGCGGTATCCAAAGGAAAAACATCAGAAGCCATCAAAAAGCTGATGGGACTTGCCCCTAAAACTGCTATTGTTATTCGTGATGGTATCGAACTTGAAACTCCTATTGACGATGTGGAGATTGATGATGTGATTTTGGTAAAACCAGGTGGGAAAATTCCGGTTGACGGGATTGTCATCGAGGGAAACACAGCCATTGATGAATCCATGCTTACGGGAGAAAGCATGCCCATTGATAAAAAATCAGGTGATGCGGTGTTTGCTGCCAGTATCAATAAAAATGGGAGTATAAAATTCAGAGCAACAAAAATCGGCGGCGACACAGCCCTTGCACAAATCATTAAACTGGTTGAAGATGCCCAGGGTTCAAAAGCACCAATCGCCCAGTTGGCAGATATCGTATCCAGCTATTTCGTCCCCATCGTATTTGTAATCGCTGTTCTTGCCTTTTCCGGCTGGTTTTTTACTGGTCACTCTTTAGTGTTTTCAATGACTATTTTCATTTCGGTTTTGGTAATCGCCTGCCCATGTGCGCTTGGCCTGGCTACTCCAACTGCAATTATGGTTGGAACAGGAAAGGGCGCAGAGCATGGTATTTTGATTAAAGGGGGAGAAGCTTTAGAAACCACCCATAAAATCAACACCATTGTTTTTGATAAAACAGGTACCATTACCGAAGGAAAGCCAGAAGTAACGGATATTATTACAACTTCTGGTATTGAAAAAAATTGGTTGCTTCAAATTGCGGCTTCAGCTGAAAAGGGTTCAGAACACCCGCTGGGTGAAGCGATTGTAAGAGGTGCAGAAAAAGAAAACCTTGAAACTCTTAAAATTGAAAAATTCAAGGCGATTCCCGGGTATGGTATCGAAGTTGAATTCGACGGTTCCCGTGTACTGCTTGGCAACAGAAAGATGATGGAAGAGAACAGTATCTTGCTGATCACCTTGGAAGATGAGTCGGACAGATTGGCAGAAGAAGGCAAAACCCCCATGTATTGCTATGGATGGCAAATTATCCGGTATTATTGCAGTAGCAGATGTTGTGAAAGCAAGCAGTAAAGCAGCGATTGCCAAGCTCCATGAAATGGGCATTGAAGTTGCCATGATCACAGGTGACAATCGAAAAACGGCTGAAGCCATTGCAAAACAGGTTGGCATTGATCGGGTTTTGGCAGAAGTATTACCTCAGGATAAATCAAATGAAGTTAAAAAGCTCCAGGCAGAAGGCAGAAAAGTGGCCATGGTTGGAGATGGCATTAACGATGCTCCGGCATTGGTACAGGCAGACATAGGCATTGCCATTGGCTCCGGTACCGATGTAGCCATGGAATCAGCGGACATTGTGCTGATGAGAAGTGATCTCATGGATGTTCCAACGGCAATTAAACTCAGCAAAAGCACGATTCGCAATATTAAACAAAACCTTATCTGGGCATTTGGTTATAACGTTGCCGGGATTCCCATTGCGGCCGGACTCCTTTATCTTTTTGGCGGTCCATTATTAAATCCGATTTTTGCGGCTGCTGCCATGTCACTTAGTTCTGTATCGGTACTCACCAACGCACTCAGATTAAAAAGTTTCAAGCCTTAAATAAATAAATTTCAAATTGAAGGAGAGAAGTATATGAAAAAGAAAATATTTTTAGCAGGAGCAGCGGCATTATTATTGATTGTTTTATCAGGTTGCCAACAGACGGATATTGTTGGAAAGACATCCATCACTTCATTTAATGAGGTGCTCAGTGCCATTCCCGATAAAATTGCAGCAGATGAAATGAATGGGGGATGGGCTTTAACTGCTCCTGATGGAACAGCACGTTTTATTTGGAGTAAAGATTACAGCAGCGGTCCGCCACATGATGTGATGCTTGAATTTGATTCAAAGCTATTCATTAATGCAGGTCTTGATGTCACCAAACTCCCGGCAGGCATGGTTATTGGCGATAAGATCATGGTGGGTACAGCATTAGGTGATGAAAAATTGACCTATAAGGGTGAAGTCACACCACTTGCATCCTATGAACAAATAGTAAATCTAAAACGTGATCATATCAAGTATCATACAGCTCTTGATCATTACGGAGTAGATCTTGGCGATGGAAACATGTTTGAATGGGCAAAGGACATGAGTACCAATGACAAAGACATTGTCTTTGCTTTAAACCCACAACTATTTATTGATGCTGGGGTCGATCCTACAAAGGTGGAAGGTTGGGTTTTTGCCAAAGTAAAAGTAGATGATAAAGATGGCAAGCCAATTGAAGTGGATAAGTTCTTAAAACCGTTTAATCTAAAATAAATTGGTGTAATGGTTCAGTGAAAAATAAATGATATACAAATTAATAGGAGGAAATAGAGTTTGAAACTAGAAGAATTTGGAGTTGTTATTGAAGCAAATGGGAATTTGGCAAAAGTTAAAGCGGCGAGACACGGAGATTGTGAAAACTGTGGTGCATGCCCAGGGGATAATGCCATTATGATGGATGTTCAAAATACAATTTCGGCTAAACCGGGACAAAGAGTAGCATTTGTGGTGCACAATACGAGTATGGTTATAGCGGCATTTGTGGTTTATATTTTACCTATAGTAGCTGCTGTGGCAGGAACAGCTGTTGGTTGGTTTATTGCAAATGAGTTAGGACTGCCTTTGGCTCCGTTTCAAGTAGGCGGTGGAATAATAGGATTCTGTTTATCACTAATAATTGTAAAATTGTATGATAAAACTATGAAAAAAGATACAAAGTCATTACCGGTGATTACAAAAATATTTAGTTGAACGAGAATTTGATTCTTAAAATCCAAAGAGACTTAAAACAAGAATTATTGTTAAAAAGAAATTGGAGATATGGAGATGAACAAATCTTATAAAATGGAAATTGACCAACCTGTCCTGGATTATATGAAAAGAAAAAGAAAAAATGTTTTAACACTTGAAATCAGTTCCACTGGTGGTGGCTGTTGTCCAACTTTTGAAATTTCTGAAGTGAATCTCATAACACCTGATAAGACAGAATTATTCAATGTTTATCGACAGAATGATATTACCCTTTATATTAGTAAAAATGCAAAGGTAATAGCTCAAACGCTTCATTTCACCCTCAAGAAAAATTTGTTCGGAACGACGATTCTGGTTGATGGGATTTTCCTAAAGAAGCGAAGTTAGTTAAATATTGCGGATTCAAGGATTAACAAGCTATGAATTTGAATGACTTGATGATAAGTTCAGCCTTTTCATTTTGTCGTTGTCATAAAGGCTTCTTTATGACAACGGCAAATATTTTTTTGCGATAGCTCGGACATTTTCATCCCTGTTGTTTCTTCTTCCTGAAATTGACTAAATTCAATAAATTGAAAAAAATTCTAAATTATAATTCTAGAGAATGTCCTGTTGAGGCAGAAAATCGTATGTTTGCTGCTTTTTATTGACTTGCCGGAAAATCGATGTATAATGCAATTAAGGAATAAATGACAGTTTGTCGCCATTTATTCCTTATGTAAAACTTGAGGATCACACGTATGGTAACCTTATTTAATGACTTAACAATTAAGCGGTTGGCCACCTGACACGGCTTGGAGAATTAGAATGAGTTTCAAACTAAACGTGGTTGAGATACGAACCCTTCTTTTTGAAGTTGACGCGGATAATTATGAGGATGCTTATGCACTGTTAAAAGATGAGATGTCGGAAATTGATGATCCCTCTGAAGCCGATAATCAAGATATTAAGTGTATTGATGATTCTGGTATTATACAGCTTATTTCGCCCAATGATAACAATAGTGTTTCAGAGATGCCCATGCAGCCAGAGGCCATTGCCGTTGGCAAGATAAAAGACACATCGGCAAACGAGAATACCCCCAAGCTCTCTGTTAAATTCTATGATTGGCGTTGCATCCTATTTTTAGAACAGCAGGGTCAAGGTATTTGTGGGGTAGTAGGGGACATTAGTTACGAGCCTTACATTGAACTGCTAACCAAGCAGGACATGACCGAGAATGATATTTTGGATCAAGTGAGAAACGATGTGAATTCATTTAGTTCTAAGATTGATGGATACGATCATCTCATTAACGCAACAATGGTTAATGCTGTGGCGGAAATGATTTTTAGAGTTATTAAACGAACAACAGAGTCAGGAGATATTGCCTCAGACTTATCTTCGATATTCTTCGATGACCGTTGCGTTTTGTTTATGCACCACAAACATGTGAATATCGGATTAAAAGACATTTGCTATGACGACTATATAGACTTGCTGGAAGATCAGGGCCTGAATGAAGATGATGTTTTGGGATATATAAAGAACGATGTAGATGATTTTGTCTCACAATTTGACGGAGGCGATGATCTTATTGATTCAGCAAGATTTAAAAAGGTAACGGATATAATGGAAATAATTAAATTCCAGTTATTTCGCTAAAGCCTGATCTTTAACAGGCCTTCTTTGAAGGTCATTAATCTTAAAATATCTGAATTGATTAATGGAGGATTGTGAAACATAACCATAAAACTTTTGTATGGGTTAAAAAATAATAAGATCAACCATATTTCGGAATTAATTGATTCCGAGTGTGGTGTAGATTATTAAATTGTGGAATTAACCAATTTAAAGCAATATCACTTTTGTCACGAAATGTAAGTTTCGTGACAAAAGAGTTAAATCATGTTATAATGAGTTTCAAATTAAATGTTTAACTTATAATATATTATGATAGTTAATTGAAATATATTTGAAAAATTCCATAATCAAGGAGATTTTATTATGACGGTTGCCAATCCTATTGCCAATCCATTAACTGAAAGTAAAATAATTGATGAGTTTTTAAATTATATTGTGACCATCCGTGGATTTTCTGAAAAATCTGCCCAGGCATATCGTTATGATTTAGTTTTATTTTTTCGATTTCTAAAACGCTACCTTGCAATGGTTCCTCAATCAGAACTATTTGATGAGATTCCAATTAATGATATTTGCGTTGATCAATTAAAAACCATTGACTTAGGTATTCTCTATGCTTTTCTTTCTTTCTCAAGCAAAGAACGCCATAATTCAGACTTTGCCCGTAGCCGTAAAGTTTCGACTTTACGATCATTTTTTAACTACCTATGTAATAAACAAAAATATTTTGGACCCAATCCTGTGACTGATCTTGAAATGCCCAAACTCCAGGCCCGAAATGCACGCTATTTAGAATGGGATGAAGCGGTCGATCTTCTTAAAGGGATTAAAGGCCGACATAAGGAAAGGGATTTTGCCATCATTACCCTCTTTTTAAACTGTGGTATGCGTCTTTCTGAATTGACCCAAATAAAAATAACCGATATAAAAAATGATTCTCTTCGACTCATTGGAAAAGGTGATAAAGAGCGGACTGTTTATTTAAATCATGCCTGTTTAAAAGCCATTCAGCACTATCTTCTCGTTCGCGCCGAAATTGACTCCCCCTTTTTATTTTTAAGCCAGCAAAACACGGTCATCAGTAACCGGGCTGTTCAGCATTTGGTTAAAAAGCACTTAGCTGTTTGTGGCCTTAATACAGATGAAATTAGTGTTCATAAGCTCAGGCATACGGCAGCAACCCTTATGTTTAAGTATGGCAAAGCTGATATCCGCTCGGTTCAAGAGATTTTAGGCCATCAGAATGTGTCAACCACGCAAATATACACACATGTTGATGAAGAGCTCCTGCGGGATACTTTAAATCACAATCCTTTATCACAATTTGAGCCGGAAGAATAAGTAGAACTAATGTTTGTTTTTTTGTAAATGGTATGCTATAATACGTCCAAGAAACAAAATTGGAGGTTTGAAAATATGTATGAAGATTTAAATACTCGGCAATATGAGGTTCTCAAATATATAAAAACACAAATACGTGAAAAAAACTACCCACCTTCGGTACGTGAAATTTGTGTAGCAGTCAATTTAAAATCAACCTCAACGGTTCATGGTTATTTAAAGCAATTGGAAGAATTTGGGTACATTAAACGTGACTCAACTAAAACAAGGGCTATAGAGATTATATGCCATGATCCAAATGAGACTTTTACTGCTTTGTTTGAGAGAAAAACAATTATTTCTCTCCCGATTTTAGGGTGCGTTACTGCTGGTGAACCAATTCTGGCAACTGAAAATATCACGGATGTTTTCCCATTGCCTTTAGATTTTGTGGGAAATGAAGACTCTTTTATTCTGAAGGTTCAGGGTTTTAGTATGGTGGAAGCTGGGATTTTAGATGGTGATCATATCATTGTCCATAGAACACAGGCAGCAGCCAGCGGGGAAATCGTTGTGGCAATGATTCTTGAGCAAAATGAGGCAACCGTAAAAAAAATATTTTATGAAAATAATAAGATTCGCCTCCAACCTGAGAACAAGACAATGGAGCCGACCTTTTTTAATGAACAAGAGATTAGAGTTCTTGGAAAAGTTACCGGTTTAATCCGAAAGTTTAAATAAAAAAAAAGATGCGCAATGCATCTTTTTTTATTTGAATTTTAAACAGATTAGTCGATTTTTATCTTGTCTTCAATACTTTTAAAAATATCTTTTTCAATGTGGTTTTTATTAACTTTAACTAATTCAATCTGGCTCTCGAAAAGTTGATTCTGCAGTTCTAATATGGTTTTTCGATTTGTTTCGCTTTCAACTTTACTTTGTCTTAAATGTTCCCGGTATTGGTTTAGTAATTCATTTTGTTCATCAATCTCAGCTTGGAGAAGCGCTTTCTCATCAGCTAAAATAATCGTCTTAACTTTTTCTTTTTCAAAAAGACTATTGGCAGCAGCGAGTTCTTCTTTGATTAAATTGATAGCACCAATTTCTTTAATTTTTTCCTGTTCGCTCATTTTAGCTTCTTCTTGTGCAGTAAATAATTTTTCTGTAATATTCATGCATCCAAGAATGGCAACTCGAATATGATTTGTAAATGGATTAGCAACTCTTACGCTTTCTAATTCATTATTCACATAAGTTGAAATAAGTTTAATTTGTTCTTCATTGTCTTTTGCCTTTAATGTAAATTCCGTATCTAAAATGCGTAATTCGATTATCTTTTGTTCAGGCATCTTTTTCCTCCTGTAATAAATAAAATTCTATTCTTTATTCTTGACTCTATTATAAGTAATATCTTATAAAAATACAAATGATTTATTATTTTTATATTTTTTTATTAAGTTACGTAGTGTCTGCTCTTCCAGAACCTCATAGGAAATTTTCCGATTATTGAGTTCCTGAAACCCTTTTATTGACTGTTCATAAATCATTTGGGTGGTAAAAATTTTCTTGTGATACTTCTTTGCAAAGTTCAGGGTATGAATGGTTCCGCTTTTAGATGAAAATTCTGAAACAATTAAGAAATTGCAACTGCCCGCCTGGAGTCGATCCCGTTCAATGAATTTATAGGGAACAATGGTTTCCTGATGGCTGTATTCTGATAACAGGCACCCATCGTTATCTAAAATTTTCTTTGCCAATCCCGCGTTTTCGGACGGATAAACATTAAGAAGCCCTGAAGGCAAAAAAGCCACTGTTTTTCCTCCGGCTTTTAAACAACCAAGGTGTCCCGCTGAATCGCAGCCTACCGCCAGCCCGCTAATGACCACAAAATCCTGATCTGCCAAAAATTCACCAGTGTTCCGGGCAAATTTCATGCCCTTTAAGCTTGCCTTTCGGCTCCCAATAACGGCAACTCGATTTTCGCTTTTTAAAAGTTTTAGGTTTCCCTGATAGTAAAGCATCAACGGGGAGTCTTCAAAAACCAGGGAATCAGGATACTTTTCATCAAAACAAGAAAGCATTTTAATATCGTTCTTATCATTTATTTCGATAATGGTGTCCGCAGCGGCAGTGGCTTTTTTAAGGGGTTCCGTTCCCATAGTCGTTGAAATAAGATTAAGTTCTTTTCCAACCTCAAGCATTTCACCAAATGTTAAATTCTCCGGTTGTTGAATTTGTTCAAGGATGGTCTTTGCTTTTTTGCGGCCAATCCCATCGAGTTGTAAAAGTGCAATGAGATTTCGATTTAAATTGATGTTATTCACGGTTGGTACTGATTATTCTCGGAGTTGAGCATTCAACAAGCTTTTTAATTCTGCTAATATGCGCTCAACCACAGGATTAATATCATCGTCATTAAGGGTTCTTTCTTTATTTCTGAAATTCAATGCATAGGCAAGGCTCTTATAGCCTTCAGGAATTTGCTCTCCGGTATAAATATCAAATAATTCAATGCTTTCCAGAATAGACCCGCCGTTTTTTCGAATGATGTCATTAACCGAAGCCGCCGGAATGGTTTCCAGAAGCTGAATGGCTAAGTCACGATTTGACCCTGGAAATTTAGGAAGCTCAACAAATTTTTCATCCGTTGCTCTGCATGCATACAAGGCGTTAAAGGATATTTCACAGACATAAGTTCGTTTGGGTAACTCATAATTTTTGACAACGATAGGATGGATTTCACCGATTTCACCCAGAATCAAATCATCAACAACAATCAGCGCCCGGCGTCCAGGATGTAAAAATTCAGATCCTCCTGCAGTAAAAGCAGGATTCTTAATACCGGTGTGGGCCAATAAAAGCTCAATCATTCCTTTTAATTCAAAATAATCATCATTGCCATAGGTACTTAAGACCAACTTTTTTTCTTCAATAGGAAGCTCGCCTTTGATTTTATTTTTACGGTAAGTATTTGAAACTTCAAAAAATCGACCAAAAGGATTTTTTTGATGATAATTCAAAGAAATCACTTCAAGCTGATGACCAACCAGTGAAGGACGCATAATACTATTTTCTTCGCCTAATGGGTTAATCAAGGGTACCAAATCCAGTGGCATAGAACTATTTAGTCCTAAAAGTCGCTTTTCACTGGTGAAAGAGGTGGTCAGCGTTTCAAAATACCCCTGACCAACCAAAATGGTTTTCAGGTCGTCCTCATACTTTTGAACAGCTGTCTTTCCACCGATCATGGTTGTACCGCCCATAATCGTACTGGGAATATTATCATAACCGAACATTCGGGCAACTTCTTCAGCTAAGTCTTCTTTTGCTTCAATATCCTGCCTGAAGCTGGGCACTTCAATTTCTAAAATCCCGGTACCAACATTGGATACTTTAAAAAATAAACGTTTGAGCAACGCCGCCATTTCTGACTTAGAAAGATTGATGCCAATAAAACGGTTGACCCAGTCAACTTCCAGGGAAATCTTTCTTGGAATAACAGGATCAGGATAGACATCAATAAGGCCTTCTGTCACTTCGCAGGCACCGATTTCTTCCAGTAACCATGTGGCCCGCATTGCGGCAGCCATAGCTAATTCAGGATCAACTCCTTTTTCAAATCGTACTGAAGCTTCGGTACGAAGCCCTAATTTTTTTGCGGTTAAACGGATACTGCTTTTATTAAAGCAGGCCGATTCTAAAACAACTTGTTGTGTGGTTTCAGTAATCTCAGAGTTCTCTCCCCCCATAATCCCGGCAATGGCCACAGGTGTGGTGCCATTGGTGATCATCAGCATCGATGGATCAAGCTCACGTTCTTTAGCATCCAAAGTTACCATTTTTTTGTCCGTGGTTGTTTTAATCACGATTTTATCTGAATGAAGGCTTTCATAATCAAAGGCATGAAGGGGTTGACCCAATTCAAGCATGACATAATTTGTAACATCCACAATATTATTAATGGGCCTTACACCGCTATTCAGTAATTTAACCTGGATCCATAATGGTGATGCTTCAATTTTCTTAACCTTCAGCATCTTAGCAACATATCGCTCACAAAGGTCACTTTCAACAGTCACATTTAAATACTGTGAAATCGCATCAGATGTTTCAACGTTAGAATATGATTTATATCCTTGCATTGGCAGATTCAGGGTAGCAGCAGATTCCCTGGCAATACCGATAATCGATTGGCAATCCGCACGGTTGGCGGTAAGCTCAACATCAATGATTAAATCATCCAGCCAAAGTAATTCTTTTATATCTATCCCAGAAGGGGTGCCTTCAGGTAAAAGATAAATACCTTCCATAATTTCTTTGGAAAATAAATCAGGGTTCATGCCGAGCTCTTCAATGGAACAAAACATTCCATAAGATTCGACTCCCCTAAAATCACTGACCCCTAATTTTGTACCATCAGCAATAACAGCGCCATCAACTGCAACTGGAACAACAGCACCTTCGAAAACATTTTTTGCCGCAGTGACAATAATGCGTTTTTCGGTTCCGAAATCAACGGTGCAAACCACCAGCTTATCCGCATTGGGGTGGTTTGCAATTTTTATTATTTTGCCGGTATAAATATCCGATATATTCTCTGAAACAACGGCAAAGGTTTCGACATTTGTTCCTGACATGGTAAGAGCTTCCCCAAACTCATAGGGAGATCCTTTAATATCAACATATTCTTTTAACCAATTAAGTGAAACTAACATTTATTGAACCTCCTATTTAAATTGTGATAAAAAACGCAAATCGTTTTCGAATAATAATCGTAAATCATTAATCCCATATCTGATCATGGTAATCCGGTCGAGGCCCATACCAAAAGCAAAACCACTGTATACTTCCGGGTCAATCCCGCAAAGCCTCAGAACATTGGGGTGTACCATGCCACATCCCAGGATTTCGATCCAGCCGGTGTTACTGCATACCCTGCAGCCAGCGCCCCCGCATTTAAAACACGTCACATCCATTTCAGCACTTGGCTCAGTGAAATAAAATTGATGCGGTCTGAATCTTGTTTTTGTCTGTTCACCGAATAATTTTTTGGCAAACATATCCATGGTTCCTTTCAGATCACTCATGGTAATGCCTTTATCAATCACAAGGCCTTCCATTTGATGAAAAACCGGCGAATGTGTGGCATCAATAGCGTCTGAACGATATACTCTTCCAGGAGAAATAATACGTAGTGGAGGCTTTTGATTTTCCATTACCCGTACCTGAACCGGTGAGGTTTGTGTTCTCAGAACAATGTCATCCTCATAATAAAAAGTATCCTGGAGATCCCGGGCAGAATGATCCAGAGGGACATTCAGAAAGTCAAAATTATATTTTGCCCATTCAATTTCCGGTCCTTCGGCAATCGAAAAGCCCATTCCCAGGAAAATTTCTTTAAGTTCATTGATGGTAGTGGTTAACGGATGCAGTTGCCCTGCCAAATGTTTTTTCCCGGGCAGAGAAACGTCAATCCCTTCTTTTTTGATCCGAGCATCGATTTCTTTTTTTTCAAGGACCTGCTTTTGATGAGACAAGGCCTTTTCAATTTCTTCTCGGACTTCGTTTCCTAATTTTCCAATAATAGGGCGTTCTTCCTTGGAAAGTTTTCCCATACCTTTTAAAGCAATGGTAAGGGCACCCTTTTTACCCAAATATTTTATTCTGACATTATCCAGGATTTTCAATTCATTAACATCATTAAGGTCAGCTAAGCATTGATCTCTTAATTGGTTAAGTTCTAATTCCATTTGTTTCTCCTTATTTTTAAATATAAAAAAACGCCCTTAAAAAGGACGAAATAATTCCGCGGTACCACCTAAATTAATACAAATTTGTATTCGCTTAAAATTTTAACGCAATTAACGTTAATTGCTAGACAACCTAAAGTGGTTTCACAATTAAAACTCCGGAGTGAACTTCAATAAATTCAAACATAAAATCTTTCAGCCAAGGATTTTTTCTCTATAATGTCAGATTTTTATTTACTTGCTCTTTCATGGTTTTTACTTTATTTAATTTAAAACATTCTCTCGAAGGATATCGTATAAAATAATCCCAGCAGCAGTGGAAACATTCAGGGATTCTGCATTTCCCAGAATCGGTATTTTTAAAAGGATATCACATAGCTGAGCCATTTCATGAGACATGCCTTGGGATTCATTACCCATGACAATTCCAAAAGGTGGTTCTATGGGTTGTCGTTGCCATAAATCTTCTCCCTCAAGGGAGGTTCCAATGATTTTAACCTTTTTATTTTTTAGAGCTTTCGCATACTCTGTTAATGAGTCAACCTGAAGAACCGGAATATGAAAAACTGATCCCATGGATCCGCGCAGGACCTTTTCATTGTAAATATCCGCAGTTTTCCTGGAAGTAATCACACAATCAATGCCGGCCGCATCCGCTGTTCTAATAATCGTTCCAACATTAAAAGGGTCCTGGACATCATCAAGAAGAACATATTTCATAAAATCGGATGGCTCAAATTCAATTTTATTTGCAATACAAATAATGCCTTCAGATTGTTGCATGGTTGAAATTGAATTAAAAATTTCATCCATAACCACGACAATTGAGATACCAATTGCATTTAATAACGCAATTGAATCTTGAATACTTTCGTTTTGAGAGTCAAACCACTTTTCAGTAATGAAGATCTGTCTGAAAATCATTTGACTATGGAATGCTTCTGAAAAAAGCTTGGTTCCTTCAATGGAAAAAACATTTTCACTATCTCTGAATGGCTTATTTCCAAGTTTACGAAGATATTTTAATTTTTCATTATTACGAGATGTAATGACAGGGTGTTCTTCAAAATTAATGATCTTTTTTAGACAATTTATTGATTCCATTGATTGATTTATTTTCTCCCATAACAATAAGCTTGTCACCATGGTTAATTACATTTGAAGCAAGTGGTGACGCATTCAAAACATCCAGGGTCCGAATGGCGATGACATTTAAGCCATAGTCTGATCTTAGATCAAGCTCTTCAAGGGTTTTTCCTTCCCAGGCATGCAGGATTTCAACTTCGACAATGGAATGATTGGTGTCAAGTTCTAAAATATCAATAAAATCCCCGGAAAAAAGATTATGAGCCACACGTTCGCCCATATCACGCTCTGGAGAAAAGACTTTTTTTACGCCTAATTTTAAAAGGACTTTTTCATGTTGAGCATTATTAGCTTTCCCATAAATTTCATTGATTCCAAGTTCCTGTGCATTAACAATTCCCATAATACTGCTGTTAATATCTGAAGTAATTGAAACCACAACCGCATCAACATTTTTCAGACCAATGGATTTCAAGGCATTAATGTCTGAAACATCTGCCTGGACAGCATAGGTTACCAAATTTGCAATATTTTGGATCTTATCTGCGTCCTTGTCGACAACAATAACATTACAACCCAATTCACTGAGAGTAATGGCAAGTGCTTCACCAAAACGACCTAAACCCAGAACTGCAAACTGTTTTTCTTTCAATTATTATTCCTCCTCTAGCCAATCATAATATTACCTTCAGGTAATTTAAAGTTTCCTACATTTTCACGTGAACGTTTTTCACTTTGAGTGATTGCGTAGGCTATGGTTAGAGGTCCTAATCGGCCAACAAACATAGTAATACTAATGGCTATTTTTCCTCCAATTGATAAGTCAGGGGTCAATCCCATTGATAATCCAACGGTTCCAAAAGCCGACAACACTTCAAAAACGACCCTTTCAAAAGCAACTCCAGGCTCTGTACATAATAACACAAAGATCATTAGAATAACAAGTCCTGTAGCAATAACTAAAATTGAAATAGCACGGCGAATAAGAGGACCTATGATAGTGCGTTTAAATGCCACAACATCTTTCTTACCGAGAAGAACGGAAACGACTGTCAATACAATAATTCCCAGTGTGGTAGTTTTAACACCACCACCGGTTGATCCGGGAGATGCACCGACAAACATCAGTAACATAGTTAAAAATATGGATGGCGTGGTTAACGCAGCGATGTCTATGGTATTGCTACCGGCGGTTCTTGGTGTAACCGATTGGAAAAAAGAAGCTAAAAACTTTCCATGAAGGGATAGATTTCCCATGGTTTTAGGATTATTGAATTCAAAAATAAAAAAGAAAATAAAGCCAATGGCCAATAATAATGCGGTAATCGTCAGGACAAGTTTTGAATGCATACTCATCTTTTTAAATTTACGAACAAAAATCAGGTCACTGGTAACAGCGAACCCTAAACCACCTAAAATAATCATTGCACAAATCGCAAAATTCACGATATAATTATCAACATATTTTGTTAAACTTGAATAATTGCCAAATAAGTCAAAACCAGCATTACAAAAAGAAGAAATGGCATGGAAAAGACTATAACCTGTGCCAGTTGAAAACCCATATTCAGGAATAAAAACAATGGCTAAAAGCAAAGCCCCAACGGCTTCTATAACAAAAGATGAAATAAAAATATACTTTGCAAATTTTACGATACCTGAAAGGGAATCCGTATTAACAGATGATTGGATCAATAAACGATTCCTTATGTTGATCTTCTTTCCTGCCAAAACAAAAAACATGGTTGCAAATGACATGAAACCCAAACCACCGATTTGTATCAAACAAATAATGACAACCTGACCAAAAATACTCCAGTAGGTTCCGGTATCCACAACAACTAAGCCTGTCACGCAAACGGCTGAGGTTGATGTGAAAAGCGCATTAATAAAACTTGCACTTTCACCTGATTGAGTTGCAATTGGAAGTGTCAGTATGGATGCTCCAAAAAGAATAACAACAGCAAACCCGGAAATTAATATTTCTGTCGGTGACCGATGAATCAAAAAGTGATTAAACTTCCGTCGTGTTTTTTCTACCATTCCCTGTTCTCCACTGAATATATATTTACTAATCATACATATTCTAACACGCTAAATAAAAAAAGCAATAACAATATAAAATAAAAAAAACTTCCCAAATTTGGACTATCTTTTGAGAAGTTTTTTTGAAATTATTAGTTAATGTTTTTCTTTGATACTTCAACTAAATCTTTAAAAGCATTAATATCATTCATCGCTAAATCGGCTAAGATTTTACGATCAATTTCTACACCTGCTTGTTTTAAACCAAACATAAATTTGCTGTAACTTAGGTCGAACATTCTTGTACCGGCATTAATTCGAGTAATCCAAAGCCTTCTGAAATTTCTTTTCTTTTCTTTACGGCCTATATATGAAGATCGTTGTGCTCGCATAACAGCTTCATTGGCTGTTCTAAATAACTTGCTTCTGGCACCATAATAGCCTTTAGCAAGTTTAAGTATTTTCTTATGTTTCTTTTTGGCATTGACGCCTTTTTTAATTCGCATTATTAATTCCTCCTATCTTCAAAATTACTTACAAAGCATTTTCTTAACAACCTTAGCGTCACCAGGTGCTAAACCTGTGGCTTGTCTAAGACTTCTTTTTCTCTTACGGCTTTTTTTATTGAGAATATGGCTTTTGCCAGCCTTAAATCGTTTGATTACACCTGACTTTTTTATTTTAAAACGCTTTGCAGCTCCGCGATGGGTTTTCATCTTTGGCATAACTATTTCCTCCTCCCTGTACAATGAATATTTTATAATTAACTATATCCGAGAAATCTAGGTTAAATGTATTCAAACTCATTCACAACAGATATACTGAATTAACAATTAGAACTTTACTTATCTTTTTTGGGGGCCAGATACATGACCATGTTTCTTCCTTCAAGCTTAGGTGATTTTTCAACCACGGCTAAATCGGTAACACGTTCAGCAAATTTCAACAATACTTCTTTGCCTTGTTCAGTGTATGCCATTTCACGGCCTCTGAATCGGATCGCTACTTTAACACGGTTACCTTGTTCCAGGAATTTGATGCAATTTTTAATTTTTACATTGATATCATGTTCTTCAACTCGAACTGACATACGAATTTCTTTAATAACCACAGCCTTTTGATTTTTCTTAGCTTCTTTTAAACGTTGAATTTCTTCATAGCGAAACTTTCCGTAGTCAAGAATCTTACAAACCGGTGGTTTGGCATTAGGCGAAACTTTAACTAAATCCAGATTCTTTTCGTCAGCTAATTGTTGAGCATCTTTTGTATTCATAACTCCCAACATTTCGCCGGCCTCATCAATTACACGTATTTCGCGATCACGGATCTCATTGTTAATTTCGTGTTGAACATCTTTGCTAATAATATTATACCTCCATATAAAAAAATTGCAGGTAGAAAACTCCACCTGCAAAAAATACTCACGAACATTGTTCATTAAATATTTACCTATCTCCATAAGAAATGAGGTGAGAAGTGTGTTGCCTCTACTTTGTTACTCAACTATTATACATCCTCGTTGTTCGCTTGTCAACTGTTATTTATTAATCCAGGGTCAATGATTTAGTCTTGATTTTTTCAATGAGTTTTTCTTTTAAATCGTCTAAGCTGATAAGACCTGCGTCACCGGTATCTCTGATGCGCAGGGCAAGATCCCCACCTTCGGCTTCTTTATCCCCGACAACCAGCATATAAGGTATTTTTTGCATTTGAGCATCACGTATGCGGTAACCTAATTTTTCATCACGATAATCACAGCTGGCTCGAACACCGATTTCCTGTAATACATTGGCAATGCTTTGGGCAAAATCATGATGGACATCGGCCACTGGAATAACCATGACTTGTACCGGAGCCAGCCATACAGGGAATTTGCCTCCAAAATGCTCAATCAGAATGCCAAAGAAACGTTCAATACTCCCTAAAATGGTACGATGAATAATGGCAGGACGATGTTTTTCCCCGTCAGAGCCAATATAATTCAAGTCAAAGAGTTCCGGCATTTGGAAATCTAACTGAATGGTGCCACATTGCCAGGTACGTCCCAGACTATCTTCCAGATGGAAGTCAATTTTCGGACCATAAAATGCGCCATCTCCGGGATTCAAACGATAATCAATGCCTTTTGTCACTAAAGCATCACGCAAGGCTTCTGTGGCTGTTTCCCATACTTCATCGGAACCAATGGAATTTTCGGGTTTTGTGGACAATTCAACACGATAATTAAATCCGAATATCTTGTAGACATCATCAGCAAGATCGATGACCTTAATGACTTCTTCTTTGATCTGATCGGGTGTCATAAAAATATGCGCGTCATCCTGGGTGAAATTACGAACCCGCATCAGCCCGTGCAGTGCCCCATGGAGTTCATGGCGATGGACTGAGCCTAATTCACCCATGCGTAGCGGTAAATCGCGGTAGGAATGCCCCTTGCGCTTGTAAATAAGCATACCTCCGGGACAGTTCATCGGCTTAATGGCATATTCACAGTCATCAATTTCAGTGAAATACATATTTTCTTTATAATGATCCCAATGTCCAGAGCGTTTCCAAAGCTCGGAATTAAGCATCATCGGGGTTCTTATTTCCTCATAACCCCGACGGCTATGTTCTTCCCGCCAGAAGTTTTCAAGCTCATTTCGAATAATCATGCCCTTAGGATGGAAGAATGGAAACCCCGGACCTTCTTCATGCAATGAGAATAAATCCAACTCTTTTCCAAGCTTACGATGATCTCTTTTTTTAGCTTCTTCCAGGAGCTCTAAATATTCTGTTAACTGGCTTTTTTTAGGAAAAGTAATTCCATAAATACGTTGGAGCATTTTATTTTTTTCGTCCCCATGCCAATAGGCGCCAGCCAGACTCAATAGTTTAATGGCCTTGATAGGGCTCAGGTCGTTTATGTGGGGTCCCGCACAAAGATCAGAGAATTCTCCCTGGGTATAAAAACTGATAATGGCATCTTCCGGAAGGTTTTCAATGAGTTCTTCCTTATATATCTCACCCTCTTGTTTAACCTTGGTTAAGGCATCAGCACGGCTCATTTCAGAGCGTACAATGACCAGGCCCTCTTTGACTATTTTAGCCATTTCTTTTTCAATTTTTTCCATAATTTCAGGTGTGATAATCACATCCATGTCAATATCATAGTAGAAGCCACGATCAATGGCAGGTCCAATGGCAAGCTGTGCCTGGGGATAGAGGCGCTTTACCGCCTGGGCCAGTAAGTGAGAACCGGTATGCCAAAAAGCATGTTTTCCGCCTTCATCATCAAATTTAAGAAGATTGAGGGTTGAATTTTCTAAAATCGGTTGGCGGATATCCACCAGGTTTCCGTTGAGTTCTCCGGCCAAGGTGACTTTTGCCAAACCGGTGCTAATATCTTTTGCAACGTCTAATACAGTAATGCCTGGTTCATAGGACTTTACAGTCCCATCTTTCAGTGTAATATCAATCATTGTGTTCTCCTTTAAATAATTTTAAACAAAAAAAGTCCCTTTGTAAAAACAAAGGGACGACTATACGCGTTTCCACCCAATTTGATCCATGATATGATAATGAATCCACTTAAGTTCTGTATAACGGTCAGCGCCGAAGAGCCCTACTTATTTCAGGCCTTAACTCCAAGGGGGTTTTCAATTATTTTTTCTATAAGCAATCACAGCCAAGTTGCTTAATCTCTGGCAAACTTTAATAATTTACTCGTCCTTATCATCATCTTTTTCTATTAGAACCAGTATAACCTTTAAATAATAAAGAATCAATACTTTTTAGAGAAATTCCATTGAATTCCTACTGAATGGGAAGTGACTTGCCCTGATAAAAAATGACCAGGTAGCTAATCTGATGATCATCACTTATTTGCCCAAAGACAGTAGAAATTAAAGAACTTGAAAACCTCTGGATCTTCACCTGGGTATAAATCTTCTTAGGAGCCAGGGTTTTAAAATCAGGACAATACTTTAAGACATTGTCTGCATCTTTTAGAAAGTCGAAAATCCATTCTTTTTCCGGCGACGTATTTTCAAAGAAATGCGGAAGATGGCCTGTGCCAAGGCACAGATAGTCAAATTTAACTGATTCCGCAAGCATGCTCTTATCATCTAAGCCTTCTAAAAAATCAAGGAATATTTCATAAAGCTGTTCTTTGGATTTCCCCATGTCATAATAACCCCGGGTGGTCCAATAATCTGAAAACTGTTCGAAAAAATCAAAAGCTGATTTAAAGAAATTCATTTCAAAGAGATAACTCAGTGACTGCTTAAATCCACCGCTGTTAAAATAGCGGTCAACCAGAATCTCAATATTTCGAAGTCGATAAAGCTCAGAACTTGAAATATAAGCATTTGAAATAATTTCATAGGGTGGAAAGCTCATATAGTAATAGTCGTGAGCCTCCCCTTCGCTGCGAATGCGGGTTCCCTTCAGACACTTGAGAAACCCTAATTGAAGCATGTCCGGCTTCAATGCGATGATCCGGTTAAAAGATGTTTTAAATACCTCATAGGTCTCATAGGGCAGGCCGGCAATGAGATCCAGATGAATGTGGATATTTTTTTCATCCAGTATTTTTTTAACATTCACTTCCAATTGAGAGAGATTGGTTTGTCGGCCAATGGCTTTCAAGGTGGTTAAATCCGTGCTTTGAACTCCGATTTCAAACTGAATCAAACCGGGTTGCGCTTTTTTAAGCAAATCAATGAGTTCATCATCCAACTGATCACCGGTCATTTCAAAATGAAAATTAGTTTTTCCACCAGCTTCAATGATATGATTAAAAATGGCTTTGGCCCGATTAATATCAAAATTAAAGGTTCGATCAACTAACTTCACCTGTTTCATTCCCCCAGCCATAAAGAAATCCAGATCTTTAAAAACCTGTTCTAAAGCTTTGGTTCGTACCCCCTGACCCGTAGAAGAGAGGCAGTAAGAACAATGGTAAGGACAGCCGCGCATGGTTTCATAATAAATGATTTTATCTTTAAGACTGAGCAATTCATTCTGTGAGTAAGGGAAATTCAGTTTATCTAAATCCATGGTCTGTTCAGAAGGGCCATGGGCAATCCCACAATCCATTGTTCTAAACCAGAGTCCGGGAGTATCTTTAAAAGCCTTTGGATCATGCTTTGAGTCTAAAAGCATTTCCAGGGATGTCTCCCCTTCGCCTGTAATAATAAAATCAATGAAGCCATGTGTTTTTAATAATTCATCCGGGTCAAAACTCACCTCAGGTCCGCCTAGAATAATTTTGGCTTCAGGCCGGGATTTTTTAAGGATTTCAGCTATCTTAAGCACCAATTCCATATTCCAGATATAACAGGAAAAGCCAAAGGTTAAACACGAACTTACCAGACAATGCTCTGCCATACGGTGGATGGAATCGTTAATGGAGACTTCAGTAATCCCAACGTCATAGCTACAGAGCTGGGCTTTCAGAGACCGCACAGCCAGGTTGGTATGAATATACTTTGCATTAATAGCAACCAAAACAAGATCTTTCATAAGAACCTCCAAAATAAAAAATGGGATGTCCTGGGACATCCTTCAAACGGAAACAAGCTCTCGTGTTGTTATAATCCAAACGTATTGGTATAACCCCCGTAGGGCGGGTAGTACCCGCCCGAAACGTCATGGGAAACCCAACATTTGTATTAAACCTCAACGTTTGCGGGCGATTAATAGTTGGTCTACAGCAAATGTGGATGCAAAGACAGCGAATGTGAAAACAAGCGATGTGTGCGGAAACAATCCCCCCACAACAACGCACTAAACGTTAAATCTGAAAAAGGTAACATCTCCATCAACCATAACGTAGTCCTTGCCTTCGATACGGGTAACCCCGGATTCTTTGGCTTTAACATCCGAGCCGGCTTCAATCAACTGATCGTAGCTGGTAATTTCTGCCCGGATAAAACCACGTTCAATATCACTGTGAATTTTTCCGGCGGCCTGAGGGGCCTTGGTTCCGGCAGTCACAGTCCAGGCACGACATTCATCAGGTCCGGCGGTTAAAAAGGTCACAAGGCCTAAAAGTTTATAGCCTACACTGATGACCTGATCCAGCCCTGAGGCTTCCAACCCTAAATCTGCTAAAAATTCTGCTTTTTCTTCATCATCAAACTGGGCAATTTCTTCTTCGATTTTTGCGGATATTTTAATAATATCCTTATGATTCCCAGAATAGTTTTCAAAAATAGCAGTTTTAAGCCGGGTCACCATTTCATTATCTTCATGAAGATCTTCCTCGGCGACATTGGCAATGTAAAGCACCGGTTTGATGGATATTAATTGTATGGTATTGATGAATTCCCATTCTTCAGGGGTAAAATCATCATCATTTGGCATTTTACCACCTTCGAGAAGTTCTCGAAGGCGGGTGGCAATTTCAACATTTGTTTTTTCCTGGACATTTGTTTTAGCCAGTTTTTTGTTTTTTTCAATCCGACGATCCAGCATTTCCAGATCAGCGAAAATAAGTTCAAGGTTAATGGTTTCAAGATCATCAATGGGATCAATCTTACCTTCAACATGAACCACATTTTCATCTTCAAAGCAACGTACCACATGAACAATGGCATCCACTTCCCGGATATGGGACAAAAATTTATTCCCAAGACCTTCCCCTTTACTTGCCCCTCTGACAAGACCGGCAATATCCACAAATTCAATGGTTGTTGGAACCACCTTTTTTGAGGTATACATTTTATCCAAAACTGCTAATCGGGGATCAGGAACCGAAACGATTCCAATATTTGGGTCGATGGTGCAAAAGGGATAGTTGGCAGATTCTGCTCCAGCTTTTGTGAGTGCGTTAAAAATAGTGCTTTTTCCTACGTTGGGCAGGCCGACGATTCCAATTTTCATATATTTCCTCTTTCTTTAACTAAATTCTTTATTTTACAGTGGTAGTTGGCAGGCCGGTTATGGCATTGGCAGTAAACCAGGTAATAGCAAAAGTAATCCCTGCGGATATCACTTCCAGTCCAATAACAGGTATTGCGGTTTTCCGATAGGAAACACCATAAACCACACTCAGCCCGATAATGGTAATGATAAGCTGCCAGATATTAAAGATACTGAATACACCGGCTAATAAAGTGACCCAATCAAATTGGGAAACAGTTATAGGATCTATGGTTTGTGGAAACAGAAGGTTAATAATGCCCTGGAATATTTTTGGAAAATACCCGATGCCCACAACATAAACCCCTGATTTAAACGTTCCGGTTCCCTTCATTTTCTTTAAAATAAAGTGGAAAATACCAGCCTTTACAACCACGGCGATTCCTAATCCAATGATGCCTGAAAAAATCCCCGCGCCAATGGCTAAGGCCTGAAGGCCGGCTGCCTGATCTGCAGGAAGTTCCATACCGGATAGAACATTCCCGGCTCTAAAGCCGCTGATAATACCAATGGTCACAAGAATAACAATGGGAATGATGAGAGATGTTTTTTCTTTTTCTTTGATTTGTGTAAAATATTTAACGGGATGAATGAAAAGATTGATAAAATTCATAATAACTCCATTTCTATTATTCACTTCGAATTGCATCCAATGAGCTTAAATTCGCCGCTTTAATGGCTGGACGAACGCCAGATAAAAGCCCGACAAGGGCTGAGAACAACAATGCAAAAATAACCAGACCAGGAGTGATATAAGAAATAGTTGCACTTCCTCCGGTGATAAAAAAGCCGGCAACGAAGTTAATTAACAGCGAAAGCAGAAAGCTGATGATCACCCCTACTATTCCGCCGATTAGCCCAATCATAGTTGATTCGGCAATAAACATATTTCGGATATCAGAAATGGAAGCCCCAATGACCTTCATAATGCCTATTTCTTTGGTCCGCTCATAAATCGACATGGTCATGGTATTGATAATACCAATACAGGCAACCAGAAGCGCCACCCCGCCGATTCCGCCAAGAAGAATTTGCAACATCTGGAACACACTTCCCATAGAATCCAATATTTGCTGCATTGAAAATACGGTGAAATCCAGGGCTTCAACTTCCGAGGTCACCCCATTAACCACACTGGAATCTTCAACAGTTACCAAAGCTTCAGAATAGCCTTGCTTATCAATGTTCACAGGCTTTCCGGTTTGCCATTCATTTAAATCAGTGACTAAGTTATAATCCATAATAATTGCATAATCTTCTGAGCCCCCGGTGGATTCTAAAACACCGGATACTTTTACTTTTTCATTGCGGATTTCTTCTTCGCCGGTAGCACCGATGCGTTTGATCACCAAATTAATATTTTTTCCAATGAGATCTTCAGGCTTTGCTGTAACTGCCTGAGCTTGGGGTCCGCTGGATGTAAACTTATAGGAAGCAAGGACTTCTTTTCCAAGAATTACCGAAGTTTTATCATTGGCATTTGGTTTTTTACCACTGGAAGTTTCATAACGCATTTCCTTAAGAACGTCATAATCCACGCCCATAAGAGAAACCGAATAAGGTTCACGATCAACTTCAATTTCGGCTCCACTGAGATTAACCACAGGGGTCACTGCCACCACACCATCAATTTTTTTAAAATCTTTAATGGCATCGTCGTTGAGTATGACTTTATCCTGAGTTTTTCCACCGGCAAGTTCAGTCATACCCATTGAAGAAAGATCAGAATAGACTTGAAGGGTGGTAATCGAACCAATCCCGGAAAGCTCACTGGTAATGCTTCGTTGGGCACCATTACCAATGGAAACCATGACAATAATCGAGGAAGTTCCAATGACAACACCAATAATGGTGAGAATGGTACGAAACTTCATTCGCCAAAGATTCTCCCAGGATAAACGAATGAGTTCCCGTTTATTCACTGCATCACCTCACTACGCGCCGATTCCAAACAAAATCTTCAGAAATTGCTGGAATATGTTGTCATCCGCCTTTGCCGTTGCGTTGGTTTTATCTTCAGGAACAACAAGGGTAATGTTTTTTTGGATAGACCGTTCATTGTTAAAGCTATCCAGGTATTTAAGAGTGATGATTCCCGGATATTCTCCGGGTTTGTCAGTCGTTACTGCTGTGACAAAATTATCGTTATCATCTTTTTCAAATGTTCCATAGTATTGGTAATTTGGAGCAAAAGTTAGTCCTTCTCCCGCAATGCTTATTTGAACTCCTCGTACGGGGTTGGCTCCGAAATTTGCGATTTCAAATTCAAACTGATTATCAGCCTTTTCATTGGATCCAATGGTATAGCGATCCGGTGCGACAATGGACATAGAATTACTTTCATTCACAAAAACACCAACGGTTTCCGGAAATTCGAATCCGGTTCCCCCACTATTTTCACAATAAAGATTAAGGTTAAGATTATAATTTTTTGCTTCTGCAGTTGGTGATGCAACCATGGGAATTTCAATGGTCGCACTTTCTTCAGATAATATTTCATCAATGTAAAAATGACTGCCGCTGCCAACCATGGAAAACACACCAAGATCCGGAGCTCCAGCCAAAGAAAGGACATCCAGGGTGACATTATGGGCATCGTAATCACCATAATTCATAAGGGTCAGTGTCATTTTAAAATTCTTACCAGGAGAAACTGTTTCTGGAGAAAAGGTAACGGAACTGATTTGAAGAAGGGGTTGCTCCGGTGCTGCCAATACCCCGGGGATAATGCCAAAAAACAAAAGAAGGGTCAGAACAAGGGTTACTAATATGCCTTTAGTTTTCACTTAAAACTCCATTTCTTTTAAATTTATTATCGCTGATCTTCCCAGCGTTCAATAAGACCGTCACACATGTGTATGACCTTGGTACAATATTTTGCTGCCTCAGGATCATGGGTGACAATAACAAAGGTTTGATTATCCTTCCGGTTGAGGCGGGTAATCATTTCCATAATATCGGTACTGTTTTTTGAATCCAGATTTCCGGTTGGTTCATCCGCTAAAATAATTTCAGGATGATTCACCAGTGCCCGGGCAATGCTAACCCGTTGTTGTTCACCGCCTGAAAGCTCACTTGGCTTATGTTCTGTACGATCCAAAAGTCCGACAATGGAAAGGGCTTCTTTAGCCTTTTCGTTACGAATACCTTTAGGGACGCCGGCAAAGGTAAGGGTTAAGGCTACGTTTTCAATGGCTGTCATAGTGGAAATTAAATTATAAGATTGAAATATAAAGCCAAGGTGGTCTCTTCTGAAAAGACAAAGCTCATTTTCTGTCATTTCACTGATGTGAAAATCCTTTATGAACACATCACCAGAGGTGGGCGGAATAAGCCCGCCGAGAACGTTTAAAAAGGTGGATTTTCCAGACCCCGAAGGACCGAGAAGCGCCACCATTTCGCCTTGTTCAATGTTAAGGTTAATCCCTTTAAGGATGCTGATACTATTTTTACCTAATTTAAAATCCTTACGCAAGTTTTTTACTTCAATAAAAATTGAGATCTCCCCCTTTCAATCGGATTAAAACGAGAACCTATCGGCTGACAATGCCATCTTTCCAAAGTTCTTCCAGGTTATATAAACCACGTTCTTCCTCATGAAAGATATGAATAATAACATCATAATAGTCTAAGAGAATCCATCGGCCTTCTCTTTGTCCTTCAACGCCTTTAGGGAATATTTCCAGTAATTTAGCTTCATCTTCGATATTATCAGCAATGGCCTTGACTTGACGTTCTGAGCTACCGCTGGCAATAACAAAATAATTGGCAATGCTTGTCAGCTCTGTGACGTTTATGCTTTGGATATCAGTTCCATTTTTAGCTTCAATCCAACCTTCAACTTTTTTTACAAATTCTTCAGGATTAATAATAATCACCTGCTTTCTTTTCTATTTTTTTTTAGTTCTTTGATAATTAAGTCATTTCTTGCATCAATCGTCCGCGTATGAATAAGACCGTTAATAAGAGCAACATGACGAATGGTATTTGTAAGAGCCAGTATGACGGCTTTATCCAAGTCTTCAAAGGCTGCAATCCTCAGCTCATCCACTCCAGGATAGGTTCGGCCTGATTCAATAAAATCCGCCAGATAAATAATCTTTTCCAGCTTTGACATATTTTTGCGACCGGTGGTATGATTTTGAATGGCATTGAGTACTTGTTTATCCGTTACACCGTAAGTGCTTTTGGCTACAAGAACCCCTACAGGTCCATGCAGAAGCTGTGGCTCCAGTCGAGTGACAGGATCTATTTTCAACCCTTGTGCCTCAGCATACTCAATGAGCTGCGCATCAGAAAAGTTTTTTGCGCAATCATGCAACAATGCTGCAAGGGAAGCCTTATCAACATTGGCATGGTACCTCAGTGCCAGACTCTCTGCGACTTTAACGACATTCAGGGTATGCTTATAACGATTTTTCGTCAATGCTTTTTTTAATTTTAAATCGATTGTATGTTTATTCATTATTCGCTCTCTGTTTTTGTGTTTGGAAGATATAATTTTTCTTTATAAATATATTCCTCAACGGCTTTAGGCAGTAAATACCGAATGGAATATCCATTTTTGACCCGGGATCGAATTTCCGAGGATGTAATGTCCATTTCTGAAGTATATAATTTATATATTGAAGCATCATAAATTTCCTGGAGCTCTTCGATTCTGGTGTCCAATTTTTCATGGCTATAACCTGGCCGAAAAGTCGTAATGAATTTTACCGACTTTAATAGCTCAGGAGCGCCCTTCCAAAGTGTAATTTCAAACATAAGATCCGCGCCGGTAATAAAATAAAAATCACTATTTGGAAAACTTTTTTTAATTTCCTCAATGGTATCAATGGTATAAGTAATGCCTGTTTGATCAATCTCATGGGTCATCACCTCAAAATAGGGATTATTTTTAATGGCCAATTCGACCATATTAAGACGATGCTCCCGGGAAATGTCATCGAGAGAAATTTTAAAAGGGTTATTCCCGGTTGGAATAAATAAAACTCTGTCCAGTTCATATTGATCCCGGGCTGACTCTGCCAGAAGCAGGTGACCGGTGTGTATGGGATTAAAACTCCCACCAAAGAGACCGATTTTTTCCTTCATCTCAACCCTTTACTTTATTTAATCCTCAAACTTAATTGGAGTACCCAAGCTTCGTTTCTTGACTCTTTTAATCACTTTTTTGTTTTTTGAGGGTACTTCAATTTTAGTTTTTAATAAGTTTTTCTTATATAAAATAAACTTATTTCCAATGGTACATACAATGTCTGATTTTGTGGAAGCTGCTAATTCCCGGGCAACATCATTCACATCTGCCAATGAATTATTTTGTACTTTTCCTTTAACGAGTTCCCGAGCAATAATGGCATCTCTGGTTTGAACAATAACCTGAGGTGTAACCCCATCCTTGCCGATAAAGATGATATCCGGAATTTCAATAGCAAGCTTTTTTAAAAAGCTTCTTTGTTTGCTTGTTAACATTTATTCTCTACTTTCTTTTGTGGTATTATAACATAAAACATGGCGTTGATCTATTTAAAATATTCAAATTCAACTTCATGTAATCGAACAAAATCGCCATCCTGAATGTTCATTGATTCAAGTTCAGTGAAGACCCCTTTATCTTTTAAAACACGTTGGAAGAATCCAATGGAATCAAGATCTTCAAAGTTAACCGAATTAATCAGACGTTCTAAAAATTCACCTTCAACTTCAAAAACCTCATCGATTTTTTCAATGGTAAATTGATTTTCTTTAAAATCAGGCGTATAAAGGGTTTCAGCCACGGGTTCAATATCAAAGATGGGTTCTACCTCACCAATTTCATCCAGAAGGAGTACGACGCGGCTCATCAATTTATCCAGTCCCAGTCCGGTAACGGCAGAAATAATAAAGACTTCGTATCCAAGGGCTTCAAGTTTCGTTTTTAACACGTCGACTTTATCCAGTTCAAGCATCAAATCGACTTTATTTAATGCAACGATTTGTACCCGTTGTGCCAATTTTTTATTATATTTTTCAAGTTCAACATTAATGGCAGTAAAATCTTCAAGTGGATCTCGACCTTCGCTGCCTGAAGCATCCAGGAGATGGATAAGAAGTTTGGTGCGTTCCACATGTCTTAGAAATTGATCCCCAAGGCCAGTGCCTTCATGGGCACCTTCAATGAGACCGGGAATATCTGCAATGACAAATGTTTTATAATCACGCCACTCAACCACACCGAGATTTGGAATAAGGGTAGTGAAATGGTAATTGGCAATTTTTGGTTTGGCTTTGGTAACAACAGAAAGCAGTGTTGACTTTCCAACGTTTGGAAAACCAATAAGGCCTACATCTGCCAGAAGCTTAAGCTCGAGAATAACTGTTTTTTCTTCTCCCTTAATACCCCCTTGGGCAAACCGAGGGGCTTGACGGGTTGGTGTAGCAAAGTCCATGTTTCCACGACCGCCGCGACCGCCATGAGCCACTGTGAATTTTTGACCATCTAAGGATAAATCACAAAGAACCTGTCCGGTTTCTTTATCTTTTATTATGGTTCCAACAGGAACCTTAATGATCAATTCACTGCCACTTTTTCCAGCAGATCGACCACCGAATCCATTTTCTCCGTTTTCTGCTTTGTGTTTTCTTTTATATTTAAATTCCATTAACGTACGATAGCCCTGATCAGCCATGAAGACAATACTGCCGCCATAACCACCATGACCACCATCAGGTCCGCCCATGGGAACGTATTTTTCCCGGCGGAAACTTACGCCACCATGGCCGCCGTTGCCTGCTATAAGAATAATCTCTGCTTTATCTACAAACATTATGTGTACCTCGCTTTTCTTAGATGATCTATCCTAATATAAACAAAAATAAAACCTCTTATCAGTCAGAAACTATAATAAGAGGTTTTATCAGATGTATTATTTTGTCACTGGAAAACTAAATGGCTTCCCGAGGATAAATACTCACTTGTTTTTTATCTCTGCCTTTTCGTTCGAAACGTACAACGCCGTCTTCTAAAGCGAATAAAGTATCATCGCTGCCTTTACCAACATTGGCTCCAGGATGAATCTTTGTTCCTCTTTGTCGAACGAGAATATTGCCGGCAAGAACGAACTGACCGTCTCCTCTTTTAGTACCAAGACGTTTAGCTTCACTGTCTCGACCATTTCTTGAACTACCAACCCCTTTTTTATGGGCAAATAGTTGAAGGTTCATTTTAAACATAACGCTCACCTCCTATTTTTTTTCTTCTTTTATTTGGATATAATCTCCGTAGGCTTCCTTGATCCCCTGGATTCCCAGTTGATAGGTTGCAATTAAAGTATCGGTTTTTATGCTTTCCAATTCGTTGGAGCTCTTTGGAATGATAAAATTTGTATAACCATCTTTTATTGTTTCACAAAGATCTTTGCGACCGACGATTTCCGTAAGGCCATTAAGAACGCTAATGGTTAAAACAGAAACGGCAGCACAAATAATATCTTCTCCTTCATTTGCAAAACCAGCATGTCCCGACACGGTTATTTCATTAATCTCATTGTTTCGCATAAAAAATTTAACTGAAATCATACAATGTCCTAAGCTTGAATACTTGTGATTTTAACTTTCATGAATGGTTGACGATGACCTTGTTTCTTACGGTAATCTTTTTTAGCTTTATACTTGTAAATAATAATTTTGGGTCCTTTGCCAACTAAAAGTATTTCAGCTTTTACAACAGCATTTTCAATCATTGGAGTTCCAATAATCATTTTACCGTCATTGTTAACAGCTAAAACATCAGTAAAAGAAATTTCTGTAACATTGTCTTCTTTGAAATTGATTTTTTCAATTTCAATCACATCATTTTCCTGAACACGGTATTGTTTACCACCTGTTTTAATAATTGCATACATATTCTACACCTCCTCATTCCAGACTCGCCACAAAAGGTGCTTTCGACTTAATACCTTTTATGCGCGGCTACATAACTCTATAAATGTTATCATGAAGAATGATCCTTGTCAATGAAAATAAA
>NZ_DATCHP010000043.1:0-48844 GCF_036508315.1 Acetobacterium sp. | reverse complement strand
ACACCAGTATTAACCTGACAGCGGCTGGAAGCGGCGGAAAAACGCCGTATCTGTACAAATTTTATTACAAGCTGGGAACTGCCACAACGGTGATACGGGATTTTTCAGCAACGGCAACCGCAGTCTTTAAACCGACACAAGTCGGAACCTATACCCTGTATGTGGATGTGAAGGATGCGGCAGGAAAAGTGGCAACCAAAAGCATTACCAATTATGCCGTGGTGAATAACCTGGCGGTTAAAAGCTTTACCACGGATGAACCATCAGGACAATATGTAACTACCAATATTGATCTCACCGCTTTCGGAACGGCGGGAAAAAGTCCCTACCAGTATAAATTCTATTACAATCTGGGAACCACCACCGTTCTGCTTAAGAATTTTTCAATATCGAACACAGCAACCTTCAAACCCACCGTTGCCGGAACCTATACCCTCTATGTTCAGATCAAAGATGCTGCCGGAAAAACGGTGACTAAAAGCATCGCTAATTACAAGGTATTGGCTTATCCCAGTGTGAAAACATTCACTACGGATAAAGCATCCGGTCAATTAATTAATACTAATATTAATCTCACTGCAACGGCAATTGGCGGCAAAACACCATATCAGTATAAATTTTATTATAAGATTGATACTTTTGTAGTGGTAATCCAAGACTATTCAGCTTCGAACACTGCCGTATTTAAACCTACTACTAAAGGAACCTACTCGATTTATGTCCAAATAAAAGATGCTAACGGCAAAAAATGCAACAAAAGCATTACAAATTATATTATTAAGTAAATAGTAATATTGAAAGCAGTGCATCTAAACTTTTCTATGATTGCATAAATAGCCTGTTGAAAAAACAAAGGAAATGTTGTGAATTTTGTACAAACGCTAAAAACCGATATAGCGGAATGAATATTAAGGGATACTTGGCAAAATAATGCCATGTATCCCTTAATTGCATTAAACAGTAATTGGACACATAGTCAAATATTGTGCTGGCTTTGCTTTGAAACCCCTAAAGTTGCGTGTAATCATATGATGAAATCTCCTCCTGTTTATATAATCAGATTAATTTAGTGGGTGATGTAAAAAAAAATGTATTCAGTTTGAAATTTGAAAGCATGGGTAATAAGAGGATATAAAAGTATCACAAATCATGGATGTTAATAATAAGAGTGCATTTACAAAATTCATGGCTATGAAAAATAATTGGTATTAAAATGAGAGGAGATGCGTCATGGATGCAGAACAAGGAAGCAAACAATCTCAATGGAAGACAATCCTGAAAATGATTTCAAATCCGGGAGAGGCAGTTAAAAAAAAGATGACACTAGTGCCCTGGCCCTATGCTTTATTGATATCCGGATTATCATTTACATTATTTTTTTTACAGACGGGGATAGATCTGTACCGGGTCGGTAACATAGGAATTGAGCGGGTGATTCTTATTGTGATGATTGGTCTTTTTTATGGGACTGCCGGAGTTACTTTGTTAGCTATCATGTCCTGGGTTTTGGCGCAGGCAGGGAAACGCGAGTATTCTATTGATTGGGCAATTTCAAATTTTGCCCTTGGTTATACAGTCGCTTTGATTTATTCAATCTGCGGGCTTCTATTTTCGTTGGTTTTTAATTGGAATACGGCAGTGGCTTTCGGAATCACTGGTGTTTTGTGGTCCTTGCGACCAACTATGTTCACCATTAAACAAATGTCCGGGGATGCCACAGCTTTTAGTATTGTTTTAACAACCATTTGCGGAGCCATCATGCTTTTTGGATGGGGACTCCTTGGCCGATTTGGCTTTTAAGTAAAATCAATGGAATATTATATGCAGGAGGGCAATAATTGTGGAAACAAGAACTTTTAATGAAAACGATAACAGTCGAAAAAAGATCTTCATATGGCCATTTTATTTTTGCTTTTTAATATTTGGAATCTTAAGTGCTTTGGGAAAACAAGAGATCACATTACTCAATTTCTCTTTATCGATTGTATTGTCAATGGTTGTTGGGCTACTCATTGTTAATTTTCTAATTCTTCTTTTGAGAGCCTTTAATAAAAATTTGATAAATAAGAGTGGGACTGTTTTTGCCAAGGAAGCCGTAGGAAAAGGGATGGCGTTTATGATTCCTTTTACGGTGCTGGCAATGCTGGTTTTTTTCGTGCTGGACTGGAATGTTATTATGCCCTTTGCTTCAGCGGCAATTACCACATCAGCTGCGAATGCAGGGACTGAAGTGATAAAAAAAGGAGGGAATGGTCTTAAAAATATGATTATTCCAACTGCTTTGGCTATGTTTTTATCAACAGTTTGGATGCTTTTATTAGCATTCTTACCATGAGACAGGAGGGCATTTAATTGAACAATAAAAATAGACGAAATAATAAAAGGTGGATACAATCTGTTATTAAAACAGTGGGCTCAATTTTAATAACGCTTCTGTCGGGAATTTGCTTTGTGTTTCCCGTTTATGCAGGGACAGTGGGGGATGTGGTTACCCAGGTTGCCGGTAATCTTGGAAATGTAGAATATGTATTTGAACCAGAAAGTGTCACAGGGCTGAATTTGCAAATGCATGCGGGAGCTGGAGATTATAAAAATGGTTATGGATCAATGGCTGTGGTTGGACCGATCGTGGCAAATGAAAAACAGGCCATTATGAATCGGCTTGTTGATTACTCCGGAAGCACTGGAAGCACCACAACCCCAATGAGTGGTGGAGAAGTCAGAGAATATACCATGCCGAATGGGGTTATTCTCGCAGTTGTTCTAAGTGATTACATCATCGTTATTGAACTTTATGAATCTGGCGATAGCGCTGGAGCAGACTTTCAGGCAGCCACTCAGTATGCACAACAATTGTTGGATGGTATGGAAAAAAATGGATTGCTCAGCAAGGCTGCTCCAGATCTTGAATCCGTGATCAGCGGAAATGAAACACCGTCTGGTGACAATGCAACGAATAATGGGAATAGTACCAGCTCAGATAATGGGAGCACAGAGGAAAACCACCATGCTTCAGAAGCCCCGGTTGCAATCGGACCGGTAGGTAATATTCCAGGGCCTGCCAACAATACAGAATCCGTTGTGGGTGTGGTTGTTCCCGGTTTATTAGCCACGGCGTTAGGAGCAATTGTTGGATTGGCAGGAGGCGGCTTTACCCCAGTTGGCGGATCGTCAACTGCATCTTCAGAGGTTGAGATTAAGCGATCTGATTCTTCAAGTTCAAATAAAATAAGCAAAGACACATTAGAGAATGAGAAAAATTTAAGAGTGGACACTTCAGAAGCAAAGGCTGAAGGAATTAGTGATTATAACAACTTAAAGGCGGTGCCATATGAAGGGGGAGCTCCGCCTTCGGATGGAAGTGAAATAATCATTGATACATCAGGGCTGGAAGAAATCGATTTGATATCGGAAGATCAGAAAACAGGTATTACGCCATTGGATGAAATAACTCCGACGGATGGAAGTGAAAATATAATCATTGATACCTCTGCTATTGATGGATTAACCCCGGGATCATCATTGGATGAAACCCAAACTTCGGTGGATGAGTTGTCAGATGCCAGGGAATATGATGCTGACGGATTCGTTGAACAGAGCGAGAAACAAAAGGAATATGATGCTAACGGATTGGGCGAAGATGAAAACAATGCTGACGGTTACAATCAAGAAGGATATGATTCAGAAGGTTTTGATCGCGAAAGTTATAATAGAGACGGCTATAACCGTGAAGGTTACGATAAAGAAGGATTCAATGAAGGCGGCTTTGATCGGGCAGGATACAATGCTGAAGGCTATGATAAAGAAGGGCTCGATCGCGAAGGATATAATCCAGAGGGCTATGATCGTGAAGGATACGATAAAAGCGGATATGACTCAGAAGGCTACGATAAAGAAGGGCTCGATCGTGAAGGGTATAATCCAGAGGGTTATGATCGTGAAGGATACGATAAGAACGGATATGATCGCCCGGGCTATAATAAAGACGGATTCAATGAAAAAGGTTTTGACAGAGAAGGTTATAATCGGGATGGGTATGACTCAGAAGGCTACGATAAAGAAGGTCTCGATCGCGAAGGATATAATCCAGAGGGTTATGATCGCGAAGGGTATGATAAGAATGGATATGATCGCCCGGGCTATAACAAAGACGGTTTCAATGAAAAAGGTTTTGACAGAGAAGGCTATAATCGTGACGGATATGACTCAGAAGGCTACGATAAAGAAGGACTTGATCGTGAAGGATATAATCCAGAGGGTTTTGATCGTGAAGGGTATGATAAGAACGGATATGATCGGCCGGGCTATAACAAAGACGGCTATAATCGGGATGGTTACAATGTTGAAGGATACGACAAAGACGGTTATGATATAAGTGGTATGGATCATGAGGGTTATGGTCGAGATGGGTATAATCTTGAAGGCCTAGACAAGGAAGGCTATGATCGAACTGGTTTTAATTCCCAGGGTTACGACAAAGCAGGTTTTAATAAAAATGGGTTGGATCAGGAAGGCTACGGTCGGAATGGATTTAACGCTGAGGGATTAGACCGGGAAGGGTTTGATGTTAACGGCTATAATGCCCAGAGTTATAATCGAAGCGGCTTTGATGCAAAAGGCTTTAACAAAGCCGGTTACGACAAGTCAGGTTTTGACAGGAATGGTTTTGACAAAGCAGGCTATAACAAAAGCGGCTTCAAAGACGGATTCGACCGAGAGGGGTATGATCAGAACGGATACAATAAAGAAGGCTATAATCGGGATGGATATGATCGTCAGGGAAAAAATCAGTCCGGTTATGACGAATATGGTTATGATAAAAAAGGCTTTAATAAGGATGGGTATGATCGGGATGGCTACGATTTGGAAGGCTTCGACTACAAAGGCTATAATCGGGACGGTTACGACCCCTGGGGTTATGATCGACAAGGGTATGGAAAAGACGGCTATCATTGGAGTGGCTATAACCGAGAAGGCTTGGATCGTAATGGCAAGCCCTGGGATGATTTGGGTTATGACCCCAATAACCGAAACCCATTTGACGGGGGACCGGTTATTATTGGTCATCCGGAACCGGATGGTACAGAGGGTTTTGGTGGCGTCCAAAAACCACATCTTGATGAGCCTTATCCTAAAACGGCTGAAAAATATGGACCAAAATCATGGACAACTCCGGAAACAACGGAAACACCGATAACCCCAGAGACACCGGAAGTATCAAAAACACCAGCGACACCGACAACCCCGGATACACCGGAAGTGCCGAAAGATACCGGAATTATCGGACCGGAAGATCCGACGAATACCTTAAATCAACATCCTTTGGGCGTAGAAAATCAGACAACCCCAGAAACACCAGAAGGTTCAAAAATACCTGAAATACCGGAAGTGCCGAAAGATACCGGAATTATCGGACCGGAAGATCCGATGAATACCTTAAACCAACATCCTTTGGGAGTAGAAAACCAGACAACTCCAGAAACACCAGAAGGTTCAAAAATACCTGAAACACCTGAAGTGCCGAAAGATACCGGGATTATCGGACCGGAAGATCCGATGAATACCTTAAACCAACATCCTTTAGGTGTAGAAAATCAGACAGCACCGGTTCCACCAACAACCGAAGTTCCACCGGAACCGGAATCCATGGTAGTCACAACATCGGTACACGGCGCACAGACTCTGATTGTTAAAGACCCTAAAACCGGCCAGTGGATTGATTCGGATACGGGGGCTATCTTTGACATTGACAAGCATAATAAAGATTTCCCCCAGCAGGTCAAGGATTATCAGGACTATAGTCAGCGAAACGATGAGCTTGAAAAAAGCGGACAAACTTCTATGCAGCAAGCACTGGATAAGATTAAAAAGGATGCCAAAGCGGAATTTGATGCCATCCAGAATGAAATTGACAAACGAAAGATGGATCAGCTCAAATGGGATCAGCAGCAAGCCATATGGGATCAACAACAGGCAGAAAAAGGCACTGGGCTGGGAAGTATTATTGCACACACAATGGCCAATGCAGGTGGAGAAATTGTACAAACGGGTAAAGACATTGCAGAAGGTACAGGTAACATCGTCAGCGAAGTAGTGGACGCCGGGAAAGACGTCTGGAACGATCCGTCAATCATTACCAACACAGTGGCAGGTTCGGCCCAGGATATCCAAAATGGGTTAGCGGCTGTCAAAAAGACCACGGAATATATCTACAACAATCCTAAAGAGGTATGGGAAAAGGGAAAGGCGGTTGGAAAAGGAATAGGAAAAGCAGTAATTTCTGTAATTACAGACCCGAAAAAAGCCTGGGAGTTTGCCAAAAACACAGTTGGAATTGAAAATTTTGAGAATTCTCTGGATCCCAACCGATCCCTTGCCAGTCGGATCGGACAGGTATTAATCGGCACAGGAAAGTTATATATAACCATCCTGACAGTGGGACAGGTGGGGACGGTACTTGAGAGCGGCGCAGCCAAGATAACCGGTGCAGTGGATGATTTACTGGGAGTAGGTGCTAAAAAAATTGGTGGAAAGGCAATAGTAAAAACCGGGATTAAAACAACCATGCCGGTGAGCAATGGAGCGGCTTATGTCAATGCTCCCAAACCACCCAACATTTCCGGCATAACAAAGACATCACAGAAGATTATACAAAATACTGCAGACGAATGGGGGGTTCAGATAAAAATAAGACCTCCTGCAGGAAAAGCAAAACAGCTGTTGGAATCCGGAGAGGCGGTTCCTAAAGCTGCGGATATGAAAGCAAAAACACTTGATCTATTTGATGAATTGTTGGGGGGGCCAAAAAACTCAGAAGGTCTTGTCGGTTATTATAATCCTAAATTGCCACCCAAAGAGGTATGGAATAATCTTTCCAATAAAAGCAAGAAAGAAATTGCTGGATTATATAAAACCAGGAGAAGAGAATTCAATCAGCTTACAGAGGAGATTAAAAATATCGAGAAATCCGGGAAATATCACGTTGTAGAAAATGGGCCACAAAAAGGATTAGTAACACAGCGAATGGAAGACGGGACTTATAAATCGATTACCAGCGATGCTGATCTGGCAGACATCAGAAATTTTGATGGTTCACCTGTTAAAGAAAGCGTTAAGAAGCAGGTTATTCAAAGTATGAGTAAGAAAACGGGTTCCAATGTCATGCATGAAGATCTGATATCATGGTCAGAAGATGCAAAAACTGGCTTTGACATTAAGAAGAAGGTTAAGATGGTTAATAAGTTGCAAGAGGGTAAAGAAGGTGTAACCTCCTTTAATCCCCTTGCTAAGCCAACTTCAAATTATTTAAAAGGAAAACCAATTGATCCGGGGTCAGTTCATACGAATGAAGAACTCAAGAAAATTCTGGCAGAAAATGAGAAATTATCCAGAAGAAAGTAAAACTGTTTTATCAAAAAAAATCAGATGGAGGTGAGACATGAGCCACACAATGAGTGTACAGGAAAGAGACAATATTCTCAGAGGACTGCTGCCACTGGCTGAAAAATATGATCAATTGGCAGAGGGTATGGAATCGGTTGAGGAAAATAAAGAGCCGAGTTTGGAAGAAAGGGCGCTGCTGGAAAATTTGGAAGGAATGAGAAAAAAAATTCAGGAGCTGATCACAAAGTATCTGGACGGTCTGCCAAACCGTAAATTGTCACGATGTCCATTTACCGGGGAGGTTCTTGCTATGGCTATTGATGATATTGACATCAATGGTTTGTGGTGGAACTGCAATGCGCCCAAACGCCCGGAGAATCATTTCCCTGGAACATATTTTGCCATGGATGGGGCATTGAAACTGAATGGTGAGCCTGAAAATATGCCATTCCTTTGTTGCCCAGGACCGGATGTTCCTTTTGTGTTACCGAGACTTTTAGAATACACGCAAATTCGGGCAGTTATTTCCACAATCAAAATCGGTTCGCACACGGCGTATCCCATTTTCTATTATGCTGATCCAATGCTTTACGAAGAAATGCGGATCAACGATTGGGGAACGGACCGTTATTGGGAACCAGGCAGCCTTATTCCTGGAGTTTTAACGCCGGGACAGTATATCAGCCTGGAAACCGATGTGGACGAATATGATTTTGATCTGGCATTCTGGATAAAAAAGGGGAAGCTCTTGTGGATTACCCCTGAAGATGAAGAACTCAACCTCCACAGTTATGTTAAAGGGTGTCCTTATTTAGATCTTCAAGGCAGTCGGTTGCCAAAGTATATACAGAATGGAAAGGTATGGGAGGATGACCAGACCGTTGAAGTTTGGGATTCGAATGATCCGGGATATGATGCAGATTATATTTTGAAGAGGATTGAAGAAATCGAGAAGGGGGAGTTATAGATGACCGATTATAAAACAGTCATAACCTACAAAATAAATCGAAACGAAATACAAAAACTCCTGAGGGATGTGTTGGGTATTGGGATAAATAGCGGTTCGGCTTTTTTAGGAGCGGCACAAGCAGGCATCGAGAGTAAAAATGATTTAAGAGATGTGTATCAGGATGAATTAAAGAACCAGGAATTTATTCTGGCACTTCGTATTGTTGCTGAGCCGGATTTATATGTGGTAAATCGGTTCGGTGGCGGTGTAATCGGTCTTGATGAGGTACGACTTCATCGAAAAAAGAGCGAGGGGGAATATGTGGTGGCCACTACTGTACAGGAAGAAGATGGAACCTGTATCATGCAGATATATGAGAACTACAGGGCATACCTTGCATGGTGGATAGAGAATTTTGCCGGTAATAATGAAGAAACCATTGCGAACTATATTCCGCCAAAGATCAGTCTGGAAGAGTTTTTGTTTGTACTTCATGCCATTGATTCGTTTAGAATGATTTCCTATCAAAATATGCTTGATCATGTCTACACAGAAAGAGCTCATATCAAATACGACGATTTTGCAAAAACGATGGCGGAGTCCATTAAAAGTAGGGATATAAGATGGCTGTTGCCGGCATTTATGGCTGTAATGCCGGGTTTTGAAGCATACGATTTGGACATGGCACCTGAAAATGCCGCATACCTGATAAAACAGGGAATTATGGAAAATGCAAAGCTTGTTCAAAATGATGAACTTGTGCTCGTATTCGGGGAAGGGGGACAGAGCATGGGAGTTGAGTTTTTTCGTTTCTGGGTGATGTCCTCAGGCTTTGAAATCAATGTAAAGACATCCGATGACTTTGAGATGGTGGAAAGACTTTTTAATGCCCCTACAGCTATTTCAAATCATTTTGTTCGAATGGAAATAATGGATCAGGGAAAAGGTCGGGTTAATCATCAGGCTTTTACAAGGGAACAGCTTGAAGTAAAACTGGATGAATTATTCAGCAAAGCCTTTGAGTTGGATACTTACACGGGATCTTCTGTATAGAAGTTGAAGTGAGGAGCTATCCGACTATCGGATAAAACTTCATTAAATGATGTGGAGATAATGAAAAAATGAGGGGTAGTGCTATGGATTTCAATCAAGAAAAAACGTCCTTCCTTGGGGTGTTCAAACTAATGGGAGAAGATCTGAGTTGCTTTTTCAAAAAGTCGGGTCTAACGAAAAATCAACTCTCACCCTATGAAAAAGAGCTTGATTCAACTCCAGATGGTAGTCCTTCTGCCAGACTTCAAACTCTGATGGATAGTCCACTCTATCATAAAGCCGCTTTATTATTACTTGAACCAGATTTGAAAATTATTTTCCATCGAGGAGGAAGCTTTTCCAAGGATGAAATATACTATGCATTATCATCGCATAGAATAAATGAAATACTGGTCGGGTTTACGGCTTCTGACGGAAATTTAGAAATTGTGGTTTTTTCGGATTGGAATGAATTTCTTAGATGGTGGATGACTCTTTACACCACAGAGGGGAATAATAATTACAAAGAAATCTTTCCGGGGTCCCAGGAAATTGAAATCCTGGTTTGCGCGATTCACTGTATCGACATATACAAACGGGCATATTTGGAAAGTATGCTGAATTATGAAACGAAAGTTAATACCGAGATCACAACGCAAAAATTCGCAAAACTGCTTAAAGAGTCGATTATAAAAGGTGATAATCGTTGGTTGCTCCCCAGTTTATTTAATTTGACGCCCGGCCTGAAAAATAAAGCGATTTCCTTACAACCTCATCACATGAAAAAAATTGAAGAACTGGGATTTATCAGGGAAAATGAAGAAAATATGATTGCCATTGAAAAATTAGGGAAGGTTCTGGGAACTGAATTTGCATCGACCTGGATGGGTTCAGTGGGTTTTGCTGTTTCGGCAATCATAAATGGGCAAGCAGTGGTATTGGATCAGAAATATTTAGCACCGACAGCTTTTACCAATCATTTATTTTCCATGGAAACTGAAAAGGATGGATTGTATTTTCAACATGGGGCATTCAGTACCGAAAATTTAATAACATTACTGGAAAAATGGATGGTTAATTTAAAAAAAATAGCTTATGCAGAAATTACTGATCAGATAGAGTCGACAGAAAAAATAAAATATTGTAAGAAGTGTGGAAATCCATTGAAACCAAATCAGAAATTTTGCAAACAATGTGGGACACCGGTAAGGTAGGAGGGCTAATCATGAATGAACTGAGGTTTTGTCCAAAGTGTGGGGCGAAAATAGAAAATGCGGAACGGTTTTGCGGAGAATGTGGTTTTGATACAGAGACATTGGAGGATTTTGGTGAAACAATTCAAGAAAATGATAACAACACAGAATCAATGGGGGGACGAACAAACCCTCAAACGGATGAAATTACGCCAAATATTTCGCTGCAAAATACAACACAAAAGAACTCATCCCAAACTGCAATTATTATTGTTTCTGTGGTGTTAGGGTCAATTTTTTTAATCGGCGGTATTTTGTTCTGGTGGTTTAGTCAGGGAAATGCTTTATTCAATAAGACTGTGCCATCCGGTTCAGAACAAAATCAAGTAACCCTGGAGTTGCCATCCTATTCATTGAATGAAGGTAGCTATACATCTGAGCAAAAAGTTGAAATCAATAAACCGGCTGGAGAAGACGTCCAAGTCTATTTTACCCTTGATGGTTCCGATCCAACAGCCAAATCAAGTAAATATGAAAGTCCCATTGTTTTAAAAACGAATACCACGTTAAAAAGTATTGCGATTGATAAAAATGGCAATCAAAGTGGAATAAAAACAGGGGCTTACACTATTACTATTCAACAACCGGCAGCGACTCAACCACAGACCACACAACCACAAACGACACCACCGGCATCCTCTGAAGCAACTGAACGGGCACAGTTTGATAGCAATATCAATGGTACATGGAAGGTGAAAGATTCCAGTGGATATGTTCTTTATTATCAATTCAGCGGGGGGGGATTAGTTGTTACCGACGGCGGGAGTGATTATTTCAACGATGCCTACACATTTAGTATTGTTCCGGGAAATAATGGAACAATCGGCACTGTATATGCAGGAAGTCATACCTTATCAATTGATTGTAATCCATTAGGGGATAATGCGATATATATTGATGGATCTTATGCTGTCTTTAACCAGTAATCGGAGAAATATGATGTCAAGATAGAACCTGTTATGAAAGTAGCAGGTTCTATTTCAAAATAACACAGCATATGGATCGAATATGATAAAATACTAAAATGCGAGCAGAAAACGAAAGTGAAGAAACAAACACATCTATCGGAATAAGGAAAATTCATAAAAGGAAGTGTGGATAATGCCTAAAAATAATGCTAAAAGATGGACGATTATTTCTTTGGTTGTCACTATAATCAGCATTCTCATGGTGGTTACTGGAATCGTAATGGAAGATTATAATTTTTACTGGATGATTATGGTGGGTCTTCTTCTAGGGATAACATTTACTGTTTTTTTCTTTGTGTTTTTAAGACAGGCAAAGCTTCTCGCAGACATGTTTAATAATACAGACTTGTTGGCACATTGGACCTTTGATTCAACAGAACAGCTGGAAAAAGTCGAAGCAGAATATAAAGAACGAAAGACTAGGAATAAGATAATGATTATTGTTATGACTTTTTTCTTTGTGCTGATCGGAGGCTTTTTCTTACTGTTTGCATTTGATGACATGGAAGAAGCAGGATTATTTTTTATGATTTTTTTCGGCACTCTTGTTTTGCTTTATATAGTTGCATTTGCAGCTCCTCGAGTTATGTATAATCGCATGAAAAAGGCGCTGCCCGAAGTCTTTGTCGGTCCATACAGTGCATGGGTAATGGGAGAATACACACAATGGAAAGCGCCAATGACCAGGATAACTGACGTCAATTTGCTTCATGACGAAAGCGGTGATGTTGTTATTTCGGTTAATTTTGAGATACTCCAGCGTTATGGCCCGCAGTTGCAAGTATGCCGCATTCCTGTTCCGGATGGAAAAGAAGAGGAGGCAATTAAAGTTGCCAAAAAGATTGCTTCCGTAAATAATGTCGAATATATTTATTCTGAATAAAGGATTGACTAAATCAAAATTTTCTTCATGTAAAATGCACAACCGTTCATAAACGCGCTTTTGGAAAGAGCACAAAGGAGCACAAAGTGGAGCACAAAGGGACGGTTCTTTTGTGCTTGAATTTATAACCTGTTGCAGATTACACAGGGGTTGAAGAAATGCCATGAAAAGCAAAAGAAAAAAGTCGAACGGGACTACCATGTCGTTTTAAAAGGAATCAATCGTCAGATTATTTTGGAATGCCTGGCCACATGCCTTTAATGATATGAATTCTGTGTTTTATTTGCTCTAAATGGTTTGAAGTATCAGCAAATAATGATAGACTGTATCTTATGAAATAATCTGATGCGGTTTTTTATTAAGAAAATAAAATCGTGAGATTACTCAAGGAAGTGATAACTTCAAAGATGGTGTATTTCAACAAAAAAAATACAATTAAGAGGTAATGTGCAGTGGATGTAAATGTTGTAGAGCAGGCAAACAATCTGATGAGAATTTTGGCAATCATAATTTTTCTTGGAATTGTTTTAACGAAGATAAGTAAAAGAATAAACATACCTGATGTAGTGTTGTACATTGCTGCAGGCATAATTGTGGGACCCGCTGTTTTAAATATAATCGATTTCAGCGAATTTGGTGTAATCAACCAGGTGATACTTGCATTCGGAGCAGCATATATACTGTTTGACGGCGGAAGAGAAATAGCTATTAATGTATTAAATGAAGTGAAGGTAACCATCGGGCTGTTAGCAACTGTCGGGGTACTCATTTCTACGGTTGTTACGGGTTTCTTTGCCTGGCAGATATTTCATATTGATTTTATATATGCACTGCTGTTAGGCGCGGTAATTGCTTCAACAGATCCTTCAGTTCTGGTACCTTTGTTTAAAAGAATGAACATAAGTCCCAAATTGAAGCAGACCATCATAGCAGAATCCGCTTTCAATGATGCAGCGGGAGCAATCATTACATTTGCGATTGTTGGAATAGCAGCAGGTGGCAGCTTTTCGGTCGGAGGAAGCCTTTTGGATCTTCTGAAGACAGCAGGCGGAGGCATATTAGTCGGTGCAATTGTCGGTTATATCGGCAACAGGCTTGTTTGTGAAGGTAAATTCGGAGTATGCAGAGGATTTACTGCAGAGATGGCGATTGCCGCTGTTTTAGGTGCCTATGTCATATCTGATCTTATTGGAGTCAGCGGATTTATGGCAGCGTTCACAGTCGGTATGGTCAGTGGAAATAAGAGCATATTCAAACTATCAGCAATGGAAGGAAGTGATGAGGCACATGAACAATTCAAGGATGTTACCATATCACTGGTAAGGATGCTGATATTCATGCTGCTGGGCGTTCAAATGAATTTGGAGATTATTTCACAGTATTGGGGAGAATCGTTGATCGTAATTTTGGCCTTTGTGTTCCTGGCAAGACCAATTTCAGTCCTGCTCACAGTGCCATTTGACAGAAAAGCAAAGTGGAATATCAGAGAGATCGCATATTTGTGTTGGACAAGAGAAACGGGAGTTATTCCGGCAGCATTGGCCGGCATGCTTATCACCATGAAAATTCCAAATGCGGAGCTGATATCAGCAGTCACTTCGATGGCTATCATTATCACTTTAACCTTTCAGGCGAGTACTGCAAAATACTTAGCCAAGGTGCTGAAGCTTGAGGTTAAACCGAAAATAAAGGTACAATAGAGATTAATCAGGATAATCGATTTTAGCGCGTAAGTGCCAATAGAAATATGCATAAAATATGATATTGAAATAGAACCAGTTACGAAAGCAGTAGTTTTTTGTTTGCAGAAAAAATTTATAAATGAGGTTAACATATAAATGATTACAAAAGAAGAAATTGAAAAGAAAATTACGGAATATCCGATATTTGAATATGCATTTTTTGATACATCTGAACTTAACTTTTATGAAGCGGTGAGAACCATCTGTAAAAATGAATGCCCGCAATACGGCAAGTCATGGTCCTGTCCTCCTGGGGTCGGAACACTGGAAGAATGTAAAACCCGGTGTTTAAGTTACAATAATGCCTTTATTTTCAGCACCATATCTGAAGTCAACGACATTGCCAATATGGATGAAGTGCTTTCAACCAGAAGAGAGCATATTCGGATCGTAGACCAAATAAAGAAAAATGTTTTTGGCAGAGATGAAGATATTCTGATTCTCACAGCAGAATCCTGTGACTTATGTGATAAGTGCACATTTCCAGATAAGGCCTGCGGGCATTTAGATAGAATGTATCCCTGCATTGAAAGCCATACAATAAGTGTGACAGACATATGTGAAAAGCATAACATGTCATTTTTCAATGGCCATAATGTGGTTACCTGGTTTGGCATGATACTTTTTTAGGTGAATAATTAGATAGAACTAATCATTTGGTTTATAGCGTTAAATGCTATTCATTAAAGATAAGGCGGTTGTGCAGATGAAAAATCTACACAACCGCCTTAAGCATATTAATCCTCTTTGACAGGTTCTGCAACTGCATTCAAACCGGCAATATAACCAAATGTCATCGCAGGTCCTATTGTGCTGCCTACCTCCCCAGTATGAGTTCGCAACCAGAGAAGCAATACAGTTACCGGCTCCATATAAACCAGGTATATCCAGAAATAATATGAGGCAATGTAACTCCCGGAACAGGGTAAGGAGGAAATCCCTGCCAAAGCATTGCTGTCCTGCTGTCAAAAATCATGAATACCAGCATATTGGTCCATTCTGCACGTTGTGGATCCCAAACAAAATGCATTATGGTGCGGTAGCGCAGGCTTTCAGTTGGCGAATTAATTCTCCTCCGTAAGCCTGCTTACCTGCAGAATCCTGAGAATATAAAACTCTTCCCCTGACTCCTTTGTTTTCCGGGAGATGATCCATATAATCCACCTGGGGTTTACCTGTCCAGTTGATCTCTTGGATGCTCTTTACTGCTTCATTGTCTTCAAGATAGTCAACCATCTCAGAAACTCTATCATACTTAAGTTCTAAATCTTGTATATTTATTTGACTCGTTTAAGAAAGAAACGCATAAGATAAAAGCCAGCAATTACTGAAACACAAAACCAGGTAATTGGGTTTGCCCAGTTAACTGTCCAGCCGATTCCATATGGTTTTGGAACAAGAAAATTGGCATCTTCTTTATTGAAGTAGAAAAAAACACCGTGTATTGTTCTGTATTCTCCGATTTCCTCTTTTGTCCAATTTCTTTTTTTCATACTTAATCCCCTTTCTAAATTTGCCGCCTGAATTTTTTATAGAATATTGACGAATACCCCACAGATGAACGAATTCGGCGATGATTTAACCAATTTACATAATCAGTCAGATAATGCCGGCGAAGGCCTTTCGGGACTTATTCGGCTCATATGTATACGAATGATATACCCTCAATCTTCAAAAATAATCAACACAACAGTATGTTCTTGACAACTTTTTATATGATATTACCCCAAAATATATTTTGGAGGAGTTAGGAATGGAAGGATTATGGGTATGAAGTTAATTGAACACTATGTTGATGATTCTTTGGAAACGAATGCAGATAGGCTGCTCAGAAATTAAAGGTTTTGCTTAATAACACGATTATGGTTATTGGTTAAAACAACCGTATTATTCTTTGGCTTTCCGGAATGAAGTGAGTTTTAATAACTAATGTTTATAAAATGAAATTCAGTAAACTCCAAATATAACCACAGAAAGGAATGAGAACAGCAATGAAAAAAAAGTGCGAAAGATCATCTGTGTCTTCCATTGGTTTTTACAAGTTGTTTTGGGTTTTTATGGTTGGTTGTGTTATAGGTGTTGCAATTGAAGTCTTTTTTTCCTTCGTAACCACGGGTCGTATTGTAAATCCCCAGGGAGTTATTTATGGCCCATTTAATCCGGTTTATGGTTTTGGAGTTGTTTTTTTGACTCTGCTGCTTTACCCTGTTTTTAATAAGCAATGGTATATTATTTTTATTTTAAGTATGGTTGTTGGCGGGGGATTTGAGTTTCTTATCAGCTATCTTCAGCAATTTTCAACAGGAACGGTTTCCTGGCAATATCAGCAGCTGCCCTTGAATTTATACGGGAGAACCAGTCTGATATTTTCATTTTACTGGGGGGTGTTAGGGTTTTTGTGGATAAAAAAAATTGATCCCTCGATATCCATGGTTATCGCAAAGCCCCCAAAAAAAATGGGGCTTATCATAACCTGGATCCTCATTGTTTTTATGATTTTCAATTTGACAATTTCACTGTTGGCGGTGGATCGCTGGGAGCAACGGATTAACAATATCCCGGCAAATGGTGCTGTCGGAGTATTTTTAGATAAAACCTATCCAAATAGCGTTTTAGAAAAAATTTATCCGGAGATGACCCATTTGGGTCATACATAAAAATTTTAAATGCATCCTCCAATTAGTTAATTGATTCCAGCCAGGCATTGTTTTGCGCCTAAAATGTATTGTGAATTAATATGAATATATGCAAAAATGAGTCTCTATCTGGTATAATTCAGAGTAAAGGATAACAAATGAAGAAATTCGGAAAATGAATGTTGCCTAATATCTGCCTGATGAGTAGAAGGAGAAAATTATGGACAAGAGGTACAGTGCTTTATTTGAGCCTTTTAAGATTAAGCATCTTGAAATTAAGAATCGGTTTTTTATGGCTCCAATGGGGATTGTGGTAATCAATGAAAACGGTGCTTATACCAGCGACGCCATCGAGTATTATGTTACCAGGGCTAAAGGTGGCATTGGTTTAATCATCACCGGTGCCAACTGGATGGAAAACAATTCTCCCGCTACGGATTCGGAAGCATCCAAAAATTCAGGAATAGAAATGACAGAGAGAATTCATGCATATGGCTGTAAAATTTTTGTACAGCTGACTGCCGGTCTTGAAGGAACAGATGTCGTTCCGTCTTCTGCTATTACAAATTCCTGGGATCCAGGTCAACCGTCCAGGGAATTAACAACAGAAGAAGTTGAGAAAATTGTTGCTGGATTTGCCGAATCTGCTAAAATCGTTAAAGCATCTGGTTTTGACGGTGTTGAAGTTCATGCCGGCTATTTGATGGATTGCTTCACCATGGCGCTGTTTAATCAAAGAACGGATAAATATGGCGGCGATTTAAGAGAAAGACTCAGATTCGCAACAGAAATCCTCCAGGCAATAAAAGAAGCCTGTGGAAAAGATTTCCCGGTTATTCTGCGCTTCAGCATGAAGAGTTATATCAAAGCGTTGGGGCAAAGCGCTGTGCCCGGAGAAGAATTAAAAGAATTGGGCCGTGATATCGATGAAGCTCTGGAAGCAGCTGAAATTCTGGAGATCGCCGGCTATGATGGGTTTGATGTTGATGCAGGCACCGGTGTTTCAAATTACTGGGCATATCCACCAACGTATTTTGAAAAAGGGATGTATCTGCCTCTGAGCAAGGAGCTGAAAAAAGTTGTGAGTGTTCCGGTGATGGTGGCCGGTAGAATGGATGATCCCGATATGGCGGCTGAAGCACTTGCAGGCGGTAAACTTGATGCTGTGGGACTGGGGAGACCCGTGCTGGCAGATCCCGACTATCCAAACAAATTGAAGAATGACCGGATTAAGGACATCCGGCCATGTCTCGGCTGCAATGATGGCTGTATTGGAAGAAAACTTGCCGGAGGCCGTGCATCCTGTGCGGTGAATCCGGAATGTAACCGTGAATTGATGGTCAGCATCGAACCTGGAAAAGGGAGTAAAAAGATAGTTGTGGTGGGCGGCGGACCTGCAGGGTTGGAGGCCGCCAGAGTTAGTGCCGTGCGTGGGTACCGGGTTACCTTATTTGAAGCCACAGAACGTCTTGGCGGTATGCTGAAGTATAGCAGTGAGCGGATTTTAAAAATAGATGATCGAGCCCTGATCGCATGGTATGAAAATCAGCTTGGTCAACTGAAAGTTGATGTCAAACTTAGTACTCAAGTGACTAAAGCAATGATTGATGCCATTAAGCCGGATATTATTTATATTGCCGAAGGGTCAAAAGCCATTGAATTAGAATTCCCCGGCATGGAGAGTGAAAAAGTGACCAATGCCATTGATGTGCTGACAGGCAAAACCAATGTTGGGCCCAGATGCACGGTGATCGGCGGTGGCATAGCCGGATGTGAGGTTGCGCTTCATCTTGCCAAACATCGCCATAAGATGACCATCGTGGAAGAAGCCTCAGATATTCTCAAAGCCGGCGTTCCATTGGCTCCCCCAAATGAGCGGATGCTTCGGGATCTTCTTGCCTTCTATCATGTTGAAATAGTGACCAATGCAAGGCTCAAAGAGGTCACAGAGGCAGGGGCGGTTATTATTGCAGAGGGGCAGGAAAGAAGTATTAAGGCCCATCATGTGATTGTGGCTGCTGGCTATGAATCAACTGGTTTTTTGTATAATAAATTAAAGAATGACTATGCCCAAATCTATAACATTGGTGACAGTCAGAAAGTTAGAAATATCAGAGCTGCAATCTGGGACGGTTTTGAAGTTGCCCGTTCAATTTAGTTAACAAGAGATAAAAGTCTGCCAGATATTGGCAGGCTTTTATTTGAATAATTATTTTAAGAATGATTCATTATGATATCACAATACCCAGCATTGACAGCCTTACACAAATCATCCGGGCTAAGTTTTAATTGTGAGCCGATTCTTCCACCGCTGACATAGATTTCATCTAAAATTTTTGCGGTGTCACTTATAATTGTTTTATACTGTTTTTTCATACCAATCGAAGTACATCCTCCCCGAACATATCCTGTTATCCGGTTTAAGTCTTTTACATGAATCATCGCAACTGATTTTTCATCAACAGATCTTGCCGCTTTCTTCATATCCAACTCTTCAGCAATGGGAATCACAAATACAAAATATTCTTCGCTTTTTCCTACCGCAACTAAAGTCTTGTACACTAATTCGTGGGGCAGATCCAACTGGTCGGCAGTCTCCAGACCATCGATAAATCCATCGCTTTCATATGATTGGTGGTCGTACTGGATTTTTAATTTATCCAAAATGCGCATTGCATTGGTTTTAACTTCTTTTTGTTTTGACACAGGCTGCCTCCTTATTCATCTTTAAGATACGTTCTGGCCTTTAATCCAGCACACTGCATAAATATTCTAACATGTTCGTTGCCACCTTTCCATCTTTACTCAAAGAAAACAAAGAAAAAGTAATGATAAACCGAATTGTTGGGCATTGATGTTTCTTTCAAAAATCAGCTTAATTATAGAATAATTGAATAGACAATGCTATACTAAACATCATAAGGGTATAAGTTAAATATGAAAATTTAATATAAAAAGTACTTAGATATGATTTAATATTATTTAAAGAAATTATCAAATTGTCAATTTCTGACTTTTTTTTAATTATTGGATCATGAAAGAGGAATTAAACAGCTTAATTATTGAACGTTATCTTGAAGGATAAATGTCTAGGTAGGTAAGGGGAGATGTGTATTGAAAATATGTGGGATTCAACTGAATGTAGTGCTGAAACAAGCAGAACATAATTATGCCAATGCAAAGGCATGGATTAGAAAAGCAGCAGAGGCTGGAGCAGATGTAGCAGTACTTCCTGAAATGTGGAGTGTTGGATTTCTCACAGCCGAATTGGAAGAATATATGGCAGATGTGGAAGGACAAAGAACCAGGGCCTTTCTCAGCAAGATTGCAAAGGAATTCCACATCAATATTGTGGGTGGTTCTGTGGCTGTGAAAAAGGGAACCGAGTACTTCAACACTTGCTATATCGCAAATAGAGCGGGTGACATCATCGCTGAATATGACAAGACCCATCTCTTTAGTTTTGCAGAAGAAGAAAAGAGATACAATGCCGGTGATAAGCTTATAACTTTTCAGCTTGATGGAGTAGAGTGCGGTATTATTATTTGCTATGAGGTGAGATTCCCGGAATGGTGCAGAAAACAGGCACTGGCAGGCTCAAAAATACTTTTCGTTCCAGCGGAATGGCCTTTGGAGAGAGTTGCCCATTGGCGTATTTTGAACCAGGCAAGAGCCATTGAAAATCAGATGTTTATGGTTAGCGTCAATGGCTGTGGAGAAGTGGTACCAGGTAAATATAATGCCGGAAATTCGATGATCATTGATCCCATGGGAGAGGTACTGGCTGATGCAGGAGAGCTGCCACAAGAAACGATGATTCTCAGTGATATTGATCTTTCAGAAGTAGAAAATACGAGAAATAAAATGACACTCTTCCAGGATAGAAGAGTGGATATCTATTAGAGAAAAAAGCCATACAGTCTTTTGGTAGAATCAGTGCAAAGGATTTTATTTCTTTTGTAAAAAGTGAAATAGGTCAGGACTCTTGTAATTACTTAATAATATTAAGTATCGGATACAAAGTTGGAAGAAGATTAAGAAAAAAAAGGAGATAATATGAAAGAATTACATATCGTTATTACAAATATGGATGAGGAAATCATTGATGATTTCTACTGTGAAGGAATATTGGGAGGAATCATTAACTATGAAACTGAAGATGAGCCTGGTTCATTGGTAGGAGACATTTATGATACGCGAGTGATTCATTATGGAAAAGTGGAGTCCTATCAATACGCTGATATAGCTGATGAGATATCGATGTCGATTAAAGAGTCGAAAAAAGAGGTTAGAAAAGCAAAAAACCAGAAAATTATGGTGGCGGCTAAGGTCCTGGTTGATGCGATCAAGGAGAAATAAAATCTTAATAAGAACCTCCTAATATCTATTGCAAAGTGCATTGAATGGGGCTAAAATGAAAGGAAAAAAAGTTTATATTAACGGATATAAGCACAAGAAAGGAAATCCTATGAAAAAAGAAATTAAATTATATACATGGCCACAATGCCCATATTCCAATGGTGCAAAAAGACTTCTAAATGAAAGAGGTCTGGAATATACTGACGTTAATATTTATCATAATAATGAAATACGAAATCAATTGGAATCAATAACGAACCACTATACTGTTCCTTTTATTTTTATTGGGGATACGTGTATCGGAGGCTTAGCGGAGCTTCAAGAACTTGATGTTCGTGGAGAACTAATAGAACTGTTGAAATAAGAAAAGCAAGTACAAATGGTGCGAATTATTTACATAACTCAACATTCAGGCTGGGAAATGCAATAGATAGTTGTAATTTCATATTGAAAAATTTGGCTAAATAACGCTTTGAACAAATCAGAATCCCATGACTGAAGTCATGGGATTCTGATTTACTGAGATTTTTCATCTATGAGAATTATTTCCCGCATTCCTTCAATGGCAGTTTCTAATAGGTGAGTATTGTTATCACAGGTAACAGGGGGTGTGTTTTCGCGGTTTTCTTTTTCGCGGTTACGAATAAGCAATAAAATTGAAGCACATCGTACACGACGAATGGTAGAAACAATATATAGCGCTGCGGTTTCCATTTCAGATGCCAGAGCACCTCCGGCTTTCCACGCTTCCCATTTTTGTTTTAGAATGGCTGCGTTGGGCATTAGGTCTGGTTCATGCTGGCCGTAATAGGAATCCTTGGATTCTACGATACCCAGATAGGATTTGTAGTTAAGCTTATGTGCTGCAGAGTTAAGGGTGTTTAACAGTTCAAAATTTCCCACTGCCGGAAATTCAAGGGGGATATATTCTGTTGTTGTACCCTCTTTTCGAATGGCACCTGTAGCAATGATTAGAGATCCGGGTTCAAGGGAAGAATCGATTCCGCCACAAGTACCAACTCGAATAAACGTATGGGCACCGAGTTTTACAAGTTCTTCCATTGCGATGGCAGCAGAGGGACCTCCAATACCAGTAGAAGTAACACTCACCTTTACCCCCTCGAGAGTACCTGTATAAGTAACATATTCCCGGTTTGAAGCAACGAGTCTAGAATTATTCAATCCTTTGGCAATTTCCGAAACCCTGCCGGGATCTCCAGGCAGTAAAACGTATTTTCCAATATCTGATTCCTGGCATTGGATATGGTGCATTTTTTCAGAGCTTTTCATCGATATCACTTCTTTTCAAAAATTTTTAATTTTTTCTTCGCCCTTTTGTTTACATAGTGCATCGCGTATATTTTTTGACCCGCTTAAAAAATATACGTAAGACAATTGAAACTGTAATTCCCAATACAAAAAACCATGAAATCGGGTTTGCAAAGTTAAATGTCCAGGTAATTCCATACAGTCCTGGAACCAGAAAACTGGAATATTCTTTATTACGATTGATCATTGAGCCAATCCCCATATTCATCATGGCTAATTTCATATTCAATAAGACAATGGTCACAAAGAATCGGGTTTTTTCTGGAGTGCTGATTTCATATTCGCTAAGACAATCTTCACAAAATATTTCATTTTTTCTGGTTGCTTTTTTGCCCATTTTTGACAAAGAAAAATTTTTTCCGCATTTCTCGCAAGTGAATTCAGAAAGGTAGGCAATCCCTTTCTGGTATTTATCTCTTCGAAAAAGATCTTTTTGTGTTACACTGTTTAGCCGGGATAAATTACTATTATGTGTCATATCTGCAATTTTAACAACCGCAGCCAACTTATTATGCTTGACCTTGGCAATATAAGTCTCATATTGTTCATCCTTAATTTTTGTGAGTGCTTTAACAGCAAGGATGCAATCAACTGGGACTGACTTTTGATAAAGATCCTCGGACGTTTGATCTGTATCCTCCAGGACATCGTGAAGATAGCCAACAATCTCAGCTTTAATGGCAAAATCATCAGATGAATTCGGCCAATGATGAACAATTTCACCACCGGTTTTGCTGACAGTTTCGGCATGCTGTAAATAGGGTTGGCCGGCTTTATCAAACTGACCTTCATGGGCTAGGCTGGCTATTTCATAAGCTTCGGTCAACTTTGAGATAAGATAATAATCTTTGTATTTAATGAATTCATTTTCAATCATTAATAACATCTCCTTTATCGATCTGATTTATCAATAGTTAAATAATTGCTATCTTCCTTAAATAAATGCATGGTGGAATTAAAAAATGTTATCATTCTGTATTCTTATTTATACTATCGGTATGAGTGGAATAATTCTTTAGGAAATTTTAAAGAAATTACAAGACCCGAAGATTGGAGCCTCTCAATTTAGGCTGCTATTAAAAATTGACATTATACCGCTGGTAAACTATCATTTAAATTAAGAAAATAATATAAGAATTAAAAACAAAGAATTCCAAATCGCTTTGATGTCAGTTTTCATAACCATAAGAAATCGCTTTGCGAATTTCTTATGGTTCGCGGGCAGTCGCCAACTACAAGCTCGCTTGTGATTGGCGACTGCCTTCGCGAAAACAATTTTATAACGTATAGACGAACAGTTCAACGAACTGTACGTCGTATAGTGGAAAAATTGTTTGATGTAAACAGACAGTGAAGCTCACTATACTTTCGCAATTGCGTACACGTACTATTAAAGGAGCAACACACCATGGATATCATCGTCGTTATTAATAAGATGCTGGAGCTTTTTCTGATCCTCGGCTTAGGCTACATTTCGGTCAAAACAAAAATTGCCAGTCAGAAATTTGGCACTCAGCTCTCTCGTTTAATCCTGGATATTACGCTGCCGTGTCTGATCATCGCATCCGTTGCCGCCATGCCCAGTGATACTAATAAAAACGATGTCTTATTAATGTTTATAATCGCTGTTCTTTTTTACGTTATCATGCCCTTTATTGCTTATTTTATTGCCAGAATACTGGTTGTTAAAAAAGAAGAGCGCAACCTGTATATTTATATGACCATCTGGTCCAATGTCGGCTTTATGGGATTTCCTGTAATAGCATCGATTTTTGGGGAAGGTGCCATTTTTTACGCCACTATCTTTAATCTTGTCTTTGGCATCAGTAACTTTACCCTTGGCATCATGCTGATGTCAGGGGAAGGAAAAAAGGCCCTGAACCTGAAAAACTTTTTGTCACCCGGGATGATCTCTTCTTTAGTGGCGGTGGCCTTGTTTGCCACCAATTTTAAGCTGCCGGACATTTTAAACAATACCATGAAAACCGTCGGGAACACCACCACACCTTTGGCCATGATTGTGATTGGTATTGCACTGGCCGGTATTCCCATAAAAAGTGTATTTACTGAGTTTCGGCTTTATCCTTACGTTATCATTAAGCAGATACTGCTCCCCTTGGCAGCATGGCTGGTTCTGAAAAATATTATCACCAGCCCTTATATACTGGGAATCGTCATTATCATCATTGCCATGCCCGTGGCAACCACTTCCGTGCTCTTTGCCAATAAATACGGGAACAACGTCGCCCTTGCTACCAAAGGTGTTTTTATCACCACGCTAGCATCCATTCTGACCATTCCGCTCATCAGCTATCTGATGCAATAAGAAACAGAAAATAATTCTGAAATTCATAATAATCATGCGATGTGGCTTACTACAAAAGCTACGAAAAATCCGAAAGCTGTTGCCAGGGCAATGAATCTTCCACCTTCCTCAAAAGCTTCCGGCATCATGGTATCTGCTAGCATAGCTAAAATTGCACCGGCAGCCAATGATAGTGTAAAGGCGATTGTGTCCTTGGATGCATTACCTAAAAAGACATAACCCAATGCAGCAGCACAAACAGAGGTTGCAATGGTAACACCCCAAACAGACATGATGTAAAGGTTCGATTTTCCAGCACATTTCATTCCCTGGGCCCCGGAGATGCCTTCGGGAAAGTTGCTTATAAACACGGCAACCATCATGCTTAAACCGACACCATTCCCTGCGGCCAAGCCAATGCCAATGGCTAATGACTCAGGAATACCATCCAGAACGGCTCCCAAAAGAATGGCTGAACCTGAGTTTTCAGCTGTTTTTGTGCCCTTTTTCTTTGCATGGAGCTTACCGTGACCACGTTTGCGAAAGTGCCCTCCGAAATGATCGATTAAATAATCACCTGCCACAAATAGTATGGTGCCGGCAATGAATCCAATTGAAGCAGAGCCGAAACCTCCGGACTGAAAAGCGGTTTCCATAAGGTCAAAGGTTAACGCAGAGATCATTACCCCTGAGCCAAAAGCCATAATAGCGCCGATGACGTACTTTGGAACCTTTAAATACATGCCTAAGATTGCACCAATAAAAAGTGTAGACCCACTTATAAAACCATAGATTGCCGCAATAGTCATTCATAAACTCCCTTCTATAATAAAAGTATTCATTGTCAAAGATACAGGGGGGTAAACCATGTCTCGACGCAAGCCAAAACAATCTTCATACACTATTCTATTATACAATAAAATTCTGAAAAAGCATATTCTAAAAAGAATAGAAATGCAATTGAATAGGGCTGACTTTTAGAATATAATAGTATAGAAAAACATGTTACTGCTTCTTTAGTAGTGAATTCGAAAATATGATAAATCAATGGAGGCTAGCGTGTACACAATCGATGAAACCGAAGCAATGTTAGATGAAATAGCCGAAGAAATGCCGCAGGAGTTCTATCAGGAATTAAGTGGCGGAATCGTTTTAAGGGAAGAGGTAAAACTTCATCCTAAAAACAAAGTTAATGACCTGTATATTCTGGGAGAATATCACAGCGACAGCCGATTGGGAAATTATATTGCAATTTATTACGGTTCAGTGATACGAAATTTTGGCAATTTCTCATTAGAAAATTATAAGGCGGAACTTAGAAAGTTATTAAAACATGAATTTCGTCATCATCTAGAGGGCATGGCCGGTGAGAAAGATTTAGAAATAGAAGATGCCATAGATTTGCAGAAATATTTAAAAGAGTGATGGAAGATGAAAAAGGAGAAATAATAAAAGGAGCAAGCAGGGACAACAGTTAATCGCTGATTCTTCATAATAATTGTAAATTGATAACAACAGCTAATCTTATATAAATATATAATAGGATGTATGAGAGGCTTAAATTAGAATATAAGGGAGTTACATATGAGCTTTAAGTTGATTCAAGAGATTCCATCACCCAGCGAAATATTTAAACTAATGCCATTGTCTGAAGCAGGTAAAAAAATAAAGCTGGAACGCGACCGTATGATCAGAGACGTTTTTGAAGGCAGGGATGATCGATTTATATTGATTATCGGACCATGTTCAGCTGATAACGAAACAGCGGTTATCGATTATGTGAGTCGTTTAAGTAAAATTCAAAAAGAGGTTGAAGACAAGATCATTATGATCCCTCGGATTTATACCAACAAACCAAGAACCACAGGTGAAGGCTATAAAGGAATGGCACATCAGCCTGATGTGAGTAAAAAGGCTAATATGGTAGAAGGTATTAAAGCCATCAGGCAACTTCATATTAGAGCCATCGAAGAAACAGGTTTGTCATGTGCGGATGAAATGCTTTATCCGGATAATTATGCGTATTTAGAGGACTTATTGAGTTATGTGGCGATTGGCGCAAGATCCGTTGAAAACCAACAACATCGATTAACCACCAGCGGCTTGGAAATACCAGCAGGCATGAAAAATCCGACAGGTGGTGATATCTCAGTGATGTTAAATGCTATCCGGGCAGCACAGGTTGGCCATACATTCATTTACAGAGGGTGGGAAGTACAAACACCAGGCAATCCTTTAGCCCATGCTATTATGAGGGGGTCAGTGGATCAGCATGGCCGTAACTTTCCTAACTACCATTATGAGGACATAAAACATCTGATTAAAATGTACGAAAAACGTGATTTGGATTATCCGGGGGTTATTATCGATCTTAACCATGCAAATTCAAACAAGCGTTTTGGCGAACAACCCAGAATCGCTTATGAAGTGGTGCGGAATCGCCACTATGACTCTGGTTTCAGAAATTATGTTAAAGGTCTGATGATTGAAAGTTATATTGAAGAAGGCAGCCAGGCGGTTGATGGCAGCATTTATGGGAAATCCATTACAGATCCCTGTCTCGGATGGACCGCTTCGGAAGAACTTATAAGAGAGATTGCAAGAAGATTATAGGAGATGGATAAAGACTCGGGGGAATATAAGCACAAAATAAGATTTGTTTGACTTTTTGTTGAATATGATCACCGTATCAGAGAATTAATCTGGTGCGGTTTTTTTTACGTTGCTTCAGGAGTCAGATTTTTCAAAGGATCCAGTAGGATTCGGCAAGGATTAATTACAATTGCTTAGAAATATAAAATCATGTGGGAATTAAATCTAATATTATAATCGCAGATGACGATAATATTAATGTCAGAATTAGGATCAAAATGAAAAGGGGGGATTGGTGATGCTGGGAGCAGATAATATTCAAACGATTTTGTTTGCAATATTATGTATATGTTTTGTTTTTTACTTATTTATGGGTATCTATAATTATCAGAGAGATCATCAATCAAAAATCAATGTAATGTTTCTTATTTTATCTATTTCTACAAGCCTTTGGGCCATAGGATATGCATTCATGTTAATTTCTCCTAATATAGAAATTGCAAATAGTTGGAGAATCGTTTCTGCCTTAGGTTGGTGTTTTTTTAGTGGGGTATGTATATCCATCGCGCTTTATTTTATAGATACAAATCAAAAAAAATCCAGCTCAATAATACGATTTTCAGTATATATCGTTTCAATCATATTTTTCATAAGTAATTTAATATATGAACCCTCTCAAGTAGTAAGCAAGGAAGCCTACGGCTTTGTAGATAATTTATATATTACGACAACCAGTGGTACTATTTTTAGTATATATATTATAGTTGCAGGTATAGCAGTTATTGTAATGACATATTTTCATGCGATAAATTCTCAAAAGAATAGAGTTAGAAAACAGCTCAAAATTATTTTAATTGCCTATTTAATGACTTTTTGTTTATTTGTAATATCAAATTTTATTTTTCCGCTAATTGGTATTGTGAATTTTCCGTACGGGATAATAACAATCTCTATTGCAATGAGTGGCGTGTGGTACGCTATTACTAGATATAAAATGATGTCAATTTCTTATGAATTGGTATCAGAATATATTTTTGATGCTGTGAATGAACCGATCTTCATATTAGGCGAGGATTTCCTTGTGAAAAATTGTAATGAAGCTTCACTGAATTTAACAGGCGTTGGCTACAAGGATTTAAAGCAGCATTCACTGGATAATATTATAAATTTCCGAAATTTCAATTTCAATACCCTAATGCAGATAGGAAATATGACTAATATTGAAGTTGATTTGCATAATGAAAATCAAGAAACCATTGTCTGTGAATTATCCGCAACCGTTATCTCCGATGAATATAAAGATATATTAGGAATCCTTATTCTACTTCATGATGTTTCTGAAAGAAAAAAATTAGCGATTGTACAGAGGGAGAATACATTAATATTAGAAGAAAAAAATAGAATGCTTAAAAATGAGATTAAAGAGAGACTGCTTGCAGAAGATCAGATACGTCATTTTATATACTACGATGCACTTACAGAACTTTCAAACAGAAAAAAAATGTTAGAAGATATTGAGGTGCTTTTAGATGATGAAAATGAAAAATTTGCAATTCTTTTCATTGATTTGGATCATTTTAAAAGTATTAATGATAATTATGGTCACGAAGCAGGCGATATTGTACTTAAGAATGTGGCATTGAGATTAAAGAAAATTATTTGCGCAACGAATACCATAAGTCGCATTGGTGGAGACGAATTCATAGTTATACTAAGAAATTTGAAAAATTCCATCATTGCTGAAAAAACGGCGGCGGCTGTTGTAGAAACATTACGCGCAGAATTAACCTATAAAAAGAACCAATTATTTATTGGATCAAGTATTGGAATGAGTATATTTCCTGACCACGGCATAGATGCGGATATGCTGATTAATAAGGCTGATTTTGCTATGTATGAAGTTAAGCACCAAGGCGGAAATGGATTTAAGATGTATACTTCAGAAATCAAAGAAGAATACGTATGATGAGCGTCATTGTTTGGATATCGTTGAAAAAATGATGCTAATTACCATATTATGAAAACTTGTTGTTTTTCCAGTGACTGGGATGTCTGATCTTCAGAGATTTCGGTCATTTTTTATATAAAAAATTGATTTATTTTAATAAAATGAAATTTTATATAATAAATCCCTAACAATAGGGTAAGTAATACAATAACATTATATTATTAGCTGGAATTTGGAGATTGCATTTGTTTAGCATAAAAATAATTTAATAAGGAGGTATCGTTATGGCGGAAATTCATGTAGATGTGAGAGGCGAAACTTGCCCGGTTCCATTGGTTGAAATGAGGAAAGCTGTCAAAAAAGCAGTGCCGGGAGATGTTGTTGAGATTATTGGAGACAATCCTGCGTCCAAGAAAGAAATACCGATGGCTGCGGATGCATTGTCGTTAAAAGTTATCAGTATAGAGGAAAATGACAAAATCTGGAAAATAAAGATTCTTAGGTAAGGGGGAATATCTTATGAGCGATAAAACTACAATCATTGTTCAAAGCGGAGATATGGACAAACTATACAGTGCACTGATCGTCTCCAACGGATCTTTGGCCATGGGCATGGATACATCACTGTTTTTCACGTTTTGGGGGCTTTTGCGTCTTAAAAAAGGCGGATTGGAAAAAGGGCCTTTATCTAAAATGAATTTTTTGGGATTAGGAAAAATGATGATGTTGAATCGTATGAAAAAAAGCAATGTAGCTTCTTTGGATAGACTCATGTCAGATTTTAAGGAACTGGGTGGAAAAATTATTGCATGCGAAATGACCATGGATATTATGGGTTTAAAACGATCTGATTTAAGGGAGGATTATATTGATGAGTATGGTGCTGTTGGAACCTATATAAAAGAGGCTAGAAGTTCCGCCATAACGTTGTTTATTTAAAGGGGGAAATCATGGAAAAAGTTTTTTATATGGATAATGCTGCAGCAACTCGACTTGATGAGAAAGTTTTGGAAGCGATGATGCCCTTTTATTTTGAACGCTATTCAGTAGCAACTTCAGAATTCGGATATTCTTTAGGGATTGAAGCAAGAGAAGCCATGGAAGATGCACGGGGCAGGATGGCTAAATCTCTTGGCGCAAATAATAATGAGTTTATATTCACTTCGGGCAGCACTGAATCGAGCAATCTAGCCATTAAAGGTGTTGCCAAGGCCCTAGGCGAAAAAAAAGGAAAACATCTCATTGTTTCTAAAATTGAGGATTTTCCGGTTCTATACAGTGCCAGAACCCTTGAAAAACAGGGATTCAAGGTGGATTATCTGGATGTGGACGAGTATGGCTTTGTCAATATCGATCATCTCAGGGATCTTATAACAAAAGAAACGATACTTGTTTCCATACAACATGGGAATCAGGAAATTGGCACCATCCAGGATATCGAAAAAATCGGTGGTTTATGCAGGGAAAAGGGTGTTCTTTTTCATACGGATGCAACCCATACATTTACAAAAGAGCCATTGGATGTAAGTAAAGTACCGATAGATTTGATTACGGTATCGGCTCACACAATTCATGGGCCAAAGGGGATCGGAGGGCTGTATATACGAAAAAAAACTCCGATTGCAAAAATGATGGACGGCGGTTTTCATGAATTTGATTTAAGAGGTGGCATGGATAATATTCCCGGAGCCGTCGGCTTTGCTAAAGCAGTTGAGTGTGTCACAGAAAAAGAAAATATGCGGCTAATCGAGATGAGGGATAGAATCATAGAAGTGGTGTTTGATAAAATTCCTGATGTCATATTAAACGGGCATCCCACAAGAAGAACACCTCAAAACGCCAATATCACTTTTCATTATGTTGAAGGAGAATCCATAACACTTCATCTGGATATGTACGGCATTGCGGTGAGTACCGGTTCGGCATGTTTTAGCAAATCCCTGGAGGCCAGTCATGTCATCGCTGCAATCGGCGGGGATCATGAAAGAGCTCATGGGTCCATAAGATTTACGTTTGGAAGATTTAATACAATGGATGAGGTGGACTTTGTTGTGAAGACCCTTGCTAATGTTGTAGAAAATTTAAGAAAAATCAGTCCTTTAGGTAAAGAATAGGAGGAATATCAAATGGCAAGTCCGTATAATGATCTTGTTTTGGAGCATTTTAAAAATCCGCGAAATACTGGAAGAATAGAGGATGCGGATGGGAAAGCGACGGAAGGGAGTCCGGCATGTGGGGATATGGTTTCTTTATATCTTAAAGTCGATCCTGAAACAAAAATAATAACAGATATAAAATTTGAATCCTATGGATGCGCTTCAAATATTGCAACGGGTTCGATTGTTACAGAACTTGCCAAGGGCAAAACCATTGAAGAGGCTAAAAAAATCACTTGGAAGGAAGCCTCGGAAGCATTAGGCGGTCTTCCTAAAATTAAGGTTCACTGCTCAGTTTTGGCAGTAGAGGTTCTCAAGTCGGCAATTCTCAATTATGAAGAAAAACATGGGCTTATCACTGAAAAAGTAAATACGACTGAGGAAATCGTGCGAAAAAGACTGAAGAAAGTTATGAATCCCATTAAGGGATTGGATATGGTGGCCACTCATTTAGTTAAGGAAATAAAAATAAAGGATGGAAATGTCCATATCATTATAGATCTACCGGAAAACCATCAATTTTCCAATGCTATTAAAGAAGACGCCATTGAAAAGATAGAGTCCTTATGGGATGTTAATAAAGTAACCGTTGAGTTTACTGATTGAAGATTTTTGGATTGGTAGCTTTCATTTGGACCAGTTGGCATTTTGGTCGAATCAGTTCCTGAATGCATCAGACATTAACACCAAATCCCTTTGAGTATTTGGTGTTGGTTTAATCCGAACGTTTAAAGGAGACATACCATAGATTGATATGTCTCCTTTTTAGTTTATCTGCTTTTGCAAATGAAGTATCATTTAGAAAAAAGCAATGTCTTTTATGACTTCACCTGCAAGAATGAGACCCGCCACTGATGGAACAAATGAAACACTGCCTGGAACCTGGCGTCGATCGCTGCATTTTCGTGCTGTGTCAGGAGGGCAGATACAATTGCTTTTACAGCTGTTTTCGTCATTATCCAAAGGGGTCATAGGGACTTCTTTGGAATAAACAACCTTTAAAGATGGAATTCTTCTTTTTCGGAGTTCGGAGCGCATGACTCTGGCAAGGGGACAGATGGAAGTTTTGTAGATATCGGCGACTTCAAAACGGGTGGGATCAAGTTTGTTACCGGCACCCATACAGCTGATAATGGGAATGTTTTTATCGTTTGCAATTTCGATTAATAAGAGCTTTGAAGAGATGATATCGATGGCGTCAATGATATAATCATAGCTCTCAAAATCGAAATCTTTAGCGCTGTCAGCATTAAAAAAGCTGCGGTGGGATATGACTTCCGCTCTCGGGTTGATTTCATGAATCCGCGCTTTCATGATGTCCACTTTAGCTTGTCCGATTGTTTTTCGGGTTGCAATCAGCTGGCGGTTGATGTTGGTTAAACAGATACAGTCATCATCGACAATGACAATCTTCCCAATGCCGGTACGGACTAAGGCTTCCACAGCAAATGAACCGACGCCGCCGATGCCGAAAACCGCCACAGTCGATGCTTTGAGTTTGTCTATGCCTTTTTTTTGCAGGAGTAATTCTGATCTGGAAAATTCATTTAACATGGAAACAATCCTTTCACTATACAAAATAGGTTACCTTTTACGGCACTGATAATTATATGCTGGCTTTATGAGATTTGTCAACAGTTCGGACTTTCGAAGGCTACCCTGTCATTATAATTTAGCATAGTCCGGTGGATTTACAATACAATACAATATGATATAATGACCAATAAAGTTTTAGTTAAGAAAAATTTATTGATTCACTGATACTATGTTAACAATATTATTTATTAAAGGAGGCGTTTATTATTTTGTATAGAAAGTTTGGAAAGACAAATGAAATGGTTTCTACCCTTGGCTTTGGCTGTATGAGATTACCTCTTCTGGGTGAGGGCGATCCAACAAATATAGATGAAGAAAAGGCGATTAATTTAATTCGCTATGCCATTGATCATGGGGTTAATTATGTGGACACCGCATATCCATATCATGGTATTGATATGAAAAAAGGCGGGAAAAGTGAACCCTTAGTAGGAAAAGCTTTAAAAAATGGCTATAGAGAGAAAGTCAAGTTAGCAACAAAACTTCCAAGCTGGTTAATTAAAACAAGAGAAGATATGGATCATTATTTAAATGACCAATTACAACGACTCGATACCAATACCATTGATTTTTATTTAGTGCATGGCATTGATAGCACCACTTGGCCACAGTTAAAAGAAGCTGGGTTTCCTGAATTTTTAGATCAGGCGATAAAAGACGGAAGAATTAGATATGCAGGATTTTCCTTCCATGATAAACTTGATTTATTTAAAGAAATAGTTGATTATTATGACTGGTCATTTTGCCAGATTCAATACAATTATTTAGATGAAGAATTTCAGGCGGGAACAGAAGGCTTAAAATATGCTGCAAAAAAGGGTTTGGGTATTACAATTATGGAGCCTCTCAGAGGTGGTAAACTTGCAAATGTTCCAGATGATGTAAAAGCTGTTTTCAATCAGGCAGAAATAAAAAAAGCACCTGCAGAATGGGGCATTGGATGGATATTGAATCACCCTGAGGTATCGGTTGTTTTAAGTGGTATGAATGAAATGGAACAAGTTTCAGAAAACATTAAAATTGCAAGTATAACTGAGGCAAATGCATTCACTGAAAAAGAATTAGACGTTATTGAGAAAGCTAAAAATATTTTTATGGAAAAGATAAAAGTAAATTGTACATCCTGCGGATATTGCATGCCATGCCCTGAAGGGGTACAGATCCCTCGAAATTTTAGCGCCTACAATGATTATTATATGTTTGGTAAATCGGATAACTACAGACGGTTTGGACCAAAGCAAAAGGCGTCAAATTGTATAGAATGTGGAAAATGTGAAGAGCATTGTCCACAAGGTATCAAAATCCCACAGGAATTAAAAAAAGTAAAAGAATTATTTGAGGTCTCGTAATCGTTAATATTATTTACGATAACTTTACACATCATCATGACTTCTTAACACAAACTTTATATGAGGTATGATAATTTTCATAGGGTATGAAGCAAGATGAAAATATGAAGCTTTAATACAAATAAATTGGCAATCAGGAACTTAAAGTTAAACATAAATTGATTTTTGTGTTTTCTAATCACTGTTTTTCGTTTTTAGATGTTAATGAATAACTTTATGTTAGAGGAGAACGCTATGCATGTAATTATTGTTGGCTGTGGGAAATTAGGCAGCACTTTGGCTAAAGAATTATCGATTGCAGGACTGGATATTTCAATTATTGACCGTTATAATGATCGTTTGAATGTTTTAGGAAGTGCTTTTAATGGAACGAAAATCAAAGGTATTGAGTATGATAACGATCATTTGCTTGAGGCTGGAATTACCAAAGCTGATTTTGTTTTAGCAGTAACTTCCGATGAAAATATTAACATTACAGTGTCACTTATTGCAAAAAAGATTTACAATGTTCCGAGAATGATTTCAAGAGTTAATGACCCCAGTCGGAAATATATTTATGATATGCTTGGCATAGAAACGATTTCTCCAACCCAGTTGGGCGTTGAAATTCTAAAAAGGAAGATCACTGAAAAGAATCTGGACCTTATTGCAACATTAGATAAAGATTATGAAATTATAGAGCTTTCCGTGAATAAAGGGAAAATTTCAACCGTTAAGGAGATCGAGGAGAGGTATCCCATTATCATTTCAGGTTTAATTATTGAGAATAATTTTATGTTGCCCAAAAAAGATGCAGTGGTGCCGTTTGGGGCAAAAATCATCTGTACCATTAATAAAAAATGCAGAGAAAAATTAATAGCCTCATTTTCAAAGGAGATGCAAAAATGAAATCAATTATTATTGGTGGCGGAAAAGTCGGCTATTATCTGATTAAGACCCTAAAAAAAAGAGGCTATCATGTTGTATTAATCGAGCGCGATCAGGCGACTTGCGAGAGGATTGCCGAAGATATTGACGCTGATATTATTTGCGGTGATGGCACAGACCTGGATGTTTTAAAAGATGCAGGGATTCAGGAAGCAGAAATAATTGCGGCAGTGACTGGAACCGATGAAGAGAATTTGGTCATCTGTGAAATATCAAAAATAAGCTTTGCTATTAATAAAACCATCGCCCGAATAAACAATCCCAAAAATATAGCGATGTTTAATGCTCTGGGAGTAGACAGAACAGTTTGCAGTACTGAGGTAATAGCAAATCTGATCGAATACGAATTCGGCAAAGATAATTTTAAAATCATCCATACTCTTGAACGTGGATCCATGATTTTAGTTGAAATCCTGGTTCATAAAGAAACCCTATGGTGTAACAGGTTTATCAAGGACTTGATATTACCAGACGAATGTGTTATTACTTCAATATTACGGGATGAAAAAGTTATATACCCAAGAGGGGATACCCAAATTCTGGAAGATGATAAAGTTTTAGTAATCACAAATCATGCTGCTTTATTAATATTGAAAAAGCATTTACTTAACAGGGGGAAATAATGCAAATGAAAAAAAATGAAGTTAAAGGATTACTGGCAGAATTGCTGGCAGTGGGGGTATATATCGCAGCATTTTATTTACTCACATTTGCCCTAATGATGTGAAAGCATGAATACTTTTAAAAGTAAGTTTTACAGCATCGTTATCATTAGTTATTATACGGGTTTTGTTGTTTTGGGGATTGCTTTTTTAACGCTTATTCCCTTGGCCACATCGTTGCTTTTGAGAGAATGGAATCCATTTTTTGATTTTTTAATCACTTTGGCCATATCAACAACGCTGGGTTTAAGTCTGATTTTGATTGGCAGGGAAACCCGTGAAAACAAATCATTTGTCCAATGGAAACATGGTTTTGTTGTGGCATCCCTTTCCTGGGTAATATTAATGGTTTTATGTGCTATTCCCTATGCATTGAGCGGACATGTCTATTCATTCTTAGATGCCTGCTTTGATGTAATGAGTGGTTTTACAACAACGGGCTTAGTATTGACTCAGGATTTGGATCACCTCTCTTTAGGTTTGAATATGTGGCGGCATATGCTTACGTTTATTGGTGGACAGGGAATGATCGTTCTTGCCCTTACCTTTTTATTAAAAGAAACAGGTGGTGCCTATATATTCTATGTTGGCGAGGGTAAGGATATAAATCTTGTACCAAATGTTAAAGGTACTGCAAGAATCATCTGGAAAATCAGTTTGATTTATTTGTTAATTGGAACCATCGCTCTTTGGATCAATGGAATTTTAATAGGACTCAATCCATTGTCCGCATTTTTCAGTGGACTTTTTATTTTTGAATCGGCCTGGAGTACCGGAGGATTTGCCCCCTATACGCAAAATATGATGTTTTATCATAGCTTTTCCTATGAGATCATAACCATTGTATTTTTTATTCTTGGTTCCTTGAATTTCGGTTTGCATTATGCTGCATGGTCTGGAAATAAGAAAGAAATCGTAAAAAATATAGAGACCCAAAGTTTCTTTATTACAACATTTATTACCTCGGCATTGGCTGTTATCGCATTATCAAAATCAGGAGTGTATGCAGATGCAGTCTCGATGTTTAGAAGAGTCGTTTATAATGTACTGTCAGCACATACAACAACAGGATTTAACAATGTTTATGCAAGTCAATTCGCTAAGGAATGGGGAGACTTCGGTATTTTAATCATGGTCGTGGCAATGCTCATCGGAGGCTCGGCCTGTTCAACAGCAGGTGGCTTTAAAGGGCTAAGAGTAGCCGTTGTATTTAAGGGAGTTATTGCAGATATTAAAAAATTACTGTCCTCGGAAAGAAATGTTAAGCTGTTTAGATTCCATCATATTAAAGAACAGATATTAACAGATGGTTTAGTCAAAGTATCGGCGCTTATCATTATTTGTTATATGGTCACCTTTACCATTGGAATGGCGTTAGGAGCTTATTACGGGTATCCGCTATCAAATGCTGCATTTGAGATGGCATCTGTAACAGGTAATGTGGGCTTATCCATAGGTGTTACAACGCCATTTATGCCGGTAGGCTTAAAAGTTTATTATATCATAGCCATGTATCTGGGAAGGCTGGAGTTCATTTCAGTTTTTGCTCTCATTGGTTTTATCATTGGAGGAGTAAAAAAATTATGGATAAAGTAACTCGAGCATTGATTTTAACAGTTGTTGCATTTTTCCTTTTTGCCGGCGTTGCTTTTGGAATAGAGACGATTAGTCTCAATCAATTGATTGAGACTGCCAAGGTTATGGATGGCAAAACAGTCGTCGTTCAAGGCGAAGCCATTAGTGAGGCATTAGAAAGAGGCAATAACGCATGGGTCAACATCAACGATGGAACCAATGCCATTGGAATATGGTTAAACCGTGAAGATGCCAACAAGATAAAGGTATTTGGGGATTATCTGAATATTGGCGATAAGGTAAAAGTGACTGGCGTATTCAACAGAGCCTGTGTAGAACATGGCGGGGATATGGATATTCATGCCACTTCTATAGAAGTCGTTGAGAATGGGTATCCGGTAAAAGAAAAAGTGCCTTCCCAGAAAATTGCGATTGGGATCATTTTTGTCGTGGTTACATTAATGGTCACAGGCTTTTATTTTAAAATAATGAAAAAACCAACTTCTTAATTTTACTTGGAACCAATGTTTAGTTTTTTTCATGCTTTTTCTAACCTTGTTACGATAAGTAACAGGGTTTTTTTGTTGCAAAAAAAGGACGTTATTGGTATAGTATTAGAAAAAGTAAGTTGTGTTAATAAAGTCCTTTGATTTTTGGAAGTTGGGAAAATGATACCGATCAGTATAACAATTATTTTAATATTAGTCATTTTAGTTGGGCTTGTTTTTGCATTAACCAATGGCCTTCACGACGCAAGCTCGGTGGTGGCAACTTTTATCAATAGCGGAGCGGCAAGTCCAAAACAAGCCGTTGCAGTTGCTTCGTTTTTTGGACTTCTGGGTGCGGTTTTCGGAGGAAATTTAGTAGCAAATACTATTTCTGAGTTAATTGACTTACCAACAAACACGTCATTGTTAGCTATTTTATTTGCAGCTATCTGTGGAGCCACTTTATGGAATTTAATCACATGGAAATTAGGCCTGCCATCGAGTTCTACCCATGCTTTAATTGGTGGCATCATCGGGGCGGTGATCGTTTCCTCTGGATATCAGCATGTGTTATGGGGATGGAATGAATTAATTGGACCTAATCACCAAATTACTGGTATCGTTAAAGTGGTGATAGCATTGCTGTTGTCCCCTTTTATTGGCTTTGCAATTGCATTTGTCATTGAGAAAGTGGCAAAATTACTTTTAAGGAATTCAAAATTTTCAATTAATCAAAATCTAAATAGAAGTCAATGGTTCATGGTTGCCGGGCTTTCTTACAGTCACGGGTCAAATGATACCCAAAAAATCATCGGAATATTCACTTTGGCTTTGGCGGCATGGAGTGGAACAGCAATACAAACAGCACCACTTTGGGTCCGGGTGTGTGGTGGACTGGTGATGTTTATGGGTACGATGCTGGGAGGGTGGAGCATCATGAAAACCTTGGGAAGAGGAATATTTGACATTAAACCACTTCACAGTCTTAATTCTCAATTGGCCTCGCTCACCTCGATTTTTGGAGCTACCCTTGTGGGGGCACCTGTTTCAACCACGCATGTTGTGGTAGGAAGTATTATGGGGGTTGGTGCAGCCGATGAATATAGAATGGTTCATTGGGGAATCGTAAAAGAAATTATCATTGCCTGGTGTATCACTATTCCAATATCAGCCATTGTGTCTGGAGTGATATACTCAATATTTACTTTCATGTTTAATGTTTCATCATAGGAGGAAACTAGAAATTATGAAAAAGAGAAATATAATTGATCGAATTTTTCCCGTAAAATATAAATTCTATGAAATGCTATATAAACAAGCCTATACCAATGGATTAGGGGTAAAGGCACTTGATAATTGGGTAAGAAACCCATCTGTGACCGAAAGTGAAGCTTTAATTCATTATGTTAAAGAAGCAAATGACGTTAGAATGAAATTGGAAAAGGATTTGATCCAAGCTTTTACAACCCCTTTTGATCGGGGAGATATTTATTCTATTTCTGTGGGAATGCATGAGGTTTTAAATTATGCTGAATCAAGCCTGCTTTCCATGGAAGCCTTTGATGTTAAACCAAATGCTATTATTATTAGCATGGTAGAACAATTAAAGACTGGGGTGGATATATTTTCAGAAGCTGTGAATGATTTAGAAAGATATCCAAATAAATCAGAACAGGCAGTTGCAAAGATGCGAGATACACATATACAAATAGAAAAGATGTACAGAGACGGAATGATTTCGGTATTTGCGAGTAAAGATCCCATGATTGCTATAAAAAAGAGAGAGGTATATCATCATATAAAGGATGCTTCAACTAATTTAGATGAAACAGTGGATATTCTGCACAGAATTATTGTACGATTAATTTAGGCAGTAGCTATTTGATGAATTGTTCATAATTCCGATAGCCTTGTTTGGAATAGGCATGATATTAATCAACAATACTTTGGTTGAATTGATCAGAGTCTTCCATATATCCACGCACCAAGTTTTCAGTGGTATATTTCCCGATGATTTGACTTGAAATGCGTTGTTTAAACGGTTTGGCGAGTCATTATAATTGAGCTCAATAAAAAAGGAGAAGCATGAAAAAAGGATTGATAAGAGGTCTCATTCTAATATTAGGGTGTATAATAATACTGGTTTTTCTGCCAATTGGAACCATGGCAACGAATTTGACAGATGAAAATGAAAGAACTCTAAGCCCTGAAATTTTAAATACCGCTACTATAGAACCAGAGAAAACCGTAGAAAGTTCTTCGAATATCATTAATAGTTTGGAAGAACTTCCAGAGATCAGTAAAGACCTTAACGTTGACCAGCAGATTGTGGTCATTTATGCAAGTAGCAGCGAAAATAATTTAAAAAGTCTTGCTCTCAATTCAAATGATATTAAATCAGGGGAACAGGTATCAGATCGTGTTGATATTTTAGAAACTAAAAATGATATAACTACGGATCAACTTATTTCTGAATTGGAAGCTAATCCAGATGTTTTGGCAGTGGGTAGAAATGGCACCATCCAGGTAGCAGCTCTTCCAAATGATCCGTATATACAAAATGGGGATGCCTGGCAATTTAAAAATATTGGTGCAGATAAAACCTGGGATCAGGTAGCCAATACGGAACCGATTGTTGTGGCTGTTATAGATAGTGGTCTTAATGAATCCCATCCTGACTTGCAGGGTAAAATCGTCGAGGGATATGATTATGTAAACAAAACAATCGATGTTGTTGATGTATCTGGCCATGGAACCATGGTAAGTGGCTGTATTGCAGCAGTTACCAACAATGAGATTGGGATTGCTGGTGTTTGTGGAACTTCTAATATAAAAATTGCACCTTATCGTACTGGCGGTAAATATTCTGGGGATATGTCCCTGGATCTAGCTTATATTTGTGCTGCGATTATGGCTGCTTCTGATCGATCCGACGTCAAGGTAATTAACATGAGCTTTGGAGGATATGATGAGTATCCTACACTTCAAACGGCGATAGAATATGCTGCTCATGCAGGAAAGGTTTTAGTTGCCTCAGCTGGAAATGAAGGTTCTTTATCTGGTTATGCAGGAAAATATTCTTATCCTTCCTCTTATAAGAATGTGGTCTCTGTTGCGGCAACTACTTCAGAGGATGGTCGAGCTTCTTTTTCACAATATAATGATCAAGTTGACTTGTGTGCTCCCGGGAAGACAATTTGCACAACAACAATTGATGGATCCTATGCCGTTGTAAGCGGTACTTCTTTTTCAGCTCCAATTGTTGCGGGATCATGTGCAGTGTTGATTGCCGCTAATTCAAATTTAGCTGCTTTAGAAGTTGAAAACATTCTAAAGGATACGGCTTTAGACTTGGGAGATACTGGAAAAGATAATTATTATGGAAAAGGACGGATTCAATTAGATAAAGCTATACAAGCGGTATTGCCGCCTTTGGAGATTTCTGGTTTTTCAACTGATATAGCTTCAGGTCAGGAAGTTAATACAAACATTCAATTAAGTGCAGAAGTCAGTGGCGGACAGAGTCCCTACGAATATAAATTTTATTATCAATTTAATGGTTCTACTGTCATTTTGAATGATTTTTCAACCAGTAATTTAGCGACTTTTGTTCCTACACAATCTGGAATTTATACTTTATATGTAGAGGTCAAAGATGCTGATGGAACCAAAGCAATGAAAACTATTAGTGATTATTTAATTATAGACAAAATGGTGTATGCAACAAATATCACTTTAAATAAAATGACTGCTAATATGATAGTTGGTGCAAGTGAAAAGATTATTGCGACACTGACTCCCGTTAACGTCACCGATAAAACCATAATATGGAGTTCAAGCGATACCAGCATTGTGACTGTGGATGGAAGTGGTAATGTAAAGGGGATTAAAATCGGGAAAGCGGTAATCACCGCAAAAACATCAAATAACCTCACGAGCACCTGCAGTATGACAGTGACCAGCAAGCCAATGACAGCCAGCGCAGTGGCAGCAAGCATATCCGGTAATAAGATTACCGCAACGATTAAAGGGATTAACGCACCGAATGGTGTTAAACAGATACTGGTTCCTATTTGGAGTGACATCAACGGTCAGGACGATATCAGATGGTGCAGCGCCACAAAAAAAAGCGATGGGAGTTACAGCATCACCATAGATATTAAGGACCATAATTATGACAGTGGGTTATACCATATTCATGTTTATGGCACAGATAATAACAACAAGATGACGTTTTTAGGAAATACAACAGTGACCCTCAAACCAATGACGGCCAGCGCAGTGGCAGCAAGCATATCCGGTAATAAGATTACCGCAACGATTAAAGGGATTAACGCACCGAATGGTGTTAAACAGATACTGGTTCCTATTTGGAGTGCCATCAACGGTCAGGACGATATCAGATGGTACAGCGCCACAAAAAAAAGCGATGGGAGTTACAGCGTCACGATGGATATTAAGGACCATAATTATGACAGCGGGTTATACCATATTCATGTTTATGGCATAGATAATAACAACAAGATGACGTTTTTAGGAAATACAACAGTTAACGTGAAACAGATCCAATGATCGCTCAAGATTAGTGGAGAGTGTATTTGAAAAAGATATCGCAACCATAAAAGACATCACAGACTAAAATAGTATAACAACAAAATTAATCTAGTAAAAGCAAAGAAAACCGAAGAAATCCGGGTTAAATACCAAGGTTCTTCGGTTTTTTTTACAGCAATTGAATGTGTTACTTCCCATTGATGTTATTTTTTAAACGTATTTCCGGATTTCTGAATGAGCAAACATGAGTTCTGCTGTAAATATTTTGGATTCTTCCCATGAATACAGAACTAATGACTTCTATAAGCATGATAAAAGGTTCTCAAAAAAGCAAAAAAAATCATTTTAGAATGGAATAAACCTCAAAAAGAATTGTTAACAATCACGCCTAAAAGCCCCCAGGCAGTGCCAAGGATGGCACCTCCCAGGACATCCCGCGGGTAATGCGCCCCTACATAGATACGTGTGATCCCCACCAACAAAGCAGCAGCATACATCAAAAGCCATAGAAGAAAATCGACTTGATAATAATGGGACAGCACGGTCACCATAAAAAAAGACTGGCTGGTATGTCCGCTGGGAAACGAACTTCCACTGGCGCGTGATCCGACAACCCGACTATTTTCCAGTTTCAAATAAGGCCGCGTACGATGGATGAGAACTTTTATAAGTTCAACAACCAACCATAATGTCAAAGTCCCCAATGCAAACTCATAGGATAATAAATGATTATCTAAAAAATATAAGATAATAGCAACGATCATAGCAAAAAATCCACTTCCGATTTGAGTAAAACACAGCATTAGCCAATCAAGCCAGGGTTCACGCCGCCGATGCATATTGAAAAACATAAATACCCAAACATCGATACGCTGACCAACTGACCAAACAAGAGAGATGGCTATTAAACTGAAAATCAGGACCAGGCTCACTAAGACTCCCTGAGCTTTTAAACGCGACAAAAGTATGATCCGTACATTATCCGGGAAAAGCGTTAAAAATAACACCAAAAGAATGGCAGTGATTATTAACCAGTAAACAGGTCGAATATGACGTGCCCAATTGATAAGCTTTTTCCATACTCCGTGAATTTCAAGATCAGGCACCCTGATTTCCACAGTCGGGTCTATGACCTTGTTTTTCAAGGATATGTTCCGATTAAACCAATTCATCTGACTCTGTCGTTCCAACCATAACCGTTAAAGCATGCCGCGTTACTTCGATTAGTACTTTACCTTCGCCCAGAGTTATTCCATCTGCCATCACAGGCATTGCGGGCTGAGTGTCGATGACTACTCGCCGGACCCGATAGTGTTGAATTCGAGGATCTTCCGGGGTATCTGTTCCCACTCCGTTAAGAATATAACCGATTAAATCAAGTTTTGACAGGTCGGCAAAAAACAACACATCTAATAAGCCATCATTATATGCATCGGGAGCACCTACCTGATAATGGCGACCGATATAGGGCATATTTGAAATTAACGCCGCATGACCGAACTTATGGATTTCTTTATTATCATCCAGCAAAAGATGTATATCAGATGGTGGGGAAGTGGTCAGGATTCCTAAAAAATCACCGATACGTGCGATATTACCATGCTGGATGTCATCCCCGGAAGGAAAAAGCGTAGAGAACAATCCTACCGAGCAAAGTTCTATAAAAGGAGTGCTGATATCGTTACAGGTAACCAATCCAATATCTATTTTTAGTGGCTGTCCTTTTCCCAGAATAGCAACTGCACCAGGAATATCAGTAGGAATACCTAGGCTGAGAGCCACATTGTTTTGAGTGCCAGCTGGGATAATGCCGAGGATAGCATTTGTACCCATCAGGGCTTTCGTAACAGCAGATATTGTACCATCACCACCGCAAACTACAAACATTTGGATGCCTTGTGAAATCGCATCTTCGACCACTCCAGGCAAATCAGAGTCTGGATCAATCAAATACAGTTCAGGCAGGAACTTCCAAGTCTGCATTTCTTTAAGCACATCGGCGATCTCTACCGGTGACTCGACATTTGCCCCGGAGCTGGGATTAAAGATGAGTTTAACGCGCATGCTGCTCTGAGATTCCATAGCGTATTCCTCCGTTTCAAACAAATTATAATTTTCCCAATAGTTCTTGTTTTTTCTGATTGAATTCTTCTTCAGTGATCATTCCTTTTTCTTTTAATATAGCCAATTTTTCAATGAGCTCAATTGGATTTTCCGGAGAAACAGCAGTTGCTTTATGAGTAGCACAGGTTTGTTTTGCATCTTCATAAACCCCTTTTTTATATTGCTGATAAACTTCTATAACCCGTTGGGCTTCTCTGGAATATAAAATATTAATACTTTCATCAGTTCCAGAAACATCGATGACTATTTTATTAGGGTTCATCCCAACCGTAAGGGAAAAGTCCAAAAATTCCAGTGTATCCTGTTGGGTTGAAATTGATGTTATATCTTCATAACTGAACTGTTTAATTGTCCTAGCTAAGTCACGGCTGAGCATCAGAAGTTGTTTATTCGTACAAACAACGAAATCTTTTGCAGTCATGTTATTCCCTCCCCAGGCAAAATAAATGAGATTTTCATTATCCAAGATGTGTTTCCGAATAATTTCTAGAATATTATGGTTTAGTTTGGAACGGGTAAGAGCATCAATCTGATTTTCAGTAATAGTAAAGTCATTATTTTTGATTCGGCTGAGATAATCAGAAAGAGTGATGTAATCAGATTTCTGTACATCTGTTGAGGAAGTAGAAATCAATTGGATATTGTTAACGCTAATTTCAAATTTTACATCATCTTGTCTGATGCTGATATCAAAAACATTTTCATTCGGAAGAGAACCAATGCTATAGAAGAAAGGTTCGTCAGGAAGAACGATTTTGAAATAAAGGTTGCTGGTTGTCACGAGAACAATTTGGCCTTTTGAATCTTTAAACTGAAATAAAAAGTTCTCTGAGAACATATAATTCGAAAAGGTTTTTTGAACGTTTTTCAGGATTTTTTCTTCATAAGGGTGCATGTCAATGCTTGAGGATGAGCTATTCCCCGGCAGAAGCATTTTTTCGAAAAAATCTTTGGTAAATGAAATGAGAGTGTCACTCTTTGCGCTAATAAATGGAGCATCCATTGAAGAAATGTTTTTCAGAAGCTGACTCAAAACATTTTCAGTATTGACTTTGATCCGGTTATCCATTTCATCGCGCAACCGTTGCTGTTCTTCTCTTTTCAAGGCTATATCGGATTGTATTGTGTCATAACTATCTTTTGCCAGATCAGTAACATCTTTGATCAAATCTTTAAAACTCATAGCATTAATCTCCTTTATTTTATAATTATCAGAAAAAACTTGTACCTTCATTTTACAAGAAGGCACTATAAAAAGCAATTAAAAAAAGTTTAAAAAAATTTTGTGACAAGGCTCATAAAATTTAGAAAATAGCTTCATATTTTATTGTGGCTAAAACCAATAATGGAGAGTGTACAAGAAACTGCACACTCTCCATTATTTTATTTTTTCACCCAAAATATACGCCGGAACTTATAGAAAAATCGATGAAAATCCGAGTTTTGAATATTAGTTTAAAATCAGTCAGACATAGCTGTTAGCCTTTTAAAATGGCGAGTGCTTCATCGCGATTACAATCCATAAGATATGGAATCTTTGTCACTTTCGCACATTCCTCGGTTAAAGACATTAATTCATTTCGGGTAATGCTTTCGGTATTAAAGCATCTTGCACCAGCCATGAGTTGTTGCAGTCCAACACGAATTTTATCGGAATAACTGTAAATGCCAATGGCACCAAGTGGAATATTTTTTATTTCCTTGGATCCAACCATGGCTTTTACATTTTCATAACACACAAATATTTCTTCTGGCGTTGATCCAAATTCACTGACGGTTTTTGGAAGATTATTTTCTTTAATCCATTGTTCAATATTTTTACCAACCATACCAGGAATCATTAAAGCTCTTCCCATGCAAACGGCTTTTGTAAAACCACCGCCAAGGGCAAGGGCCTTAAAGACGCCATCTTCACTGCTAAAACCTCCGGCAAATGCTAAATCCGGTACGCGTTCGCCATTATCTGATAAAATCTTGGCAAATTCATAGGCTGCAGAATGCAAGTATAAGGAAGGCATCCCCCATTCTTCCATCATCCGCCATGGACTCATACCAGTGCCGCCAGGAGCACCATCAATGGTCAATAGATCAATCTTAGCTTTTGAACACCATTTTATAGCCATGGCTAATTCTCTGAGACCATAAGCGCCGGTTTTCAAGGTGATACGTTTGTATCCCAGAGCTCTTAAACGAGCGACCTCTTCCAAGAAGCTTTCTTCGCTGATAAAGCCAAGGCGACTATGACGTTCGAATTCCTTGATTGCACCACCATTAAATGCAGCCTGAATAACAGGATCCATAGGATCCGGAGTTACGATATAGCCTCTTTTTTGAAGTTCCATGGCCCGTTCGATTGAATTAACTTTGATTTCTCCGCCAATACATTTTGCACCTTGACCCCATTTAAGTTCAATGGTATCAATGTGGTGTTTATTGATGATGTATTCTGCAACCCCAAGACGTGTATCTTCAACGTTCATTTGAATGAGTATTTCCCCCATGCCAGTGTGATATCGTCGATAGGATTCAATTCTGCGATCCATGTCGGGTGCTTCAATGACCTTGTTGTTTTTGTCTAAAACAAGACGAGGATCGATGCCGCAAACATTTTCACCGCACACGATTGTGACGCCTGAAATGGCTGCGCCAACTGCAAAATGTTCCCAGTTTTTTCGGGCAATTTCTGTGGAACCAAGTGCTCCGGTGAAAATTGGGACATTCATTTTTACTTTTGAATCCCAGCCATAAGAAGTTTCGGTGCTAACATCCGGAAAACGAGTATTATCAGGATTTCCGATTGCCCCGTTTGGTAATCCTTTTGCACCCAACGCATAGCCTTGAATATTTAAGTGTGAATAATCGATTGGGTAATCTTTGTCACCGCCTGCAGTTACATTGCCAAAAGGACCTGGATAAATAAGTTCTCGGCCTCTGAACGTTGCTTTAAATACCTCGCAATTGCCTCGGCATCCATCGACGCATCTTGAACAGATACCGGAACAAGGTGTAATGCTTTTAGAACGGTTAAAAGTTTGAGTGGCATCATTGCCGTTTGGTCGTTGTAAATTCATAAATTTTCTCCTTTGAAAATTATTTTGTAGAACAATATAATATAATAAAGTTACGTTGTTATTAGCTTTCCCCATTGAAAACTATTTCGTAAAATTAATATAATATCATAAAGTTGCTTTATCATTATAAATCAAATAATGATAATATTAAAGGGATATCTACGGGAATGGTGATTTTTAACTGCATATTATTGGGTTTTGACTTCCTGTTGATAAAGCTTGAGAATAGTTGTTAATTAAATTTTTAATGAAAACCAGAAAACCGATCCTTCATTAATTTTCGAGGAAACACCATAGGTACCACCATGCATGTCGATAATGGATTTAACAATGGAAAGACCCAGGCCTGTGCCGGTAACAGCCCGCTTATGAGTTCTATCCACCTTATAGTAGCGCTCCCAAATATAGGGGAGTTCTTCTTTAGTAATGCCTTCACCAGAATCTGCTACTTCAATTTTCACCCAGGAGCTTGGGGGAACACCAAAATTTTTGATGATGCTTTGGGAAACTGTGATTTTTTTATCCGGACCAGTGTAATTTATGGCATTGATTAACAAATTGTAAAACGCTTGTGAGATCCGTGTTTCGTCGGCAGTCAGAGTAATTTCCTCATCATAACCAAACACGATTTGATAACCATCGTTATGCATAAGTTTGTTCATCCGGGTAACGGTGTCATTAATGTTAGTGGTAAGGTTATAACTCACTGGATGAATGGTATGGGTTCCAGATTGAATTTTTGAAATATCCATCACATCATTGACAAGCGTAGTAAGCCTCTGGGTTTCATCCACAATAATCTGAGCATTTTCCGAGTTGTTTTCATCGGGGAGGTCACGCATGGCCTCGGCGTAGCCACTGATGAGGGTTAGTGGCGTCCGTAAATCATGGGAAATGTTTGCAATGAGTTCCTGGCGTAAAACCTCGACTTTTGAAAGTTCTTTGGCTGTGTAGTTCAGGGTA